>NZ_CP017715.1:2400000-3000000 GCF_001854125.1 Marinobacter salinus
TACGCGGCACTGGCCAACAGCCCTTACAAGGCAACCTGCGACAAAATCTGTGGCGGCAAGGCCTCCGGCATTCTCAGTTTCGGCATCAAAGGTGGCCGGGACGCCGGCGCGAAATTCATTGATGCGCTGCAATTGATCTATCGCCTGGTAAACATTGGCGACGCCAAGTCCCTGGCGTGCCACCCGGCCACAACTACCCACCGCCAGCTGAGCCCGGAAGAGCTGAAGAGCGCGGGTGTGAGTGAAGACCTGGTGCGCCTGTCCATTGGCATTGAACACGTGGATGACATCATTGCCGATGTCACCCAGGCACTGGACGCAGCCAAGGCCTGACGAGTGTCAACCGGGTGCGACGAAAGTCGTGCCCGGTATCCCCGTGATTGCCCTTACCCGCCTTGTATCTACCCTTCCGCCCCTTTACTCTTTACAGTTCCCCGAGATTTAACGAGAGTCCTGTTCAAATGAGCGACAGTGCAAAACCCCGTGTTACCAGTGGATCCAAATTCCGCAACGAGCATGGTTTTTCAGCCATCAAGGATGGCATCAAGCGATCATCCAGCGGAGGTAAGGAAGCCGGCAAGGTAGAGCGCAAGCCAAAGTGGCTGAGGGCGCGCATGCCCGGGGGCGAGCGATACGAGGCGGTACGCAAGAATGTCAGCGAACATCGCCTGAGCACCGTCTGTCAGGAATCCCATTGCCCCAATATCGGGGAATGCTGGACCGCCGGCACTGCCACCATCATGGTAATGGGCTCGGTGTGCACCCGGGCCTGCAAGTTCTGCGCGGTGGACACCGGCAACCCGAAAGGCTGGCTGGATCACGAAGAACCGGAAAATACCGCCAAGTCCGTTGAGTTAATGGGCCTGCGCTACATCGTATTGACCTCTGTAGACCGTGACGACCTGGATGACGGCGGCGCGGCCCATTATGCCGCCTGCGTATCCGCGATCAAGCAGCGCACTCCGGAAGTGGCCGTTGAAGCCCTCACTCCGGATTTTGATGCCGTAATGCCTCACGTTGAAAAAGTGGTGGATTCCGGCCTGGATGTGTTTGCCCAGAACGTGGAAACGGTCAAACGCCTCACCAGTCGGGTACGGGACCCGCGTGCCGGTTACGAAAAAACCCTGAGCGTGCTGGAGCATGCGAAAAAGCACCGTCCGGACGTGCTCACCAAAACCAGCCTGATGCTGGGTCTCGGCGAAACCGAGGAAGAAATTCTCGAAACCATGGATGACCTGCGCGCCATTGGCGTAGATATCCTTACCCTTGGCCAGTACCTGCGCCCCACCCCGAATCACCTGCCCGTGGAAAGCTACGTTACTCCGGAAGAGTTCAACCGTTATCGCGAGATCGGTCTGGAGAAAGGCTTCATGGAAGTGCCTTCAGGCCCCATGGTTCGATCGAGTTACCGTGCGGACAAGGTATTTGATCAAAACAACCTGGGCCTCGCTGTGCCGGAGGTACCACCCACCTCCAACGCCATGCAGATCCCGGTGAAGGCCATCGACTGAGAACCCTATATGCTGACACTGTTGCGAAATGCCCGGCTGAAGTACAAATTCTGGTTGCTGAACATTGTCGTATTCGCAGTACTTTGTCTGCTGGTTCTCTATGCCATGCAGGTTCTCTCGGAAAAGACCGGCGATACATTCAGTACGGTATTTTCCGACACCGCCCCCGGATTTGCCTTGATGGTTGCCGTGCTGATGGCCCTGGAAATGGCTGGCTCCCAGCTTCTGATATCCTTCATCGAGAGGCACGTTAACCGCCTGAAGGACACCATGGTCTCGGTTCAGGCCTCAGGCAATCTCAGCCAACGCGCAGACGTAGATTCCACCGACGAGATCGGTGAGATGGCCAGCGCATTCAATGCCATGCAGGATCGTACCGTTGGCGTGGTCAGGAGCATGAAAATTGCTGTTGAGCGGTTGCACAGTGAAGTCCATGAGCTGACCTCGGCTGCAGAGGCTCGTCGGGATGATCTGGGCCGCCAACAGGCGGGAGCCGATCGCTCCGTCGAAGTGATCGAGAACATGCTGCAGAGCTTTACAGGCATTGCCGAACAGGCCGGTATCGCCAAAACCCTCTCCCACGAAGCCCGGGACGCCGCCGTAGCTGGTGGTGAACGGGTTGGCCAAAGCGCAGACAGCATTCGCAAACTGGCAGACGTTGTAAGCAGTTCAGCCCGCAGCGTGGAAGCCCTCGCTGAAAACAGCCACGAAATCAGCCATGCAGTGGCTGAGATCAAGGGCATTGCCGAACAGACCAACCTGCTCGCACTGAACGCCGCGATCGAAGCAGCCCGTGCCGGTGAGCAGGGCCGAGGCTTTGCCGTGGTCGCTGATGAAGTTCGTAATCTCGCCCAGCGGGTCCAGGACTCCACTGACCAGATTCAGAACACCATTGACCGTCTGCTGAATGCCATGGACACCGCCGTTCAGCAGATGACCGGTAGCTCCGAGGATGCGACCCGCTGCGTGGAGGAGTCTGAGGAAGGACGCCGGGCTCTTGAGGCCATTAATGAAGTGGTCACCCGCATCGACCAGACGAATCGCGAGATCGCCAACGTCTCCGCCGATCAGACCGCTGGCACCGACGACGCCCTGGCCAACGTCCAGGGCATCCGGGAGACGACCCAGAGCATGGTGACCCAGTTGGCCGAAAGCGCAGACATGGCTCAACGCCTGAAGCGCCTGATCGACTCCCTGGAAGAGGCCTCCTCAAAGGTCACAGTTCACTGAGGTTTGTGGCACACTCTGCACTCGTTTTTGTAGCAGAGTTTTTACCTCATGAATCGTTTCCGCACCCTGTATGATCGCCTGATTCTTCCCCATCCGATCATTGTTCTGTCCGTATTCGGCCTTCTACTGGCGCTCGCCGCCGTTAAATTCGGCCAGTTTCGGCTAGATGCCTCCGCTGAATCCCTGGTGCTGGAGAATGATCGTTCCCTGGAACAGTACCGACAGGTAAACCGTCGCTTTACGACCTCCGACGACTTCCTGGTAGTGACCTACTCACCGGGATGTGAACTATTCTCGAAACAGGGGCTCTCCCGATTGAGGAGCCTGCGTGATGAGCTACAGGGCCTTGAAGCCGTCGGTTCCACCAACAGCATCCTGAACGTGCCGCTGCTGCATAGCCCGGAGCTGACCCTGGATACCGTGGACAGCGAAATCAAGACGCTGGACGGCGATGACGTTTCCCCGGAAACCGCCCGTGAGGCGCTGCTCTCCAACCCGCTCTATCCCAACCTTCTGATCAGTGAAGATGCGGGCACGACCGCTATTCAGGTCAATCTGCCTACACCAGACCGCTACTTCGAGCTGCTGAGAGAACGCAACACTCTGCGGGACAAAGCCGAGGCAGGCAACGCGTCGGAAGCCGAACTCCAACAACTGGAGGCGGTGAAGGCATCGTTCATCCGCTACACCGAAACCCTCGGTGAAGATCGCGATGCCACCATTCGCCAGGTGCGAAGCATTCTTGACCAATACCGGGACCAGGCAGAGATCCATCTCGGCGGTGTTCCCATGATTGTAGCGGACATGATTCGCTTCATAGAGAACGACCTGTCCACGTTTGGGTTCGGCGTACTGGCCTTCCTGCTTCTGACGCTTGCAATAATCTTCCGCCAGTGGCGTTGGGTGTTAGTGCCGTTGTTATGCTGCAGCTTCACCGTGTGGCTAATGGTAGGTTTCCTGGGCTGGGCTCAATGGCCGGTGACGGTGATCTCCTCCAACTTCATTTCACTGCTCCTCATCATGACATTGTCGCTGACGATTCACCTGATCGTCCGCTATCGCGAATTCCAGTCTGATGAGCCAGAGGCCAGCTCCCGCGATATATTACTCCGCACGGTTATGGCCATGATCAAACCCTGCTTCTATATGGCCATCACCACCATCGTTGCGTTCGGCTCTCTTACGTTCAGCGGTATCCGCCCGGTGATCGACTTCGGCTGGATGATGACCCTTGGTCTGACGGCCGCTTTCCTGATCACCTTCATCATCTTCCCGGCTCTGCTCGCTCTATTACCTCCGCCGCTGGACAAGCGGGCAGACTCAGACCGGGTTCCGTTTACAGACGCATTCGCGCGTTTCACTGAGCGATTCGGTAAAACCGTGCTGGTGGGTTCGGCGGTGATTGGCGTGCTGTGCGCGGTTGGTGTGAACAAGCTGACGGTAGAGAACAGTTTCATCGACTACTTCAAATCCTCCACCGAAATCCATCAAGGGATGATCACCATAGACAACCGGCTGGGCGGCACCACCCCGTTGGACGTCGTCATTACCGATGAGCGGCCGCCTGAAAACAGCGCCACTGAAGGCGACCCGTTTGCCAGTAGCTGCGACCCCTTCGTAGAAGACTGCGGTGATGCCGAGGAGTACCGGGATACCTGGTACACCTACCAGAAAATGAACCGGTTGGAGAAAGTGCATCGCTACCTGGATAGCCTCCCGGAAACCGGCAAGGTACTGTCCATCAACACCACGCTGGATATCCTCGCCAAGGTCAATCAGGGCAAGCGCCTTGATGCTCTTGAGCTGGCGTTCGTACCTGCAGCAGTACCTGATGACTTAAAGGGTATCTTGCTTACTCCCTACATATCAGAAGAATATGACCAGGCCCGCTTCAGCATCCGCATCCTTGAAACCCAGCCGGAACTCCGACGCCAGGCCCTGCTCGACCGTATTCGCAAGCACCTGACCACAGAACTGGGCTACGATCAGGACCAGGTATTGTTTGCGGGCATGACGGTGATGTACAACAACATGCTGCAGAGCCTGTTCGATTCCCAGATCAAGACCATCGGGATGGTCTTCCTCTCAATCATGGCCATGTTCCTGCTGCTGTTCCGGTCCATCAAACTGGCCCTGATTGGTATCGCACCGAACCTCATCGCAGCAGGCTCTGTCCTCGGACTAATGGGCTGGCTCGGTATTCCTCTGGATATGATGACAATTACAGTCGCGGCGATTACGGTCGGCATAGCGGTTGATGATACGATCCACTATATCCATCGCTTCAAAACCGAATTTGAAAAGGATGGCAACTACCTGGCCACCATGCACCGTTGCCACCAAAGTATCGGCCAGGCCATGTTCTTCACCTCCCTGACAATCATCTCCGGGTTCTCGATACTGGTACTTTCGAACTTTATCCCGACCATCTACTTTGGGCTATTCACCGGATTCGCCATGTTCATGGCTCTGTTAGGGGCACTGACCCTGTTGCCCCGACTGATCATTCTGATACGGCCCTTTGGCCCCGGCAATGCCCTTTAGTGCCGGTTCACCTCCAGAATCCGAAGGCAATAAACACAAAAAAGGGCCACACCCGAAGGTGTGACCCTTTTCCAGGACAGCAAAGGGAGTGAGTTAGATCACTGTCCCTTTTGCTGTTGCTGCATCTGTTGCATCTGCTGCTGTTGCATCATCTGACGCTGTTGCTGCATCTGCTTCATGCGCTTGTCCAGGGTATCCCGCTGCTCCTGAGTAAATACCTTATCGACTTTGGCCTGCATCAGGGTCGAGAGAGCGGCAATTTCACCGGTCAGATCCCCCAGTTCTTCGGCATTTTCACGGATCGAGTCTTCATCAAAATCCGGCTTTATCTCTGCCTGCATCTGCTGCTGAAGAGCTCGGGCTTCCTGACGCAGTTCACCGATCTTGCCCTGCATCTCATCAATGATACCCCGGATCTCGGTTTGCTGGTTGTCGGACAGACCGACCATCTGTGCCAGCTGATCAACCTGGTCGGGCTGACCACCAGCGGCCTGTTGTGCCAGCGCCGGTGCAGACAGGCTGATTGCGACAAGAGCAGTACCAAAGAGCTTTGCGAGTTTCATAAACTTCTCCGTTAACAAGGTGGCACGTTCTGAAAAACCACCAAAGTGCATTGGTTTCAGGATTCAGGATGTACACCCTAAAACATCATGGCGTCGTTTTTCACCCCGATGGCCCTCCTTTTTGTACATACTTCTCAAGATCTCCACGCACAGCCCGCCACACAGGCGGATTTAAACAAATGTGAAAGTTTGGTCATTCCCCTTCATAATGGCCCCCGTTCAACGACCGGCGGAGTATACGAAATGGCAATTAACTGGTTTCCGGGGCACATGCATAAGGCCCGAAAGGAGATCAAAAAGGTAATGCCGCAAATGGACCTTATTATTGAGGTTCTGGATGCGCGTATCCCTTTCAGCAGCGAAAATCCGCTGGTACCGGCACTGCGGGGCGACACACCGCTGATCAGGGTGCTCAACAAGCGGGATCTGGCAGACCCGAAAGTAACCGAGCAGTGGCAGGCATGGCTGGAAAAGGAGCGAGGAGTGCGAACTATGACACTCACTCACAACCAACGCAGTGAAGCGTTGGGCATCCTGAAGCTGGCCGAGGAAATGACCCCCGACCACGATCGCCAGAGAAGCGCCCTTCGCGTCATGATTCTGGGCATTCCGAACGTAGGCAAATCCACGATCATCAACACTCTGGCGGGGCGCCCGGCCGCAAAAACCGGCAATGAGCCGGCGGTTACCAAGGCGCAGCAGGCCATCAAGCTGCCGAACAACATCCTGCTGTATGACACCCCCGGTTTTCTCTGGCCAAAACTGTCACCGGAAGCCTGTGGCTATCGCCTGGCAGTCACCGGCGCCATTCGCAGTTCGGTCCTGGACTTTGAGGATATTGCGATGTTCGAGGCCGAATACCTGCTGCACGCTTACCCCGAGCTGGTGAAGGCCCGTTACGGGTTCGACGAGTTACCAAAGGACGGGTTAGGGCTAATGGATGGCATTGCCGCCAAACGTCGTTTCTTTGGCCGGGGAGGCATCCCGGATCTGCACAAGGTTTCGGAAGTCCTCCTCAATGAATTCAGGGCGGGAACCCTTGGCCGTATTTCCCTGGAAACACCGGCGATGGTGGAGCAGGAAACAAGGGAAGCAGCCATAGCGGAAGCAGAGAAAACCGCCCGGGAGGAAGCCAAAGCAAACAAAAAGAGTCGCAAACGCAATCCCTGAATTGGGGTCTTACATTTTCTGGCAGCGCTGAACTCCCTCCCCGTACCAAGGTCAAATATCGCATGGCGCCCAAAGAGCATAGACTGTGTAGTAACGTTATTGATCGCCGGGCTCTGCCAATTCAGGCGGAGCCGGAAAGGAGGAATGTATGAGACGCGTTGTCGTCACTGGAATGGGCATTGTTTCCTGCCTCGGAAACTCTCTGGAAGAGGTACTGGATAGCCTGAAGAATGGCAAATCCGGCATCCGTTTTAACGAGACCTATAAAGAAAAAGGGTTTCGCAGCCAGGTTTCCGGCTCGCCGGACGTGGACACCTCGGTCATTGACCGCAAGGTCCGCCGGTTCATGGGTCCCTCAGCGATGTACAGCTACCTGTCCATGCAGCAGGCCATTGCCCAGGCCGGCCTGACGGAAGAGCTGATTTCCAACGACCGCACCGGTCTGATTGCAGGCTCAGGAGGCGCCTCGTGCTCCAGCCAGGTTGAGGCTACCGACATCATGCGCGAGAAAGGCGTCAAGCGCATCGGGCCTTACATGGTTCCTCGCATCATGACCAGTACCGTGTCAGCGTGCCTGGCAACGGCTTACAAGATCCGCGGAGTGAACTACTCCATGTCTTCGGCCTGCGCGACCAGCGCCCACTGTATCGGCCACGCCATGGAGCAAATCCAGTCCGGCAAACAGGACATTGTTTTTGCCGGTGGCGGGGAAGAGGAGGATTGGAGCCTGACCATGATGTTTGATGCCATGGGCGCCCTCTCCACCAAATACAACGATGCCCCGGAAACGGCTTCCCGCCCGTTTGACAGCGGCCGCGACGGTTTCGTTATTGCCGGCGGCGGCGGGATGGTGGTGCTCGAAGAGCTGGAACACGCCAGAAAGCGTGGCGCGAACATCATTGCAGAGCTGACGGGCTACGGTGCCACGTCTGACGGCTATGACATGGTCGCACCCTCGGGCGAAGGTGCCCAGCGATGCATGAATCAAGCAATGGCCACTATCCGCGGCAAGGTGCAGTACATCAACGCACACGGCACCAGCACACCGGTAGGCGACGTTGCGGAAATGGGCGCGGTCCGAAACACGTTCGGCACCGACATTCCGGCCATTTCTTCCACCAAATCCCTGTCCGGACATTCTCTGGGGGCAGCGGGCGTGCATGAAGCGATCTATTCCCTGCTGATGCTTCAGAACGACTTTATTGCCGGCACAGCCAACCTGAAAGAGGTGGACGACAAGATCAGCAACCTGCCCCTGATCGGCCCTGAGGCGCAAGAAGCGAGTCTGAACACGGTCATGTCCAACAGTTTCGGCTTCGGCGGCACGAACGCGTCTCTGGTATTCGAAACACTCTGAATCTGTGTGACCGCTGGCGTGTCCTTACGGCCAACTCCGCCAGCGGTTGACGGATATCCCGCCATCTTTCGGCCACGACTGTTGGCAAATACCCTCATCCGTATTAAGGTACGACTTTGACATGGATCAATTTGGACGGTTCATCAGCTATGGCCCAAGCAATCCGACTTCGTCAGGCGTCCTCCCCACTCAAGGCCTCATGCCACACCTGCAGCCTGAGCAACCTTTGCCTGCCGCTCGCCGTTGAAGAAAATGACCTCGAAAGACTGGAAGACATCGTCCAGCAGGGGCGGATATTCAATCGCGGAGAGCACATTTTCGATCAGAGCACGCCTTTTCGTTCCTGTTTTGCCGTGCGCAGCGGCTCAATCAAAACATCGATCATTACAGAAAACGGGGAAGAGCAGGTAACCGGCTTTTTCATGCCGGGAGAGCTTGTTGGCCTGGATAGCATGAGCAGCGAGAACTACGCCTGTACAGCCAAAGCGCTTGAGCGGACCAGCGTGTGTGAGTTCCCGATTGAAAAGCTGGAAGAACTGACTGGCAAACTGCCGGAGCTCCAGCACCATATGTATCACCTGATGAGTCAGGAGATCCAGAACAGCCATCAGCTGGCCATGCTACTCAGCAAGAACACTGCGGAGGAGCGCATTGCAGCCTTGCTACTTTCGCTATCAAGCCGCTTCCAGCGCCGCAGGATGTCCGGTACCAATTTCAGCCTGCCGATGGCCCGAAACGACATTGCCAATTTCCTTGGCCTGGCCGTCGAGACCGTGAGCCGGGTCTTTACCCGCTTCCAGAATCAGGGAGTCATCAAGGCCCGGGGCCGCGAAGTCGAGCTGCTCGATGTGGAAGCCCTGCAGATGGTGAGCCGGGAATTCTCCCGCCAGGGCGGCCAGTAAGTACCGTGTAATGCCGGCCGATAGCCTATTCGGCTGGCACCTTTGCCAGACCTTCCTCTCCGTTCCGTTGCTTTATCATTGACAGCTCGTCTGCCAGCCCCGACCGCCAGGGAAGTTGCTTGATGCCAAAGGTATTCCGGATCTTGGTGCAAATGAGCGTGGTATTCAGTGGCTCCAGATTGCCCCACTCGGGCACCTCATCAACAACACGAATACCTTCGGGAATACCGGGCAGCCCGGCAATCGCCAGCCCCAGCTCGTACAAATTGATTTCCTCGGCACCCGCGTATTGATAGGTGCCCCAGACTTCGGCGCCACAATCAATTTGCTGAATGACCGCAGTCATAACACGCGCCAGATCACGGGCTGCAACCGGTTGGCCCCGGCAACGGCCCGGCAACGACAGAGTCTCATCCGCTGCGGTGCTGGCCTTAACCTTGCGGATAAACCGAGCCAGACTCCAGCCGGTACGAAGAATGATATGGCGTGGCAGCAGCGTCCTGAGTGCCTGCTCACACTCCCACTGCCAGTTGCCCAGCTCATTGAATGGCTGCCCCGGGTTAGAGGTGATATAACCACTATGCTTGCGTCCATCAAAAACATAGCAGGAGGAGAGCTGAAGTAGCGCCATCCCACGGTCACGGGCAAACTCTGCCATTGCCACCGGCAGCGAAAAAGCCGCCTTGTGAACGCCCTCAGGGTCTTTCTGGGCGACTTCCGGATCCACTAGCCAAAGTGCGTTGACGATAAGATCGGTATCGTCGGGAATCCAGTTTTCCAGGGCGTTGAGATCGGCACTGGCAGGATCGCTGACCAACAAGGGGCTGACCTGCAGAGGCGTCTCGCGCAGGCGCTCCAGCAGAATTTTCCCAAGCGGTCCGTAATCGTGAACTACAAGCACATGCACGAGGATTCAATGCCTCCACAATATCACTGATGTGACGGAATTCCGGGACCGGTCAGGCCAATGGCTTTAAGCGCCCGGTCCATACAATAAGAGTCAGCCTGAATTGCCAGCTCCCCTATCTCTTTACTATCGCTTTCAAGAGCATACAACAACAGGAACCGACATGTTGAAACAACATAGCCATATAGTAGCGCCGATTCCGGACGAACTGCGTACCCGCGCACTCTACACAGTGGGCGAGCTCCGCGACCGCGGCAAAGCCGACAAGGAGGCAGTCGAAAAGCTCTTCAGCCTTATCGTGGATATGACCGATGAGGGCCTCGACTTCTTTTTCCTTGAGCCCCTGCGCCGGCTGGACGCCAGCAGCATGATGATGGGCATGGCCAGAGTGGGCATCGGCAGTATGCTCAAAGGCAGCAAGATGGTCGTTCACAAGGTCCTGAAGAAACTGGACGATCGCAGCCTGGCTGCCATCCTCGATTTCATTGAAGAAATCATCCACGAGCCGGAAACCAACTGACCAGGCTCTGGTTCATGCTGCTAACGGTATTCCCTCGGCACCCGGGCGGTAATGCCGGTCAGCAGTTCGTAGGAAATTGTCCCTGCACAGGTTGCCACTTCGTCTACGCCCACTTCCCGGCCCCAGAGTTCGACCGGGTCGCCTTCCTTTGCATCAGGTGCATTACTCAGATCCACCGCCAGCATGTCCATTGAGACCCGGCCAATCAAACGGATTCGCTGGCCCTTCACGGCCGCCGGCGTATTCGTACCAGCATGGCGTGGATAACCATCACCATAGCCGATGGCCACCATCCCCATACGAGTATCCCGATCCGCCACCCAGTTGGCACCGTAACCTACTGATTCACCAGCGTGCACCGTCCGCGTCGTGATAAGCGGCGCCTCCAGTGACATAACCGGCTTCAGTCCAAGCTGCGGACCAGTCTTGTCCAACAGTGGCGACCCGCCATAAAGCATGACACCCGGACGACTCCAGTCGAAAAGGGGCTGCCCGGGAATGAAATGCGCAGCGGAATTGCCAACACTTCTCAGAAGTTCCGGCCAGGGTGCCGTGGCCTGCTCGAAACACAGTGTCTGCCGGGCAGTCATGGGGCTATCCACATCATCCGCACAGGCGAAGTGGGTCATAAAACCCTGCAAACCCGAGCGAGCCCCTTTGGCTTTCAGGGCGGCCATCACATCGATCAGCTCATCCGGAAGGAATCCGAGCCGATTCATCCCGCTGTTAACCTTGAGCCAGAAATCCGGGTGGCCACCCGTCGGATTAAGCCAGCCCAGTTGGTGATGCCCGTGAAGAACGGGTTCAAAACCGTGCTGCCTGCACACATCGAGGTCTTCTTCAGCATGCACGCCTTGCAACATCACCACTGGCTGCCGTAACCCGGCCTCCCGAATCGCCAGAGCCTCTTCCAGACAAGCTACCGCATATCTGGGCACTTCCTCCGCCAGAGCAAGGGCGACCTGGGTAATGCCATGACCATAACCGTCGGCTTTCACCACCGCCATGGCATGGGCAGAACCTGCGCGATTGCAGGCCAGACGGTAGTTATGGCGCAAGGCATCCAGATCAATACGGGCAACGGTACTGCGAGGCATCAGTAGTCCCCGCCATAGTCGCCATAATCCCCATGCGCCAGATCTTCAAACTTGGTGTATTTGCCAATGAACGCCAGACGTATCGTCCCGATAGGGCCATTACGCTGCTTACCGATAATAATTTCAGCGATGCCTTTGTCCGGAGTGTCTTCGTTATAGACCTCGTCCCGGTAGACGAACATGATCACGTCAGCATCCTGCTCAATCGCGCCGGATTCTCGCAGGTCCGAGTTAACCGGGCGTTTGTTGGGTCGCTGCTCAAGGCTCCGGTTCAACTGCGACAAAGCGACCACCGGGCAGCTCAGCTCCTTGGCAATGCCTTTCAGGGACCGGGAGATCTCGGAAATTTCCGCAGTCCGGCCCTCGGTATTACCGGGCACCCGCATCAGCTGGAGATAATCGACCATAATCAGACCGATCTTGCCGCCGTTTTCCCGGGCGATCCGGCGCGCCCGCGAACGCAACTCGGTCGGGCTTAGACCCGGCGTGTCATCGATATACAGCGGTTTATCCTTGAGCAGGCTGACTGCAGAGGTCAGGCGCGGCCAGTCGTCTTCCTCGAGCTTACCACCCCGGACCTTGGTCTGGTCGATACGACCCAGAGAAGACAACATACGCATGGCCAGCGCATCTGCGGGCATCTCCATACTGAATACCAGTACCGGTGTACCGGTACTGATCAGGGCGTTCTCGACAATGTTCATGGCAAAGGTCGTCTTACCCATGGAAGGGCGACCCGCCACAATGATCAAATCGGAAGGCTGCATACCGGACGTTCTCTCATCCAGATCCCTGAAACCAGTGGTCAGACCGGTGGTCTGCTCCCCGGACTCAAACAGCTCTTCGATACGGCTCAGGGTCTTGGTCAGAATCGGATTGATGGCCTGGGGCCCGGAGCCTTCTTTTACGCGGGATTCGGCAATCTGGAAGACGTTGCGCTCGGCTTCGTCGAGAATCTCATTACTGTTGCGCCCAAGGGGATTAAAGGCTGAATCAGAAATCTTGCCAGACACTTCCACCAGCTGTCGCAAGATGGAACGCTCACGAACGATGTTTGCGTATGCCTTGATATTCGCAGCACCGGGAGTTTTTTCCGCCAGCTCCGCCAGATAGGACAAACCACCGGCATCCTCAATATCACCTGCCCGCTCCAGGAATTCAGCCAATGTGACCACGTCCAGCGGTTCACTTTCGCTGGCAAGACGTTCAGCAGCACCAAAAATCAGCCTGTGGTCCTGCCGATAAAAATCGACTGCGGAAATGACTTCGGAAATCTCATCGAACCTGCGGTTGTCCAGCATAAGACCACCCAGCACCGCCTGCTCCGCTTCCACGGAATGGGGCGGCACTTTGATGCGACTGGTTTCGAGGTCGGAACTCGCAGGTTTCAGATTGGGCTTGGCCATAACTACGTCTTCAGCTGGATACCACGGACCACACAGTTTACGGGGAACGCTTCAGGATTGGGAGAGGCTCGGTGCGTAACAAGAACACCAGAAAGCAACGGGCCCGAAACCGTCGCCGGCTCGGGCCCGTTCAATCAAGCCTGGCCGGGTAACCCCGGCTCGGCAAAACGTCGCAACAGATTACTCTGCAACAACCGCCAGCTTGATTGTCACTTCCACGTCGGAGTGCAGCTGCAGTTCAATGTCGTACTCGCCAGTCACGCGTAGCGGACCTTCAGGCAGACGAACTTCGCTCTTCTCGACTTCAGTGCCACCAGCTGTGATCGCATCAGCAATATCACGAACACCGATAGAACCGAACAGCTTGCCTTCCTCACCAGCTTTGGAGCTGATGGTGAAAGAAGCGCCTTCCAGAGCCTCGGCACGAGACTGGGCAGTAGCCAGTTTCTCGGCAGCGGCCTTCTCCAGCTCTGCGCGGCGCTCTTCGAACGCCTTCAGGTTTGCAACCGTGGCAGGTACAGCCTTGCCGTAAGGAAGCAGGAAATTACGACCGTAACCGGCCTTAACTTTTACCTTGTCGCCCAGGGAGCCAAGGTTTGCAACTTTTTCGAGCAGAATAACTTCCATCTCGTTAACCTCTTCGTGCTTTATTCAGCCGGCCCGGCAGGTTTAATTCGCCTCCGGATATCCAGCCAGCTATCCACAAAAGCCAGAAACACTAACAGAATCATCAGACTTGGCCCCAACAGTACCAGTGCAATGTAGAACAGCACCAGCCACTGCCCGTTCAGCTTTCTGCGACCCACAATGCCATGAACCAGGGCCAGGCCCGCAAGGAGCAGCGGTGTACCCGCCACCCATGCCAGCAACATGGAGTTCAGCCCAAGTACCGGACCGATCACCATGGTGACCGCACACACCACCGCAATGGCGGGTGACAGCCTCAGTGCGTGAAATTCCTTGCGGAATCCGCCGGGGTTATAGAGCCCCGACTGCCACGCCCTCGCCAGCATTGTCATGCCAATACCAGTAGCCAGGTAGGTCCCCGCCATACTGGCATTCATGGTTTCCCTGATGACCCGCTCGAGATCTTCCCCGAGGCTCCGGGCCACGTCGGCATTGTACTGTTCGTAAAAGCTGACCCCGGCCTGGACCAGATCGTCCAGCAGTCCGGGATACGCCACCGGCAACATCAGTCCCGTGACAATCGCCAGAAAGCTCCCTCCGAGAAGGGCCCTTTCCCAGGACAGCGTCACTCTGAGCACAGACGCCATGAGCATTACCTGAAGCAATACGGCAAGAGCGGTCGGGTCAGGCCCGTACCAACTCCAGCCAATTGCCGGAAGTAATGCCCAGAGGCCAATATTGAGCCCCTGACGGATGCCGAGCCTGAGAATAACCAGGCCGACAACGGCTGCGCCAATCCAGAACAGCAAAGGTACAGCAGTTGTTACTGCTGCGACTCCGCCGGCCTGAAGGGGACCGCGCATTACATACTGTGCAAGTGCACGCATGGTCCCAAGTCCTGTTTATCTGTTACTTAGTTATCGTGGCTGTCCGAGTACGGCAGCAGTGCCAGGTAGCGGGCGCGCTTGATAGCGGTAGCCAGCTGACGCTGATAACGTGCTTTGGTGCCGGTGATGCGGCTGGGCACGATTTTGCCGGTTTCAGTGATGTAGCCTTTCAAGGTGTCAAGATCCTTGTAATCGATCTCTTTAACACCTTCTGCCGTGAAGCGGCAGAACTTACGACGTCTGAAAAAACGAGCCATAACTTAACTCCTCAACTCCGGTTAATTACTCTTCTTCGTCCTGAGTTTCAGCTTTCTGACGGTCGTTTGGACGGTCATCAGATTCAGCTGAACGGCGCGGACGGTCATCTCCACCAGAACGACGGTCCTCACGGGACTCGGCGGCTTTCATCGGAGACAGATCGGTAACAGCTTCATCGCGACGCAAAATCAGGTCACGAATGATGGCATCATTGAACCGGAAGTTGTGAGTCAGCTCGTCCATCGCGGCCTGTGAACATTCAATGTTCATCAGCACGTAGTGAGCCTTGTGAATCTTGTTAATCGGGTAAGCCAGGTGACGACGGCCCCAATCTTCCAGGCGATGTACCTGACCGCCATCTTCAGTGATGACGCTGGTATAACGCTCGATCATCGCGGGCACCTGCTCGCTCTGATCCGGGTGTACCATAAATACGACTTCGTAGTGACGCATGAGTTCTCCCTACGGTTTATACAGCTTTCTTTTGATGACAGGGCGAACGCCCCATACCACCAAACGTGAAAGCAAGGAGGTGACAGCCGAAACTGCCGGTTTCTTTTTTGCTTTATCAATAAGGCTTTGCAAGAAAAGGCTTGATCAAAAGCGAGGTGTTGCACGGCCATTGTTCAGGCAATACAAAACCATCCCTTCAAAAAGGGGTGACGTATTCTAGGCGGCTGAGGCATTCTGTGCAAGGGTTAACCAAGGCGTTGACGTAGAGCCTCGTATAGGCAAACACCCGTAGCCACAGACACATTGAGGCTGTCGACATGCCCCAGCATGGGAATGTTGATGAGCTGATCGCAATGTTCACGGGTCAGGCGACGCATACCCTTGCCTTCAGCCCCCATCACGAGAGCAACGCCCCCCTTGAAATCCGCCTGGTAAAGCGTTGCGCTGGCCTCACCGGCCGTTCCGATCAACCACACTCCCTGGTCCTGTAGAGTACGAAGAAAGCGGGCAAGGTTTGTCACCTGCACAAACGGTACCGTTTCCGCCGCACCACACGCCACCTTGCGAGCTACCGGGGTCAAAGAGGCAGACTTGTCTTTCGGAACGATAACAGCCTGAACACCCACAGCATCGGCTGTGCGCATACAGGCCCCGAGATTGTGAGGATCGGTCACGCCATCAAGCACCAGCAGGAATGGCGGCTTGTCACTGCTGGCGAGCTGCGCCAGCAAATCATCCTCACTCCACCCCCGGCTTTCGCTGACCGCCGCCACGATACCTTGATGCACCCCGGCAACCCGTTCGTCGAGCTCCTTGCGATGAACTACCTTCCAGCGAACACCCAGGTTATCAAGGGCACCCGTGATGGACTTTACCCGCTTATCCTGCCGACCGGTCTGAATCCAGACCTGCTGCAACCTTTCCGGCTCACGCTTGAGAACCGCCTCAACCGCGTGCCAGCCAAATACAAATTCTCCGGACACTGATTCAGCTTCCTGTTACTTGCGGGATTTTCGGTTCTTGCCGGCTCCGGCGTCCTTACCGGGCTTCTTGTCCTTTTTAAGGGCAAGTTTCGCAGCCTGGGCGACCAGTTCGTCTCTGGCGGAAAGCGGCTCATTAGCATCGCTGGCCGGCTTGCCGGACTTTGCCGGCGCGGCCGAGTCGGGCTTTTTCCGGGGCCGCTTGGCGCCGGCCGGCGCGCTCCGTTTACGATCGGACTTCTCCCGTGTTCCAGGCTTACCTTTGTTGCTTCCGCGCTTACCTTTCCCCCGGTCGTCGGCTTTTTTAGGCACTGCCAGCGCGTCGCGGTCAGCCTGACGATGCACAGGCTCACTGATCAGTTCCAGATCGATCTTGCGATCCTCCATGCCGACCCGGACGACCTTGACCCGAACCTCATCCCCCAACCGGAAGCTCATGGCTGTGTGCTCGCCAATCAGGCGGTGCTTGGCGGCGTCATGGTGGAAGTAGTCCCCACTCAGGGTGGAGACATGGACCAGCCCCTCAATGTAAACACCGGACAGCTCAACAAAGAAACCAAAGGGAACAACCGCGGCAATCACACCGTCGTAGTCTTCCCCGACGTGATCACGCAGGTATTCACACTTGAGCCAGGCCATGACGTCACGGGTTGCGTCATCCGCCCTTCGCTCAGCCATGGATGTATGCTCGCCCAAACGCTCCATCCGCGGCAGGTCGTAAGGGTATTCCGCCAGATTGGAGTCGGTCTTCGGCGGAGTCACAACATCCTTCGATGCCTGTTCGCCGTGAATCACGGACTTGACCGCCCGGTGGGCGATCAGATCAGGATAGCGACGGATCGGTGAGGTGAAATGCGCATAACCGGCAAACCCGAGACCGAAGTGACCACCCTCCTCCGGGCTATACACCGCCTGACTGAGCGAGCGCAGCATGACCGTCTGGATAACATTGGCATCGGAGCGATCGGCGATCTCAGACAGCAACGCCTGATAGTCGGCCGACGTGGGGCTGTCGCCACCACCCAACTGCAACCCCAGCTCTCCCAAAAACAACCTGACGGCATTCAGGCGCTCTTCGGACGGGCCATCATGCACCCGGTAAAGTGCCGGCAACTTGTGCTTCTTGAGGAACCTGGCAGTGGCCACGTTCGCGCACAACATACACTCTTCGATAATCTTGTGGGCTTCGTTCCGGGTTACCGGAACGATCTCTTCGATCTTTCGGTCAGCATCGAAAACAATTTTCGTTTCCGTGGTCTCGAAGTCGATCGCACCACGCTCGGTCCGCGCCTTTCGCAGCAGCTGATAAAGGCCATAAAGATTGTGCAGCTGTGGGAGCACATGGGCGTATTGCTCGGACAGACGATAACCCGATTCCGAATCCGGGTGCTCCAGCATGTCGCTCACCTTGTTATAGGTTAGCCGTGCGTGGCTGTACATAACCGCCTGATAGAAGCTGTAGCCGCTGATATTACCCGCCGCACTGATGGTCAAGTCGGCCACCATGCACAAGCGGTCAACGCCGGGGTTCAGCGAACAGAGGCCGTTTGAAAGCTTTTCCGGCAACATCGGAACCACGTGGTCCGGGAAGTACACTGATGTACTCCGGTTCACCGCCTCTTCGTCGAGCGGCGTACCCGGACGAACATAATGGGACACATCCGCGATCGCAACCAGCAAACGATAGCCCCCGCGGGGCCTCGGCTCACAATAAACCGCATCGTCAAAGTCGCGGGCGGTTTCATCGTCAATCGTAACCAGCCGGAGATTACGGATATCAACCCGGTTTTCCTTGTCTTTTTCAGTGACCTGTTCCGGGATTTCTGCAACCTGCTCCCCCACCGCCGGTGGCCAGCTGTGAGGAATGTCGTAGGAGCGAATCGCGACGTCGATTTCCATACCCGGCGCCATGTGCTCGCCCAGAACCTCGACAATTTTCCCCAGAGGCTGGGTGCGAACGCTTGGCTGGCGGACGATGTCCACCACAACATATTGCCCATGACGGGCTTCGCCGCAATTCTCCTGAGGAATCAGGATCTCATGGTTGATCCTGGCGTTCTCCGGGACAACGAAGCTGATGCCACTCTCCTGGAAAAAGCGACCGACTGTCTGGCTGGTCCGGTATTCAAGTACTTCGACAATCACACCTTCACGGCGCCCACGATCGTCGACACGGTCAACCCGGGCAGCGACGCGGTCACCATGGAATACCTGGCGCATCTGGCGAGCGGTCAGAAAGAGATCGGACCCGCCGTCATCCGGCACCAGAAAGCCAAAACCGTCCTTGTGACCAATCACACGCCCGGTTACCAGGTCCGCTTCTTCAATAGGAAGGTAAGCGCCCCGGCGGTTACAAATCAGTTGACCGTCCCGGCACATGGCAATCAAGCGGCGACGCAGCGCCTCAATACCTTCCGGTGAATCCTGCCCAAGCTCGGCGCAAAGCGTCTCGTGGGTCGCAGGCGCACCTCGCTCCTTCAGGTGAGCGATAATGAATTCACGGCTTTGTATGGGGTTGTCGTACTTCTGGGCTTCCCGACCGGCGTGCGGGTCCCTTTCATCTTTTTTGCTGGAAACCATTCGGATCCTTGTTCTGCTTCAGTACCAACACGGTACCTAGATTAATTCGTTTGTCTTGCAGTATAACGTTGTGTTGGCGCAGCTGCCTAACACGGAGCGATATATAGGCATAAATACCTGCCAGTGTATTTTTTAAAAAATGTTTGACAGGCTTTCAGGGAATTATTAAAGTACGCGCCATCGGTCAAGGCACATACCTTACCGTTGGCAGAAATACATAGTTTTCAACAAACTAAGATTCTGCAAATCACCTGCCGAGGTGGTGAAATTGGTAGACACGCTAGCTTCAGGTGCTAGTGGGGGCAACCCCGTGGAGGTTCAAGTCCTCTCCTCGGCACCATTCTTATACTTAAAGAATGGCCTTCCAGAGTTCATTCATCCCTGTAACAAGAAACCTATTACTATCGCCGGCACCCGCAGCTGTTATGCTGAAACCTTCCACGGAGCCACGATACCCTCAGCGCATCAAGCAAGCACCACTGCGGATGACCCCCTGTTCGAATAGCGTTGAAAAACCACGGCGATAGTGTATCCACTTTTTTAAACAATATTACCTAGCTGAGTGTTCAGTGCCAAAATCAGATCCGACGCCACCTCACTCTCAACAGGATCTAAACAGCGACGGGATTCTCAACGTATACCACCCTCCGACCTCAAACTATACGACCCCTTGTCCCTAGGAGTTGCTTCTCTCCCGAACAAGATCACCCTTCCGGAATATCAGTCAACACAAACCATACCCCATACCCGGCTAAAAAAAGCCAGCTGGCCTCTTTAATTCGATAACGATGGAGCCATCGGATCGCATCTCAGAAAAATACCTTCCTTCATGCAACACGCACACAAACATTATCCTTAAAACCAGACCATCGTTTTTCGACATACATAAAACCATCTTTGCAATATACGGACATTTAGCAATATGTCCTGTGCGTATACTCAAAGACGTTTTGAGGATGCCTGCGCTAGAGAGCGGTCTCCGCATAGCCTGCATTCGGTAGTTGAAATGCACTTCCTCACATTTAATTACACAAAAAAACATCTATACCGACCTGCAACATTAAGTTTCATTTTTACCTAACAAACACCTTTTATATGTATATATAAGCGATATATATTCCATTATTTGGCTCACGTGTCGATCTCAGACCCTTAGCTCATCAGAACAAAATTTATAAAAGCCCACGATTTGTGGCATACGCCGGAAATAATCAATTGCGGGTAATACATTTTTTCTCCGAGAAGTCGCATGACCAGTAAAGCAGAATCTTCCAGCAACACGAACACCGGGACTACTGACTTTTTCAGCCCCGATGACTCTATGATTACAAGTTTCCGCCGAGCGTCCGCGAACAAGCAGAATATTCGCATCTCGACAGACACTCATGGAGGCCTGGTACTTCTCAGCAGCCGGGGAGAATATTTTTCAGACAGTCCGGATTTGCCGGAACTTCTCCAGCTCTCTCCAGGGGCATTTCGTGTGAACCTTCTCTCCGAAGAAGACAGTGCCCCGTATGGGAACAGGGTGGGAAGAAACATAGACGAGCTGATGTGGCAAACCGCATTTTACGTTTCAAAAGGCCGCCTGATGGAGGGATGTCACTGGAACGATGTAGTTCAGCTTGATTACTGGCCCAATTTGACCCGCCTCCCTTTAACACCGGATACATTCAGGATCCTTGCTCTCTTTTACAAACACCCGACATCCATCTTCTTTGCGTCGCGGTTATTAAAGGTCCCGGCTGATGAAATGTATCAGGTTTATAGCGCAGCCCGCGCTGCCGGTTTCGCTCGCGCCATCAACCGGAAGCCAGAGGAACCCCGACTGGAGCCTCATCGCAGCCAGAGTCTCCTGTCGTCACTTCTCAGTAAACTCGCCGGGCGCTAGGAGTTCTTTGTGGAACATAAAATCATCTTCGCCGGACCTGTAGGTGCTGGCAAAACGACAGCAATACAGACCATCAGTGATATCGAGGTGGTTAGCACTGAAAGCAGAGCAAGTGACGATGTTTCAAAGCGCAAGGAAACCACAACTGTTGCTATGGATTACGGCACTCTGAACGTTGGAGGCGGACAGAAAATTCACCTGTACGGTACCCCCGGACAAGAGCGCTTCAGCTTTATGTGGGACATCATCACAATTGGGGGGCTGGGGCTGGTCTTATTACTCGACAATGACCGGGACGATCCACTTGCCGACCTGGAATTCTACATTCATGCCTTCCGCCCTTTCATCAGAAAAAGCTCCATGGTCATCGGGGTAACCCGTATGGATATGAACGCCCGGCCCGGCCTGTATTCCTACCATACCAAGCTCAGTGAACTTGGTATAAAAGCCCCGGTTTTTGAAGTCGATGCTCGCGAACGAAACGACATTTCTGTTTTGCTGCAAGCCCTGCTGGCCATGCTCGACCCGGGAGTAAAGCGGTGAATTCTCCCGGACAGAATAGTTCAAATCCATCAGTTCTTTCGCTTAGCGGATTTGGCGTGGCTTTTGGCGAGAAAACGGTTCTTGCGAGTATCGACCTTGAGGTTCCGGACCGGGAAATCACCACCCTTCTCGGGCCCAGCGGGACCGGAAAATCGACACTACTTCGTACCCTGGCCGGTTTTAACGACCCCAATCCCAATCTCCGTACCTGGGGCAATATAAGCTATATCGGCGCCTCCTTGGGCGACGGGGAACGGCCCGTACTCGCCGCACAAAACGCCAGAATGGTCATGGCGAGCATCCTCGAAAACATTGTTCAGGACCTTCCCGAGCGAAGATCTCTGTCTCCGGTACAGCAGCGTCAACTGGCGCAGAGACTTCTTGAGACAGCGGGGCTGAACGAGCTTATTGAACGGATTGATGAGCCGGTCATTCATTTGAATCTTGCGCAACAAAGACACCTGGCCACAATGCGGCTCGCGGCCACCGGCGCTCGCCTGATCTTACTGGATGAGCCAACAACCGGCCTGAATGATCAGGAAGCAGAGCGCCTGTTGAATTACATTGCTTCCGAGGGACAGCGCCGCTCAATACTCATAGCGTTGCACAACCTCTCTCATGCTTCTCTTCTTGGCGGACGCATGGTTTTGATTGCAGGTGGCAGCGTTCATGAGGCCGCAAGAACGGAGGACTTTCTCAGGCATCCGGCCAGTGAGGCTGGGAAAAGCTTTGTGAGAACCGGTTCCTGTGCAGTTGCTGCGCCCGATGCGGACCCGGACACCCTGGCTCCCGAAACGCCCCCTCCCCCGCCACTCCCGGTGGAAGCAAGATCTTATATCAGCGACAGTTTCGGCCCGAGAGGTTTTCTCTGGCTCAAGAAAGGAAAGCTGGCCGGAACACCCAGGCCCGGGATTGTTCAGGATCTGGAGTATGACCTCAAAGCATTGAAACGTGTTGGCGTCACGACTTTGATCACACTTACCGAGACCAAGCCTGACACCGAAGCTCTGGCCGAGTACGGGATTGAAAATACCTGGTCACCATTCCGCGACATGGCAGCTCCTTCTATCACTCAGGCTGCAGGCCTTTGCAAAATGATACAGAGGCTCTGTGATGAAGGTGGCGTTGTCGCTGTCCATTGTCGGGCAGGTCTCGGCCGCACAGGAACCATACTTGCCTGCTGCCTGATTTGGGAGGGTATGGCAGCACTCGACTCACTGGAAACCGTCCGACGTATCGAGCCCCGCTGGGTTCAATCCGAAGTACAAGTAGAATTCCTGGAAAAATTTGCCCTGTTTTTGACTGAACGGGTAAAAAACACGCAGGCATCCTGACGGGTCCTGTGAAAACTCAAAGATGAGGAGAATAATAAATGTCCGACCTTGATAACGCCATGCAGCAGGCAATCTCAACCATTCCCGAGTGCCTTGCCGGTGGCTATGTAGACCTGTCCAGCGGGATGCTTCTTGGCATTAAAACCGTGGACTCACACCCTGAGGAAGTTCTTGAAATGCTTGCGGCAGCCACTGCCGACCTTTTCCAGGGACCCAATGTCGTCAGCATCGAAAATATGTTCAAGAAAGCGAGAGGCTTGCCGCTTGACGACTTCCATTACTTCCAGGAAATCATCGTTAACAGCGAAAACCTCATTCACGTGTTCATGCGAACCAAAGAAAACCAGGACCACGTTGTGACCTTTGTCTGTCGAAAAACAGCCAACCTGGGCATGGTTATTACAAAAGCCCGCGCCGCTCTACCAAAGGTTGAAGCAGCACTGTAATTCATCTGCCGGCCGGGTTTACGCTCGGCCAGGCGACTCCAACAGTGTGCTATTAAACAGGAATAACGGATGAACGCCGAGACTAATTCCGGACAAAATCACCCGAAGGCAAGTGCCGCAAGGTCGATCCTGCGAGAGTTAAACGCTTCCTCAGATGACATTGAAGCCTCAGCCACAATGACAACCGACGGCTACATCATCGGTGCCGTACTGAGTAAAGATACTGACCAGGATCGGTTTGCCGCAATGTGTGCGTCTCTACTCGCATTGGCTGAAAGGGCTGCGGACGAGATCGCCCGGGGCCAGATGAAGCAACTTCTAATAGAAGGCTCTCAGGGACTTATGCTTTTGGTAAGGGCCGGCGGAGACAAGGTTCTCGCCGTGGCGGCAAAACCAACCGTCAATCTCGGACGGATCTTTCTTGAGGCACGCAAATCTGCCACAAAAATCGACCACCTCATCGGTAACGAATACTGAAGCATGAGCAATTTCAATGTTTAAAATTGAATACCTGGGAAGCCATTATAATTGTGGGCCGGAGGAGACAATACTTGAGGCTATGCTCCGGCAAGGTGTGAAGTTTCCCTTTTCATGCCGCAAAGGATCCTGCCATGCCTGCATGCATATTGTTAAAAAGGGGGCACTTCCTCCTGACTCTCAGAAAGGACTCAGTGGCGAGCAGATCAGCCAGGGTTTTTTTCTTCCCTGTCTATGCAAACCGACAGATTCCCTCTCGATTATTCCCAGAAACAGAGAACGCCTGAATAAAAATTTGCCCGTCAGTGGCACTCAGAATAGCTCATTTTTATCGCCTGACCCTGAAATGTGGGAAGCGCTGGACAATGGTCGAGTACTATCTGAAATTCTGGAAGATTTCTATACAAAAGCTTTTTCGGACGAAAGACTCTCTCCCTTTTTCCACGGTGTAACCCGGCAACGCGCGCAAGAAAAGCAGTACCTCTTCCTGAAACAAAAATTCACCGGAGAAAAAGTCTATTTCGGAGACCGACCACGAAATGCACACCATTGGATGGTCATATCCAACGACCTGTTCGATTACAGAGAGTCGTTGATGGTGGACTGTCTGAAACGTCATCATCTACCTGAACACCTGATAGAGCGATGGCGCAGTCTGGAGAACAGTTTTCGAGGGGATATTGTCAAGGATGAGCCCTGGAACCGAAAAATAGGCGATATCGAAATTCCAGTATCAGGCTACGGAGAAGTCACACTGGAAATCGGGTCGCTCTGCGATAGCTGCAACGAAGAGATAGATGTCGGCACAACCGTGCGATATCACCTTCGCCTGGGGACCCTTTACTGCCCCGACTGCATGCATTCTCTTGCTGAGCATTGAGCGGGCGATGGAGCAGCCCCACAAGCTCCTGAGCCCGCATCCCCAGTCATTCCAGCAAACTCAACAAATACCCCGATAACCTCTGGTGGCCATACTCCACCCGCGCGTAAGCGCCGGCCGGCACTTCCTCAAACTCCCGGCCGCAGTTCCGCGCACCACTGTATTTCTTGAGATAAGCCTCTTTGACGAGATTGGGCTGCCCATCCTGGAACCCGATGCCGCCCACCGGTGGATAGTACATCACCCACTCGAAACCCGCGTCGGCGTCAACATTGGGCAACCCCGACATCGCGGGATCCAGAAAACCGAACCTCAGCAAGCGATTCACAGCAAACGCATCACCCGGCTCGGGGTAGCCAAACTCCCGGGTATCAAGCTCAAGGGAAAGACCAACGAAGTTGGCCGGCTGAGGCTCATACCCGGAAAACTCATAGCTTTGGCTGGCACTGACCACCAGATCCATACCCACGGCACCAGGCTCAAGCGCGCAGTCTGAAACCGGTTCGGTGAAAACCAGTGCTGCCACCTCCGTTCCGTCCTCACTCAGGCGATAGCCAGGAAAACCAGAGATAGCGTTCGCCGGCTCCAGCCCCAGTGAACGAATGAACATTGAACCATCAGGCTGCGGAATTTGAGCGACCAACTCGGTTAAACGCCCATCTTGCAGGGTCCAGCTATAGGTAATTTCCGGGTTCCCCCCCAACTCCGTGGAACCGGCAAAGACACGCTCATGATTGTGGCACGTGGTTGAAGTTTCGAAGTAGATGCGCTGATTGTCCCAGTCGAACACCAGCCGCTCGTCGGTGCCAGCCACGTCGTAATTGATTCTGCTTTGGGGTGAAAGCGCAGCGGAGGGTAGCCACTGGGTCTGCAGTTTCGCCATGTACCCGCCAACCCCGATCAGGCGTGACAACTCCGGCATGGATGGAGAAAGGCACCCGTTGGCGGAAACCGACAGAAGCCGCCCGTCCTCGCTATAGTCAAACGCCAGTTCGGCGGAAACAAGCAGGTCAGAGCGATTTGCCGGCAGGGTGTCCGAACGCTCCGGTTCGGCATAAACACGCTGACTGGTCAGCAATACAGGATCGCTCAGCTCAATAGCTACCTGCGGCAGGGCCAATGAGTCGACGTCGACGTTGGCGTAATTGCCCTGGGCCGCGGCATCCACCACCTCTATGACATCGTCTGCATTCTGGACCAGAGAGATCCCAAGCAGAAACGCTGCCTGTCGACTCAGGAACCGTTCAGTGCCATCACTCCCCTCACTTTCAAGCAGTTCATTGAATGCTCGCGGGAACTGGCTTGCCATGAACCGGGCGAGCGCCCTGGCATAGGCATGGGCGCGATCTTCCTGAGCCAGAATGTAGTCCCTCACCAGATTGAGACCAGCCAGACTGGCGGACAGGTTGCTGCCATCATCCAGAAACAGTCCTGCCAGCGCCCGATAACGAGCCAGGGTCGTTAGCGGTGTAATATTCCGGATACCGGCAGGCGCTGACATCATGAACGCACTGCCGACAACCACATCGCCACTGCGGGTTTCTTCCAGGGTTTTACCCGGTAATGCCAATGCATACAGCGGATAATCCCTGGGGTCCAGGTCCGGCCCGATTTCCGGATCCAGCACCAGTTCCGACACGTCCAGGGAGAACTCGCCACCGGAGCCACTCAATGTTGTCGGCTCCCCGGAGGGCAAGGCCACCTCTGCTCCGTTGTCGAGCTCAACAACCAACGGACCCGGTGTAAACTGGCTGTCACCATCCATATCAAGCCAGACCCGGGCGTTGCTCAGATACCCGTCGATAACTTTGCCGGTATAGGGTGCAGGCTCACTGTATTCCACACCGTCGAAATCCCGGCCGTCCTCGGACAGCTGGTCAGATTTCTCACCACAACCGGCAAGAGCGAGCGTAAACACAGGGGCAATCAGGCAAAGGAGGCGTTTCATCGCGGCAACCGTTTATCCTTGTTGGAGGTTGTGCCGCTACTGTAGGGGATGTCGTTGCCGGAGACCTTGATAGGTTTGGCAATTTGTAAACTTTGGTAACAAAAGCGAGGCATGAGCCCCGTCGGCCTGATACGACCCCGGGGCTGAACGCATCAGAACGATCGGGCCACAATTTCCTTCATGATTTCGTTAGTGCCGGCATAGATACGCTGTACGCGCGAATCGGCCCAGGCCCGGGCAATGGGGTATTCCCACATGTAGCCATACCCACCGTGGAGCTGGACGCATTCGTCCATAACCTTGCACTGGAGGTCGGTGGTGAGCTGCTTGAGCATCGCAGCGGTCGGAATATCAAGTTTCTTGTCCAGATGAAGTTCCAGGCAGCGATCGGTGAACACTCGCGCCGAGGTGATCTCAGCCTTCATTTCGGCCATTTTGAAGCGGGTATTCTGGAAAGCGATCACCGGCTTGCCAAAGGCATTCCGCTCTTTCACATAATCCAGCGTCCACTGCCAGGCTGCTTCGGCAGCGGCCACTGCACCCAGCGCGACCTGTAAGCGCTCGGCAGCCAGTTCCTGCATCAACTGGAAGAACCCCTGCCCTTCTCCGGGGCCAATCAGGTTCTCTGCCGGAACTTTCACATCCTGGAAAAACAGCTCGGACGTATCCTGGGCCTTCATGCCTACCTTGTTCAGGTTCTGGCCTTTTTCGAAGCCTTCCCACGCAGCTTCCACCATGAACAGGCTGATACCCTTGGCACCTTCTTTGGGGTCGGTTTTGGCCACGACAATAACCACATCTGCGAGCTGGCCGTTGGTGATGAAGGTCTTGGATCCGTTCAGGAGGTAATGATCGCCCTGCTTGACCGCTGTCGCCTTAACACCTTGCAGATCCGAACCCGCACCCGGCTCAGTCATGGCAATGGCGCCAATCATCTCGCCGCTCGCCAGCTTGGGCAGATACTGAGTTTTCATCTCATCGGAACCGTAATTCAGGACATAAGGCGCAACGATGTCAGAGTGCAGGCCCCAGCCAATCCCGGTAAGACCGGCCCTTGCCACCTCCTCGATCAACACCGCGCTGTAGCGAAAATCCGCCCCCACACCGCCATACTCCTCCGGCAGACAAGGGCATAGAAAGCCCAGTTCACCGGCCTTCAGCCACAGCTCACGACTGACCTGGCCGTCCTTTTCCCATTGTTCGTGATGGGGTGCCGCTTCCTGCTCCAGAAACTTGCGGACAGAATCGCGAAAGCCCTCGAGATCGGCGTCGAAGAGAGTACGTGGAATCATGGTAAACCTCGGTGAATGACCTGCATTGTAATTGTCGTTCACCAAGTCTCGGACGGGAGACGGTTTCGCTCAATGATGAAAACCATCAATCGGGCTGACCAAAACCATCGCTGCGTGTCGCTGGCGTCAGCCCGAGCGCTTTTGTTCAGCGCGAGCCTCACCCCACCGCGGCATGAGGTCCTGGGAAATTCCGAGATGATCCAGCAGACGGGCAACCACGAAATCCACCAGATCCTGCACCGATGCCGGCCTGTGGTAAAACCCGGGGCTGGCCGGCATGATAACGGCCCCCATCCGGGTCAGCTTCAGCATGTTCTCCAGGTGAACCTCGGAGAACGGCGCTTCCCGCGGCACCAGAATCAGCGGCCGGCGCTCTTTCAGAGCCACATCTCCGGCACGCTCGATGAGATTGTTACTCGCTCCGGTGGCTAGCGCCGAAAGCGTGCCGGTGCTGCAGGGACACACCACCAGCGGAGCTCGCTCGCCGGAGCCCGAGGCCGGCGGTGCAAACCAGTCTTCCCGGCCAAACACCAACACCTGCCCCGGCTCAGCCTGCGCCCAGTTGGTCAGGGTTTCCTGCATCGCCGGTGGCGTGCCCGGTAGTTTCAGGTCGGTTTCGGTAGCGATCACAACCTGAGCGGCACGACTGATCATCACGTTCACCCGGCAGCCCGCCGCTACCAGGCACTGCAAAAGACGTAGGCCATACTGGGCGCCAGAGGCGCCGGTGAAGGCCAGGTTAATGGTTCGCACCTGCGGGGTATGCTCTGTCATGGGTCTGCCCTGAATCGAAAAAGTGATGACCGGAAAACTCAGCCCTGAATACGCTCAAGCTCGGCAACGAGTTTACCGTGGATGCCACCAAATCCACCGTTGCTCATGATGACAATGTGACAGGGGCTTGGCAGATCGTCCAAAACACGATTTATCAGTGCCTCGACCGAGTTTTCGACCCCATGGTGCCCGGTGTCATCGTGCCCTGACTGCCATTCAGCGACCAGCGCAGGTAGCCATGCCATGTCATTGAGGTTGGCCCACAGCACACGGTCGGCGACAGCGGCGCTGGGTAGCAGCGTCTGCTGATGCACACCCTGCTTCATGGTGTTGGAGCGAGGCTCGATCAACGCCACAATCGGCTCATCCCCCACCTGAGCACGGAGGCCCTCAAGGGTTGTCGCAATGGCCGTGGGGTGATGGGCAAAATCATCGTATACCCGGACACCGCCAACCTCGGCAATCAGCTCCATGCGACGCTTCACACCAGAGAACCTGCACAACGCAGCCACTGCATGATCCGGGGTCACGCCCACATGGCGAGCCGCGGCGATGGCAGCCAGGGCATTACGGACGTTATGCATACCGGTCTGGGACCATTTCAGCATAGCCACTGGCTGCTCATGATGGATAACCATGAACCGACTGCCATCTTCAGACAGTAACTCGGCCCGCCAGTCCGACGTGCGGGGTGTTTCGCTTCCGATTGCCGTGTCCTGAACTGCACTCCAGCACCCCATATCCAGTGCTTTATCCAGGTGTGGATCCACGGTGGGCCGGATAATCAGCCCCTGGGACGGCACTGTCCGGACCAGGTGATGAAACTGGCGCTCAATGGCTTCCACATTGTCGAAGATATCAGCGTGGTCAAATTCCAGGTTATTGAGAATCAGAGTGTGAGGCCGGTAATGGATGAACTTCGAGCGCTTGTCGAAAAAGGCGCTGTCATATTCGTCAGCCTCAATCACAAAAAAGTCGCTGTTGCCCAGCCTCGCTGACACCGGAAAGTCCCGGGGTACACCACCTACCAGATACCCCGGTTCAAAACCGGCCTGCTCCAGAATCCATAACAGCATCGACGTGGTGGTGGTTTTGCCATGGGTCCCCGCTACCGCAAGGACCCAGCGATGCCGGAGCACTTCCCGAGCCAGCCATTCCGGGCCAGACATGTAATCGATGTTTCGGTTGAGGACGGCTTCCACCTCCACATTGCCACGGGACATCGCATTGCCGATAAGAACCAGATCGGGCTCAGGTTCCAGGTGACTATCGCTGTACCCTTCCATCAGGTGAATGCCCTGGGCTTCCAGTTGAGTACTCATGGGCGGGTAAACGCCCTGATCGGCTCCGGTGACCGTGTGGCCAAGCTCCCGCGCCAGTACGGCCAGGCTTCCCATAAAGGTGCCACAGATTCCCAGGATATGAATATGCATTCCGCTACTGCCCTCTCCCATTGAAACCCGACAAGCCTCCCGTATCCGCCCGGGCCCGTCAAGAGCCGCGCTATCCGCAATCGTGCTCATGAAAATCCCCGTCGTTTGGCGTATCATCTGCGCCATCGTCGAACCAGCAGGAGGCTCCAGCCCGAGATGGCCATCAAGAACGCATTCTACGCTCAGTCTGGCGGGGTTACCGCCGTCATTAATGCCAGCGCATGCGGGGTCATTCAGACCGCGCGCAAACATCCGGACCAGATTGGCAAGGTCTACGCAGGTCGAAACGGTATTATTGGTGCGCTTCAGGAAGAACTGATTGATACCAGCCTTGAAAGCGACGACGCCATCCAGGCGCTGATTCATACGCCCGGTGGCGCGTTTGGTTCCTGTCGCCACAAACTTAAGAATATTTCCGAAAACCGTCGTGAATACGAACGCCTGATCGAAGTATTCCGCGCCCACGACATCGGTTATTTTTTCTACAATGGCGGTGGAGACTCTCAGGATACTGCCTACAAGGTCTCCCAGATTGCGGACAAAATGGGCTATCCCATTACCTGCATCGGTATTCCCAAGACCGTCGACAACGACCTGCCTTTCACTGACTGCTGCCCTGGTTTTGGCTCCGTTGCCAAATACATTGCCACTTCGACGCTGGAAGCAAGCCTCGATATCAAGTCTATGTGCGAGACGTCTACCAAGGTATTTATCCTGGAAGTAATGGGCCGCCATGCCGGCTGGATCGCAGCCTCCGGCGGCTTGGCTGGCCAGGGAGAAGGCGAGCCACCTCACATCATTCTGTTCCCGGAAATTCCGTTTGATCGCGAAGCCTTCCTGGCAAGGGTTGATCACTGCGTGAAGGAATACGGTTACTGCGTTGTTGTTGCCTCGGAAGGCGCCCAGTACGAAGATGGCCGATTCCTGGCAGACGCCGGCGCCAAGGATGCGTTTGGCCATACCCAGCTCGGTGGTGTTGCCCCGGCATTGGCAAACATGGTCAAGCAGGCATTAGGTCACAAATACCACTGGGCCGTTGCCGACTACCTGCAGCGCAGTGCCCGGCACATTGCCTCTGCGACCGACGTGGAGCAGGCCTACGCTGTGGGCAAATCCGCGGTGGAAATGGCACTGGCCGGAAAGCAGGCCCTGATGCCCACGATCGTTCGCGAGCAGGCCAAGCCCTATCGCTGGAAGATTGGTGAAGCTCCCCTGAGTGACGTCGCCAACCAGGAAAAGAAAATGCCGATTCACTACATCACCGACGACGGCTTTGGCATTACCCGAGACTGCAGGGACTACCTGGAGCCTCTGATTGCCGGCGAGAGCTTCCCGCCTTTTGACAATGGCCTGCCGAGGGTCGCGAAGTTAAAGAATCAACTGGTCGAAAAGAAACTGAAAACCACGTTTCAGCTCTAAATTCGCTGAATCAGTAAAAAAAGCGCCCGGAGGCCAAAACCTCCGGGCGCTTTTTTGTCGCCTTTAACCGCTCATTAACGTGCGGTTTCGGCTTCCTGATGTCGAACAAATGCAAAGAACTCATCACAGCCGCCGATGTATCTGTCGCCGACCAGAATCTGTGGAACGGTGTGTACTGGCCGACCGATTCGATCGGAGATATCCGCCTTGCTGAGGCCCTCTGACATCATATCCACCCATTTATAGGGCAGCCCTTTCGCTTCGCAGAGGCCTTTGGCTCGCAAACAAAATCCACAGCTTGTGCGACCATAGATAGTAACCTGTTCCATAACGGCCTCCTGAACGCCGACGCTAACGTTTGATTTGTATAGAATGAAAATCAGCCAATCATCTCATGGCTGGTAAAAATTGAAAATTGACGCTTTGAATCACCACCATAGCGCGTACCGATCCCTGCACCACCTTTGGAAAGCAAGGAGAACCGATTGGCTTACCTGACACTCTTCCTGACGGCTTTTGCCGCCGCAACACTGCTACCGGCATACTCTGAAATACTTCTGGGCACGCTGGTGACCCAGGGGCTTTCACTTTGGTGGCTGTGGTTCTGGGCGACGCTCGGCAATACGCTTGGATCCGTTGTTAACGGGGTTATTGGCCGGCAAGTCGATCGCTTCAAACATAAACGGTGGTTTCCCGTCAGCGAACAGCAATTGCATCGGGCCCGGAACCGGTTTAATCGCTATGGGCAATGGTCGTTGTTACTGGGGTGGCTGCCTTTAGGTGGTGACGCACTGACCCTGGTGGGAGGCATCATGCGGGTCCCCTGGCTCAACTTCGTTATTCTGGTTGGCATTGGCAAAGGATTGCGCTACGCCTTCGTTCTCTGGCTGGTGGCTGAAGCCTCAGGCGCACCATCACCGTAAAGGTATTTACGCAGCAGCGGCTCACCGTTGAACTCGGCATGCAAAACGGCAATAAACGTATAAACGCCAATCAGCTTTCGGTTCAGGAACACAAACTCTTTCGGGGGTACCCGGAAATAACGATTGATCGCAGAACGCGCAGCCTGGCGGGCTACCCTTGAGGGCAGATCGCTCTGCTTCCACCGGTACTGGCCATGGCCGTTTACGGCATAGTCAGGCCAATGACTCTGATCCTTCGCCAGCGGTTCGAGCACCGACATGCAAACTGAACCAAATTTTTCCAGGACTTCCCTCGGCCAGTCCCGGCTCATGAAGTTCAGCTTCACTCCACCAACGATCGCCGCCTCGAGATCATTCTCGTAGGACGCCTGTATCATCTGTTTGACGGGTGCCAGAAAATCCTCGGAATAAGACTGCACTGCTCCGAAATCCAGCAGCACGATGCGGTCATAGCCCGGGTCATCACCCTCTTCACCGGCGATGCGAATTCGATAGTTGCCGAAATTGGGGTCGGTCTGAATTTCGCCCCAGACAAACAGCTCCCGGAAGAAGAGCTCCAATGCGGCCTCACCCAGTGCACTTCGACGCTGTAACGGGAGATCTTTGACTGCCAGGGAACTGACAGAATGGCCATGCTCGTACGTTGAAGCAATCACATGGGCCGTTGAGTATTCATTCAGGACGCGCGGCACGATGAACCGAGGGTCGGACGCAAGCATGCCCCGGAATTTCTCAGTGGTGCGTGCTTCCAGCCTGTAGTCCACCTCCCGGTGCATCATTTCCCGGACTTCTTCCAGCCAGTCGTTAAATTCGGGACCAAAGCTGACCAGCCGGGCAATCTTGAGGAGATGGGCGACGGCATTCAGGTCGCTGTCAACGGCATCGGCCACACCCGGGTACTGGACCTTCAGCACCAGCTCAAGCCCGTCACTGCGACGCAAAGCCCGATGCACCTGACCAAGGGAAGCAGCCCCGATCGGCTCCGGATCGACCTCCAGCTCCGCCAGACGATCGCTGCCCATGTCCTCCTTCAGAACCCGCTCGATGGCAGGCCACTCAAGAGACGTTGTCTGATCTTCAAGGGTATGCAGTGCCTCGGTCACCTCTTCCGGCAGAAAATGCTCTCCATACAACGCCATCACCTGACCAATCTTGACCACACTGCCCTTCAGCTGGCCCAGCTCATCAACGAGAAAGCGAGCTTGTTTGGACAACATTGCGCGATGTTTTTTGTCCCGATTCTCTCTGCTGTTAAACCAGTTGGTCGCCATATGCGAGGCCATACGCGTGCCGGCGAATAGCCCTGCGCGGGTTAGACTCAACCGGCGCTCGAAACTGCCGGTTTTGATGCGAGAGACCGAATTTGCTGAGCGTCTGGATGACATGGGTGACCTGTCGGGATCAGAGAATTTAACCGCTATAAACCGCTTTCCCTATTATACGGATACTGTAACGACCTAACCTTACCGATTCGACCCGAATTTTCCGGCCTCGGGGCCAATGCGCGCGCCTTGGGGGAATAGTAGGGAAAAGTGGACACTCTTGCCCGATGGGGCGGGGAGGAACAACCGACACTGTTGCCGGAAGCCAATACCGGCGAAGCCGCCCTGAGTCCTACCAACCTCTGCGGTAGTCCACCACAGAGGACTTAAGACCGGAAACAAGCTGGTCCATGAGTCGCTGCTCGATAGCCTCGATCGTCACGTCCGGAACAAAGTCGCGAACTTGGCACATGGTCATGCCGGCATAACCGCATGGGTTGATGCGTCGAAAAGGTTCCATATCCATCGCGACGTTAAGGGCAAGCCCGTGGAAGGAGCAACCCCGCCTGACTCTCAACCCGAGCGAGGCTATCTTGGATTCACCAACATAAACCCCGGGAGCATCCGGTCGGGAAGCAGCCTCAATATCCAGTTGGGCAAGGGTGCGGACAAGGGCCTGTTCAATCTGATTCACGAGCGCCCGGATACCAAGGCTCCGACGACTGAGATCAATCATCAGGTAGACGACGATCTGCCCGGGTCCGTGATAGGTGACCTGACCGCCACGATCCACCTGAATGACCGGAATATCCCCGGGAGCAAGTATGTGCTCAGCCTTACCAGCCTGACCCTGTGTATAAATCCGAGGGTGCTCAAGACACCAGAGCTCATCCGTGACGCTGTCATCCCGCTCAGCGGTGAATTTTTTCATCGCCTCCCAGGTTTCCAGGTAAGGCTGCTGCCCCAGGGACCGAACGATCAGATCAGACATTTTGATTACAGCACCATGTGCACACGGCCACTGGCCTTGAGCTCTTCGAACAGTGCTTTGAGCTGCGCCTCGCCGGTCGCAACAATCTTGAGTTGCACAGAAGAAAATCGGCCTTTGCTGCTCTCATTCACGGAGATGTCTGCTTCAGAGATCCCCGGGGCATGCTGCTCCACGACCTCAACAACAAACTCGGTGAAGTCAGGCGCAGAATTGCCGATAACCTTGATGACATAGTCACAGGGGAACTCGATTTTTGGTGCTTTCGGCTCACTCATGACACGCTACTCCCGGGCATCTTAGCTACCCTGTCTAAAACAACTGAATGAAAAAGAGCTTGATAGCATCCCATATGCGTTTGAAGAACCCACCCTCAGGCACTTCATGCAGGGCCAGCACCGGTTGGTCGACCAGCACTTCACCATTGAGTGATACCTTCACCCGTCCCAGCTCGTCTCCCACATTGATGGGTGCCTTGATCACGGAATCAAGGTCGACACTGGATTCAAGATCGTCGCGGGAGCCTCTCGGAATGGTTACATAGACGTCCTCGGCAAGACCAACGGAGAGCTGATCCGACTGACCACTCCAGACCCGTGCCTGAATAAGCTCCTGACCGGCGCTGAAAAGACGCTCGCTTTCGTAGTAACGGAATCCGTAATTGAGCATCTTCTGGATTTCCTGGGACCGTGACTCAGAACTGCTCGTGCCCATGACAACGGCAATCAGACGGGTGTCATTGCGCTTCGCCGATGCTACAAGACAGTATCCCGCTTCCTCGGTGTGACCTGTTTTAAGGCCATCCACGCTGTCGTCCCGCCATAACAGGCTATTACGATTAGGTTGGCGAATATTGTTGTAGGTGAAGTGCTTTTCCGCATAGATCGGATAGTTTTCGGGGTAATCATTGATGATAGCCCGCGCCAACTTGGCCAGATCATAGGCAGTGGAGAAATGCTCGTTCGATGGCAGTCCGGTCGCATTCTCGAAGTTGGTGTCTTTCATGCCCAACAACTGGGCCTGCTGATTCATAATATCAACGAACGCACCCTCACTACCGGCGACGAACTCTGCCAGCGCCACCGAAGCATCGTTGCCTGACTGAATAATCACCCCCTTGAGCAGGGTTTCGACCGGAACGCTTGTTCCCTCGCGGACAAAGGTTCGGGAACCTTCAGTCTTCCAGGCGCGAACGCTGATCGGGACCATGTCTGACATGGAGATACGCCCTTCATCCAACTCACGTTCAACGATGTAGGCGGTCATCATTTTTGTCAGACTGGCCGGAGGCAAACGCTCATGACTATTCTCTTCCATGATGATTCGCCCACTCTTCGGGTCCATCAGCACGTAGGAACTCCCCGCAATCTGCGGTGGAGAAGGAATCAAGACAGACTGTGCCATCGCTTTTCCTGCCAGCATTGAGGCCAGGATAAGGATCACGGAAACGGAGCGGAGTACTGATTTAAAGGCCATGGGTCCATTCATTCGTCGTTAGGTGTGTTTCTTTCTGGTCAGGTTTTCAATTTGAATCGGTCAGCAATATCGATTGTAAAAAGCCCCGGGCTTCCAGAAGATTCTGGGTACGCCTGGCGCTGTCCTCATTCAAAAACGGGCCAACCTGCACCCGATGGAATCGGCCTGACTCAGTGTCGATAGCGCGCACGCGCACGGGGTTTTCGAGTACCGCACGAACCCTGCCGAGAAGCTTTTCCGCAGGGTCCCGTCGGCTAAAAGAGCCAAGTTGAACATACAGCGCCTGGTTGTCACCGACCATCTGGCCAGTGGCAGCAACACTGCTCTCGACGGAGCTCGCTGCCGCACCAGGCACGAAAGGCTGGCCGGCCAGAAACATCGAGCCATTCGGATGCACGGTAATAGCTGCCACTTCCACCCTTGCGGTACCCCGAGCCTGGTAACCAAGCTTTTTCGCTGCCGCGTATGAAAGGTCAATCAGCCGATCGCCATGGAACGGTCCACGATCATTAACCCGAACAACCACTGAACGACCATTATCGAGGTTGGTTACCCTGGCGTAACCCGGAATCCTTAGCGACTTATGGGCCGCGGACATCTCGTACATATCAAACGTTTCACCGTTCGATGTCTTATGGCCATGGAACTTCTCGCCATACCAGCTTGCCGTGCCCCGGGCTACGTATCCGTCATTACTTGCAAGTACCTGATACTGCTTTCCCCAGACATTGTAAGGCGACTTGTTGCCCGCTCGCCTGGGTGCCTCGTAAACCGGCTTGGCATCCGTCAAGCCCGACGCATCGAAGTGACCCGCCGGAGCTCGGTCCTGACTGATGGTATACCGGGATGAGTGGTCCGTTTCCGGAGACGAGGCACAACCACCCAACACAAGAGCAGCCGCCACCAGCATCCACGAGATCCACGAGTTGAAGTTCACAGTCCGGAATTCCTCTTGCACATATATCGCCGGATTCTCTGTTTCACGGCCATTTCTTCATTGTAACGGGTTATAACCTTGAATCACCATTACCCGCTCGCCACGTTCCGTTTTCACCATCCTAGGCGCCAATCATGCGACGATGGGTATGAATCGACATCAGTACCCCGAATGCCGCCATCAGAGTAACACTTGAGGTTCCGCCATAACTGATAAGGGGCAAAGGCACGCCCACCACTGGCAGCAAACCACTGACCATACCAACATTGACGAATATATAGATGAAAAACGTCATGGTCAGAGCACCGGCCAGCAACCGGCTGAACGAGTCCTGGGCAGTCACGGCAATGTAAAGACACCTCAGGATGATGAGGAAGTACACAGTCATCAGGATCAGCATGCCAATAAAGCCAAACTCCTCGGCCAGGACCGCAACAATAAAGTCGGTATGACTTTCAGGTAAAAATTCCAGATGGGACTGAGTTCCCTGTAACCAACCTTTACCATCAAACCCCCCTGACCCAATAGCGGTCTTCGACTGGATAATGTTCCAACCGGCTCCGAGCGGATCACTCTGGGGGTCAAGCAGCGTCAGTACCCGCTGCTTCTGGTAATCGCGCATAACGAAAAACCACATCATGGGCGCGGAGACGGAGACCATTGCTATAAATGCGGCAATCAGCTTCCAGCTTATGCCCGCGAAGAAAACCACGAAAACCCCGGCCATCCCCACCAGCAAAGAGGTCCCCAGGTCCGGCTGCTTGATAATCATCATCATCGGCACCAGGACAATGGCGAGCCCAACCGCAACGTGCCGGAATCGCGGCGGCAGGTAGTGGCGGGACAGATACCAGGCGGCCATCATCGGCACAACCAGCTTCATCAGTTCAGAGGGCTGAAAACGGGGCAGCCCTGGAAGCGCCAGCCAGCGTTGAGCGCCTTTTGCGCCCACACCAACCACCAGTACGGCGATCAGGGCAACAACGCCCGCTCCATAAAGCCAGGGCGCCCACCGCCGGAATACCGAAGGATCAAGTTGAGCAAAGACCAGCATAACAACGAACGCAACACCCAGCCTGACGCCCTGAGCCTTGACCACCTCAATGTTGCGGTCCGCTCCGCTGTATAGTACAAAAAGGCCGGCGGACACCAGCGCCAGCAACAAAAACAGCAGTATAGGATCCAGGTGCAGAGTGGACCAGATACCCCGTGGACGACCCAGAGGGTTAGCCTCGGACGAACCAATGAACTCGTTCAAAGCCATCAATTTGGCCCCTTGTCTTCGACTTTTCCGATAAGGGCCTTTTGATTCTCGGCTGGAAACTCCAACAGCCATGCATCAAACAGCTCACGGGCGACTGGCGCGGCGGTGCTGCTTCCCCCCCCACCGTTCTCAACAATCACGGCAACAGCAATCTTTGGATTCTTCACCGGTGCAAAGCCGACAAAAAGTGCGTGGTCCCGCAAGCGCTCACGGATTTCCTCGGCATCATACTCTTCGTCTTCCGCGAGACTGAATACTTGCGCCGTCCCTGTCTTACCCGCCATCCGATAAGGCGCGTCACTGCCTGCCCGACGAGCGGTGCCGCGCCGGCCATGCATGACCTCCGCCATGGTCTCGACCACAAACTCCCAGTCGTCCGGGTTCTTGAGTGTCAGGGGCTCGTGGCCACCATCCGGGAGGTACTGCGCAACGGGCGTGTCACCTTCAATTTCCCTCAACAGGCGAGGCTCGACCCAGGTGCCACGGTTAGCAATCAGAGACGTCGCCGTTGCCAGCTGCAATGGCGTTGCCAGCATGAACCCCTGACCTATGCCCAAGTTCACCGAATCTCCGGGATACCAGGGCTCACTCCGCATGGCTCGTTTCCAATCGCGGGACGGCAGCAGACCACTGAGGGCACCGGATACGTCAAGTGCAGCATCTTCGCCGAAACCAAACCGGGACAGGTAACTGTAGATGGTATCCACGCCCATCTTCACGGCAATCTCGTAAAAGTAAACGTCGCAGGATTCCGCCATGGCGTCCATCAGGTCTACCCAACCATGGCCAGCTCGCTTCCAGTCCCGATAGCGCCGACCGGAATTATTGAGCTGGAAGTATCCCGGGTCCCAGATGGTGTAGTCCCGGTCCGTCGCGCCGCTGTCCAGGGCAGCAATTGCCAGCATTGGCTTCAGTGTTGAGCCCGGCGGGTACTGCCCTCTGAGCGCCCGATTGAACAATGGCTTGTCCCGGCTTTCACTCAGCTCCCGGTAGTCTTTGACACTGATACCCGTAACAAACTTGTTGGTATCAAATCCAGGCACACTCGCCAGCGCCAGAATTCCGCCCGTGGCCGGCTCAATGGCCACAATCGCGCCACGCCGGCCGTCCAAAAGGTCGTAGGCCCGCTTCTGTAGTCTCAGGTCCAGGTGCAGCTGAAGATCTTCACCCGGAACCGGGTTTTCGCGTTCCAGAACCCGCAAGGTGCGCCCCCGGGCATTGGTTTCAACATGCTGGTAACCCACTGTCCCATGCAGCAGCTCTTCGTAGAAACGTTCAATACCGGATTTGCCAATGTAGTTGGTACCAGCGTAATTCACAGGATCTATACGCTGCAGCTCATCACGGTTGATTCGCCCTACGAACCCAAGAGAATGAGAGGTCAGTGTACTGTGGGGATAAAAACGAACCAGTTCGGCCTTCACTTCCACACCCGGGAGTTCATGGCGATGCACCGCGAGACGGGCCATTTCCTGCTCGTTCAGATCATACCGGAGAGGAATCTCCTGGAATGGTCGCCTGGGTTCCTGCAACCGTCGATGGAACCGCTCCAGGTCTTCCCCGGAAACATCCAGAATGTCGCCAAGCTGAGAAAGAGTATGGTCCATGCCGTCAACACGCTCAGGAACCAGGGTCACACTGAAAACCGGGCGATTTTCTGCCAGCAGAATATGATTACGATCGTAGATCAGTCCCCGGGGTGGCGGCACCGATTGAACCTGCACACGGTTTTTGTCAGAGAGTGTGGTGTAAATGTCGTGTTCGACGATCTGAAGCTGATACATGCGGGCAATCAGGCCACCGATCATTAGCATGATAAGTGCCATTACAACCAGAGTGCGGCGCTGAAACAGACGACGCTCGGCGGCAGTATCCTTGAATTCACCCCACGGCATGGTATTCCCCTAGGCCCGGTGATACGGATGATTGCGGGTAATCGACCAGGCCCGGTATAACTGCTCCGCCAACACAATTCGCACCAGCGGGTGAGGCAGTGTGAGGGCTGACAATGACCATTGTTGATCAGCGCGCTTACGGCAGGCATCTGCCAGACCGTCCGGGCCGCCGACCAGAAAGCTCACATCGCGGCCGTCGTGCTGCCAGTTTTCAAGCTGACTCGCCAGCTTTTCTGTCGACCACGGGCGCCCGCCCACTTCCAGCGCAACAACTCTGTCTTTCGAGCCGGTGGCAGACAATATGGCGTCGCTTTCGCGCTGCATCAGTCTGGGAATGTCCGGGTTCTTTCCCCGGTGTGCCATGGGGATTTCGACCAACTCCAGGGGCAATTCGGGGGGCATCCGGCGGGCGTAATCGCTGTACCCTGAACTGACCCAGTCGGGCATTTTCTGCCCCACGCAGATCAGACGTAAGCGCATGATTACTCTCTGCCCGCAACACCAAGATCTGGGGCATCGCGCCAGAAGCGCTCCAGATCGTAGAATTCCCGGGTGGCGGGCATCATGACGTGAACAACCACATCGCCAAGGTCCACCAATATCCAGTCGCTGGCTGTAATGCCTTCAACATTGCCCGCTCGCACGCCCTGTTCCTTTGCATCGGAAACGACGGAGTCGGCAAGGGATTTAACATGACGGTTGGATGTTCCGGATGCCAGAACCATGAAGTCAGTGACACTGGTACGGTCACGGACATCAATTATACTGATGTCCTGTGCTTTCACATCTTCAAGCGCGTTAACTACCAGATCTTTCAGTTGTTCTGCCTGCATAATCACCCTGTCGGTCGGACGTCGGCCGGAGTGGCCGCCCGAAAAGTCATATTCAGACGCGATTGTAGCACTAAAAGTTCCCCGCAGGGCAGGCTCCATACAGGCCCTGGCGACGAATCTCCAGCCAGACAGAGTCCGGTACCAGATAGCGGGGAGAACGGCCGTCAGCAATGCGCCCGCGAATGCCGGTAGCGGAGATGTCCAGCAAGGGCGGGTCAAGCTCGAGAATCAGCCCGCAAGGCTGAGCTCGCAGCGCATCAGGGTCGTGCGCTGAGCGTTCCGCCAGCAACCGCGCCGGCACTCCGTCCGAGGCCAGTTCAGGCCCCGGACGCCGAACAACAACGATATGGGCCAGGTCCGGAATCTGCTGCCATTCCCGCCAGCGATCGAAACCGGCAAAGGCATCTGTGCCGACCACCATAACCAGAGGTTCGTCGGGCCCGAGCTCATTACGCAACTGGCGAAGCGTATCGGCAGTATAGGAGGCACCGGCCCTGGTGAGCTCCCGGTCATCAATTCGCAACTGTGGTTCATCGGCAATGGCCAATTCCAGCAAGCGCAGGCGCTGCCCAGACGAGGCACCCGTATCTCCGCGATGAGGCGGGATGTGGCAAGGCATCAGGCTTACCTGATCAACGCCGAGACGATCGCTGATCTCCAGTGCCAGCCGAAGGTGCCCATGATGCACCGGATCAAATGTCCCCCCATAGATCACATGCATCAGCATCAGGTCCGGATGTGCCCATCACCAAACACCACGTATTTTTGCGACGTCAGGCCTTCCAGTCCCACGGGCCCGCGGGCGTGAATCTTGTCAGTCGAGATGCCGATTTCAGCGCCCAACCCATACTCGAAGCCGTCAGCGAAGCGTGTAGACGCGTTCACCATCACTGAACTGGAATCCACCTCAGTGATAAAACGGCGGGCACGGGTATAGTTTTCCGTAACAATACTGTCGGTATGCTGGGAGCTGTATCGATTGATGTGCTCGATAGCACCATTCAGACCATCCACTACACGCACCGCGAGAATCGGCGCGAGGTATTCCTCTTCCCAGTCGTCTTCGGTTGCCGCAACCGCGTTGATGATTGCGCGGGTTTGCTCGCACCCGCGCAGCTCAACACCCTTAGCAGAAAACTCCGATGCCAGCAGCGGCAGGAGATCGGCGGCAATCTCACGATCCACCAGCAGGGTTTCCATGGTGTTGCAGGTGCCATACCGCTGGGTCTTTGCGTTTACAGCAACTTTCAGCGCCTTTTCAGGATCCGCGTGACTGTCGATGTAGACGTGGCAGACACCGTCGAGGTGCTTGATGACGGGCACTCTGGCATCCCTGCTGATGCGTTCAATTAACCCCTTGCCGCCGCGGGGAACAATCACATCCACAAATCTGGGCATGGTTATCAACTCGCCTACCGCCGCCCGGTCAGTCGTTTTGACCACCTGAACTGCTGTCTCTGGCAATCCGGCCTCCGCCAGCCCCTGAGCCAGGCAGCGGGCAATAGCCTGATTCGAATGAATGGATTCGGAGCCACCTCGCAGTATGGTGGCATTGCCCGATTTCAGGCACAGACTGGCTGCTTCCACGGTTACATTCGGGCGAGATTCGTAGATGATTCCGATCACGCCCAGAGGCACTCTCATCTTGCCCACCTGAATGCCTGATGGACGATAGGTCATGCCGGTAATTTCCCCGATCGGATCCGGCAATGACGCCACCTGCCGCAGCCCCTCGATCATGGCATCGATACGTTGGGGCGTCAGCTCCAGACGATCGAGCATAGCCGCGTCGAGGCCGTTTTCCCGGCCTTTCTCCAGATCCTTGTTGTTCGCCATGGAGAGTTCGCTTCGGGCCGAGTCAAGCGCATCGGCAGTCGCCAGCAGAGCCTGATTGCGCACCGCCGTCGTTGAGCGTGCAACCAGCGTCGCCGCTGCGCGAGCCTGTTGCCCGACCTCGGACATGTAAGCTGCAATATCCATCCGTTTACCTTTGTGATTTAAAGCTGAATTCAGGAATAAGAGACTAACTTTACCTTTCCCGTTTCAAGTACGCACCCCAAACAGATATTATACCGCTGCGGTATGCCAATTCAGGGAGTATCAGAAGAAGGACGGACACCATGGCCCAGCTGGCCGAAAAATTTCTGTTAAGCCGACTGTCGCGGGCAGGGTTCGTGGCTCTGCTCGCCATGGCCGTGCTCTGCACCGTGCTTGGTGCGCCGCTGACCGCCGCCGCTGCAGCCGCGGCAGCAGGTGTCGTAATCTGTGGGCGAGCCTTCCACTCCAGCCGTCGGAAAACCCCATGGCCCCGAATCCAGCAGTTGTTTTTTATTGCACTCCTGCTGATCCTGCTGACCAGCTTCTGGACAGGCCCCTGGACCCTGAGCCACTGGCTTTACGCAGTGCCACTTGTTGCATTCGCACTGATTCCCCGTAGTATCGCGACCTTTGCCACAGCCGTGATCGTCGTCCTGTCAGTGATCGCAGCACAATGGGCCACCGGTCTTGCCGATCGCCATCAGATGATCAGTGCGTTCCTTCTCACTACGCTGTTGTCTACCCTGCTGATCTTCCTGCGAGAATATAAGGCCCGCCAGCTTGCCCCCCTGAGGCGCACTGATGAGCTTACCCAGGCAGCCAGCCGCGAGTATTTGTCAGCGGATCTCCACAAGGAAATTCAGCGTAGCGAGCGGGAGGGAACCGACATGTCCATCATCATGATCGGGCTGGACACGCACCTGAGTGATAACGACCCGGACGAAGACATTCGCTCTATCCTGCCCCGTATTGGCCGCTACCTTCACTCGCAAATTCGGGATTTTGATACCTACTACCGGGTTGCCGATCTGCAGTTTTTGGTTATTCTGCCAGGCATTGCGACAAGCGATGCCATTACGCGCGCAGAAATTATCCGCACCGGCCTGTGCACCCTGCTGGAATCCCATGGAATGAAACTGACCGTCAGTTCCGGCATCGCTGGCCTGAACATTGGCGATGACGCCGACAGTCTCCAGCAAAGTGCCGCCAACGCTCTGCGGCGCGCGCAACAGCAGGGCGGTAATCGCACCCAGGCATACAGCGCCTGGGCACAGGCCTCATCCCACAGACAGGCTCCGGCAGAAGGGTCCGCATCATGACCGAAACTCGGCTGAGAACCTGGACCCACACCATAAGTTATGGCCTTGCCACGCTGTTTATCGTCACTCTTGCGATGCAAAACCTGCGCTATGGTTTCTACGAACTGTTTTATCTTGCCATCGGCATGGCGGCATTGACACTCGCAGGAGCCGCCTACACCTTCATTTGCCGTCGGCATCAGTTGTCCGCGCCAGGACATCTCATTATTCTGTCCGGCCTGAACAGCGGTTTACTTGCTGCGATAATCACTCTCGACAGCCCCGGCATCAGCCACTGGGCCATGCCACTGCTGGTTCTCAATTTTCTGATCCTTCCCCTCAGGCAAGGCGTGACTCTCTCACTGTTACTCCTGGTTCCTGCGTCAGTCCTGCTGTTTATCCGGGAACCAGCCGTCGATGCTCTGACCATTATTGCCGGCCTGTTTCTTCTGCTGACTGCGGCGTCTCTCTACATCTGGCATTACGACCACATGGCCCAATCAGCTGAAGACCTGGCAATCACAGACCCGCTCACCGGTGCCCACAACGCCCGGTTCCTCGATGAAACACTGCAGAAGGAAATAAGCAGGGCTATTGCCACAGGCCACGCTCTATCCGTCATCAATCTGAGCATTGACTACGCCGCCGAAGTGGAAGATCTGCATGGCAAGGCGGGCATCCAGAACCTTTTCCAACATATGACCGAGCATCTTTTCGGTGTCATTCGTGCCGGTGATACGCTGTACACCCTGAACAATTCCGAATTCTTTCTCATTCTGCCCTTTACACCCGAAGAAGGTGTCAGGGTAATTGCCGAGCGCATTCGCCGCACCATCGCAGAACACGAGTGGCCGGATGTCGGAAAAGCCACCGTCAGCCTGGGCTGCACCACCCGCGGCCACGGTGACACCCGCACTGACGGGCTGCGCAAGCGGGCGCGTCAGGCCATGGAGGAAGCCCGAAGACGCGGCGCGGATTCAACATGGTTCAGCCCGGGAGAGAGCATTACAACATGAGCACGGGCTGGCTTGGCGACCTTTCAGCCTGGCTCAGCGTTCATCCAGGCTGGCTGGCTGTTGCACTTTTCAGCACAGCTTTCGTTGAATCCCTGGCCATTGCCGGCATTATCGTGCCCGGAGTTGCCATACTGTTCGCAGTTGCCGCCCTCGCTGGCAAAACAGGCATGCCACTGACGGCCGTATTAATCTGGGCCGGGTTGGGCGCCATCGCAGGGGATACCATCAGTTTTGCTCTCGGCCGAATGCTTCAGGGCAGACTGGGGACCGTATGGCCCCTGAGTCGTTATCCGGCGCTGATCATCAAAGGAGAAAACTTTTTCCGGCGCCACGGCGGAAAAAGCGTTGTTATTGGCCGCTTCGTGGGCCCTATTCGCCCGGTCATTCCGCTGATAGCCGGCGCTCTCTGGATGCCCTGGCAACGCTTCCTCGCTTTCAATATCGTGTCTGCCGCAGGTTGGGCACCGGTCTATATCCTGCCTGGTTTTCTGGTGGGCAGTGCCCTGGCCGGAGAGATTCAGCCACCAGCGCATTTTTTTGCGGTCGTGGGGATCAGCCTTGCGGTGCTTTCGATGGTGTATCTGTTGCTGTTTCGGTTCCAGCTTGGCCTTGGCGAGAGCAGCCGGGTGTATTCATGGCTGGAACGCAGCATGGCAAAGTATGATGCCACCCACCGCTTCTGGCGCCTTTACACGAACAGCCGCCCTGCCAGGGAAGGGGAGTTTCCTCTGGCTTCGTTCATGCTGGCAATGGGAGCTTTCGGTCTACTGTTGCTATGGGGACAGCTGGCGGTGCATACGCAGGTTCTGGAACCTTTCAACCTTTTGACACTGGACTGGTTCGAGCAGTTGAGACAACCGCTACTGGATGGCCCTGCCATTGCCGCCACACTGCTGGGAGATCCTCCCATCCTTCTCGCAGCCGCCACACTGAGCTGTCTGGCGCTCATCTTCCGGGGCTATTACGCCGCCGCAGCTCATATTCTGGCAGCCGCCTTGTTGACCGTGGTTCTGGTCTGGCTACTGAAGTACACCCTGAGCATTCCCCGCCCCGACGAGGTAATGAGCCCCCCCTCTTCCGGCTCGTTTCCCAGCGGGCACAGTGCCGGCATTACGGTCTTCGTCACCCTTCTCGCCAGTTTCGTGGCAGGTGAGACCCGTTACCGAAAACGCTGGCAGACCTACGTACTGTTGTCGTTGCCTTTGTTGCCCGTCGCCATCAGCCGGTTGTACCTGGGCGTCCACTGGTTCACGGACATTATCGGGGGAGTACTGCTGGGACTGGCTATTACAGGGAGCGTCCGGGCGAGCTACAGTCGTTTTGACAGAGTGCCTCTGGGAACAGACGTATCCCTGATACTGGCGGGCATCTTGTGGTTCGCGTTTACAATCGGCTACCTGTTTTTATCCTGGCCGGACGCGCTGGCCGCATATCGCTCGGTCTAGCCGTCCTCCAAAGCTTCCAGTAACTCCTGCAGCCGGCTTAACCTCTCCAGAGGATCCTGCAGTTCAACAAGCCGTTGCTTTTCCTGCTTATCCAGGGGGAGGAGCTCAGCAAGACGCCAACCAACCTGCCTGGCATCTTCATAATCCACATTCATATCGAGATCACGGATAACCGGGTGCCGGAAAAGCGCCCGCAACACCGACGGCAATTCGATGAAACGCTCCGGCACCTCACGACTGGCCTCATCCATCAGGACTTCCAGATCACCAAGATTGAGACCATCTTCCTGTTGCCAGCTGTGAATGACGGACACCTTGGCAGCTCCCTCAACCGTGATCCCCAGCAAACCGTTTTCGAGCTGTTGGAAGTCAATAATGCGGACATACGTACCGATGTTGTAGAAAGCATTGGCAGGGCCTGTCTCGCTACCATCCCGCAAAAGGACCACGACAAATCCGCGGTCTTCCTTGAAACACTGTTTAAGCATGTCAATGTAGCGCGGCTCAAACAACTGCAAGGGAATCCTTCCATTGGGAAGGACAATGGAATTCAGGGGGAAGAGTGGTACATTCGTCTCAGGAACTGTCACCGGAAAGCAGACTCCAAAATTAGTACGGTAAAAATAGTCATCGGATCGACAACAGCTGCTGGACTTCATCAACCCGGGCGCGGGCCTCCGTGAGAAGCTGCAGGCTACGGGATGCGTTCAGTTCCATTTCTCCCAGCCGGCGGTAAGCGGGTACCTGATCAAAGGACGGTAAATCGGCATTCTGGCTGGATCCAATCATCGAATGCAGTTGGGCGACGATCACCACATCTGCCAGTTGCGGTTCGGATTCGCGACACTCGTGATGCCAGTTCTCTGCGTGACGCACGGCTTCCACGAATGCCGGCGGGAACGACCAGCTCTCCAATACCGCAGTGCCAACATCCGCGCGCAGTTCGCGAATGGCATGCTGGAGATTGGACTCGTCGGTAAACAGCCTGGTGTGATGCTCGGCCTGAACCAGCACCGGCACGACACCGATATCGTGAAGCAGCCCCGCGAGCAAGGCCTCTTCCGGATTCAGCTTCGTAGCATGATCGGCCAGAACCCAGGAAAGGGCTGCCACTTCGCGGGAATGGCGCCAGAGTTTCTCCATTTCTTTCTGCAGAGACGCTTGCCGGGTCTTGAACACCTCCCTCATGGAAAACACCGTCACCAGTTGCCGCGTTGTTCTCATCCCCAAACGAACAACCGCTTCCCGAACATTGCGGACATCACTGAACCCGCGATAAAGCGGACTATTGCACGCCCGCACGAGCTTGGCCGCCATAGAGGGGTCCGCGGACACTGCGCTGGCAACCTGATCGGCTGTTGAGTCTTCACGATCGACTGCACGTCGCACCTTCCATGCCACATCCGGAACACTTGGCAGCTTGATCTGGTTAGAGCGGAGCTCGGAGTAAAACTCCATCAACAGGTGGTGCTCTTCGCTCTCGCCTCCCCCCAGATCCTCACCGGCATCCATCTCGACCTGGGCAACCGGCGCTGACCGCAGCATCTGGTTGAGAATGTCTTGCGCGACAACGAGAAACTCGCAAGGTTTTACGGCCGTCACTTCGTACATCCGGGGCTGAAGCCGTGCAATCGGGTGAAACGCCTTGTCACTTTCTGCCTCAATTATGGACTTACGACCGTCAATCGCTTCAAGCTCGACCTGGCCACTCACCAGAAAAAATTCGAGCCCGTCCCGAACGCCACGCTCAAGCACCCGTTGCCCCGGGCCAAGAGCTCGACGCTCCGCCCGGCTGGCAAGAAGCACCAGTTGATCATCACTAAGCCGGTTCAGCGGCTGGAATTCTTTGAGACGACGAAGCGACAGGCTGTCCTGGCCGGCCATTGGCAAGCTCCTACTTTGACTAAAACGAGCGAACGGTTTTTTTCAATTCTGTTAAACATTGTAACTACCGACAGCCAAAACAACCATGCGATAGGAGTCTAATCTGGTATCCTCTTCTTTTAGTCAATGCCATCAGGTATCAATCATCAGGTAATAACAGAGAGACCATCACACCATGCCTCAGTATCGATCGCGGACATCCACCGCAGGCCGTAACATGGCCGGCGCCCGCGCCCTCTGGCGCGCCACCGGCATGAAGACCGAGGATTTCGGCAAACCCATCATCGCTGTCGCCAACTCCTTCACCCAGTTTGTTCCCGGTCATGTCCACCTCAAGGATCTGGGCCAGCTGGTCTGTCGCGAAATCGAAGCTGCCGGTGGTGTCGCCAAGGAGTTCAATACGATCGCCGTGGACGACGGCATCGCAATGGGTCACGACGGCATGTTGTACTCACTCCCTTCCCGCGAAATAATCGCAGACTCTGTGGAGTACATGGTCAACGCTCACTGCGCCGACGCGCTGGTGTGCATCTCAAACTGCGACAAAATCACACCTGGCATGCTGATGGCAGCCATGCGCCTGAACATTCCGACGATCTTCGTTTCCGGCGGTCCGATGGAAGCGGGTAAAACCAAGTTATCCGAGCATAAACTCGATCTGGTCGACGCCATGGTCATCGCCGCAGATCCCGATGCCGATGACGAGAAGGTTGCGGAATACGAACGTAGCGCCTGCCCCACCTGCGGATCCTGCTCTGGCATGTTCACCGCTAACTCCATGAACTGCCTGACAGAAGCCATCGGCCTCGCGCTGCCAGGCAACGGATCATTGCTGGCCACCCACGCCGATCGCGAACAGTTGTTCCTGAAGGCCGGTCGTCAGATTGTGGAGAATGCACGCCGCTATTACGAGCAGGATGATGCCAGCGTACTGCCTCTGAGCATCGCCTCAATGGCTGCATTTGAAAACGCCATGGTGATGGACATTGCAATGGGCGGGTCCACCAACACCATTCTTCACCTGCTCGCTGCCGCCCAGGAAGGTGGCGTGCCCTTTACCCTGAACGAGATTGACCAGCTATCCCGGAGCGTGCCGCAGCTCTGCAAGGTTGCTCCCAACTCACCGAAATATCACATGGAAGATGTGCACCGCGCCGGCGGAATCATGGGTATTCTTGGTGAACTGGAGCGCGGCGGCCTGATAAACACCGACTTGCCGACGGTCCACAGCAAAACCATGAAGGAAGCGCTGGAAACCTGGGATATCATGCGTTCACCGTCCTCCGAAGTGGTGGAGTTGTATAAAGCCGGGCCTGCGGGCATTCCAACCCAGACAGCCTTCAGCCAGAGCACTCGCTGGCCAACACTGGACGGGGATCGCGAGACCGGATGCATCCGGTCAGTCGAAAACGCCTATTCTTCTGAAGGTGGTCTGGCAGTTCTCTACGGCAATATTGCTATGGACGGCTGCGTGGTGAAGACCGCCGGGGTGGATGAGAGCATTTATGTCTTTGAAGGCAAAGCTCGGGTATTCGAGAGCCAGGATTCCGCAGTCGCCGGCATTCTGGGTGACGAGGTCAAGTCTGGCGAAGTGGTCATCATCCGTTACGAAGGCCCCCGTGGCGGGCCAGGCATGCAGGAAATGCTCTACCCGACCAGTTACCTGAAATCCAAAGGTCTTGGAAAGGACTGCGCCCTGCTGACCGATGGCCGCTTTTCCGGCGGTACCTCGGGGCTCTCTATAGGTCACGCATCACCTGAGGCTGCAGCGGGTGGAGCCATCGGCCTGATCGAGAACGGCGATTTGATCCGTATCGACATTCCCAACCGGACCATCAATGTGCAACTGGATCAACATGAGCTTGATCGTCGCCGGGAAGCCCGTGACGCCCTGGGCTGGAAGCCGGAGCTTCCCCGGGACCGGAAGGTCTCTGCAGCGCTCAAGGCCTACGCCCTGCTTGCCACCAGTGCAGACAAAGGTGCTGTAAGGGACCTGTCCAAGCTCGACTGAGAGCAAGGCAAGCCCCCCATCAAAAAGCCCGCTCAGGTATCCTGGCGGGCTTTTTCATTGCTGACCGGCCTTACCAGAGCGACCAGCCACCGTCATCGTCTTCTTCAATGACTTCTTCCTCGGCTGCTGCTTCCGGCTCGGCGGAGGTAGCAGGCTCAGCTGTTGAGGGGGCAGCTGAACTTGTGGTGGTCTGGGCGGGGGCCGACGATGCGGCAGCCACCTGGACTGAAATCATACCCAACGCTTTCTTGGTCTCTTCATTAAGAATCCCGGTAGCCTGCAGACCGTTATCCTTCTGGAACTTCGTCAGGGCCGAACGGGTGACATCGTCCATTTGGGAACTGACATTTGTGATGTTGTAACCTGCCCCGTATAACGCATTCTTGAGTGCAACGGTTTCATCGGCAAAAGCTGCGGGCGCAAGCCCGAGCATAAAGGCAGTGCCGGCTGCCAGCGCCAGACGGCCCAGAGGGTTGGTCACTTTTCTCATGGTACTCACCTGCATTACTCCTGATATCTCTCCGATACCTGTTTCTTTTTTGTTATGTGGTGCCTATCTCCACCAGCTGGGGCAAACACTGAAAAGCGTATCACACTTTAGTCGGACGTCGCCTTAACCTCGATCACGGTCCGCCTCGTCGGAGCCGGCATCCCGATGCACAGCCAAATGGGCTTCGTGGCCGAACTCGCGGATAAATATGCCCCAGAACGACATGAAAAGGGCAGCCACAAGCGGGCCCATGACGAAACCATTCACACCGAACATAACAATGCCCCCCAACGTGGACAGCAACACGATGTAGTCGGGCAGTTTCGTGTCCCTGCCTACAAGCAACGGACGCAACAGGTTGTCTGCAAGCCCAATGACCACAATGCCAAAAACAGTCAGTACGGCTGCCTCAATGACATCCCCTATGGCCGCCAGATAAACCGCGGCAGGCACCCACACCAGGGCGGCTCCCACTGCCGGCAACAGCGAGACGATCGCCATCACCACGCCCCAAAGCAAGGCTCCGTTGATTCCAAGGATCCAGAAAATAATGCCGCCCAGCGCTCCCTGAATAATGGCAATCAGCAAGTTGCCCTTTACCGTTGCCCGAGTAACCTCGGCGAACTTCGCGAACAGCAGGCGCTCCCTTTCATCGCCCAGGGGCAAGGCACGTATAATAAGCTCCACCAGTTTGTTGCCATCCCGCAAAAGGAAAAAGGCAAGGTAGACCATCAGTGCCAATCCAAGGAAAAACTGGAAGGTATTCTGGCCAAAACCAAGAGCCTGCTTCGCCAGGAACTGACTGCCGCCCACAAAAATACTGACGGTACGATCCCGGAGTTCAGCAAAGCTCACGTCAAACTGCGCCAGGAAATGCTGTATTGCGGGGAACGACTTATTGACCTGATCTATGTATTCCCCCGGGCGGATTTCGCCGCTTTGAATCTGCTGATACAGCGCCACACCCTCCGCGACGAGCGAGGTCACCAGAACAAGCACTGGAATCACCACGATAACCATACAGATCACGAGCGTAATCAACGCGTTAATGTTCGGCCGCTCGCCCAGCTTCCGAATCAGCAACTGCTGCACCGGGTGAAAGATCAACGCAATGGCCACTGCCCAGAATATTGGCCCGAAGAACGGTTTCATCAGAAACACGAAGGCCAGGGAAACTCCCACCAGCATCGCGAGGAAGGTCCGTGTTTCAAGTTTTGCGTACATAATCCTTGTTACCCCGAGCAAATTAAGGCGGATAACGATGGGCCGCCATACCCCTTATCAGCGCTAGCCTATCACGGTGGCATGGCGAGTGTAGTCCGCTTCAGGTTATAGTGGACGGTTATTGATCAGCCACTAAACAGGTCATGTTGTTGGAACTGGAAACCTTCACCACAGAAACCGCTCTGGAAGCGGCTATTGAGTTACGCAGGGTGCTGGCAGCCCGCACCCATCGCCGCAAGGTTATGGGGCAGGACGTTCTGGTCCCCGGCCAGCTGGGCGAAGCCCTGCACTTGCCCAAAATCATCAACCGACTCCAGAGCAAACAACAGAGGCAGCGAGATCAGGGATTGGATGATTTTCAGGAGTTGTGGCCCACCCTTTCCCCAAGAACCCGCGAAAAAGTGCTCAATGCCATTGGCTGGTACAATCCAAAAGAGCTTGACTGGGAAGACAAGCGCTCCAACAGACGCCCGCTGGTCGATCCGGACAACTGATCCGTATAGACAACTGGGCAGACTTTGAACTGTCACACTCTGTCCTTATGTTTGAGACTATCAGGAGGGTATTCATGAGTATGACCGAACAACAGCATTACACTGCCGAATTAGCCGCAAACAGTGCAGTACCAACTCTGCTTTGTGGCCATTGCCGCTCAACTCTGTCTCGCGCCAGAATCTTTCATAATAAGGGAGACAGCCAGCAGTTGACTGACTGCAAAACGATCGCTCTCTGTTCTGCCGATGACTGCGGTGCCGTCAATTGTTGCGACAATGCCATGGCCCACATTGACAACCCTGAAAAGCTACTTGGGCTCGCCTCCTGATTCAAAGCGGCAACGCTCTGTTACGCAACTCAAACACACAAAATTTCCATCTGATTTATCCTGACCTACGACGATTGTTTAAGGGAATCACGGGAAACAGCCGGTTCCGACAATCACGCAACCAATCAGTCAGGACAGTCGATGGCATGCGTATTCTGAGAACCGATGAAGCCCGCTTCGCAGGACTTCCGGACTACCCCTTTGCTCCGCACTATCTGAACGTAGCGCCGAATCTTAGGATGCATTACGTCGATGAAGGTCCCGGAAATGCCTCACCCGTGTTAATGCTTCACGGGGAACCTTCCTGGTCGTATCTTTACCGGCGTATGATCCCGCTGGTCGCGGATTCAGGGCACCGGGTACTGGCACCGGATCTCATTGGTTTCGGAAAATCAGATAAACCGGCCTCAGTGGAGGATTACAGCTACGACCGGCATATGGCGTGGCTGACAAGCTGGCTGGAAGCTCTGAACCTCGAAAACATCACGCTGGTGTGCCAGAACTGGGGATCACTGCTGGGCTTAAGGCTGGCTGCAGCTCATCCTCAGCGATTCAGTCGAATTATAGTCGGTAATGGCATGCTACCGACCGGGGAAAACAGGGTCCCGGCCGTTTTCACCCTTTGGAAGGCCTTTGCCACTCACAGCCCCTGGTTTCCCGTAGGGCGGATCGTCCAACTGGGTACCGAACGTACGCTTTCCAAATGTGAGCTTGCCGCATACGAGGCACCGTTTCCGTCGCCAGAATACAAGGCCGGGGCCCGGGCATTTCCCAAGCTGGTTCCGGTATCAGGGACTGACCCGTCCAGCGAAGCTAACAAAGCGGCGTGGCGAGTGCTGGAAACGTGGAAAAAGCCATTCATCACCTGTTTCAGCAACGGCGACCCGATTACACGTGGCGGGGACCGGTACATGCAGCGGCGGATTCCGGGAGCCCATGGCCAGCCTCATATCACATTGCGCGGCGGCCATTTTTTGCAGGAGGACTCTCCCGAGGACTTCGCCCGCATTATCAACGATGCCCTGAAGGGAGAAAGGGCCGCCTGAGCCACCCTTTCTGTCGGGCAGTTCAGCCAAACACTGTAACGGTTTGCCGGCTCAGAGCCACCAACTCGCCGCTCGGCGTCCAGATGCTTGCCTGGAAGTGACAGTACCCCTCGCCAGCCTGATCAATGGTTGCCTTGTAGAGCAGCCAGTCCCCCGGCTTAATGGCCGGTCTCGGGTGCAGGATATCCAGAGCCCAGGACAGTGAACTTGCCGGCACCCTTGCTTCCAGGTGCGGCAAAACCGGGGCAGGCCATGCATCGACCAATGCAACGAGATGGGCACCAGAGATCGCTTCCGGCGGCTCCCGAAACCGCATCCAGCCACCCATTTCTCTCCCACCTTTACCAGTGAAGGGCATATGACCAAAGGCCCATCGCATCTCGATATGCTGGGTAAATTCCGGAGTTACCCCTTCAATATAGGGCAGGCCCTGGCACTGTTCAGCCGGTATCGCTTCCGGTGCCGGGAGGCCCTCAACCCGCACCGCCGAATCCCGATCACCACCGAAGCTCGCCATACACACCAGACGCGGCTCGCCTTTCTGGACGATACGACCCTGAACCTGGCTGACAGCCCGGCCTTCCCTAAGCAGGTCGGCATGGAATGTTGCCGGCACCCCGGGTTCTACCGGCCCCACAAAAGACACTTGCATCGAGCGCATGGCGCGACCGGGTGCAACCAGATGCTCCATGCGATCGAATAGGAGTGCAGAAATCAGACCACCGAAAGTGGCACGCCCCTGCGCCCAGCTCGCGGGCATAACAAGCTCTTCACCGGCACGACCGGCCGACAATAATTGATCAAAGGTCATCCGGATATCCTGTTAGCAACCTATCAAGAAAAAGAGACTGCCGCAGAAACACGCGCAAAGCAACAGGGGGCGCACCGGCAACTACCTACCAGTCTCGCGGGATTGGGCGTATTAAAGCGTCGTTAAAGCGGCTATAATGTAGGCACACGATGCATTGCCCGGCAATGCTTTACCTCCCGAATTCCGAGTAAATCAATGTCTGAATTGTCCTTTGCCGAACTGGGTCTGGATCCAGCCGTACTTGAAGCCGTGACCGCCGTTGGCTACGAAAAACCATCACCTATCCAGGCTCAGGCCATCCCGGCACTGCTGGCTGGCAACCACCTTCTGGGCGTTGCCCAGACTGGCACCGGTAAGACTGCCGCCTTCGCGCTGCCTCTGCTGAGCCGGATTGATGCCTCTGTCAGCGAACCCCAGATTCTGGTGCTGGCACCCACACGTGAGCTGGCCATTCAAGTGGCTGAAGCTTTTACCACCTATGCCAGCAAGTTCCGCCATTTCCATGTACTGCCAATTTACGGCGGCCAGGATTTCTACCCGCAGATCAAGGGCCTGAGACGCGGTGCCCAGGTAATCGTCGGTACACCCGGACGAATGCTCGACCATCTGCGCAAAGGCACACTGAAACTCGACAGCCTCAAAGCACTGGTGCTGGACGAGGCGGACGAAATGCTCCGCATGGGCTTTATTGACGATGTTGAAGCCATTCTGGCCAAAACGCCGGAAAACTGTCAGCGCGCCCTGTTCTCAGCCACCATGCCGCCGCAGATCAAGAAGGTCGCCCAAACCTATCTGCGTAACGCGACTGAAGTGAAAATCGAGAGCGAGACTCGCACTGTTGAGCGAATTTCACAGTTCGTGTTGCCCGTTTATGCCGAGCGCAAACTGGACGCCCTGACCCGTATCCTGGAAGTTGAGCCGATTGATGCCGCCATTATCTTCGTGCGCACCAAAGCCGAAACTACCATGCTGGCCGAAAAGCTGTCGGCTCGCGGCCATGCCGTTGCGCCCCTGAGTGGCGACCTTAACCAGCGCCAGCGCGAACAGACCGTTGAAGATCTGAAGCGTGGCAAGAAAGATATTATTGTTGCCACCGATGTTGCTGCGCGCGGTCTGGACGTGTCCCGTATCACGCACGTCATCAACTATGACGTTCCCTACGACACCGAGGCGTACATCCACCGGGTTGGCCGCACCGGCCGCGCTGGTCGTGAAGGCAAGGCGATCCTGCTGGTAACACCCCGCGAGCGCAGCTGGCTGAGAACTCTCGAGCGAGCCACGAACTCGCCCATGGAAGCCTACGAGTTGCCGTCCCCTGTCGAACTCAAAAAAATGCGGGAACAGCAGTTCGAAACCCAGCTTCTGGGTTTTGCGGAAGACCGTAAGCTGGCCAAGGCCATGTCGTTGCTGGATGAAATTGCCGAGCGGAACGAGATGGATATGGCAATGGTAGCCGGTGCCCTCGCTTGCTGGATGGAAGCGGCCCAGCCAGGCTCCCTGCCTTTGGAACAGCCTGAGGCACTGCCCACGGTATCTTCCACACCGCCCCGCCGTGACCGTAAAGGTGGTGGCGGTCGGCCCGGAGAGAACCGCAAAGGCCCGAAAGGTGGCTTCAAGAAAGGTGGCCCGAAGGGCCGCAGCGGCCCCGGAAAGCCTCCCGGCAAGGGTGGCAAGCCCGCCGGTAAGCGACCGCCTCGTCAGGCTTAAGCCCGACGCTGGTAGACGACGAAGCTGTAGTCGTAAGGATTGTTGTCGGACGCGGAGAAATCCTCCCGTCCGATTTCTTCCCAAACATCCCAGTTCACTTCCGGAAAGAACGCATCCCCTTCGACTTCCGCGTGTACCTGGGTGACATACATCCGGTCCACCATCGGCAACGCCTCGGCATAAACCTGGCCACCGCCGATGATCATCACTTCATCGCCCCCCTCCAGCTCTGCCTGCGCCTCGGCCTTGATCAACGCTTCCTGTAACGACGTTGCTGCAACTGTGCCAGCCGGCGCATCCCAGTCCGGATTCCGGGAAATCACGACATTCATCCGGCCCGGCAATGGCCTGCCAATGGAGTCCCAGGTCTTGCGCCCCATGATGATGGGCTTACCCATGGTGGCCTGCTTGAAGTAACGCAGGTCGCCTGGAAGGTACCAGGGGAGGTTGTTGTTACGGCCAATGACCCGGTTGCGGGACATGGCGACGATGAGGGCTTTCCTCATTTCGGATCCTCTTGTTACGGAGTGGGCAAAGGGTGGGTAGGCGTTTTCAAAACCCGCTCAAGCACATCCATGTGGCGCTTGAGCTCCGCCATCCATGGCTCCGCACAGTTTTGAAAACGCCTACCCACCCCTCGCAACCAGGCTGATGAGACAGCCTATTCAAAACTAGATGGCAATCGGCGCCTTGATGCCCGGATAAGGGTCATAGCCCTCGAACTCGAAATCTTCCAGCTCATACTCAAAGATCGATGCCGGCTTGCGCTTGATGACCAATGTCGGCAACGCACGCGGTTCGCGTTTGAGCTGTTCGAAGACAATTTCGTCGGTCAGGTGGTTCTGATACAGATGGCAGTCACCAAAGGTATGCACGAACTCACCGACGTCGAGATCGCACTGCTGGGCGATCATGTGCGTCAGCAGAGCGTAAGAAGCAATGTTGAACGGAACCCCGAGGAACAGGTCGGCACTGCGCTGGTAAAGCTGGCAGGAGAGCTTGCCGTCCGCGACATAGAACTGGAACAGGCAGTGACAGGGGGCCAGCGCCATGCGACCCTCACGAACGTTGTCCTGGGGGCCGACTGACTCGTCCGGAAGTTCCGCCGGATTCCATGCGGAGACAATAAGCCTGCGGGAATTGGGCTTGGTGCGGATCTGCTCAATCACCTCGCTGATCTGGTCAATTACGCGACCATCCGGGCACTGCCAGCTACGCCACTGCTTACCGTAAATTGGCCCCAGATCACCGTCATCCAGAGCCCACTCGTTCCAGATCGAGACCTTGCGCTCTTTCAGCCAATTGTTGTCGGTTGAGCCCTGGAGAAACCAGAGCAGCTCATAAATGATGCTGCGCAGGTGCACTTTCTTGGTGGTGACCAGGGGGAAGCCGTCCTGCAGATTGAAGCGGACCTGGCGCCCGAACACTGATCGGGTACCAACGCCGGTCCGGTCACCCTTATCGAATCCGTTATCGACAACATCCTGCATCAGATCGAGATAGGCTTTCATTCCGCGTTTCTCCGGTAAGCAATGAACATCAGGGCGGCACCGGCCACAATCATTGGCGTCGACAGCACTTGCCCCATGGTGAGCCAGTCAAATGCCAGGTAGCCGAGTTGCGGATCCGGCTCGCGCACGAACTCCACCATAAATCGGAATATGCCGTAAAAGATCAGGAACATTCCGGATACGGCCATCCTCGGCCTGGGCTTGGCCGAGAACCACCACAGGATAACGAACAGCGCGACGCCCTCAAGGGCAAACTGATACAGCTGGGAGGGGTGCCGGGCCAGGGCATCCGGGGCAGTCGGAAAAACCATGCCCCACGACACATCCGTCGGCTTACCCCAGAGTTCACCGTTGATGAAGTTACCAATGCGCCCCGCGCCGAGCCCAACCGGGACCAGGGGCGCCACGAAGTCGGCGATTTTCCAGAAACCGGCGCCGACTTTGCGGCCATACCACCACATCGCCAGCATGACGCCAAGCAAGCCACCATGGAAGGACATGCCGCCTTCCCAGACACGGAAAAGCCAAAGCGGATCCGCGAGAAATGTACCGAAATTATAGAAAACCACATAGCCGAACCGGCCGCCAAGAATGACGCCGAGCGCCAGATAAAACAGCAGATCCCCCATCTGCTCCTCGTTGATCGGGGACCAAGGCTTGCGCGTACGCAGCCGGCCCAGCCACCAACCGGCAAGAAAACCAACCAGGTAGGTCAACCCGTACCAGTGGATCTTGAGGGGGCCGATGGCGATAGCCACCGGATCTATCTGGGGATGCTGTAGCATCGACAACCTCTCAGCTCAGAAGAAAACGGAGTCCCAGTACAATCAGGACCAAGGCAAATATTCGTTTTAACACAATGGCATCCAACCGGTGGGCAAGAGCGGCGCCCACCCTCGCGAAGAGCATGCTGGTCAGGATAATCCCCAGCAGCGCCGGCAGGTAGACAAAACCAAGACTGTAGTCAGGAAGATTCGGATGGCCCCAGCCTGTCCAGATGTTGCCCAAAGCACCGGCAACTGCAATTGGGAGGCCACAGGCAGCTGATGTACCCACCGTCTCTTGCATGCGTACATTGCACCAACTCAGGTACGGCACTGTCAGGGTACCACCGCCAATCCCGAAAATAGCGGAAGCCCACCCAATGAAGCCGCCAGATGCGGCCAAACCGGCGTTACCAGGGACATCCCGCCCTGGTTTCGGATTACCTCCCAGGAGCATTTTAATCGCGACCAGAATAACAAAAATCCCGATAATCAATTCCAGGGTGGGGCCGCTCAGCATCGAAGCAGACCATGCTCCCAGTACTGCCCCGATAACAATACCGACCGTCATGGGCCGGAAGATATCCCAACGCACGGCCTTATGTGAATGATGGGACCGGATGGAACTCATGGATGTAAAAACAATGGTGGCCAGGGAGGTGCCTACGGCCAGGTGAGCAGCAATTTCAAAGCTGATGCCCTGCAGACCAAAACTGAAAATAAGCACGGGAACGATAACGAGCCCGCCGCCAATACCGAAAAGACCCGCCAGAGTGCCAGCCAGAGCTCCCAGCGTAAGGTAGGAGGCAAAAACGTATACCAGGGTCATAGCCTTGTTCCGCACCCGAAAATCAAGGCTGGTATGATACACACCGGAACCGCCAACTTCATCCAATCCGGGAGACTCACTCCAAACCATGTGCCTGATCGCCTTCACCCTTGGCCAGAGCTCACACTTCCCGCTCGTGGTTGCCGCCAACCGGGACGAATTTTTTCGCCGGCCCACTGCTCCTATGCACTGGTGGCAAACAGACTCGGGATTCGACATTCTCGCCGGCCGTGATCTGCAATCCGGTGGCACCTGGCTTGCGGTTTCTCCGGAAGGGGCCGTCAGCGCGGTCACCAATGTCCGGGAGGGTGCGCCAGAAACCGGCCGAAGAAGTCGTGGCGAGCTGCCGCTAAAGGCTCTTCAGGAGCCAATACCGGCACTGGCAGCCGGCCTCTCGAAGGACGCCGGTGAATACTCGGGCTTTAACCTCTTAAACCTGGCCGGAACGGCGGGCTGGTACTACAGCAACCGCGATGCGCACCCGGGCCGGCATATCCATCGCGGGCTCTACGGCCTCAGCAACCATCTGTTACAGACACCCTGGCCGAAACTGCTACGCCTCCGGCAAGCTATGGGAACGGTCGTGGCAACCGCCAGCGAAGACTCGGAGGCACTGCATACAGAGCTGATCTCATTGTTACAGGACACCACGCCCGCTCCGGACCATCTTCTGCCGGATACCGGGATCGGCCGGGAAACCGAGCGTTTCCTTTCATCACCCTTTATTGTCGGAGAGGATTACGGCACACGCGCAACAACCGTTGTCAGTGTTTCCCGACAGGGCGAGATACGGGTAACCGAGCAAAGCTGGGGACCCTGGTCCGAGAGAGGTGAATGCTGTCATTTCCTCTGGCAGCGATAGACGTCAAGCTCTGATATAATCCGCGAAATTCTGCCACCCGATCGGAGGATCCCCGATGGCCAGTGAACAAGGCGCCACATCCATCGCCGATTTCGAGAAATCCCTTGATGAACTGGAAAAACTGGTTCGGGATCTGGAACAGGGCGAGCTCTCCCTGGAACAGTCGCTGTCTGCCTTCGAGCGGGGTGTCAAACTGACACGTGAATGCCAACAGGCCCTGAAAAGTGCCGAGCAGCGGGTTGAACAGCTGGTTCAAACCGGTGATGGCTCGCTCGAAACCCGACCGTTTTCCCCGGACGATGCTGACTGATGAGTGATCAGAACAAACTGGCACTGGATTTCCTGGAAATCTGCCGCATTCGTGTGGATACCGAACTGGATCGCGTCATTGAGCGCAGTTCTGCGTCCGTAAGGCTTCAGGAAGCCATGCGTTACAGCGTGCTTGGCGGTGGCAAGAGAATCCGCCCCGCACTGTGCCTTGCAGCAGCAAAAGCCATGGGCCAGACCGGAGAAGCCGCTCTCGCTCCCGCCTGCGCTGTGGAGCTGATTCATGCCTACTCCCTGATCCATGATGACCTGCCCGCCATGGATGATGACGAACTGCGCCGGGGCAGGCCGACCACGCATATTGCCTACGATGAGGCCACCGCCATTCTCGCGGGCGACGCACTTCAGGCACTGGCCTTTGGATGGCTGGCGGAAACCGGGCAGCTCAGTGAGTCAGCGCGCCTCTCTATGGTTCAGGAATTGGCGAGGGCCAGCGGCCATGGTGGAATGGTGGGGGGCCAGGCAATTGACCTGGAATCTGTGGGGAAAAACCTCTCACTGGCGCAGCTCGAGGCGATGCATCGACACAAAACCGGCGCGCTTATTGAAGCAAGCGTCCGACTGGGGGCATTGACGGCTCCTTTTGTCAGTGAGGAAGCGCTGAATTCATTGAGCAGCTATGCCAAAGCACTTGGGCTTGCCTTTCAGGTGCAGGATGATCTACTGGACATTGAGGGCGACACAGAAGTCATCGGTAAACCCCAGGGATCCGATGCCGCCCGGGCCAAACCCACCTACCCCGCCCTGCTCGGCGTAAACGGCGCACGGGAACACTTGTCAGCACTGCTGACCAGCGCCCTCGAAAGTCTCAGAAACTTCGGATCAGAAGCCGACTCACTTCGGGCGATGGCGGATTACGTAGTGGCACGAACTCATTGAACCCCGACACCTCAAGGGCGCACACTGGCTTTACAATCTCGCAATAACTGGCCCGATAGGTGTGAAACAGGCACCCCTGTTCCCCTATAATGCCAGTCAATTGCTGAATATTCCGGAAAAGACCCGAGCAAATGCAGGACACTTATATTTTCAAGGAAATCCCGTCACAGCGGCCCAACACTCCGCTGCTGGACCGGATGGATTATCCGGCCCGGCTTCGCGAACTGCCGGCGGAACAGCTTACCCAGCTGGCGAGGGAGCTCAGGGCGTTTTTGCTGTGGTCCGTTGGCCAGACGGGCGGCCATTTTGGCGCCGGTCTTGGTGTACTGGAACTGACTGTTGCACTGCATTACGTGTTCAACACTCCGGAGGACCGCCTGGTCTGGGATGTCGGGCACCAGGCTTATCCTCACAAGATACTTACCGGTCGACGCGAAGAAATGGGCAGCATTCGCCGCAAGGGCGGCCTTGCCGGTTTCCCGAAGCGGGCTGAAAGCGAGTACGACACCTTCGGCGTCGGCCACTCCAGCACCTCCATCAGCGCCGCGCTGGGTATGGCCATTGCTGCTCGCCTGCAGAGTACAGGACGCAAGAGCATCGCCGTGATTGGCGATGGTGCCATGACCGCCGGCATGGCCTTCGAAGCACTGAATCATGCCGGTCACCTGCATGCGGACATGCTGGTCATCCTTAATGACAACGACATGTCGATTTCACGCAATGTCGGCGGCCTCTCGAACTACTTTGCCAAGCTGCTGTCCAGCCGCACCTATAACCAGGTCCGTGACGGCAGCAAAAAAGTGCTACAGGGCGCACCGCACCTGATGGCACTGGCCAAGAAAACCGAAGAGCATTTCAAGGGCATGATTGCGCCCGGCACTCTGTTCGAAGAGCTGGGATTTAATTACATCGGACCTATTGATGGCCATGACTTACCCCTGCTGGTAGAAACCCTGGAGAATATCCGGGAACTGGAAGGCCCACAATTCCTGCATGTCGTTACCACCAAAGGCAAAGGCTTTGCCCCGGCCGAGGCGGATCCGATTGGCTATCACGCGATCAACAAGATTGAACCGGTTCCCCCCAGCAAACCTGAACCCGTTAAACCGAGGCCAGCGAAGCCAAAATACGCCAATATCTTCGGCCAGTGGCTGTGTGATGCAGCGGAGCAGGACGACCGGGTGGTCGGAATTACTCCCGCAATGTGTGAAGGTTCGGACCTGCTGAGGTTTGCAGAACGATTCCCGGATCGCTACTTTGACGTCGCCATTGCCGAACAGCACTCTGTCACCCTGGCCGCCGGCATGGCTTGCGACGGGGCCAAGCCCGTAGTCGCTATTTATTCTACCTTCCTGCAGCGGGGCTATGACCAGCTGATTCACGATGTCGCCATCCAGAACCTCGACGTGCTGTTTGCCATTGACCGCGCCGGCCTGGTCGGCGAGGACGGACCAACCCACGCCGGGGCGTTTGACATCAGCTTCCTGCGCTGCATTCCGAACATGGTCATCATGACCCCTTCTGATGAGAACGAAACTCGCCAGATGCTGCATACCGGAATGCTGTTCAACGGCCCGGCAGCCGTTCGTTACCCCCGAGGGACCGGCCCGGGCGCAGAAATACAGCAGCAACTGGCCGCTTTGCCGATAGGCAAGGGTCGACGGATTCGCGAAGGCAGCAACATTGCCATCCTGAACTTCGGCACTCTGCTGGCACCGGCGGTGGAGGCGGCAGAAGCCCTGGGAGCAACCGTTGCCGACATGCGTTTCGTTAAACCGCTGGATGAAGAATTGGTGCTGGCTCTCGCGGAACAGCACGAGTTGCTGGTAACTCTGGAAGAAAATGCCATCGCAGGGGGTGCGGGTAGCGCGGTTACGGAATGCCTGAATCGCCAGGAAGTTTCAATGCCGGTATTGCAGCTCGGATTGCCGGACACCTTCATTGATCATGGTAAACACGGAGAATTACTGAGTGACTGCGGACTGGACTCCATCGGCATCCAGTCCGCCATTGAAGAACGTATGGAACGCCTCCGGCACCAAAGACTGAGTCTGAAGGCCGTCAAGTAGCCTGCTCCGGTAACAAAAAAGCCCGCTATCTGGCGGGCTTTTTTCTGTAATCCGGATCATGCCTCCGGATCGTCGTCCTGATGCGTTTCCAGCCAGTGACCAAGTTTGCTCTGCTTGGTATTCAGGTAATGTTCATTATGGGGATTGCGCCCCACGTGTAAAGGAACACGCTCCGAAATCTCAATGCCATAGGATGTAAGCGCCTTGACCTTTCGGGGATTATTGGTCATCAGTCTCAGGCTTTTAATACCCAGGTGCTCCAGCATATCCTTGCACATGCTGTAATCTCGAAGATCGGCTGCGAATCCCAAGCGTTCGTTTGCCTCAACGGTATCCGCTCCCTGATCCTGAAGGTGATAGGCGCGAATCTTGTTCAGCAAACCGATACCCCGGCCTTCCTGACGCAGATACATAAGAATACCCCGACCTTCCCGGGCAATACTCCGCAGAGCCTCCTCGAGCTGGTAGCCACAGTCGCATCGCATGCTGTATAGCGCATCACCGGTAAGGCACTCAGAATGGGTTCGGGCAAGCATGGGTTCGGCGCTGTCCAGTTCACCCAGAGTCAGTGCCACATGCTCTTTACCAGTGTCCGGCTCTTCAAAACCGTGCATATCGAAAACCCCGAAGGGGGTCGGCAACCGGCATGTCTGGATGTAACGAACAGCCACAGTCTTTCCTCGTGGTTCAGTCAATCGGGCCGCGCATTCTATCACGTGGCCGTCTTCTTGGCGTAGTCCCGGCACTGCAGCTCCTCCGACAATCTTAAAGTCCAATGATTTACGAGCCTGTGCACTTTCCGGATTAAAGGTCAGGACTGGCCCGCAACCCAGTGACCACTTCGACCGCCCTTTTTCTCCAGCAAACGGACATCGCCGATCTCCATCCCCCGATCTACAGCCTTGCACATATCATAAAGAGTAAGTGCGGCAACACTGGCGGCCGTCAATGCTTCCATTTCCACGCCGGTCTGGCCGGACAGTTTGCAGCGGGTAAGGATATGCACCGACGCTCCATCCTCGCCAGGCTCCAGCTCTACCTTGACTGACGTCAGATTGAGGGAGTGGCAGAGAGGAATCAGTTCATGGGTCTTCTTGGCCGCCATGATCCCCGCTATGCGGGCAACCGCCAACACATCGCCCTTGGGGTGCTCACCCCCGACAATCATGCTCAAAGTATCCGGCGCCATACGGATGGTGGCCTCAGCCCGAGCTTCCCTCTCGGTTACCGCCTTGCTCGTCACATCCACCATACGGGCTTCGCCCTTGTCATCCAGATGAGTCAGTTTGCTCACAGCGCCTCCAGGGAGTTCTTGAATCGCGAAATCGTCTAAGCGGACCGCCGAGGATACCAGAGATCCGGAATGATTCCGCTGATAAACATCAGTTTTCGGACCACCAAAAACGGATGCCTGCGACGCCCTGGCCACCTTCCTGGCGAGCTCTCAGCACATCCCCGGGACCGAGACCACCAAGACCGAAAACCGGAAGAGGCGCCATGCTCACACTCTCCCGGAAAGCTGGCCACCCGATGCTCACGGCGTCAGGATGCGTGGCGGTAGCCTTGACCGGCCCAAAAGTGACATAGTCCGCACCAAGACGCACCGCATGTCCAATCTGGCCAGCGTCATGACAGGACACGCCGAGCCACGCGTGCCCAGGTATCGGCCTTGAGGACAATCGACTGGCTTCCCGCCAGGGCAGATGCAGTCCGGCGGCTTCCGGTGCATCCTGAAACACCGACGGCCCGCCATGGACGATCAACCCCGCACCTTCACGCGCGCACACTCGTGTGGCGGATGCCACCAACCGCCGGTAGTCGCCACCATTAAGAAGAGGGGCTCGCACGACCACAAGAGGCGGAGACCAACGCTTCAGTGCCGAAGCCAGCTGTTCGCAGCCTTGCTCAACCTTTTCAATGTCACCGGTGATGGCCAGCAATGACGGTAGCCTCAGGGCACGGATAATAGGCCGGTTGGCGGCGGGAAAATCCTGATCCCGCATGTCCATGGGCAGCATCCAGGCCAGGGGCTGGCCTTCTCGACCCTCCGCTTCGCCCTTGGCACTTGTTGTCTGCCAGACGTCAAGAAAGACACACTTGTCGCCATAGTCATGACGAATACCAATAACGGGCTCCAGACTGCTCTCAGGGACCTTCAGTCCGGTTTCCTCGGCAACCTCCCGGACCAGCGCCCGTTGAACGGTCTCGCCGGGCTCAACTTTGCCACCGGGGAACTCCAGCAGACCGCCCTGATGAACATGTTTGGGTCGGCGGGCAATGAGGACGCGGCCGTCACGAATGATCACCGCAACCGCGACATGAGTCTCCCGCTTTGCGGCCGTTTTATCCGCCATGATCAGGTTCGGTATTCCGCATTGATGGTCACGTAATCGTGGGAAAAATCGCAGGTCCAAACCGTTTCTTTAATCTCACCACGCTTGAGATCAATGGCGATAGTGATCTCCTCCTGATCCATGACCGCCTGGCCACGCGCTTCCGAGTAATCATCAGCGCGACCACCATCACGGACAAGGCAGACATCGCCCAGGAAAATTTCCAGCGCATTGAGATCAAGCTCCGGAACACCGGCACGACCCACGGCGGCCAGGATCCTCCCCCAATTGGGGTCCGAGGCGAACAGTGCTGTTTTCACCAGAGGCGAGTGCGCAACGGTATAGGCCACGTCCAGCGCCTCCTGCTGGGTTGCGGCGCCACTGACTTCAATAGTGACAAACTTGGTCGCACCTTCGCCGTCCCGGACAATGGCGTGGGCCAGTTCCAGATACACCTCCTCTAACGCCGCCCTGAGCTTTGGCAGTGCCGGGCTATCTGCGGTGATCTCCGGTCCACGATACTGCCCACTAGCCATCAGCATGCAGGAATCGTTCGTGGAGGTATCACCGTCAATGGTAATCCTGTTAAACGACGTCTCGCCCAACTCCGATGCCAGAGTCTGAAGCAGGCCCGGTTCGATGCGTGCGTCGGTGGCGATGAAACCAAGCATGGTCGCCATATTCGGGCGGATCATGCCTGCGCCCTTGCTGATACCGGAGATCGTCACCATATCGCCGTCCAGGTCAACCTGGCGGGAAGCCCCCTTGGGGCGGGTATCCGTAGTCATGATCCCCTTGGCCGCCTCAACCCAGTCCTGTTCCGAGGTACTTGCCAATGCCCCGGCAAGGGCGCCGACAATTTTTCCAACTGGCAGGGGCTCGCCGATCACCCCGGTGGAGAACGGAAGGACCTCTTCCGGGCTCACACCGGCCTTCTCCGCCAAAGCTTCACAACAGGCAATGGCATCGGTCATGCCACGCTCACCGGTGCCCGCATTGGCGTTACCGGTATTGATAAGCAGGTAGCGCGGCGATTTCTTCGCCAAGTGCTGCCGGCTCAGTGTTACCGGCGCGGCACAGAACTGATTGCGAGTGAAGATCCCTGCAACACGGCTTCCCGGCACAAGTTCAAAGACCACAACATCCTTTCGCCCGGGCTTTTTGATGCCGGCACTGGCAATGCCAAGCTTGACCCCGGCCACCGGAAAAAATTCGGGTAAGGTTCCTGGACCTACCGCCATTGAGCCTCTCCTCTAATAGTGCCTGAAACAGGCGATTCAAAACGGAAAAACCCGCAGCCTGAGAGCTTCAGGTTGCGGGTCTTGAACATCACTTCAGTATCGGGCGATCAGCTGACCTTGCCATGACACTGTTTGTATTTCTTGCCAGACCCGCAAGGACAGGGCTCGTTTCGCCCCACCTTGCGCTCCTGCCGCACAAAGGTTTCCGGCGCAGCCTGCTGCTGACCACCCCGACCTTCGCCCTCTGCCTGACTCTGGGCAGTAGCACTGGTCTCATCATGGCGAAGTCGGGCTCGGGCCAGTTCCTGTTCCAGCTCCTGCTTACGGCGACGCTCAACCTCTTCCATTTCCTCCCGGCTCTGGACACGAACGTGGCAGAGAACGCGGGTGACGTCGCGCTTCATGGTTTCCAGCATATCTTCAAACAGGTTAAAGGCTTCACGCTTGTATTCCTGTTTGGGGTTCTTCTGGGCATAGCCGCGCAGGTGAATACCGCGGCGAAGGTGGTCCATATTGGAGAGATGCTCTTTCCAAAGCGTATCCAGAACCTGCAGAAATACCTGCTTCTCAAACTTGCGCATGGACTCGGAACCGGCAATCTCTTCCTTGGCGCGATAAGCTGCCACGATCTCATCAAGGACTTTCTGGCGCAGGTTCTCTTCGTATAGTTTGTCATCATCCTTGAGCCATTGCTGGACGGGCAGATCAATGGCCATTTCAGACTGCAACTGGGATTCCAGGCCCGCGATATCCCATTGCTCTGGCATACTCTGGGGCGGAATGTACTCACTGACCAGCGCATCCACGACATCCTCACGGATGGTATCAACCATCTCGGAAATGTCATCGGAAGACATAACCTCGTTACGCTGATCGTAGATCACCGTCCGCTGATCATTGGCGACGTCATCGTATTCGAGCAAGGTTTTCCGCATATCGAAGTTGCGGCCTTCCACCTTGCGCTGGGACTTTTCGATGGCATTGGTCACCATCCGATGCTCGATGGCCTCGCCTTTCTTCATACCCATAGCCTGCATCAGACTTTTCACCCTGTCCGGCGCAAAAATCCGCATCAGGTTGTCTTCCAGTGACAGGAAAAAGCGGGACGAGCCAGGATCCCCCTGACGACCGGCACGACCACGGAGCTGGTTATCAATACGACGGGATTCGTGACGCTCGGTACCAATGATATGCAAGCCGCCAGCATCAAGTACCTGGTTATGGCGCTCGGTCCATTCAGCTTTTACACGGGCAACCTCTTCCTCAGTCGGATTCTCCATTGCCGCCACTTCGTATTCCCAGTTGCCGCCCAGAACAATATCCGTACCTCGACCTGCCATATTGGTGGCAATAGTGACGGCGCCCGGCCGGCCGGCTTGGGCAATAATCAAAGCCTCCGAGTCATGCTGCTTGGCGTTGAGGATCTTGTGCTCAATCCGCGCCTTCTTGAGCAGCATGGACAGCAGCTCGGATGCCTCTATAGAAGCGGTACCAACCAGGATTGGACGACCTTCAGTGGTGACATCCTTGATCTCGTCGATGATGGCGTGGAATTTCTCTTCCTGAGTCAGATAGACGAGGTCATTGTAATCAATGCGCTGGATCGGCTTGTTAGGTGGAATTACCACCACATCCAGTCCGTAGATCTGGCGGAACTCAAACGCTTCGGTATCGGCCGTACCGGTCATGCCCGCAAGCTTGTCGTACAACCTGAAATAATTCTGGAAGGTAGTGGAGGCCAGGGTCTGGCTCTCAGCCTGAATGCTGACCCCTTCTTTCGCTTCAATGGCTTGGTGCAACCCCTCACTCCATCGACGACCGGGCATGGTACGGCCGGTATGCTCGTCAACAATCACCACCTGGTCACCCTGAACGATGTAATCAACATCCTTCTGGAACAGGTGCTGCGCACGCAGCGCCGAATGAATATGGTGCAAAAGGCTCAGGTTGGTAGCGGAATAGAGGCTCTCGCCTTCCTTCAGAAGGCCCTGGCCAAGCAGCAGCTCTTCCACCTTCTCGTGGCCAGCCTCCGTCAACTCAACCTGACGGGACTTTTCATCAATGGTGAAGTCTCCAGTGGGCTCACCTTCTTCCGGCACTTCACCCTTTTCCAGACTCGGAATCAGCTCATTGATGGCCTTATACATTTTCGAGCTGTCTTCAGCTGCACCCGAGATGATCAACGGGGTGCGGGCCTCATCGATCAGAATGGAGTCAACCTCATCGACGATGGCGTAATTAAGCCCACGCTGCACCTTGTCATCGGTGCTGAACGCCATGTTGTCGCGCAGATAGTCAAAGCCGAACTCGTTGTTCGTACCGTAAGTGATGTCAGCCTGATAGGCAGCCCGCTTCTCTTCCGGCGCCTGACCCGCGACAACCACCCCAACCTGGAGACCCAGGAAACGGTATAGTTTGCCCATCCAGTCGGCGTCCCGGCGCGCAAGATAATCGTTCACCGTGACCAGGTGAACACCTTTCCCGGGTAACGCATTCAGGTAAACCGCCGCTGTTGCCACCAGCGTTTTACCCTCACCGGTCTTCATCTCGGCGATGCGGCCCTCATGGAGCGTTATGGCACCGACCAACTGAACGTCATAGTGGCGCATCCCCATAACCCGGCGCCCTGCTTCACGAACTGTGGCAAAGGCCTCCGGCATAATGGCCTCAAGGCTCTCACCTTCATCGATACGCCGACGAAATTCAGCAGTCTTGCCTTGCAACTCAGTGTCGGACAAATTACCAAACTGCTCCTCAAGTTCATTAATGCGCGACACAACTTTACGCATTCGCTTGATTTCTCTGGCGTTTTTACTGCCGAACATCTTGGTTGCAAGCTTTGTGAACATAGACCACTGCTTCTTTGATTAAACGGAGGAAGCCGGCATTCTAACCTTATTTCGCAACAGGACAAAAGCCACGGCTCACACCGGTAGGATTTGTGTTAACTCATTGAAGTCACGACCACTCGCCAGCGCACACGCAAAACCACTAAAGCGCTGAGAGTGAAAGGGCAGGACCCGGCGAAAGAAAGGGATATCAGCTGTCGGAACGAGCGATGTACTTCACCGGATCCGTGGATCGGCCATTGGACAGAACCTCAAAGTGCACATGAGGGCCCGTGGAGCGACCGGTGCTTCCCATGAGGGCAACAACCTGACCCTTCTGAACCACGTCACCCACTCTCACATTCACTTCTTTGCAGTGACCGTAGCGAGTGACCAGACCATCCCCGTGATCAATCTCCACAAGGTTACCATAGCCATAGCGCTCGCCCGCCCAGGTCACGACTCCGCCAGCGACGGAAATAATATCACTACCTTCCTTACCCGCGAGATCCACACCATCGTGCCAGGTGCGCTTGCCAGTGAACGGATCGGAACGGTAGCCGTACTTTGAAGACAGCCACCCCCAGGTGATGGGACGGCCTTCAACATACATTTCATCTTCAAGCTTCTGCCGTGAGGCCAGCTTGTCCAGCAAGCGCAATTGCTGCTCACGATCCTCAAGCTGGGTTTCAAGGCGTTTGATCATGCTGGTCAGCCCCGGTGCCGTAAAGGACTCTCTGGGCGCCGCGCCCTCCGGCCCCCCGACTGCCGCAGGCTCCTCAAAATTAAATTCCTCACTGGCTACCAGGCCGGATTCAACAAAACGCTGGCCCAGCGCATCAAGGCGCAACAAGCGCCCCTGCATTTCCCCAAGGCGCAGGGTCAGGGCGTCAATTTGTTGCTGGACCTCCTGCTCAACCGAGGCAAGCTCGGACTTCTGCTCTGCCAGGCGCGCCTGCCAATGGGCAACCAGCTCCGACGAGGATGGCTCGGTTGCATGCGCCTTGCTAATAGCAACCTGGTAGCCGCCCCAGCCTGCCGCAAACAATAGTGCAAGCACCGCAACAGCAAACCCGACGGCCACGGAGCCATTCAGAGCTAACACACGGGATTTCCCATGATGCTTGCCAACGAGGATAATGTTCATATTGTCGTCTGACTTTATTGACGAGCCGCAACCTTGTTCCTGTAATGTTGCGCCCCGGAAATTTTCCGAGTGGGTCTGCCATCCTTGACAACAACTACGTACTAAAAATCGTAGTGCCCGGTAGATATACTGATTTACCACAATGTAGAAGGAGTGTAATACAGCCACCACGCACAAACCGTGCCGAAGTGTAACCAATCGTAAACGGAGTCGTCGAGAAAAAACCGCCCATGAAGCGAAAAAGCGAACAGAAAATGACCTTTGACAAGCTCGGAGGCACACCGGCCCTGAAAGAGCTCGTCGCTCGCGCCGAGCTCCATCGCCAGGCCGAGGAGCAGGTTTTAACGGCTGTCCCGCCCGAGCTGATCACAGGAACCCGCTTCGTAAGTTGTAATGAAGGGGAGCTGGTGCTATCTGCGGAAAATGCGGGAAAAGCCAGCCAGATCCGCTTTCGACAGCATGAAATCATGGAAAAAATACGGACGAATGAACTCTTCCGCTTTGTCTGGAAACTGAAAGTGAAAGTGGCACCGCCCCGTTTTCGGGAAAAACCCCGGTTTAAAAAAGCCCCTCTGAGTAAAGAAAATGCCCGACTCCTCAAAGAGGAAGCCGGGCACACGAAGGATGAAAAACTACGCGAGGTTCTCGAAAAACTCGCAAGCCACGTCCGGGATTAAAGCTTCCTGCTTTAACCCTGGGCCGCCAGCACAGGCTTCATGTAGGAAATGGGCGCCGTGGCTTCATCGTCAAATGTGACGACTTCCCATGCGTCCTCTTCAGCCCTGAGCTTGCGCAGCAGCTTGTTATTCAGGTCGTGACCGGACTTGATGCCCCGGAACTCACCGATCAGGCTGTTGCCCAGCAAATACAGGTCGCCAATGGCGTCCAGCACCTTGTGTTTGACGAATTCGTCATCGTAGCGAAGACCGTCTTCGTTCAGGATCTTATAGTCGTCAACCACGATGGCATTATCCACACTGCCACCCAGCGCCAGGTTCATCGCCCGCAACTTCTCGATATCGCGCATAAACCCGAAAGTTCTTGCACGGCTGACTTCCTTCACGAAGGAAGTACTGGAGAAGTCAACAGTCGCCGTTTGGGCGCGACCTTTGAAGACCGGGTGATCGAAATCGATCCCGAAGCTTACCTTGAAGCCTTCGAACGGCAGGAAGGTCGCCTTCTTGTCGCCCTCTTCAATTGCCACTTCACGCTTTATGCGGATGAAGCGCTTGGCAGCGTCCTGCTCGGCAATACCGGCAGATTGCAGCAAGAAGACGAAAGGCCCGGCGGAGCCGTCCATGATCGGTACTTCAGCTGCGCTAAGCTCAACAAAGCAGTTATCAATTCCGAGACCAGCCATAGCCGACAGTAGGTGCTCAACTGTCGCCACACGGACACCGTCTTTTACCAGCGTCGTGGACAGCATGGTCTCACCCACATTTTCCGCACAGGCACGGATCTCGATAGCAGGATCCAGATCGGTGCGTCGGAAGATGATGCCCGAGTCTACAGGGGCTGGCTTTAGCGTCAGGTATACCTTTTCACCTGAATGCAGGCCAACACCGGTAGCTCGGATGGTGTTTTTGAGGGTCCGTTGTCTGATCATCGGTACATAATTCCGTCACAAAATGGCGATATTCTGGGCAAAAATCTGCCCGGAGAATAACAGAAAATAAGACTGAATACTATTTAGCCGATCCAGCAAAGCCTTACGCTCTTACGGCGCTGGATTTAAAGGCAATCAATGCACGTTGCCACCAGTCTGAAAGTTCCCTTTTTCGCACAGGAACCGGAACCGGATCACATTTTTAATAGTCTATCAGTCAGCCTGCCGACGGAGGAATGCGGGAATATCGAGATAGTCGACCCCCTGCTCCTCACTATCCTTACTCTGGTCAATCGCTACGTTGCCATTGGAAACTGCACGACGGCGGAGAACCGCCGGACGATCCAGCTGGTTATAGTCGGTCTTGCCGTCCAGGGTTCGGGTGTTATCGACCACCTTTGTCGGCTTCTCACGATCGCCGCCAAGACCGGTCGCAACCACGGTAACCTTCAACTCGTCGGTCATTTCCGGATCGATTACGGTACCAACCACTACGGTCGCGGAGTCAGAAGCGAATTCACGCACAATATCGCCAACCTCGGAAAATTCACCCAGATTGAGGTCCATGCCTGCGGTGATGTTAACCAGAATGCCTTTGGCGCCCTGCAGGTTGATATCTTCCAGCAGCGGACTACGGACCGCAGCCTCCGCGGCTTCACGGGCACGATTCTCGCCCGTGGCGCGAGCAGTACCCATCATGGCCATACCCATCTCGGACATAACCGTTTTCACGTCCGCAAAGTCAACGTTAATCATACCGTTGCGGGTAATCAGATCAGCAATACCCTGAACCGCACCCAACAGAACGTCGTTGGCAGCCGCAAAGGCATCCAGCAGGCTGGTCTTTTTGCCCATAACCGCCAGCAGTTTCTCATTCGGAATGGTGATCAATGAGTCAACCGTTTCCTCCAGTTCCTTGAGACCGGAATCAGCCACACTCATGCGCTTACCGCCCTCGAACACGAACGGCTTGGTTACGACCGCGACGGTCAGAATACCCAGTTCCCGGGCAACTTCTGCCACCACCGGAGCAGCACCGGTACCGGTACCACCGCCCATGCCCGCGGTGATGAAGACCATGTCCGCGCCCTTGATGGCTTCGGCGATGCGATCGCGGTCTTCCAGGGCGGACTGACGACCGACCTCCGGATTGGCGCCGGCACCCAGCCCCTTGGTGATATTGCCACCGAGCTGAATGATCTGGCGCGCATCCATATCGGTCAGCGCCTGTGCATCCGTGTTGGCGCAGATAAATTCCACACCTTCGATGTCGCTGTTGAGCATGTGACGTACGGCGTTGCCGCCACCACCGCCTACACCGACGACTTTAATGACAGCGTTTTGCTGGACATTATCGACGAGTTCAAACATTTCCCCTACTCCTTCGTGCTGTTATGTCAGCCTTTCCAGGCTGTTTGTTCGAGATTGTGTTTTCGAGATACCTTCGTTTTACTGCTAGCCCGGCGTCGTCAGAAATGACCGGTAAACCAGGCCTTCATGCGCTCAAACAGCGAGGGTGCGTCTTCACCCTTGAGCACCGGCGTCCGCCCCAGATCCATCTGGCGGAAACCATGTATCAACAACCCGACGCCCGTGGCGTATATCGGATTATTGACGACTTCCGTCATGCCAGAGACCGCCTGAGGACAGGCCAGCCGCACCGGCATGTGGAAGATTTCTTCGGCCAGCTCCACCACGCCTTCCATGGTGGAGGAACCGCCTGTAATCACGATGCCCGCAGGAATCAGATCCTCGAAGCCCGAGCGACGAAGCTCGGACTGGACCAGCGTAAACAGCTCTTCATAGCGAGGCTCCACCACCTCCGCCAGGGCCTGCCGTGACAGGTCCCTCGGGGCACGATCACCGACACTCGGAACCTTGATGGTTTCATCCGCTCCGGCCAGCTGCGTCAGGGCACAGGCATACTTGATCTTGATTTCCTCGGCATTCTGCGTGGGTGTGCGCAACGCCATAGCAATATCGTTGGTCACCTGGTCACCCGCGATGGGAATGACTGCGGTATGACGAATGGCGCCCCCGGTGAATACGGCGATATCCGTGGTACCTCCACCGATGTCTACCACACAGACACCCAGCTCCTTTTCATCCTCGGTAAGAATGGCGTGACTGGAGGCCAGTTGCTCCAGGATGATGTCATCCACCTCCAGTCCGCAGCGCCTAACGCATTTTTCAATATTCTGGGCAGCATTAACGGCGCAGGTCACCAGATGCACCTTGGCTTCCAGACGGACACCAGACATGCCCATTGGCTCTTTGATGCCCTCTTGGCTGTCGATGACGAACTCCTGCGGAAGAATATGCAGGATCTTCTGGTCAGCAGGTATGGCAACGGCCTGAGCGGCGTCAATGACGCGATCGATATCCGCCTGCGTGACCTCGCGATCACGGATGGCAACGATGCCGTGGGAGTTGAGACTCTTGATGTGACTGCCCGCGATCCCGGCGTACACCGAATGAATGCGGCACCCGGCCATCAATTCAGCCTCCTCCACAGCGCGCTGAATAGCCTGGACGGTGGTCTCGATATTGACCACCACACCGCGCTTAAGCCCCCGTGACGGATGGGAACCGATGCCCACCACCTCGATCGTGCCGTCCATCTTGCGCTTGCCGACAATCGCAACCACCTTGGAGGTTCCGATATCGAGGCCGACAATCATGTTTTCCGTTTCAACCGATGACATGTATCTCACCAAACCGTGGTCTGAATTAACCGTTTCTATGATTTCGGACTGGAAGCGCCTTCGGCTGCCTTCCACTGCACTGCCACACCGTTGGTGTAACGGGCATCGACCCGACTGACTTCATCCGACCGGGACGCCAGTCGGGTTTCATACACTGTGATGAACCGTTCAAACCGCTGCTCCACCTGATCCCGACCCAGCACCACCTCGATGCCGTTGGACAACTTCAGCGTCCAGGCTCCCCGCTGCTCAAGCGATAAACCGGCGAAATTCAGGCCATGACCAACCAGCTCCTCGCTCATCGTTCGCGCCATCCGTATGACGTCGCGTACCCGCTCGTCCGGACCCGCCAGCCGTGGCAACTTGCCCGCGACTTGGGGATTCTGCGGGGCGAACAGTTCGCCAGTCCGGCTAACCAGTCGTCCGTCGGTCCAGTAGGCCAGTGGTTTCTTCTCACGAATGTCTATAACCAGGCGATCAGGCCAGACCCGACGAACCGCAGCCGACTCTACCCAAGGCCTCTGTTCAAGGCTCGCCTTGATCTCCGAGAGGTCGGTGGCGAAGTAGCTTTTGCCAACCCAGTCGCCTGCCGCCCGCTCGATGGCGACTCTGCTGTCGCCGATGAAATCACCATTCACATCAACCGCCAGAAACTGCTGATCCATGGCGTTGAGGACCTTGCCGGTCCCCCATGGCACCAACGCAGCCAGCAACACGATCACCGCACCCATTCCAACTTGCAGCCAGGGGACCGCGGCCAACACGGCTCTCAACACGCCAAACCGGTCCCGCTCTGGCCCGAGGGTCGTAGCCCCCCGACGGCGGGGGGGCTCGGACGGTACCGCCCGGCTCCGGATCAGCAATGTCTCAAGCACTGGCATCCTCCAAGGTGTCGCGAAGAATCCGCACCACCAATTCTTCAAAACTGATGCCTGCGGCTTTTGCTGACATGGGTACGAGGCTGTGATCGGTCATTCCGGGCACGGTGTTCACCTCCAGCAACCAGAACTGGCCATCCGCGTCCTGCATGATGTCTACCCGCCCCCAAGTTCGGCAGCCAACCACCCGGAACGCATCCAGCGCCAGCTGTTGCAGGCGTAGTTCGTCGTCCGGTGCCAGTCCGCAGGGAATCCGGTAGCGAGTGTCATCCGCCAGGTACTTGGCGTGGTAATCGTAAAACACGTGATCAGTACTCAGACCAATGGCCGGCAGCGCCCTGTCCTGCAACAGACTGACTGTGAACTCGGGGCCCTCGATCCATTCTTCGACCAACACCAGGCTGTCCAGCGCCGCGGCTTCCTCATAGGCTTCCGCTAATTCGTCTGCCGTGTGAACCTTGCGGATACCAATACTGGAGCCTTCCCGGGACGGCTTTACGCTCAACGGTGTTTTCAACTCGCTTACAATCAAAGCCGCGTCACGAACATCGGCCATGGTGCGGAACCTTGGTGTCGGCAGACCGCACCCTTCAAAAACGTATTTCGTACGCAGTTTGTCCATCGCCAGGGCCGACGCGAGCACCTCGCTCCCTGTGTAGGGAATACCCGCTTGCGACAGAATCGCCTGAATGGTGCCGTCTTCACCACCGCGACCATGCAGTGCGATGAACACCCGGTCAAAGTCCGGATTTTCAACGGTTCTCAGCAGGCAACCCTGAACATCCACAGCGAAGGCATCGACGCCGGCAGAAAGGAGAGCCGCCAGCACCGCCTTGCCGCTCTTCAGGGACACCTCTCGCTCGGCGGAGTCTCCACCCATAAACACGGCAACACGGCCCAGGGCCCGGACAATTTCCGGAGCAGCCTGATATGCCTGAGGTTCGGGATGCTGCATGTCACTCACTGGCAATCACTCCTGCTACGGCCAACCTTGCCGCTACACCACCAATATCTCCGGCCCCCTGAGTCATCAGCAGGTCACCGTCCTGAAGTACGTTGGCCAACAGGCTTTCAATCTCGTTGTCGTCTTCCACAAAGATCGGCTCAACCTTGCCACGCTGCCGTAAGCTCCGGCACAGTGCACGGCTGTCGGCCCCGGGAATGGCCGGTTCACCTGCGGAATACACTTCCATCAGCAACAGGCCGTCCACCTCCGACAGAACCCGCACAAAATCTTCGTAGAGATCACGGGTACGACTGTAACGGTGGGGCTGATATAGCATCACCAGCCGGCGACCGGGCCAGGCATCATGGGCGGCCCGAATCACTGCCTCTACTTCGGTCGGGTGGTGGCCATAGTCATCCACCAGCGTGATCGTGCCCTTCGGCGTCTGATAATCGCCGTAGACCTGGAACCGGCGACCCACGCCGGCAAAGCTCGCAAGCCCCTGACAGATTGCAGCATCGGCAACACCCTCATCTGTTGCCACCGCAATGGCGGCGACTGCATTCAATACGTTATGACGGCCGGGCATCTTGAGTTCGACCACCAGATCACTACGCCCGCCGGGCCGTTTGACGACAAAACGGGTGCGCAGTCCATCCGATTCAATTTGCTCCGCGCGGTAGTCAGCCTCGGGGTTGTCAATACCGTAAGTGATGATGGCCCGGGAGATGCGGGGAATGATTTCTCGAACATAGGCGTCATCAACACACATAACGGCGACCCCGTAAAACGGCAGGTTATGCAGGAAGTCCACGAATGTCTGCTTCAGCTTCTCGACATCCCCACCGTAGGTATCCATGTGGTCGGCTTCAATGTTGGTCACAACCGAAATCACCGGTGTCAGGTGCAGAAACGAAGCGTCGCTCTCGTCAGCTTCAGCGACCAGGTAACGGGAGCCACCGAGCTGGGCATTGGTGCCCGCACTGTTGAGCTTGCCACCGATAACAAACGTGGGATCCAGACCAGCCTCACCGAGGACTGATGCAATCAGGCTGGTAGTGGTGGTTTTTCCATGGGTGCCGGCCACAGCTATGCCGTGGCGATAACGCATGATTTCGGCGAGCATTTCTGCTCGGGGCACAATCGGAACCCGGCGACTGCGGGCAGACACGACTTCCGGATTATCGGAGGCCACGGCGGAAGACACCACGACCACATCTGCTCGGGCACTGTTATCCTCACGATGGCCTATTTGAACCTCAACGCCCAGAGCTTTGAGCCGGTCGGTCACCGCACCCTCTTTCAGATCCGACCCCGATACCTCGTAACCCTGGTTCTTGAGAACTTCAGCAATGCCGCTCATGCCGGCACCCCCGATACCCACAAAATGGATATGGCGAATCCGGCGCATTTCCGGCACCTGATAGACCAGCGGCGGATTGGTTGTATCAGCCATGGGCGGCCTCCAGACAGTAATTCACGACTCTCTCCGTTGCATCGGGACGGGCCAGCGTTCTCGCGGCCATCGCCATGTTCATGACCCGGGTCCGATCGTTTCCAAGATCGCCCAGGGTTTCAGCCAGCACCGACGGCGTCAGTCGGCGCTGGGGAATAAGCATGGCCGCACCGGCCTGCACCATCTGCTGACCATTCTTGGTCTGGTGATCATCCACAGCATGGGGAAACGGCACCAGAATCGCGCCAATACCCGCAGCACAAAGCTCTGAAACGGTTAGCGCTCCGGCGCGACACAGCACAACGTCGGCCCAACCATAGGCTTCTGCCATATCTTTGATAAAGGGCTCCACCCTTGCCTCAACTCCGTGCTGCTCGTACGCCGCACGGGCGGCGTCCAGATTCTTTTCGCCGCACTGGTGGCGAACCTCCGGACGTTCGTCTTGCGGCAGCAAGGCCAAAGCCTCCGGCAACTGCTCATTGAATACCTGGGCACCAAGGCTGCCACCTACCACGAGCAGGCGAAGACTCCCGGCACGACCCGCCATTCTTTGCTCGGGTGCGGTCAGTTTTGCGAGATCCTGACGTACCGGGTTGCCCGTACACCGGGTTACCACACCGCCACCAAAACTTCCGGGAAAAGCCTCTAGCACGGTTTCAGCAAATCGAACCAGAATGCGGTTGGTCATGCCCGCTATGGCGTTCTGCTCATGGATAACCAGCGGAGTCCGGGTCAGCCAGGCCGCAACACCACCAGGCCCTGTGACGAAACCTCCCATACCGACGACGCAATCGGGCCGAACTCTGCGCACGACTGTGAAAGCCTCACCCAACGCTCGCATCAGCCGGAATGGCGCCATTAGCAGGGCCAGCTTGCCCTTTCCTCGCAAACCTGAAATATGAATCAGGGACAGCGGGATATCGGTATCGCCAATCAACCGCTGTTCCATACCACCGCTGGCTCCCAGCCAGTAAACCTGATGCCCCTTCTCTTCTAGCGCACGCGCGGTCGCCAGAGCCGGGAACACGTGGCCGCCGGTACCGCCTGCCATTATCAGGAAACGACGCTGATCACTCATAGGAAGCGCCTCCCCTGGTTCGCGGACCAACTTTCTCGCGGGCGAGCCTTTCTTTGTCGAGCCGCTCCATTTCAACCCGCGCAAGGACACCGATACAGATACACATAATCATCAGACTGGACCCGCCGTAGCTAACGAGCGGCAGCGTCAATCCCTTGGTTGGCAACATGCCGGTACTGACTGCAATATTGATCGTCGCCTGCAGCCCTATCAGCAACGTGATCCCGTAGGCAAAACAGGCGCCAAACGGCATGTCTGCTTTTTCTGCCCGGCGGGCAATCACAAAACCACTGACAACCAGTAACGTGAACATGGACAGAACGAGAAGCGACCCAAGCAGCCCAAATTCCTCCGCAATGATCGCGAAAATGAAGTCGGTATGGGCTTCGGGCAGATAGAACAGTTTCTGGATTGAGTTTCCGAGACCCACGCCGCCCCATTCACCACGACCAAATGCGATCAACGATTGCGTTAACTGGTAACCGCTGTCGAACTGATCCTTCCAGGGATCGAGATAACTCACCACCCGTTTCAAACGGTAGGGTTGGGTCAGCACCAGGACCGCGCCCAGAACCACCAGTGTTACAATCAATGGGACGAACCTGCTGAGCCTCACGCCGCTCAGGAAAATCATGCCGGCTGCGGCAGACACCAAAACAACAGTGGCTCCGAAATCTGGCTGAATCACCAACAAAACCGAGGCAAGCCCAAGCACCACCAAAGGTTTGAAAAAACCCAACCAGGTATTCAGAAGCTCTTCCCTGCGACGCACAACATATCCCGCCAGATAGGCAATCAGGCAGAGCTTGGCCACTTCCGACACCTGCACGTTAAACAGGCCGAAAGGAATCCAGCGCGTAGAGCCGTTGACTGTGCGCCCAAGTGGCGTCAGAACAAGGATCAGGGACAGCATGCCCACGCCCAGCAACAGCCAGCCACTACGCTCCCACCAAGCCACGGGCACATTCACCGCGACCAGCGCCATGACGCATCCCATGCCCGCAAACAACACCTGGCGAATGACATAGTGATAACCGTTACCCATGGTCTCCGTGGCCATATCCATTGACGCCGAGGAGATCATCACGACCCCCATGACCAACAAGGCAACCGAACTGATCACCAGCATGGGCAGGGGCTTGATCTCTCCCAGCCACTGACTCCGGTCAGGTATTGCGATACCGGTATGCATCACAGCGCCTCCACCAGTCTTCGGAACTGGTCGCCGCGATCACCATAGTCACGGAACATGTCAAAGCTTGCGCACGCAGGAGAAAGCAACACCCGATCTCCGGGCTGCGCCAGGCTGGCCGCAGTGGAAACCGCTTCTGCCATGGTGCCGGCGAATTGTACCTTTACATTTGTTCCGGCCACCTCGGCAACCTGCTCTGCATCCCGGCCGATCAGCACCATCGCACGGCAGTTCAACATCACAGGGGCCTCAAGTGGCGTAAAATCCGCGCCTTTGCCATCCCCACCGGCAATCAGTACCAATTTGCCATGTTCAGGAACAAGACTGTCTATCGCCGCCACAGTAGCCCCTACATTGGTGCCTTTGGAATCGTTGATGTAGTCCACGTCACCGATTCGGCGGACAAACTCACAGCGGTGAGGCAGCCCCGGAAAATTGCGAGCTACCTCCAGCATGGCCTCCATTGGCAGGTCGGCTGCGGAGCCGAGCGCCAGGGCGGCCATGACATTGCTGATATTGTGGTGGCCCATCAACTTCAACTCACTGGTCAGCAACAGGTTGTCGAAGCCATAGGTAATCCAAGTGCCTGCATCATCCTCGCGGGTGCTGAAAGTCTCCGGATTGACCCGGTGAAACCCGAAACAGATGAACCGAAGAGTGTCACGTGCCATGGGCGTACTAAGAGCATCGTCCAGATTAACGATGGCGTTTTGACAGCCCCGGAAAATACGCTGCTTGGCCTGGAAGTAAGCCATCTTGCTCGGATAACGATCCATATGATCGTCGCTCACGTTCAAAACGGTTGCGGCCAGAGCATTCAGCTCATGCGTGGTTTCCAGCTGGAAGCTGGACAGCTCAAGTACGTACAGGTCGGCACCGCAGCCAAGCAGATCAAGGGCAGGCGTTCCGATATTGCCACCGACCTCGACCTTTCGGCCTGCCGCTTTCGCCATTTCACCGACCAACGTGGTGACGGTTGTCTTGCCGTTGGAGCCGGTTATCGCGATAACAGGTGCATCAGCAGCCTCAGCAAACAGGTCGATATCACCTCGAATAAGAGTGCCACCTTGCGCTGCCCGCACGATAGCCGGATCGGCAGTGCTGATACCGGGACTGACCACCAACTCGTTGAATGTCGCGAATAGATCAGCATCAAACTCACCCAGGTAAACCGGCACATCCGGCCAGTTGGCCTGCAGCTGATCCAGTCCCGGAGGTGCTTCCCGGCTGTCCGCGACAGCAAATTCCCTGCCTTGCCCGGATAAGTAGCGCACGCAGGACAGCCCGGTTTTACCGAGCCCTACAACCAGTGTGCGACGATCCGAAACAATGACACTCATAATTGCTTCTATTCCTAGCGTATCTTGAGACTGGCAATGCCAATCAGGACCAAAACAACGGTAACTACCCAAAAGCGCACAATCACGCGCGGTTCCGGCCAGCCTTTCAACTCAAAATGATGGTGCAGGGGCGCCATACGGAAAATTCTCCGCCCGGTCAGACGGAAAGACGCCACCTGTAGAATGACTGACACGGTTTCCATCACAAACACACCGCCCATGATGAACAATACGATCTCCTGTCGCACAATTACGGCGACCACACCGAGCGCTGCACCAAGGGCCAGCGCGCCTACATCACCCATGAAAACCTGGGCCGGGTAGGTGTTGAACCAAAGGAAACCCAGACCGGCTCCCACGATGGCTCCGCAGAACACAATCAGTTCACCAGTGCCCGGCAGATGGGGGATCAACAGGTAGTTGGCAAACTGGGCATGGCCGGAAAGGTAGGCAAAGAGCCCAAGAGCGCCAGCAACCATGACCGTGGGCATGATCGCGAGACCGTCCAGGCCATCGGTCAAATTAACGGCATTACTGCTGCCAACGATCACAAAGTAACTGAGCAGAATAAAGATGACTGGTCCAAGCGTCAGCGAGACCTGTTTCACGAACGGCACATACAGGGAAGTCTCCTGCGGCAGCGCGGCACTGAAAAACAGAATAATGGCAGCTCCGGCACCAATAACTGACTGCCAAAAATACTTCCAGCGCGCTGGCAGACCACGGGGATTCCGCTCCACTACTTTGCGATAGTCATCTACCCAGCCAATGGCACCGAACAAAAGGGTGACAAGCAGCGTCACCCATACATAGCGGCTGCTCAGGTCGGCCCAGAGCAGCGTACTGACACCGATGGCGACGAGAATCAGCGCGCCCCCCATCGTCGGAGTACCGGCCTTGCTAAGGTGGGTCTGAGGCCCATCATCACGCACTGCCTGGCCAATCTGATACTGCCCCAGTTTACGAATCATTACCGGCCCGATGATGAGCGAAATCAGGAGCGCAGTCAGCGTTCCCAGAATCCCTCTCAGGGTCAGGTACTGAAACACCGTCAGAGCGGAGAAATATTGTGATAGAGCCTCTGTCAGCCAGAGCAGCATGAGTTATTCACCTTTTCTTTAATTCCCTCCACCACGCGATTCATGGCAGAACTGCGAGAACCTTTCACCAACACGGTTGCGGGTGTCTGTTTGGCATCAATGATTGCGTCAACAGCCTGTTCGTGGGTCTGGTACATCTCCGTACTTTCACCAAAGCCTTCCGCGTAGCCTTCACACCCTGGACCAACAGTCAGCAGTCGTTCGATTTGCGCATCCCGGGCACACTCGCCCACTTCCCGGTGCAAAGCACGCGCATCGGGCCCTAGTTCTGCCATGGCACCGAAAACGGCAATTCGCTTTCCGGACCTCTTTGCGAGAACGCCTACTGCCGCTTTCATGGAAGCAGGATTGGCGTTATAACTATCGTCGATCACCGTCAGCTCAGGGGTCAGATCCAGACTCTGAAGCCGCCCCTTGACCGGCTTGACCGCAGTCAAACCAGTCGAGATTGCACTATTATCGGCCCCGAAATCCCGGGCCGCGGCGATAGCAAGCAGCGCATTGCTGATGTTGTGCTCTCCTTCCAGAGCCAGCTCCGCAGTGCAAGACCAGCCTCCGGGTCCGGTTACCGTCAGGTCAGCTCCGGATCTGGTCCCGATGTAGTCCGCTTCAGGGTGGCCCAGTCTGCTGACACTCACAACGCGCCTCTCCCCGGCACGATCTCGCCAATGCTCAAAGGCCGGATCATCCCGGTTAAGCACGACCAGACCATCGTCTGCCACGCCGTCGATAATCTCACCCTTTGCGATAACAATATTCTCGTAGCTGCCAAAGCCCTCCAGATGCGCAGAACCGGCGTTAGTCAGAATCACTGTCTGGGGCCTGGTAATCGCCACCGTATGGGCAATCTCGCCCAAGCCACTGGCACCGAGTTCAATGACGCCATAGCGATGCTCCGGCGCCAGACCAAAAAGAGTCAGAGGTACACCGATGTGGTTGTTCAGATTTCCCTCGGTGACTAGCGTCGCCCCCATCTGCTGCAGGATCGCACCCGTCATTTCCCGCACCGTGGTTTTACCGCTACTGCCGGTAACCGCAACCAGCTGCGCATCGCTCTCTGCACGATTGCCGGCCGCCAGCTGCGCCAGCGCCTCAATGGTGTCTTCAACGACCAGTTGGGGCAGGTCCAAAGCATCATCAGCGGTGTCCACGACCGCCGCGATAGCACCACGGTCCCGCGCTTTCTGCAGAAACCGATGCCCATCAAAATTCTCACCACGAAGAGCCACAAAAAGCTGGCCCTTCCCGATTGACCGGGAATCGGTGGACACGCCGGAGAAAAGCAGGGTATCGAAAACCGGAAAAACACCGGCTGCCCCGGTCCAGCGACAGGCCTCTCCCAGGGAAAAGGCGCGCATCATGCCACACCCCCGTTCAGGTTCAAGCCATGGCGAACCTGCTCTGCATCGCTGAAAGGGAATCTCTGGCCAGCCACTTCCTGATAGGTTTCATGGCCTTTGCCTGCCACCAGCACAAGATCCTCGGCACAGGCGGACTGAATTGCGGCGGCAATAGCCTCAGCACGGTCATGAACAATGACAACCCGTTCCGGCACGGAAAACCCGGCAATGATGTCCCGAACAATCCCGACCGGATCTTCACTTCGAGGGTTGTCGTCAGTAACGATCACCACATCGGCAAGCTTTTCCGCTTCCCGGGCCATCTCCGGACGCTTGCCGCTATCGCGGTCACCACCGCAGCCGAACACGCAGATCAAGCGCCCGGCAACATGGGGTCTCAAAGCAGCAAGAGCGCTGGCAAGCGCGTCCGGCGTATGGGCATAATCAACGACAACCCGAACGCCATCTGCGCTGCTGAATTTTTCGAGGCGGCCGGGAGGGGGCACCAACTGGCTCGCCGCTCGCTGCACCCTATCAACAGGGACCCCCAAGGTAAGTACCGTCGCCATGGCGGCAAGCACGTTGCTTGCATTGAAGCTGCCCATCAACGGCACAGAAATATCAAATTTGCCCCACTGGCCATCTACTGTCGCATCAAAACCACTGTCTGTCGGGCTGAAGTCTTTCAGCCAGAGTTCCGTCTGGGCTTCATGAAGGCTGTAACGTACCCGATCGCACTGCCCCTCAAGCTGGCCAAACAACTGACGCCCAAACGGGTCGTCGAAGTTGATCACGGAAAAGTGAAGCTCTTCGCGCTCGAACAGCCTTGCCTTGGCTTCACCATAGGCTTCCATCGAACCGTGGTAGTCGAGGTGGTCCCGGGTCAAATTGGTGAACACGCCAGCAGTCATAACCAGGCTATCCACGCGTCCCTGGTCAAGCGCGTGGGATGACACTTCCATAACAGCGGCCCGACCACCTTGCGAAAGGATCCGTGACAACACACGATTCACCTGAACCACGTCCGGCGTTGTGTGCGTCGAGGGCTGCAGCGCACCAGGCATGCCATATCCTACGGTACCCAAAACACCGCAGGGCGTTCCCGTTTCTTTCAGGAGAGTGGCGATGTACTGACAAACTGACGTTTTGCCGTTGGTTCCGGTTACACCTATCAGGCGCAACCGCTGGGACGGATGTTCGAAGAACCGATCGGCGATCTTGCCAAGCTGCGCTCTCAACCCAGCCACCGGCACGATCAAAGCGCCATGGTGCTCAGAGCATTCGCCGGGAACATCGGAGTCAAGCAGCACTACCGTAGCACCCGCTTTGATGGCGCTGTCCACATAGAAGTCTGCTGGCGTTGTCGCACCCGACAGGGCGGCAAATGCATCCCCCGAATTCACGTCCCGGCTATCTGTCTTGAGCCCATGAATGGTCACGTCAAACACGGACGGCACTGTAGCAATACCCTGTAACAACGTACTGAGAGATGTCATACACATGGGCCTACCCCCTCGCCCCGGTTGCCCGTTCAGGCGCAGATGCGCCCCCGACTTCCAGTTCAGGCTTCACATTCAGCAGTCGCAGTGCGTCACTCATTACCCTGGCGAATACCGGAGCCGCGACTTCTCCCCCGTAATATTCCCCTGACTGGGGCGCATCAACGGCCACCACCGCAACAATTCTCGGATTATCAATGGGCGCCATCCCCGCAAAAATCGCTTTGTACTGGCTATCCTCGTAACCTTGCTTACCCACCAGGTGAACCGTTCCGGTTTTGCCACCGGCCGAATAGAAACCGGGCTGCGCTCGGGTGCCAGTACCGCGCGTAACAACTTCCCGAAGCATATTACGAACTTCATAGGTAACCTTTTCTGAGAGCACGCGCTGCCCCTCGGGTTCCTTGTCCAGTTTCAACAGACTTAAAGGGTACCGAATGCCGCCATTTGCGATCACCATATAAGCCTGCGCCAGTTGCAGGGCATTGACACTCATACCGTAGCCATAGGACAGCGTTGCTTCTTCAACCGGACGCCACTTTGGTGGCGCGGGCAAGACACCCACCGCCTCTCCCGGAAAACCGATGCCGGTGGGCTGGCCAATACCTACCCGTGCGTAAAGGTCACGTATGGTGTCTCCGCCAATATCTGTTGCGATCTTGCTAATCCCGACATTGCTGGACTTGGCGATGATGTCGGTAAGGCTGATCACGCCATAGTTGCGATGGTCCCGTATGGTAAAACGGCCAAAACGGCGGTAACCCGGCGATGTATCGATCGTGGTATTGATCGAATACTTCCCGGATTCAAGGGCGGCCGCCATGGTAATCGGCTTCATAGTTGAGCCAGGTTCAAACAGGTCGGTTATTGCCTTGTTTCTGAGATTTTCGGGCGCCAACTGGCTTCGGTCATTGGGGTTGTAGGATCCTTGATTGACCATCGCCAGCACTTCACCGGTGTCCACATCCAGCATCACCAGTGTGCCGCCGCGGGCACTGTGGGCATTAACCACTGCTTTCAACTCCCGGTAAGCGAGGTATTGCAGGCGCAGGTCAAGACTGAGTTCCAGGTTGCGACCGGGACTGGCATCGCGAATAAGGGTCAGATCCTTGATAATCCGACCACGGTTGTCCTTGAGAACCCGCTTGCGGCCAGACTCGCCGGACAACCATTGATTGTAAGCCAGCTCCATGCCTTCCTGACCATGCTCATCGATATTGGTGAAACCAACAATGTGAGCAGTCACTTCCCCTGCAGGGTAGTAACGACGGTATTCCTGGCGGGTATAGACCCCATCGATATCCAGACCCATGACGCTTTTCGCAAGCGCTGGCTGAACTTTTCGCCGAAGGTAAATGAACTCTCGCCCCGAGTAGTCCCGAAGCCGCTCACGAAGATCGGCCTCACTGACCTCCAGAAGCCGGGCCAGGTTTGTCAGTCGCGCTTCGTCCGGATCCGTTTCCGAAGGGTTTGCCCAGATTGTCTGAACGGGCGTGCTCACGGCGAGTGGCTCGCCATAGCGGTCCGAGACAACGCCGCGGTGGGCGTCAATGGTCTCTATCCGGATAGTGCGCACGTCGCCCTGCTGACGAAGGAAGTCATTATCAACCACGTGCAAGTCGACCAGGCGCCAACCAAGAGTCGCAACCACAAGCAGAAAGACGCCCAGCACAGACCCAAAGCGCCAGGCTTTAAGGCCCGCCGCCAGTCTCTGATGCCATGTTGTCTGCTTTCCCTGACCGGACAAATCAATCACCCTGACGGTTATTGCTATGTTTGATTATTTTGGGGCAGCCGCCGACATAAGCGGCACCAGAACAATGTCCTGACGACCTGGAACGACCATACTGAACCGTTCGGCGGCCAAGTTTTCTACCCGGCCGTGAGCACTGAGCGCACTCTGCTCCAGCAACAGTTGGCTCCACTCTCTGTGGAACCGATCCCGCTCGCCCTGGAGGTGAGTCAACGTATTGAAGAGTTCACGGTTTTCGTGAGAGCTGACAACCACTCCGATCGACGACGCCAGCAACAGCACCACCAAGATCAGTGATACCAGTACGTTTTTTTGCCTGGTCGCTTCAAAAACCTGACGAGAAATCCGCACAGCTGCTGCAACACCGTCACGCACTCTCTGTTTGTTACGCTTGGCCGACTTGATCGGCTGCTCTATGGCTACCGCGCCCATGCTCACGCGCCCCCCTGTGAATTTGTATTGGCCTCAATGCGCTCAAGAACCCGCATCACTGCGCTCCGGGCCCTGACGTTCTCACCCACCTCGTCAGCTCCTGCCTTGCTGGCCTTGCCAATCAGACGAAATGCTGACGCTTCCTGGTCGGCCGTCACCGGTATGCCTTTCGGCAACTGAGGCCCGCGAGCCAGATCCCTCATGAACCGCTTGACCAGCCGATCTTCAAGTGAATGAAAACTGATCACCACCAGCCGGCCACCGGGCGCCAGATGCTCCACGGCCGCATGCAGCCCAGCCTCCAGATCTTCCAGCTCCCGATTAATAAAAATCCGGATGGCCTGAAAGGTCCGGGTGGCAGGGTGTTTGTGCTTTTCCTTTTTAGGCACCGCTTCACTGACCAGCTCTGCAAGCTGGCGAGTCGTTTCGATGGCCTCTTCCTGACGGCGCTCGACAACAAGCCGGGCGATACGCCGGGAGAATCGCTCCTCACCGTATCGCCAGATCACATTCGCGATGTCCTGTTCTTCCGCCTGGGCAAGCCACTCTGCGGCACTTGGGGATTGTTGCGGGTTCATTCGCATATCCAGGGGACCGTCCCGCATGAAACTGAAGCCGCGTGAGGCGTCATCAAGCTGGGGGGACGATACGCCGAGGTCCATGAGAACACCGTTAACATCTCGCCATTCCCTGCGCGCAAGTGCCAGATCAAGCTCCGCAAACGACCCATGAAACCAGGAGAAACGTGCGTCCTTGATGGCGAACTGTTCGGCCACTCCGATCGCTTCGGGATCCTTATCGATGCCCAACAGGTGACCTTTTTCTGCAAGGCGATCCAGAATCAGGCGACTGTGGCCTCCACGACCGAAAGTCGCATCCACATATTTGCCATCGGGGTCACTGATCAGGTAGTCGACCGCCGAGTCCAAAAGAACCGAGCGATGCGGAAGCGTTGCCCCGTCCTTCTGCCTGCGATCGGAGGTCATAATGAGAGCGCCTCCATTTCAGGCGGCATATCTTCATCATCAGAAGACTCATCCAGCCAGGCAAACCAGCGCTCCTCACTCCAGAGCTCCAGCTTTTTACCCTGGCCAATCAGCATCAGTTTTTTCTCAAAATAGGCATAGCTTCTTAAAGTCGGCGGAATGAGGATACGTCCTGCGGAGTCGAGTTCCATTGGCGCAGCATTACCAAGCAGCAACCGTTGAAGCCGGCGAGCAGCCTTGTTCATATTGGGCAACGCTTCAATTTTGGGCCGCAACTCTTCCCATTCAGGCTCTGGATAAACCAGCAAACACCTCTCTTCATCGGCATTGGCAGTCAATACAATGCGGCCGCCACAAGACTGCGCAAGCTCTTCGCGCACCTTGGTGGGGATCGCCAGGCGACCCTTCGCATCCATATTGATGGCATGACTGCCGAGAAAATTGCTCATTTACACCGTCTCTGAGAGCTGGAAATCCACAAAAAACCACTACAAACCACTTTTTCCCACTTGTGCACACTATAGAAACACGCAATACACAATGCAAGCGCCGCGAAGAGCGTCGTACTCGCAAAAGTTCCTTTTACGACAAGAGGTTACGGACAATGATTTGAGAAAACGGTGAGATTACAGAAAAGAAAAGAAGAAAAATCAAACACCTGCAAAAAAGTCTGAAGAAGACAAGTGAGGTTTAAGATTTTTTGGCTATAACAGACATTTATTAAGAATGATGAACTTCGCATGAAAGGAAAAAGTCGAGCTCGCCGATAAGCCGGGTTCTGTCTTGGACAGTCATTCATCTAGGGCCTGCGTCACCACAGGCCTCAAGCAACCTACCCGAATCCAGCGCGGGCCACGCCATTGGATTCCTATTTGGTCTTGCTCCAGGTGGGGTTTACCATCGCCGTGAACTGTTGCCAGTCACGCGGTGCGCTCTTACCGCACCGTTTCACCCTTACCGGCACCCATAGGTGCTTAGGCGGTATACTTTCTGTTGCACTTTCCGTCGGCTCACGCCGCCCAGGCGTTACCTGGCACCTTGCCCTGCGGAGCCCGGACTTTCCTCCCCCGGTTAAACCGGCGGCGACTGTCTGGCGAGCTCGGGCGAGACAATACTCCTGCCCACCCCGCCTTGCAAGGAAAAGCGCCCCACCTCATCAACCCTGCTTCAACTCGAGCGCCCTTTGATAGAGCTCGTTTTTCGGACGGCCGCTGAGCTCCGCCACCAGTTTAGCGACTTTCTTCACAGGCAACTCCGGCAACAGCAGTCTGATCAGGCGGTCGACATCCAGCGCGCCGGCATCTTCATCACTGGCAACAGGCTCCGCACCCCGAATCATCACTACGAACTCGCCCTTGGTACCATGCGGATCCGCTTCAAGCACTGAAAGCACTTCACTCACACACCCGGAATAAAAGGTTTCAAAAGCCTTGGTCAACTCCCGACCAAGCACGATTTCCCGCTCCTCGCCCAGGACTTCAGCGATATCCCTCACTGCACCCAGTATTCGGTGAGGCGATTCATAGAACACCAGAGTCGCTGACTCCTGCCGGAGCTGGTCGAGGGCAGCGCGCCTCCCCGTGCGTTTCGCAGGCAGAAATCCGACAAACAGAAAACGGTCTGTGGGCAGGCCGGCAGCGCTGAGAGCGGTGACCAGAGCACAGGGCCCGGGCACCGGGGAAACCGTCAGCCCCCGGTTTCGTGCTTCGCGCACCAGAACGTATCCCGGGTCCGAGATCAGCGGCGTGCCCGCATCCGAAATCAGCGCAACATCGTGCCCTGCCTCCAGTTCATCCAACAGGCCTGCGGCCCGATTCCGCTCATTGTGATCGTGCAATGCAATCAGGCGTTTCTGGAGCCCTAGATGCTGAAGAAGACGACCACTGTGGCGAGTGTCTTCCGCGGCAACCACGTCAACCCGGGACAGAATGGCGGTGGCCCTGGGAGACATGTCAGCCAGGTTACCTATCGGGGTCGCCACGATATAAAGAACCCCTGGGGACTGTTCCTTGCTGTCGGTTTTGGATACCGACCCTCCAACCTCGGATTTCAAATTACCTGCCTCATTGTTACTGACCTCGCACCATGACACTTACGTCATGTGAATTGACCCCGGAGCTGTTAAACTTGCCACCGTTAGACCGGCGCCACAAGCCCATTTCTCCGGAGTATTTCGAGCTTGCCATGATCAAGAACCGTATCAACCATCGAGCCCTGGCCAGTGTATTTGCCGTGGCACTGCTGTCAGCGGGTTGCGCGAGCGTTAATTTGCAGTCCCATATTGCCCAGAGTCCAGAGCAGGCTCTTGAACTGGCAGGACAGGAAAGCAATCGTGACACAGCCCAGCGTTATTTGCTGCGTATTGCCAACCGGTTCCAGGACCAGGGTGACCACATAGCGGCCCGAACGCTACTGCAGAGTCCCCAACTCACGCAACTGGCGCCCCCACTGGAAGACCAGAAGCGCCTGCTTTCAATGGCGAGCGCAGTCGCGCTTGATGACAGCGACTGGGCCCGCAACCTGGTTATCAACCTGACACCTGACAGTTTTATTGGCTATAGCCCCGAGCTGGTAAGCCGCGCGGCAGACCTTCAGGCCCAGACCTACTCTCTTGCCGGAGATAGGGTGTCTTCAGCCATGACCCTGATTCTTCTGGCTCAGACAGACAGCACTGTAAATCCGCAAGAGGTGCATAACCGGATCTGGCAATTACTCAAGTCCGTTTCTGACCCCGAACTCCAAACCATCAGCAGTAAGGCCATCGGCTATGAAACGCAGGGGTGGCTAGAGCTTGCCTCAGCGCTTCGGGCGCAGGGAGCCGGGCTTGACGAACAGGGCCGCATCATTCGTCGCTGGCAGAACGATTGGCCGGCACACCCGGCCGCGCAAGTGCTCCCCTCCGAACTGCAACTGATTGCTACCCTGGCTCAAAGCCGGCCGGAAAAAATTGCGCTGGCCATACCGTTGAACGGACCACTGGCCAGTGCCGGCAAGGCAATCCGCGACGGGTTTGTCGCCGCGTACTATCTCGACGACTCAGTAGACCACAGCAAAACCGACATACAAATTGTCGACACATCGGGCCAGGCATTCAGCGAGCTATACCAACAGTTGTCCAGAAAGGATATCGATCTGATCGTTGGCCCCCTCGAAAAGGATGCTCTAGCAGGTCTCCGGTCGCTAAACACACTTCCCGTCCCGGCACTTGGCCTCAACTATCTTCCAGCCGGCAACCAGATACCGGATGGGCTGTACCAGTTCGGACTGTCTGCCGAAGATGAAGCGCGCCAGATTGCCGATCGCCTGGCAGCCGAAAGTATTCAGGATGTACTGATTCTGATTCCTCAGGGAGAGTGGGGAGACCGCATAGAGGCGGCGCTCTTGCAGCGCATGGCCGACACCAACACGACGGCCCTGGATATCGCAAGGTTTTTCCGGGAGGACAATCTCAGGGCTGTGACAGCGGACCTTCTTGGCATTACTGTTTCCCGGGATCGTGCAATCCAGGTTGAACGTACGATCGGCATGGACGTGGAGTTTGAACCGAGACGACGGCAGGATGCCGAGGCAATCGTTATGGTCGCGGATCCGACTGTGGCCCGTCAGTTCAAGCCACTGTTCGCGTATTATTTCGGTGGCGACCTTCCAGTCTACTCTCCGTCTATTGTTTATGAAGGCACACCGGATCCCTCCCGCGACCGGGATCTGAATGACGTGATCTTTACGGATATCCCCTGGGTCATTGGCAAGCCAAGCGAACTCAGAACGCAGTCGACCAGATACCTCTCCGGCACTCGTGGCCAGCTTGGCCGACTGTTTGCCATGGGCGCCGATGCATGGCAACTGAGCAAAAGGTTGCCATTACTCAAGCAGGTGAATACGGCCTCACTGACCGGGGAGACAGGCGTGCTGACAATGACGCCGGAAGGCAGCATCCACCGTCAGCAGATGTGGGCGCAGTTCAGAAATGGCATACCCGAAATACTTCCCGAGCAGGAAAAACCGATGGCGGATGCAGAGACTGCGGAAGCTGACGAAAACGTTGGCAATACAGGACAATAATTCACTCGCCACCCGGAAAACATTGCCATGGAAGGCAGAAAGAATCTTGGCAACCACTTTGAGGAAGTTGCCGCCCGCTACCTAACCAGTCGCGGCGTATTTATTCTCGAACGGAATGTCTACAACCGCGGTGGCGAGATAGACCTGATCGGGCGGGACAAGGATACCCTGGTTTTCTTTGAAGTTCGCTATCGAGGCCCCGGAAGCCTCACAGACTCAGCCAGCTCGATCAATTTTCCAAAACAGCGCCGATTACTGAAATCGGCGTCTTTCTATCTTCACAAACATGGGCTTTGGGATACCTTAAGCCGAATAGATGTAATTGCCATAAGCCCGGGAACCGTCAAAAAATACCGGGTACAATGGATTAAAAATGCAATTCAGGCAGAGTAAACAGACACAATGACCGATACCGAACACCAGATAAATCAATGGTTCGCGAGTCATATGGAGCACACCGCACAGGCAGCGAGCACGGTGGGTCCGGCAATTGAGGATGTCGCAGATGCTTTCGTCGGCACTCTGCTTCAGGACGGGAAAATTATCACCTGCGCCAATGGAAGCGCCAACGTACTTGCCCAGTACTTCTGCACAGCTCTATTAAATCGTTTTGATCAGGACCGCCCGGCACTCCCGGCCATCAACCTGGGTGCTGACGCGACAACCTATTCAGCCATATGCCGTGACAACCGGTTTAATGACACGTTTTCTCGCCAGGTCAGGGCAATTGGCAAGTCAGGCGACCTACTGTTCGTTATCGTTGATGACGGCCACAAAGCCAACCTGATACAAGCGATTCAGGCCGCCCATGACAGGGAAATGAACATCGTAGTACTCAGTGCGCGGGAGAAATCCGACATAACCTCTCTTCTGCACCCCGAAGACCATGAGATCGCACTGAATAACCTCAGCCCGACAGAGGCGACACCTTTGCTGCTGGTCATCATCAATGCCCTGTGCGGACTGATCGACAGCAAACTTTTCGGTGGGTAAGAAAAAAGCCAGCAATAATTGCTGGCTTTTCAACTGCTTGCCGTCTACTTGACGACTTTCAGGGTTGGGCGTCCGGAAGGTCGCTCTTCCTGCCCACCGCTCTGTTCCGATCCGTCTCTATCATTAGTACCGTCCGGATCGGGAGAGCCCGGCTCACTACCGAACACCATGCCTTCACCGTTCTCCTTGGCATAAATTGCCATGACCGCCTGGAGCGGAATGAACACCTGCATGGGTACGCCGCCAAACCGGGCACTGAATTCCAAAGCCCCGTTTCCAACGACTAAACTCCGGACCGCACCCGGACTGATATTAAGGACAATCTGGCCATTGGCCACGTGCTCATTCGGCACTTGAACGCCCTGAACACCCGCATCCACAACAATGTATGGGGTGCAGTCATTGTCCAGTATCCATTCATTGAAGGCCCTAACAAGATAAGGGCGACTGGATGTCATAGGAATCTTACTATCAGGCACTGCCACTCTCCTGCCCCGCTCACACGGGTTGCCGCCAAATCAGCTGCGAATGTCTTCTTCGAGATCTGAAAGACTGGCCTTGAAACCCTCACGGCTGAAGATGCTCTCCATGTACTTCTGCAGCGGTTTTGCCTGCTTGTCATTCAACTCAATACCCAGCGCCGGCAAACGCCAGAGGATGGGAGCAATGCAGCAATCAACGATGGTAAATTCTTCGGACAGGAAGAACGGCATTTCACCAAACAAAGGCGCTGTCGCCAGCAGACTCTCTCGAAGCTCTTTACGAGCAGCTTCAGATGCTTTCGCATTGGGCTGGGCAAGAATCTGATCCACCAAGCCGCACCAGTCTTTCTGAATCCGATGGATCATCAGACGACTGTTTGCGCGGGCAACCGGATACACGGGCAACAGCGGCGGGTGGGGAAAACGCTCGTCCAGATACTCCATCATGATGTTGGGCTCATAGAGCACAAGATCACGATCCACCAGCGTTGGCAGGGCGTTGTACGGATTCAGGTCGGCCAGCTCGGCCGGCGGGTTATCGGGATCCACATCTACAACATCGACCGTAACACCCTTCTCTGCCAGAACAATGCGCACCCTGTGACTATAGTGGCTGGCTGGATCCGAGAAAAACGTCATTGATGACCGCTTGGTCACAACGCCCATAGAACTACCTCACGAGTAAACAAATCGAAATGATCCTGGAAAAACGCAAAATTCCAGCGGGCCGGTTAAATGCCCGCTGGAAATCAGGAAATGGGATTATACCCTATTTCTCAGTGTACGTCTTTCCAGTACTCACGGTTGAGCAAGTAGGCAAAGACGAAGAAGATCGCAACGAAGATCAATACGAAGATCCCCAGACGCTCACGCTCCACCTTGACCGGATCGGCCATGTACGACAGGAAGTTGGTCAGGTCATACATCGCCTGATCAAACTCCTCGGCAGACATACTGCCCTCAATGGCATACTCGGGACATACGTCCGCGTTATTGATATTGCCACTCAACGGCTCAACGCTTGGCTTTACCCCAATATGTGGTTCGACGGCACACAGCCCCTGCAAACCATACATCACGTGCGGCATGCCCACGTTCGGGAAAACCACATTGTTGACACCAAGAGGCCGGCTTTCGTCCTTATAGAACCCACGAAGGTAGGAATACACCCATGACTCGCCACGCAGTCGGGCTTCGAGAGTCAGATCAGGGGGAGGCGCACCAAACCAGCCCGCCGCCATGTCCTTGCTCATCGAATTCTTCATCAGCTCACCAATCTTGGCGCCAGTGAAGATCAGGTTCTCCTCATAAAGCTCTGCAGGGATCTCCAGATCGTCGGCAACACGCTTGTAACGGGCATACTCCATAGAGTGGCACCCCATACAATAGTTGGTGAACAGACTCGCGCCGCTCTGCAGCGATTCCTTGTTGGTGTGATCCGTCTCGATATGATCGAGAGGAACACCGGCGCCACCGGCTGCCAGCCCAAGAGCTGGCAGGATTGCGATGAAAAGACCAAAAATCAGCTTTCTCATTATCCTGTCACCCTCTCTGGTACTGGCTTGGTTTTCTCCATGCGTGTATAGAACGGCATAAGAATGAAGTAGAGGAAGTACAGCACTGTCAGAATTTGCGCGACAGTGGTGCGCCCTTCCGTCGCCGGAACCAGACCAAGGTAACCCAGAATAACAAAGCTTACGGCAAAAATCGCAAGGGCAATTTTACTGAGCCAGCCTTTGTAGCGCATGGATCGAACCGGACTCCTGTCCAACCAGGGCAGTACGAACAGGATGGCTATAGCGCCGCCCATTACAACCACACCCCAGAATTTGGCCGGCAACCCGAACAGGTCAACCGTAACTGCGCGAAGCATCGCGTAAAAAGGCGTGAAGTACCAGACAGGAGCAATGTGTGCCGGAGTCTTGAGAGCATTCGCTGGCTCAAAGTTTGGCTTCTCCAGAAACAGTCCGCCCATCTCAGGGAAGAAAAACACCACGACGAAGAAAATGAAGAAGAAAACCGCCACGCCTACAAGGTCGTGAACAGAGTAGTAAGGATGGAACGGGATACCGTCTTTCGGGATGCCATTCTCGTCCTTGTTTTTCTTGATATCGATACCGTCAGGGTTGTTGGAACCCACTTCGTGCAAGGCCAGGATGTGCAGAACGACCAGACCGAGAAGTACGATCGGCAGAGCCACAACATGCAGGGCGAAGAATCGGTTCAGCGTAATGCCGGAAATCAGGTAGTCACCACGGATCCATAACGACAGGTCGTCACCGATCACCGGGATAGCACCGAACAGGTTGACGATTACCTGGGCACCCCAGTATGACATCTGTCCCCAGGGCAGCAGATAACCCATGAAAGCTTCGGCCATGAGCACGAGGTAGATCAGCATGCCGAAAAGCCAGATGAGCTCCCGGGGCTTCTGGTACGAGCCGTACATCAGACCCCGGAACATGTGCAAATAAACCACGATAAAGAACGCGGAAGCACCGGTGGAGTGGAGATAACGCAACAGCCACCCCCACTCAACATCACGCATGATGTATTCGACCGAGGAGAACGCGCCTTCCGCCGAAGGGTTGTAACTCATGGTCAGCCAGATACCGGTGACCAACTGGTTAACGAGCACCAGCATCGCCAGCGAGCCAAAGAAATACCACACGTTGAAGTTCTTCGGCGCGTAATACTTGGCCAGGTGTTTGTTCCAGGCATCAACGACTGGCAGACGATCGTCTACCCACTGAATTAGCTTCTGCATTACGCTGCCTCCGGATCAAGACCAATCGTAAGGGTCACATCATCGTCGAAACGATAAGGCGGTACCTCGAGGTTCAGGGGAGCAGGCTGCGCCTGATAAACCCGGCCGGCCAGGTCGTAGTGCGAACCATGACAGGGGCAGAAAAAGCCGCCCAGCCAGTCTTTCCCCAGATCTGCGGGCGCCACTTCAGGACGGTAAGAAGGCACACACCCCAAGTGAGTACAGAGCCCGACCAGAACAGCGATCTCGGGCTTGATCGCCCGGTAAGCACCCTCAATGTACTGAGGCTGTTGCGGCTCTTCGGACTGAGGATCCTTCACCTGGTCATTCAACTTATCGATGTTTTCCAACATCTGATCGGTACGGCGGACAATCCAGACAGGTTTACCACGCCACGACACGGTAATTTGCTGGCCCGGCTCAATTTTGCTGATATTGACGGTTACCGGCGCACCAGCTGCTTCCGCCTTGGCACTGGGATTCCAGGATGCCACGAAAGGAACTGCCGCACCGACGACGCCGACTCCACCTACCACGGACGTAGCGCCGATCAGAAACCTGCGCCGGCCTTGGCTCACGTCGCCATTACTCATTATGGTTTTCTCCCATCAGGCGATGTCACAGCCCGCCAATCAGCCGGCAATGTACATCTAAAAGGACTTCACAACCCAAAAATGTAAGCGCCCAAATGGTAATGAAATTACCAGGGCCTTACAAGTCGGAAAGCCGCCGGGGGCGGCCCCCATCCCTGCGCCAGATCAATTTGATGTAAAAATCGTCCGACCATAAAAAAACCCGACCGAAAGGGTCGGGTTTTCCAGGGCTCTGCTCCAGCGCAATTAACGCTTGGAGTACTGAGGACGCTTACGCGCCTTGCGCAGACCCACTTTCTTACGTTCGACTTCACGAGCATCACGGGTAACGTAACCCGCTTTGCGCAGCGCCGGACGCAGAGTTTCATCGTAGTCCATCAGAGCGCGAGTCAGGCCGTGGCGAATAGCGCCTGCCTGACCACTGATACCACCACCCTTTACAGTGATATTGATATCAAAGCGATCGGAAGATTCAGCAACAACCAGTGGCTGACGAACGATCATACGCAGAGTCTCACGACCGAAGAAATCTTCGATAGTACGACCGTTGATGGAAATGTTACCGCTTCCCGGCTTGATGAAAACCCGAGCCGTGGATGTCTTGCGGCGACCAGTACCGTAATTTTGTGCTACAGACATATCCGCCTTCCGTTAAATGTCGAGTTCTTTGGGCTGCTGGGCTGCATGAGGGTGCTCAGCGCCGGCATAAATTTTCAGCTTCTTGAACATGGCTCGACCAAGCGGGCCCTTCGGAAGCATGCCTTTCACAGACTTCTGAATAATTTGCTCAGGCGCCTTGTCAACCAGCTTGTCGAAGCTGATGGACTTGATTCCACCCGGAAAGCCGGTGTGACTGTAATACATCTTGTCAGATGCCTTGTTGCCGGTAACCCGCACCTGGCCCGCATTGATAACAACAATGTAATCGCCAGTGTCTACATGAGGGGTATACTCAGGCTTATGCTTGCCCCGCAGACGACGGGCGATTTCGGTTGACAGACGACCCAGCGTCTTGCCGGCTGCGTCTACAACGTACCAGTCACGTTTTACTGTTTCTGGTTTCGCACTCAGAGTCTTCATTGATTCCGCCTTGAACGCTATATAAGAAACGTTAAAAACCACCGCCGGTAAATGCTTTGCATCCGGAAGCGATTCTGTACCTGTAATAAAGTCGGCAGTGACACTATTCGGGGCTGAGATAGTGGCATCGCCTTGAAAAGCCAGGGCGCGAAGTATACTCGAACCAAAAAAGAAAACCAACCCTGAGGGCGAGTGTTTCGCTATTCCCCTATAGCCCCGACATCCCAACCATACAGGCGGCAGACATTGGCCATCAGAATCGGCGTGAGCTGGCTGTCCGACATGCCCCGGAGGTCGGCCAATGCGCGAACAATCCGATCAAGAAATGCCGGCGAGTTCTGCCCCTTTGCCACCCCGGCGGGAGCCATATCAGGAGCATCGGTCTCAACAACCAGAGAGTCCAGTGGCAATCTGGCAATGGTATCCCGGGTTTTTCGGGCGCGAGGATGGGTGATAACACCACCAACCCCGATATAGCAGCCAAGATCGATCAGTTTCTTAGCCTGCTGATAGCTGCCGGAAAATCCATGCACAAGGGCCCGGCCGCTCCAGTTGGCGCGAGCCAGGACACCACACACTTCGTCATGGGTTTTTACAGAATGGATCACCAGCGGATGATCAAGTGTTAACGCCAGCCGCACCTGAGCCTCAAACCAGGGCCACTGCGCCTCCAGGTCGCCTTTCAGCCGATCCAGGCCGCACTCACCAATACCCACACAACTGTCACGACCCTGCTGAACGAGTTCACCAAGAACCTGCAAGTCGCTCTCACAATGCTCAGAGATGAACCAGGGGTGAATGCCAAGGCAATAATAGATGCCCGGATAAGCCTCTGCGGTTTCACGAACCCGCGACCAGTCCGCACGCCGCACCCCCGGGACTACCAGACCAGTCAAACCTTGCTTTCGGGCCTTCGCAAGCTCGCTTTCACGACAGCCGTCAAAACGCGGAAAATCAAAGTGGCAATGGGCATCGATGATCTGCACCTGGCACTCCGTTCCGGCAGACTTAATGCTCCCGGGTTTTGTGGAACTGGATATCCGGGTAACGTTCCTGCGCAAGATTCAGGTTGACCATGGTAGGGGCGATATAGGCAAGCCGGTCGCTACCGTCAAGGGCCAGATTGTCATTGTTCTTGCGCTGAAATTCGTCAAATTTGCGCTCATCCTTGCATGTCACCCAGCGCGCAGTTGCTACGTTGATGGGCTCATAGATCGCCTCAACCTTGTACTCACTCTTGAGGCGACTAACCACAACATCAAACTGAAGCACACCAACCGCCCCGACGATCAGGTCGTTGTTGCGCAAGGGACGAAATACCTGCACCGCCCCCTCTTCCGAGAGTTGAATCAACCCCTTCTGAAGCTGCTTCGCCTTAAGCGGATCCTTGAGGCGGATGCGGCGGAATAATTCAGGAGCGAAATTCGGAATGCCGGTGAACTTCATATCCTCACCAGCCGTAAAAGTATCACCCAACTGTATTGTGCCATGGTTATGCAGGCCAATTATATCGCCGGCAAACGCCTCTTCAGCGTGCTCCCTGTCTCCCGCCATAAAGGTCAGGGCATCCGAGAACCGGACATCTTTACCGATTCGTACGTGGCGAGCCTTCATTCCTTGGGCGTATTTACCGGACACAATCCTGAGAAACGCAACCCGGTCGCGGTGCTGCGGATCCATATTTGCCTGAATCTTGAAAACAAACCCGGAAAAGCCGTCTTCTGCAGGCTCAACCAAACGCAAGTCCGTTTCCCGCGGCTGCGGTTCCGGCGCCCATTCGATGAGGCCGTCGAGCATGTGGTCGACACCAAAATTGCCCAAGGCCGTACCGAAGAAAACTGGAGTCAGCTGACCAGCCAGGAACGCTTCCTGATCAAACTCATTTGAGGCCCCCTTGACCAGCTCAATCTCGTCCCTCAGGTCACTTGCGTATTCTCCAATGGCTTCATCCAGCTCTGGAGAATCAAGCCCTTTGATAATTCGGGTTTCCTGGATAGTGTGCCCCTGCCCGGACTTATAAAGGATCACTTCATCCCGCTGCAGGTGATAGACGCCTTTGAAGCTCTTGCCCATGCCAATGGGCCAGGTTATAGGCGCGCAGGCAATCTTCAAAACGTCTTCGACCTCGTCCATCAGCTCCACCGGATCACGAGTATCCCGGTCCAGCTTGTTCATGAACGTGAGGATAGGCGTATCACGAAGCCGCGTGACCTCCATCAGCTTGATGGTGCGCTCCTCGACCCCCTTCGCGCTATCGATGACCATTAGACAGGAGTCCACCGCCGTTAACGTCCGGTAGGTATCCTCGGAGAAGTCCTCGTGTCCCGGCGTATCCAGAAGGTTAACCAGCTTACCGCCATAGGGGAACTGCATAACAGAGGTAGTCACGGAAATACCCCGTTCTTTCTCCATTTCCATCCAGTCAGATTTTGCATGTTGCCCGGACTTTTTCCCTTTTACGGTACCGGCTTTCTGAATGGCCTGGCCAAACAGCAACACCTTTTCAGTAATGGTGGTTTTACCGGCGTCCGGGTGCGAGATGATCGCGAAGGTGCGGCGCTTGGCCACTTCCTGGGAAAGGTTCGACATAGTAGAAAGACAACCTGAATCAGATGTTCGGAAAACCCGCTATTATAGGGGTTAACAGGCCAAGACGCGACCGAAAGCAGTGCCAGCTCAATGGCCGAAACGAAGGGCCATGACGCGCGCGTCCTCTTTGCCATTTGCACAGGGATAGTATTGCGGACGCCGGCCGATCTCTATAAAGCCTTCACTGGTGTACAAGCCATTGGCAACAGCATTACTGATACGAACTTCGAGGATGACCTGCCAGATCTGTTCCCGGGACGCCTCGGCCAACGTATGGCGCAATAACATGCGAGCCGTCCCTTGCCCACGACTGTGGGGATGGACACAAAGATTTAATAAATGCGCCTCATCGAACATATAGGCAACCACCGCATATCCCACCAACGCGTCACCGTGAAAGGCAGACCACAGCCGATAGTTATCCCGGAAGCAGTCGCGGAAAACCGTTTCCGGCCAAGGGTGCGAGTAACCTTGTCGCTCGATGTCCAGAACGTCTGGCAGGTCGTCCTGAAGCAATTCCCGGATACAGAAATCGCTGTCCAGAACGGACCTGTAGGTATCCGGCTTTGACATCAGTTTCCTGCCAGGGACTTGATTTCCTGCCAGAGCTTGCGCTTCAATTCATGATTCGCGGCAAGCTCTGCCAGGGAATGCGGGAAAGTGACATTCAGCGAGACATCCTGGATCAGGTCAGCCAGGGAAAGATCCTTGTCTTCAGAGTCGACACTCCCCAACGCCAGCACATTTTGACCATCAAATTGCGACGTCACGTGACTCAGGACCGAGCGAAGATCAGACATCGAGTTGCCCGGCACAAGGCGATTATTAAACACCGGCCACCGGACACCTCCCAAACAAAAGGGCGATTCTTCACCGAGACTCCTGAGGATGTTCAAAGCAAGCGTCTCCTGCAAACGACCACTAGCCTCAGGGGACAATTCCGCAATCAAAGCGGTGCGCCGCCCCTTCCAGATCTGCAAATTCAGCCGAACGGAAAGACTTGCTGTCGTAGCCGTATTTGGATCCGTATCCTCTGCTGTCGCAACAAAGCTGAGCGATTCCCCGGCGACTTTTTCCGTTGGCTCCAAGTCAGCAACTGGCTCCTGATGAGGCTCGGGCGCACTATCCATAAGAGCCTGAAGGTTGGCAATCCGGGTCGCACCCGGCTTCTTGTCGAGTGCCGGTTTCACTGTTCGGTCCGCCCCCGGAACCGGATTCACTGGCACGGCACGCGGCGAAACCGATTCGGACTGCGCCCCACTCTCCTCCTCGGTAAACAAGAATTCGGGGCTTGGCGCAGCTCCCGGGAGCGGCCCACGGGCATACCAAAGCCGCACGCCTGCAATGCCAAGATAAAACTGTCGTTCTGTCTCCGACCGAACCATCAGATGCTTTCCTGCTTCCTCATGACGAACACTCAGACGTCCGCTACCTGAGGGTGCTGTCGTACCCCTCGACTGATAAGGTTCAGGGCTTCAATATATGCTTTGGCGGAAGCAATGATAATATCGGTATCAGCTCCTACACCATTCACAATACGGCCTCCCCGCTCCAGGCGGACAGTCACCTCTCCCTGAGCATCGGTACCGCTGGTAATGTTATTGACGGAGTAGAGCTGCAGGTTACAGCCTGAATCAACCAATGATTCGATGGCCTTGAACGTTGCGTCTACCGGACCGCTGCCCTCCGCGTCCACTTTGTGCTCCTTGCCATCGACAGTCAGGGTAAGATTTGCCTTGGGCACCACACCGGTCTCGGAACAGACCTGCATACACACCAGTCCATAACGGCCGATGTCTTCCTTCTGACGCGTGTCACTGGCGATTGCCTGCAGGTCCTCATCAAAAATCTCATGTTTCAGATCAGCGAGGGCCTTAAACCGGGTAAAGGCTTCGTTTAACTCGGTTTCCGTTTCGAACTGAATACCCAATTCAAGCAGACGAGTCCGGAACGCATTGCGACCCGAGTGTTTGCCAAGCACCAGACTGTTAGTGTGCCAGCCGACATCCTGGGCGCGCATAATCTCGTAGGTTTCCCGATGCTTTAAAACACCGTCCTGATGGATACCTGACTCATGGGCAAAGGCGTTGGCGCCGACAATCGCCTTGTTTGGCTGAACCGGAAACCCGGTAATGGTAGAGACCAGCCGAGAAGCAGGCACGATATGCTGGGTATCAATCCGGGTGTCAATGTTGAAGAGGTCCTGACGGGTGTGCACGGCCATCACTATCTCTTCAAGCGCCGCATTGCCTGCCCGCTCACCCAGGCCATTGATGGTGCACTCAACTTGCCGCGCACCTTGACTCACTGCCGCCAGAGAGTTGGCCACAGCAAGCCCAAGGTCATTGTGGCAATGGACCGAAAAAATGGCTTTGTCTGCATTGGGAATACGATTAAATAACTGTCGGATGGTTTCACCAAATTGCTCGGGAATGGCATAGCCAACAGTATCCGGAATGTTAATCGTCCGTGCCCCCGCATCAATGGCCGCCTCAATAATGCGACAGAGAAAATCAAGCTCCGAACGCCCCGCATCCTCACATGAGAATTCAACGTCATCGACGTGGCTGCGTGCGCGCTTGACAGCACGAACGGCTTGTTCGACTACGTCGTCTGGCTGCATTTGCAGCTTGTGCTTCATGTGAATCGGCGACGTTGCAATAAACGTGTGAATCCGGCCACGGAGTGCAGGCTGAATCGCCTCCGCGGCACGATCAATATCCTTGTCCAGTGCCCGGGCAAGGCTGCAAATCGTCGAGTCCTTGATTGACTCAGCAATGGCTTTTACAGCATCAAAATCCCCTTGACTGGCGATTGCGAACCCCGCTTCGATGACGTCGACCTTGAGTTTCTCCAGAGCTTTCGCAATACGGAGCTTTTCGGTCTTGTTCATGGTTGCGCCGGGGCTTTGCTCTCCGTCGCGCAGCGTGGTGTCGAAGATAACCAGATGGTCTTGGGCGGGCATTCGTGTGCTCCATCAGATAGTGTGGCTCGATACAACGGGAGTATACCACTCACTCAGAGTTTTTAGAGGCCATAAAAAAACCCCCAACGGTATTCCGCTGGGGGTTTTTGGTATTAAGAGTCTGACGATGACCTACTCTCACATGGGCAATGCCACACTACCATCGGCGCAGGCCTGTTTCACGTCTGAGTTCGGGATGGGATCAGGTGGTTCCAAGCCGCTATGGTCGTCAGACAAAACGGTTGATCACTGGGGGACGAGATGGAAACGGGTGATGTTGATTTCGTTGCGCTATCCGCAATTGTCTTGGGTGTTATATAGTCAAGCCGCACGAGCAATTAGTATCGGTTAGCTCAACGCCTCGCAGCGCTTACACACCCGACCTATCAACGTCCTGGTCTTGAACGGCTCTTCAGGGACCTCGAAGGTCCAGGGAGATCTCATCTTGGAAGGGGCTTCCCGCTTAGATGCTTTCAGCGGTTATCCTATCCGAACATAGCTACCGGGCAATGCGTCTGGCGACACAACCCGAACACCAGCGGTTCGTCCACTCCGGTCCTCTCGTACTAGGAGCAGCTTTCCTCAAATCTCCAACGTCCACGGCAGATAGGGACCGAACTGTCTCACGACGTTCTAAACCCAGCTCGCGTACCACTTTAAATGGCGAACAGCCATACCCTTGGGACCGGCTTCAGCCCCAGGATGTGATGAGCCGACATCGAGGTGCCAAACACCGCCGTCGATGTGAACTCTTGGGCGGTATCAGCCTGTTATCCCCGGAGTACCTTTTATCCGTTGAGCGATGGCCCTTCCATACAGAACCACCGGATCACTATGACCTACTTTCGTACCTGCTCGACGTGTCTGTCTCGCAGTCAAGCGGGCTTGTGCCATTACACTAACCGTACGATGTCCGACCGTACTTAGCCCACCTTTGTGCTCCTCCGTTACGCTTTGGGAGGAGACCGCCCCAGTCAAACTACCCACCACACAGTGTCCTCAACCCCGATAAGGGGTCCAAGTTAGAACCTCAAACATGTCAGGCTGGTATTTCAAGGTTGGCTCCACGACGACTGGCGTCGCCGCTTCAAAGCCTCCCAGCTATCCTACACAAACATGCTCAAAGTTCACTGTGAAGCTATAGTAAAGGTTCACGGGGTCTTTCCGTCTAGCCGCGGATACACCGCATCTTCACGGCGATTTCAATTTCACTGAGTCTCGGGTAGAGACAGCGCCCCCATCGTTACGCCATTCGTGCAGGTCGGAACTTACCCGACAAGGAATTTCGCTACCTTAGGACCGTTATAGTTACGGCCGCCGTTTACCGGGGCTTCGATCAAGAGCTTCGCACGAATGCTAACCCCATCAATTAACCTTCCGGCACCGGGCAGGCGTCACACCGTATACGTCCACTTTCGTGTTTGCACAGTGCTGTGTTTTTAATAAACAGTCGCAGGGGCCTGGTATCTTCGACTGGCTTCTGCTCCACCCGCAGGGGCTTCACATACCACCAGCGTGCCTTCTCCCGAAGTTACGGCACCATTTTGCCTAGTTCCTTTACCCGAGTTCTCTCAAGCGCCTTGGTATTCTCTACCTGACCACCTGTGTCGGTTTGGGGTACGGTCTCGAATAGCCTGAAGCTTAGAAGATTTTCCTGGAAGCAGGGCATCAATGACTTCCCGCCCTAAAAGGGCAGTCGTCGTCGCGTCTCAGGATTGTGGACCCGGATTTGCCTAAGTCCACTCCCTACTCGCTTAAACCGGGACAACCGTCGCCCGGCTCACCTAGCCTTCTCCGTCTCTCCATCGCAGCTATCCAAGGTACGGGAATATTAACCCGTTTCCCATCGACTACACCTTTCGGTCTCGCCTTAGGGGCCGACTCACCCTGCGCCGATTAGCGTTGCGCAGGAACCCTTGGTCTTCCGGCGTGCGGGTTTTTCACCCGCATTGTCGTTACTCATGTCAGCATTCGCACTTCTGATACCTCCAGCATGCTTCTCAACACACCTTCGCAGGCTTACAGAACGCTCCCCTACCCCGCATACAAAGTATGCAGCCGCAGCTTCGGTGACCAGTTTGAGCCCCGTTACATCTTCCGCGCAGGCCGACTCGACTAGTGAGCTATTACGCTTTCTTTAAAGGATGGCTGCTTCTAAGCCAACCTCCTAGCTGTCTGAGCCTTCCCACATCGTTTCCCACTTAACTGGTACTTGGGGACCTTAGCTGGCGGTCTGGGTTGTTTCCCTCTTCACGACGGACGTTAGCACCCGCCGTGTGTCTCCCGGATAGTACTCACAGGTATTCGGAGTTTGCATCGGGTTGGTAAGTCGGGATGACCCCCTAGCCGAAACAGTGCTCTACCCCCTGTGGTATTCGTCCGAGGCGCTACCTAAATAGCTTTCGGGGAGAACCAGCTATCTCCGGGCTTGATTAGCCTTTCACTCCGATCCACAAGTCATCCCCTGGCTTTTCAACGACAGTGGGTTCGGTCCTCCAGTTGATGTTACTCAACCTTCAACCTGCTCATGGATAGATCGCCCGGTTTCGGGTCTATGCCCAGCGACTAAATCGCCCTATTCAGACTCGGTTTCCCTACGGCTCCCCTAAACGGTTAACCTCGCCACTGAACATAAGTCGCTGACCCATTATACAAAAGGTACGCCGTCACAGAACAAGTCTGCTCCGACTGCTTGTACGCATACGGTTTCAGGATCTATTTCACTCCCCTCACAGGGGTTCTTTTCGCCTTTCCCTCACGGTACTGGTTCACTATCGGTCAGTCAGGAGTATTTAGCCTTGGAGGATGGTCCCCCCATATTCAGACAGGATACCACGTGTCCCGTCCTACTCGATTTCACTAAACTCAGGTTTCGGATACGGGGCTATCACCCACTATGGCGGCACTTTCCAGAGCCTTCTCCTACCAGTTGTTTAGCTTAAGGGCTAATCCCCGTTCGCTCGCCGCTACTTAGGGAATCTCGGTTGATTTCTTTTCCTCGGGGTACTTAGATGTTTCAGTTCCCCCGGTTCGCCCCTTACACCTATGTATTCAGTGCAAGGTACCTGGCCGAAACCAGGTGGGTTTCCCCATTCAGAAATGTCCGGATCACAGCTCGTTTGCCAGCTCCCCGAACCTTATCGCAGGCTTCCACGTCTTTCATCGCCTCTGACTGCCAAGGCATCCACCGTATGCGCTTAGTTGCTTGACTATATAACCCCAAGACAACTGATCTGGACTTCAACATGAACAAGAGCCCCGACACCACCGAAGTGACACCAGCTTTCCCATCCAGGATGAGGTTCAGAGACAGTCGCTCGAAGTCATATACAACCACTTCAACGACAACACCGGATAACGCTTGAAATCGTTATCACTCTGATCAATGAATTCCGGAGATAATGGAATCCATCAATCGTGTTTCTATCTCGTCCAATTTGTTAAAGAGCAAATCTGACCCAGTGATCAGAAAGAAGAACTTCACCCAACAACCGCTGTCATCGTGATGAAATGCTTGTTTCTGTACACTGATCGCAACCCGAAGGTTCGTCAGTAGAGTTTTGGTGGAGCTAGGCAGGATCGAACTGCCGACCTCCTGCGTGCAAGGCAGGCGCTCTCCCAGCTGAGCTATAGCCCCATTCAAGCTATTACAAGAATTGTTCAGATCTAGGCGTGTTCGGGCGCCGCATAGCCTGCTATGCAAGTCCGGACACAACGACGAGCTGGACAATTCTGGTGGGTCTGGGTGGACTTGAACCACCGACCTCACCCTTATCAGGGGTGCGCTCTAACCACCTGAGCTACAGACCCAATGGTACGGGCCTGATAGACCCATCTGCTCTCTTTATTAATCAACCAAGTAATTCGTGTGGACTCTGACCGAAGCTTTCGGCTTCGTTTAAGGAGGTGATCCAGCCGCAGGTTCCCCTACGGCTACCTTGTTACGACTTCACCCCAGTCATGAACCACACCGTGGTAATCGTCCTCCCGAAGGTTAGACTAACTACTTCTGGTGCAATCCACTCCCATGGTGTGACGGGCGGTGTGTACAAGGCCCGGGAACGTATTCACCGTGACATTCTGATTCACGATTACTAGCGATTCCGACTTCACGGAGTCGAGTTGCAGACTCCGATCCGGACTACGACGCGTTTTGTGAGATTAGCTCCCCCTCGCGGGTTTGCAGCCCTCTGTGCGCGCCATTGTAGCACGTGTGTAGCCCTGGCCGTAAGGGCCATGATGACCTGACGTCATCCCCACCTTCCTCCGGTTTGTCACCGGCAGTCTCCCTAGAGTTCTCAGCCGAACTGCTAGCAACTAGGGATAGGGGTTGCGCTCGTTACGGGACTTAACCCAACATCTCACGACACGAGCTGACGACGGCCATGCAGCACCTGTGTCAGAGTTCCCGAAGGCACCAATCCATCTCTGGAAAGTTCTCTGCATGTCAAGGCCAGGTAAGGTTCTTCGCGTTGCGTCGAATTAAACCACATGCTCCACCGCTTGTGCGGGCCCCCGTCAATTCATTTGAGTTTTAACCTTGCGGCCGTACTCCCCAGGCGGTCAACTTAGTGCGTTAGCTGCGCCACTAAGGATTCAAGATCCCCAACGGCTAGTTGACATCGTTTACGGCGTGGACTACCAGGGTATCTAATCCTGTTTGCTCCCCACGCTTTCGCACCTCAGTGTCAGTGTTGGTCCAGGTAGCCGCCTTCGCCACTGGTGTTCCTTCCTATATCTACGCATTTCACCGCTACACAGGAAATTCCACTACCCTCTACCACACTCTAGCCTGACAGTTCGAAATGCCGTTCCCAGGTTAAGCCCGGGGCTTTCACATCTCGCTTATCAAACCACCTACGCGCGCTTTACGCCCAGTAATTCCGATTAACGCTTGCACCCTCCGTATTACCGCGGCTGCTGGCACGGAGTTAGCCGGTGCTTCTTCTGTGAGTAACGTCAAGGCTAGCCGATATTAACGACTAACTTTTCCTCCTCACTGAAAGTGCTTTACAACCCGAAAGCCTTCTTCACACACGCGGCATGGCTGGATCAGGGTTGCCCCCATTGTCCAATATTCCCCACTGCTGCCTCCCGTAGGAGTTCGGGCCGTGTCTCAGTCCCGATGTGGCTGATCATCCTCTCAGACCAGCTACGGATCGTCGCCTTGGTAGGCTCTTACCCCACCAACTAGCTAATCCGACTTAGGCTCATCCAATAGCGCAAGGTCCGAAGATCCCCTGCTTTCCCCCGTAGGGCGTATGCGGTATTAATCCGGGTTTCCCCGGGCTATCCCCCACTACTGGGCAGATTCCTAAGCATTACTCACCCGTCCGCCGCTCGTCAGCGGGGTGCAAGCACCCCCTGTTACCGCTCGACTTGCATGTGTTAAGCCTGCCGCCAGCGTTCAATCTGAGCCATGATCAAACTCTTCAGTTTAAATCATACAAGAATCCGAAGATTCTCTATTCTTGCTCAAGACAAAACTCAATTTCGACGAGTCACTGTCCTGATATTTCATATCCGAAATACCTCGGCCAGCGCCCACACGAATTACTTGGTCAATTTTTTAAAGAGCGTTTGAGCTGTTGCTCAATCAAGGTGGCGTATTCTACATCGAACCGCCGCCCTGTCAACCGTTTATTTTCCGTCGTCCCCGTCTCCGGAAATCGCCGAAAAACTGACCGGCTTACTGCTTGTTTCGAGGAGCGCATTCTACAGCGAATCGCTTTCCTGTCAACCGCTTTCTGAAGAATCTTGAAACTCAATTTCTTCAGCGCTTTCAAACAGTTACTCCCTCAAGAAGCCGCTGTCTCAGTGGCTTGTCCCTCAGAAGAGATGCGCATTCTACAGACGTGAGGAGAACTGTCAACGTGGTTTTTAAACTAATCACTAAATGTAGCGGTTTCCACCTACAAAAGAGCTAACCACCACCCCGAATTGATCAGAAATCAACCCGATTCACTCCTTTTTCAGAGGAATCAGGGTAGACCACCCCGACCAGTAACCACGGAGCGCCAGCAGAACCAGAACAACCAGTCCGTATAAAACCATCTCGCCGACATCACTTCTGGCCTGCCAGATGAAATGGATCCATGCGACGACAACGGATAGATAGATCAACCGGTGCAATCGCTTCCAACCACCACCAAGCCTCCGCACCATTGTTTTGGTAGAAGTCACCGCCAGGGGAACCAGACACATGAAGGCTACTGCGCCAGCGATAATGTAGGGGCGCTTGGTGAACGCCGCCCACAAGTCAAACCATCCGACGATGAACTGAAGAAACGCCAAAATGTGCAGCGCTGCATAAAAGAAGGCATACAAGCCGAGCATTCTTCGAATGCGAAGCCAGCCACCCCACTTTGTCCACCGCCTCAGCGGTGTCATACACAAAGTCGCAAGCAGCAACTGAAATGCTGCAATCCCCAGAGACTCGGTGACCGCTTGCCCCGGATCAGGCCCCAGCCCGGCGGCAAAAAAATTCCGAACCAACAGCATCAAAGGCAACGCGGCAATCACCGCCGCGCTCAGCCGGAAGGTCAGCAGAAACCCGGGACTGCGGCGCCAATCAAACCCGGACATCAGTAGAATTTCTGCAGATCCATGCCCTTGTAAAGGTGCGCAACCTGGTCGCCGTAGCCATTGAACTTTTCTGTTTCAATCCAGTTGGGAGAGAGCAGCCCCGAAGGCAGACGCCGCTCACGCTTCTGACTCCAGCGAGGATGGTCCACCTCCGGATTAACATTGGCATAGAAGCCGTACTCCCGGGGCGCGATCATTTCCCAGGTCGTTTTAGGCCGCTCTTCCTGAAACCGAATCTTCACAATCGACTTGATGCTCTTGAACCCATACTTCCAGGGAATAACCAGCCGGATCGGCGCACCATTCTGTTTTGGAATCGTTTTCCCATAGAGCCCGACCGCGAGAAAGGCGAGCTCGTTCATGGCTTCATCCATGCGAAGGCCTTCCTGGTAGGGCCAGTCGATAGTGCTGAATAGAGACCGCTGCGCCCGCATCTGCTCAGGATCATGGAGTGTTTCGAAGTAGACATACTTTGCCCTTGAATTAGGCTCAAACCGCTTCAAGACATCCGCAAGCGAGACACCGACCCAGGGGATGACCATTGACCAGGCCTCCACACACCGAAGGCGGTAAATCCGCTCTTCGTAATCATGTGGCTTCAGGATATCCTCTAGCGCGTAGGTTCCAGGCCTGTCGCACTCGCCCTCGACGGCAATCGACCAAGGATCGACAGACATCTCATTCGCATATTTGGCGGGGTCATCTTTTCCTGTACCAAACTCATAAAAATTATTGTAGCGGATGACATCTTCGTAAGGGGTCTTTTCTTCGCTGGTCGACAATCCGGGGGCAGGAACATAACTCAGGGACTCCCCCTGAACCGGCAGTGCGGCAGCTGACAACAGACCGGGCATCGCAAGGCCTGCCGCGCCGGCGACAGCACCGGACATGAATTTTCGTCGATTGAGAAAGATGCGCTCGGGCGTAACGCAGGACCGGGGAAGCGCCCAGGAAGGCTGTTTTTTGATAAACATCGAAACACTCCGTTCAAGCTACCAAAGAATCTGGCACTGAGAAGGTTGACCGGGGGTTCCGTGCAAAATTCCCGGGCCACTGGGGCCCGGTGCATTTTACCTAGGCTGAATCTCCCTGCGCACGACGAGGCTTTCTTCTAAACAACGCACGGAGAGGACCGGACAACGCATAAATCAGGAATCCGGTAAAGAGTACGGTTGCCGGATCAAGTGCGATCACAACGAACATTAACACCACTAGCAAAATCGCAGCGAAGGGTACCCGCCCTCGCATATCGAGATCCTTAAAACTGCGGTAGAGGATATTGCTGACCATCATTACACCAGTACCGCCCACCACAATAATGGTGAGCAGCGTCAACCAGGACGCCGGCTCAAACTGGTGGAAGCACCATACGAGGCCGGCCACACACGCTGCGGCGGCCGGGCTGGGCAGGCCAACAAAGTACTTCTTGTCCACAGACCCGATCTGGGTGTTGAAGCGGGCCAACCGCAGGGCGGCACCGGCAACATAGATGAAGGTAATCGCCCAACCAGCCTTTCCAAGGCCGTTCAGCGACCAGAAAAATGCCACCAGGCCGGGCGCAACGCCAAAAGCGACCATATCAGCCAGGGAGTCATACTCCTCGCCGAACTTGCTCTGGGTATTGGTCATTCTGGCGACGCGACCATCAAGCCCATCGAGAATCATGGACACGAAAATCGCAATGGCAGCGTTATCAAACATCCCGTTTGCCGCTGATACAATGGCATAGAAGCCGGAAAACAGAGACGCGGTCGTGAGCGCATTGGGGAGCAGGTAAATGCCTTTTCGGCGCACTGGTGCTCCTTCAACCAGCTCTTCCTCAACCACTTCCCCGGCTTCGATTTCGTATTCCGAGGCATGCTTTTCGCTTTGTTCCGCTGAGGCACTCTGTGCGTCAGCGTCGGCAGATTTTCTTTTGTCGGTCATTCCCATTACTCCGGAAAGCATTTGGGCGGAGTATATACGAAAAACGCGGCCACCCGGGCCGCGTTTTTCAGAACACGCTGAAAAATCAGCTTAGTTCTTGTCCTTGTCTACGATCTTGTTCGCAGAAATCCATGGCATCATGCCACGCAACTTTTCACCCACGATTTCGATCTCGTGAGCTGCATTCTGGCGACGACGTGCGGTCATGGAGGGGTAGTTGTGGGCACCTTCGGAGATGAACATCTTGGCATACTCACCGCTCTGGATGCGCTTCAGGGCATTGCGCATGGCTTCGCGTGACTGCTCGTTGATGATTTCCGGGCCAGTCACATACTCCCCATACTCCGCATTATTGGAGATGGAGTAGTTCATGTTGGCGATACCACCTTCGTACATCAGGTCGACGATCAGCTTCAGTTCGTGGAGACACTCGAAGTAGGCCATCTCAGGCGCGTAGCCGCCCTCAACCAGGGTCTCGAAAGCGGCCTTAACCAGCTCAACGGTGCCACCACACAGGACGGCCTGCTCACCGAACAGATCAGTTTCGGTCTCGTCCTTGAACGTGGTTTCGATGATACCGGTACGACCGCCACCGATGCCACTGGCATAAGACAGGGCGAGATTCTTGGCGTTGCCAGATGCATCCTGGAAAAGAGCAATCAGGTCAGGAATGCCGCCTCCACGGGTAAATTCGGTGCGGACAGTATGGCCCGGCGCCTTGGGAGCAATCATGATGACGTCCAGATCCTTGCGCGGAACGACCTGGTTGTAATGGATAGCGAAACCATGAGCAAATGCCAGCGTGGCACCCTGCTTCAGGTTCGGCTCAATCTCGGCGCTGTAGAGCTGTGCCTGAAACTCATCCGGAGTCAGCACCATAACCACATCCGCAGCGGCGACAGCCGAAGGCACATCGGCGGTTTTCAGGCCGTATGCTTCAGCCTTGGCGATAGAGGAAGAACCCGGGCGAAGACCAACCGTTACGTCAACACCTGATTCCTTCAGGTTGCATGCGTGAGCATGCCCCTGGGAGCCGAAGCCGATGATGGCAACTTTCTTGCCCTGGATGATGGAAAGATCGCAATCCTTATCGTAGTAAACCTGCATGACAAACCTCTGTATATTTGTAATGGCCGCACAAGGCCATGATGTTCGAACTCTGTGAATAGCCGTTACAGACTGAGTACTTTCTCGCCGCGGGCGATGCCGGAAACACCGGTACGCACCACTTCCAGCACACCCGAAGTACCGACAGCCTGAATGAATCCGTCCAACTTCTCACTGTCACCCGCCAGCTGCACGGTGTACACCGAGCTGGTAACGTCGACAATCTGGCCCCGGAAAATATCCACGGTGCGCTTGATTTCGGCACGCTGGGATCCCGTAGCCTTCAACTTCACCAGCATGAGCTCACGCTCAATGTGGGAGCCTTCGGTCAAGTCCACCAGCTTGACCACCTCAATCAGCTTGTTGAGCTGCTTGGTAATCTGCTCAATAACCTTGTCAGACCCGGTGGTCGTCACCGTCAAGCGGGACAGTGTCTCGTCCTCGGTCGGCGCCACGGTCAGCGTCTCTATGTTGTAGTTACGCTGGGAGAACAGCCCGACAACCCGCGAAAGCGCCCCGGGCTCGTTCTCAAGCAAAACAGAAATGATTCGACGCATGATCACACCCTCTCTGTCTTGCTGAGCCACATGTCTTTCATGGAGCCACGAGCGACTTGCATCGGATAGACGTGCTCAAAGCGGTCTACGTATATGTCCACGAAAACCAGCTCGTCCTTCATCGCCAGCACTTCTTTCAGCTTGGCTTCCAGATCGGCCTTCTTGTCGATCAGAACGCCCTTATGGCCATAAGCTTCCGCCAGCTTTATGAAATCCGGCAAAGACCCCATGTAGGACTGGGAGTGACGGGACTCGTAGTTCATATCCTGCCACTGCTTGACCATGCCCAGCGCCTGGTTGTTCAGGTTGATGATTTTCACCGGCAGATTGTATTGCTTGCAGGTAGACAGCTCCTGGATATTCATCTGGATACTGCCCTCACCGGTGATGCACAACACTTCGTCATCCGGGTGTGTCAATTTAACGCCCATCGCGGCTGGCAAACCAAAGCCCATGGTGCCCAGACCACCGGAGTTGATCCAGCGATTGGGCTTATCGAACTTGTAGTATTGCGCAGCAAACATCTGATGTTGCCCGACGTCAGATGTCACAAACGCTTCACCGTTCGTGAGCCTGCACAGCATTTCGATGACTTCCTGGGGCTTGATGACATCGTCGCTGGTTTCATAGCGCATGCCGTGGAAGGCACGCCACTCTTCAATCTGCTTCCACCAGGCAGCCAGCGCATCCGCGTCCGGCTTTTCCTTACTTTCCTTTGCCAGCGACAGCATTTCCTTCAGGACCGCATCAACCGGACCAACGATAGGCACGTCCGCATCAATGGTCTTCGAGATGGACGCCGGATCGATGTCGATATGGATAATGCGGGCACCCGGGCAGAACTTCTCGGTTGCGTTGGTAACCCGGTCATCAAACCGCGCCCCGACACAGAGGATCAGATCCGAGTGATGCATCGCCATATTGGCTTCATAGGTACCATGCATACCGAGCCAGCCCAGATGCTGCTTGTCGCTGGCCGGGTAGCAACCGATGCCCATCAAGGTGTTGGTGATCGGATAACCCAGGAGACGAACCAGCTCGGTCAACTGATCAGAAGCTTTACCCAGAATGACGCCACCGCCTGCGTAGATGATCGGCCGGCGTGCCGCGAGCATCATATCCACTGCTTTCTTGATCTGGCCGGCATGACCGCGAATCGCAGGGTTATAGGAACGCAGCTTGACCTTCTTGGGATACGAATACTCATACCGTTCGTTCGGTGTCGTCATATCTTTGGGGATATCGACAACCACAGGGCCAGGGCGACCTGTCGCGGCAATGTAGTACGCCTTGCGGACCACCTCGGGGATTTCTTCCGGATGACGCACACTGAGGTTGTGCTTCACCACAGGCCGCGAGACACCGATCATGTCGGTTTCCTGGAAGGCGTCTTCGCCAATCAGTGTGGATGCAACCTGACCGCACAGGACAACCATCGGAATGGAATCCATGAAAGCGGTGGCTATGCCGGTAATAGTGTTGGTGGCTCCAGGACCCGAGGTCACCAGCACGGTGCCCGGCTTTCCGGTCGCGCGCGCATAACCGTCGGCCATGTGGACCGCGGCCTGTTCGTGCCTTACCAGAATGTGCTTGACTTTATCCTGCCTGAACAGCGCGTCATATATATGAAGCGCTGCACCACCCGGATAGCCGTAGATGTATTCGATCCCTTCGTCCTGCAGGGAGCGAATAAGCATGTCGGCACCAGACAATAACTCCACGATTTTCTACCCTCTTCATATTCATACGAGTGAATGAGCCGGGTTTAAACCCGGTTGCCTGGATTCACGGTTTTCCAGCTTCTTGTGAAAGCGGAACCGGCTACTCCTCCACACCTTGTAAGAGGTTATCTCCTGGCCAGCCGCCCTCCTGAGGGTTGCGGAGAACGGCCAATCAATGGGTTGCAGTATGCAACAACCATCCCGCGACAACGGCGCGGTGCGTTCAGTGTGGTGATTAACGGGGGATACTCGCTCGGGATTGCCTGCCGTATTGACCCCAGTCTTCAGGCGATTGGTAATTCTGACAGCGCGAAACTCCCTGTCAATAGGCGGTGCGGCTTAATAACACCATTATGACCAAAGGTCTGCCATACTTGGACCGTTTCCGGATCAAAGATTTGAACCAGACAGAAGAAAAACGGCCAAATGAATGGCATGATGTGTTTCAAGTTCGAAGAAAGACGGGCCCGGTTGCCCAGGTTTTTACCTGCCCCGGGAGCAGTGAACATACGATGAGTGGACCCATGAACAAAAAAATCCTGACGCTGACCTTGTTAATGGCCGTTGTACCAGGTATTGCGATGAGCGCCTCTGTCTACAAGTGGACGGACGATAATGGTGTGACTCACTTCGGGGACCGGCAGCCTACCGGAAAAAACTCTGAAAAAGTGAACGTACGCTCAGGCACCGCTTCCCAGGCCGCTTCGAACCGCGAAAGTGCACAGGAGCGCGTGAACAACCTTCAGGAACAACAGGAGGACGAGGCCGTAAGGCAGCGCGAAACCGCAAAGCAAGAGGCCCGCCGCAAGCAACGCGAGGCCAACTGCGCCACCGCTCGTTCCAATCTGGAAGTCATAGACAGCAACGCTCGCATCCGGGTGGAAGAAAACGGCGAGCAACGCTACCTGTCACCGGAAGAAATTGCCGAGCAGCGCCGGAAGTTTGAAGAGATCGCCACTGAAAACTGCGGCCCCGAGAACGGTCAGGCCCAGCAATGAATCGGGACGGAATGAATACGGGGCCAGATCTCTAATGATCTGACCCCGTACAGAGTTATGCTTTCGCGAATACCAGTTTGTGATCCTTCACGGTTCCATGAATGACATCCCCGGAAACAAAGTCACCCTGCAAGAGCTTTTGAGCCAGAGGGTTCTCGATCATCCGCTGGATGGCGCGCTTGAGAGGCCGAGCACCGTATACGGGGTCGTACCCGACTTCGGCCAGAAACTCCATGGCAGCCTCATCTAGCTCCAGCCTCATATCCTGCTCCTTCAGGCGCTTGCTCAGGGACTCTATCTGAATCCGTGCAATACCCTGAATCTGGCTTTCTGCCAGCGGATGGAAGACAACCACTTCATCCACCCGGTTAATGAACTCGGGGCGGAAATGCGTACCCACAACTTCCATCACTGCATCCTTCATGGCCTCGTAGTTCTCCTCACCCGCCTTCTGCTGAATGATGTCCGAGCCCAGGTTTGATGTCATGACAATGACAGTGTTCCGGAAATCGACGGTGCGGCCCTGACCATCCGTTAGGCGGCCATCCTCCAGCACCTGCAACAGAATGTTGAACACATCCGGGTGAGCCTTCTCCACCTCATCCAACAACAACACAGAATACGGGCGACGACGAACCGCCTCGGTCAGATAGCCCCCCTCTTCATAGCCCACATACCCAGGAGGCGCACCAATTAACCTGGCGACGGAGTGCTTCTCCATGAATTCCGACATGTCGATACGGACCATGGCCTCCTCGGTATCAAACAGGAACGATGCCAGCGCCTTGCACAGCTCGGTCTTACCCACGCCAGTCGGTCCGAGAAACAGAAACGAGCCATTGGGACGGTTCGGATCTGACAGTCCCGCACGAGAGCGACGTACCGCATTGGATACGGCCTCTACCGCTTCGTGCTGGCCGATAACCCGGCCATGCAGGGCTTCTTCCATACGCATCAGTTTGTCACGCTCACCCTCCAGCATTTTGGACACCGGAATACCCGTCCATTTGGAAACGATCTCCGCGATTTCCTCATCGGTGACCCGGTTGCGAAGGAGCGTCATTTCCATCATTTCAGCCTGGCTCGCCATATCCAGCTGGCGCTCAAGCTCGGGAATCTGGCCATACTGAAGCTCGGACATCTTCCCGAGATCACCGGCTCGTCGGGCATTTTCAAGTTCAATACGCGCCTGCTCAAGCTGACTCTTGATCTTTTGCGAGCCGTGCAATGCGGCCTTTTCCGTGTTCCAGACTTCCTCCAGATCGGCGTATTCGCGCTCAACTCCGGCAATCACCTCAGACAGTTCTTCCAGTCGCTTCTTCGAAGCCGCATCGGTTTCCTTTTTTAGCGCCTCCCGTTCGATCTTGAGCTGAATCAGTCGCCGTTCGAGTCTGTCCAGAGGCTCGGGTTTCGAATCCATTTCCATCCGGATCTGACTGGCGGCCTCATCCACCAGATCAATAGCCTTGTCCGGCAACTGGCGATCGGCGATATAGCGATGGGACAGCTTGGCCGCTGCGATAATGGCGCCGTCCGTCACCTCAACACCGTGATGCACCTCGTATCGCTCTTTGAGGCCTCGAAGGATGGCAATAGTGTCTTCCTCACTGGGCTCGCTTACCAGAACCTTCTGGAACCGGCGTTCAAGCGCGGCGTCCTTCTCAATATTTTCACGGTACTCATCCAGCGTGGTGGCACCGACACAATGCAGCTCACCGCGGGCCAGCGCAGGCTTGAGCATATTACCAGCATCCATGGAGCCCTCTGCCTTGCCGGCACCCACCATGGTATGAATCTCGTCGATAAACAGGATAATCTGACCTTCCTGTTTGGACAGCTCATTGAGAACTGCCTTCAGGCGCTCCTCGAACTCTCCCCGGAATTTGGCGCCTGCGATCAAGGACCCCATGTCCAGTGAAAGGACTTTTTTATCTTTCAGCCCGTCGGGCACCTCACCGTTGACGATGCGCTGAGCCAGCCCCTCTACGATGGCGGTTTTACCAACACCTGGTTCGCCGATCAGAACCGGGTTGTTTTTGCGTCGACGCTGCAGGACCTGGATGGTGCGGCGGATTTCATCGTCACGGCCGATTACCGGGTCCAGCTTGCCGGCTTCCGCCCGCTCGGTAAGGTCAATAGTGTACTTGGAAAGGGCCTGGCGATTCTCTTCCGCACCTGCGTCATTCACGGCTTCACCACCTCGCACCTCATCAATGGCCTTTTCCAGAGCTGCCTTATCCAAGCCTTGCTCCCGAAGCACCCGACCGAGTGTTCCGCGGTCCTCAAGAGCTGCCAGCAACATGAGTTCGCTGGAAATAAACTGGTCATTGCGCTTTTGAGCCAGTTTGTCGGCAATATTGAACAAGCGCCCCATGTCGTTGGACATGGACACGTCACCGGCTGAACCCGGCACTTCCGGCAGATTCTCGACCTCCCGGGCAACAGCCTGACGTACACGCCCGGGTTCTGCCCCAGCCTGTTTCAACAGAGGTTTGATGGCGCTGCCCTCCTGATCCAGGAGCGCCTGCATCAAGTGCAACGGCTCAATAAAGTTGTGGTCTTTGCCAACCGCAATTGACTGTGCGTCGGCAAGGGCGGTCTGCAGCCGGCTGGTCAGCTTGTCAATTCTCATAGTTCATCTTCCCCGATTCGATTACCGAATGCGCTTCGCAAGCCTTCGTGGCTCAGTCAACATCCGAATTGCTTTGATCTTAAATGTAGGGGCAAGTAGAGGGAGTTCAAGCGCTTGGGCAAACTAACTGTCAGAAAATTGACAGGCATCACCTGTTGTTGCTTGATAAGCACGAGACAGACCCGGTGCAATTATTCGATCCAGACAACCGTTACCATGCGGCCAGTCTGGCCATCGCGCCGATAGGAGTAAAACCGGTCACCATCGGTGACCGTGCAGAATCCGCCACCAAAAACGGACGAAACCCCGGCCATTTCCAGCCTTTGCCGGGCCAACCGGTAAATATCGGCCATATAATGGCCAGGACGGGCGCCTTGAACCGAAAACGCCTCATCAGCCTGCCTATTGGCAGACAGGAATGCTTCACGAACTTCCGGCCCCACTTCGAAGTGATTTGGGCCGATGGCCGGCCCCATCCAGGCAATGAGGTTATCAACGGGCACGCCCATTTTCGCAACCAGATTTTCCAGAACCCCGGCGCAAAGGCCACGCCAGCCCGCATGCGCCGCACCGACAATGGAGCCAGCGCGGTCACACAAGACAACAGGCAAGCAGTCGGCAGTCAGAATTGCACAGGCGACGCGCCGCTCCCGAGTAAAGCTGGCATCGGCTTCAGGTACACCGGCCAGATTCTCTCGGGTCACTTCAAGCACACCAATACCGTGCACCTGCCGGAGCCAGACAAAATCTTCCGCTGGCAGGTTTATCCCCTGAGCCAACAACTGACGATTGCGAACGACTGCCTCTGGTGCGTCACCCACGTGATCACCCAGATTAAGAGAGTGCCACGAAGACATGCTCACACCCCCGCTTCGGGTCGAACTGACCGCCCGCACGTTGGCGGGTGCGGGCCACTCCGGTACGATCAGGGACAAATCAGAATTCATCACGTTCCAGATCTTTCACGTGTTTCCGGAGAGCCACCAGCAGCTGCTCCATGTCGTCCGGCAACGGCACTTCCCAAGTCATGATCTCGCCAGTCTCCGGATGCTCCAGGGTCAGCTTTTGGGCATGAAGTGCCTGGCGGTTGAACGCCGCCAGTACGTCGCGCAACTCATCTGTGGTGCCTTTGGGTAGACGCAGGCGCCCGCCATAGAGAGGATCCCCTATCAGCGGGTGCTTCACATACGCCATATGCACACGGATCTGATGGGTCCGACCGCTCTCGAGTTTGCAGCGAACGTGCGTATGGGCCGCGAAACGTTCCACCAGCCGGTAATGGGTGACCGCCGGCTTGCCACTGGGAACAACCGCCATTTTTTTGCGCTCACGGGGGTGCCGGCCGATTGGCGCATCGATCGTTGCACCGCCGGTCAGTGTGCCCACAACCACTGCTTCGTATTCCCGCCCCATGGTTCGGGTCTGAAGCTGCCCAACCAACGAGGTGTGCGCAATAAGGCTCCGGGCCACAACCATTACCCCGGAGGTATCCTTGTCCAACCGGTGAACAATTCCTGCCCGCGGAAGGTTCTCGACCTCCGGAGCGTAGTTCAGCAGCGCATTCACCAGTGTACCGTCGGCGTGGCCTGCCGCCGGATGAACGACGAGCCCGGCCGGCTTGTTGATCACCAGCAGGTGCTCGTCTTCATAGACAACATCGAGGGTGATTTCCTCCGCCTGCCAACTGACCTGGACCTCGGGCTCGGCATCAATCTCCAGACGGTCATCCAGCATCACTTTATCCCGGGGCTTGCGGGTCTGGCCATTGACCGTCAGCGCGCCACTCTTGATCCAGGACTGCAGTCGCGAACGGGAGTGTTCGGGCATCAACTCTGCCGCCGCCTGGTCCAGTCGCCGGTCACTCAGTTCCGGCGGTACAACAAAGCTGGCGGTAATTCGATTTTCAGATGACATTAAGCCCCCGGGGCCTGTGTGTGTTACGTTTCGGAGAGAATTTATCAAACAGGGAAGCCACACTCTGCACATGCAGCGTCTTCCCCGCTACAATAGCTCCTCTTTCGAATTTATCGACATTATACGGGATTCCGGCATGAGATCAGTTGTCCGTTTACTGCTACTGGCCACATTCGTGGTGTTGGTCAGTGCCTGCGCCTCCAATCAACAGGAAGAAGTACTGCCGGAAAAAACGTATTACGAAAATGCCAGGCAGGCGATGAACTCCGGCAATTTCAATGAAGCCGAGCAGAACCTGGACTCCCTGGAAAGCTATTACCCATTCGGCCGCTACGCGGAACAGGCACAACTCGACCTGATTTATGCCCGTTACCAGAACCTGGATCTGGAGGGTGCCCGTGCCGCTGCCGACCGGTTCCTTCGGCTGAATCCCCAGAGCGAGCATGCGGATTATGCATTGTATATGCGAGGGTTGGCGTCCTATAACCTTGATATTGGCCTGGCCAGCCGCTATTTCCCGATTGATGTGGCAGCCAGAAACCCCGGCGAACAAACCCAGTCGTTCAGGGACTTTTCCGAACTGCTGAGCCGGTACCCGGACAGTCCATACGCTTCGGATGCCCGACAGCGCATGATTGCCGTTCGTAACCGGATGGCTGAACTTGAGGTTTTTGCCGCTCGCTATTACATCAAGCGAGAAGCCTACGTGGCTGCCAACAACCGGGCCCGCTATGTTGTGGAAAACTTCCCTACGTCTCCGGTTGTCGAGGAGGCGCTGATCATTCTTGCAGAGACTTTCCGGTTCATGGATCTGAAAAAAGGATCTCAGGACGCTATCGCCATGCTGCGGGAAAACTTCCCGAAAAGCTCTGCGTTCAACGACTCAGGCGAGTTTGAGCCGGACGTACTCAAGGGAGAGAGTCGGTCACTCTCCAGTGTTGTAACGTTCGGCCTCATGGGCGACGAATAAACCCGGCAATCACGCCAGTTTCACTTGCCGCTTTTCCATCCATTGGTGATGGGATAGCGGCGATCCTTGCCAAAGCCCCGCTCCGTAATCCGCACACCAATCGGCGCCTGACGACGCTTGTACTCGTTGATATCAACAAGCCGGATCACTCGCTCCACGTCAACACGGTCAAAGCCTTCGGCAACGATGGCATCGGCACTGAAATCGCGCTCCACATAAAAGTTCAGAATCTGGTCCAGAATGTCATATCCCGGAAGGCTGTCCTCATCCTTCTGGTCCGGAGCCAGCTCCGCTGACGGCGGACGGGTGATAACGCGCTCCGGTATGACCTGCGACAGGGTATTCCGGTAGTTGGCGAGACGGAAGACCAGGGTCTTGGGGACATCCTTGAGCACATCAAATCCGCCAGCCATATCGCCATAAAGCGTGGAATACCCCACAGCCATCTCGCTCTTGTTACCGGTCGTCAGCACCAGGGAGCCGAACTTGTTGGAGAGGGACATCAGCAATACGCCCCGAAGACGGGCCTGAAGGTTCTCTTCAGTAGTATCCGGTTGCGTACCTTCAAAAGGCCCCGACAGAGTTGCCATAAAGGCGTCGTACATAGGCTCAATGGAAAAAACGTCGTATTGAACACCCAGAGCCAGCGCTTCGGCCTCCGCGTCTTCAAGGCTCATGCCAGACGTATAGCGGAACGGCATCATTACCGCACGCACCCTGTCCTTGCCCAGTGCGTCAACGGCCACTGCCAGGGTAACAGCCGAGTCAATGCCGCCAGACAAGCCAAGAACCACGGACCTGAACCCGTTCTTGTTCACGTAATCCCGGACACCGGTCACCAGGGCCTTGTATACATTGGCCTCCAGAGACGGCTCTTCCGGTAGCGATTGCGATACCGGCTGGCAATGGTGCTCGCAAATAAACTCAACCGGGAACAATCCCTCATCAAACTGGGGCGCCTCGGCCATGAGAACACCGGAGTGGTCAAACACCATGGAGCCACCGTCAAAGACCAACTCATCCTGTCCGCCAACGAGATTGACGTAGACGATGCTGACCCGGTTTTCCCTCGATTTCCGTTCAAGCAGAGACTTTCGGCGAGCTTGCTTGTCGACATCGTAGGGCGAGGCGTTCAGGTTCACAATCAGTCTGGCACCTGCGGCGGCCGCATCCTCAACAGGTCCGTCCTTCCAGAGATCCTCGCAGACGGTAACCCCCACCGGCACGCCTCGAATTTCCATCGTCAGTACATCCTGGCCCTCGGCAAAGTAGCGTTTTTCGTCAAATACCTGATAGTTCGGCGGGAAGCGCTTGAAGTAGCGGCCAGTAATGGTACCGCCCTCAATGACGACTGCTGAGTTATACAACAGCGCACCGTGGCGCAGGGGTGCGCCAATGACAATGGCCGGCTCCAACTGCTCTGCCTGAATCCGCTCAAGCGCCTCGTTAACTCTCAGCTCCAGACTGGGGCGCAGCAACAGGTCCTCTGGCGGATAGCCGGTAATACACAGCTCCGGGAATACAACAATATCGGCCTGATGCTCCTCTGACGCCCGACGGGTGGCATCAATCACCAGATCGGTATTGCCGGGAATATCGCCCACGAGAAAGTCCAGCTGGGCCATCACTACCCGCAATTTTTTAGATGAAACCTGGTGGGAGGACACATTCCCGGAAACGGACATAAATTGGCTCCTGTAACTCATTGCCACGAAAAGGCTATTATAACCCCGCAAGCGTGAGGATTTCTTCCGACCAACAGCGGATTCCCGAGAACCATGGCCGTAGACCAACCCCAAACGGACGCAACAAGCCCTTTACCTGTCTCTCCGTCGCGGCGGCAACAGGTCAGGCTGTTCCGCATTTATAACCATTATCGCCTGGTTGTCAGCCTGATGCTGCTCGGGTTGCTGTTCGTTGACCCAGTCAATTTTGACACCCGTTTCCGCCTATTGAATTACTATCAGGCAGGAGTTGCCGGCTATTTCGGACTCAATGCATTCATTGCGCTGATCATGCTGGCAGGTTTTAAGCCAAGCCAACGGCATATCACCCTTTCGATTCTGCTCGATGTTCTCGTCATACACGCGCTTCTATTCGTGAGCACCGGCATTACCAACGGGCTCGCGAACCTGGTCATCATCTCTGTCGCAGCCGGCAACATCCTGACACCCAGTCGAATGGGGACTTTCTATGCAGCGCTAGCCGCTATCTGTTCCCTGGGCATCTCCGGATGGGCCGCCTTGGCCCTTGGTGAGTCCGCAGACGACATTGTTCGCGCCGGCTTCCTCGGCATTCTCTATTTCGCTGCGGCTTTTGGCCTGCAGTACATTTCCCGGCGGATGATGCGCAGCGAAGCCCTTGCCAGTAGTCGCGCCCGGAGCATCGCCGAGCTTGAGCAAATCAATCAGCAGATTATTCAGCGCATGCGCACCGGCATTCTCGTGCTGGATCGATACGCTCACATCCGACTCGCCAATGCCGCCGCCGAAGAATTGCTGTTTGGCAATGCACCTGACCGGACACGAAACCGCGAAGGCAGTTTCACCCTGCCCAAGCCCCTTAAGTTTGGCTTTGAGTCCTGGCAAAAAGACCCGACACGACGAATCGAGCCGTTCCAGCCGTCTCCGACCTCCCCTGTCCTTCAGGCCAACTTTACCCAGCTGGACCGGGAGCGCGGAGACCATATCCTCGTATTCATCGAAGACATGAGCAAGGTCACCCAACAAGCCCAGCAAATGAAACTTGCCTCCCTGGGGCGACTGACGGCAGGCATCGCCCATGAAATCCGCAACCCTCTCGGCGCCATCAGCCACGCCGCGCAGCTAATGGAGGAGTCACCAAACCTTGATCAGGGCGACCACCAGATGCTGGATATTATTCGCCGCCATTCACGGCGGGTGAACGGTATCATCGAGAATGTGCTGGATCTTTCACGGCGCCGGGCCGCCAGCGCAGATTTAGTGGAAATGACTCCATGGCTGGAAGAATTCAGAGCAGACTTCCTACAGACTCAGGAGGAAGGCTCCACCCCGCCACACATTGACCTACAGGTTGACCCGGCGGTGCCGCCCGCCCGGTTCGATAAAAGTCAGATCGAACAGGTAATGGTCAATCTCTGCGACAATGCCTTACGCTACAGCGAGCAACAAACCGGAGAGCGAAAAGTCGAACTTCATGCCGGCGCGACCGCTGACGGTGAGCGCGCTTACCTTGATGTCCGGGATTTTGGCCCCGGAATCTCGTCGGAATACCGCAGCTCGGTGTTTGAGCCTTTTTTCACAACGGATAAACGGGGAACGGGCCTCGGACTTTATCTGGCCAGGGAACTGTGCGAGGCTAACCAGGCCCATCTGTCCCTGGTGGACAATGATCAACCCGGCTGCTGTTTCCGCATTACCTTTGCCCATCCGGGGCGAATGATTTAAACCGGCGCCGAGAGGATATCGAGTGCCAGAACAAAGACATGGAACCGAAACAAAACGATGACCACTCATACAGCCCTGATTGTTGATGATGAACCGGATATCCGGGACTTGCTGGAAATCACCCTCACCCGCATGGGAATCAAGGCCCTGACGGCCGCGGACCTGGGAAGTGCTCGCAAGCTTTTGGGTGAGCATACCTTTCACCTCTGCCTGACGGACATGAACTTGCCGGATGGCAATGGCATCGAACTGGTGCAATGGATTCAGCAGCACTCACCTACGACGCCGGTGGCCGTCATTACCGCCTATGGCAACATGGAAACTGCCATTGAATCCCTGAAGGCGGGCGCTTTTGATTTTGTCTCCAAGCCAGTCGAGCTACCGCGACTGCGAGACCTCGTGAGCAGCGCGCTCAAGCTTTCACTCGCCAAGCCGGAACAGGAGACTCCCGAGGACGAGCCGGGACTGCTACTGGGCAATTCTCTCCAGATAAAGAAACTGCGAAAACAGACCCGGAAACTGGCTCGCAGTCAGGCACCCGTTTTTATCAGCGGCGAATCAGGCAGCGGCAAGGAACTGGTCGCCCGGATGATTCACCTTCAGGGACCGAGACGTGACGGTCCTTTCATTGCCGTTAACTGCGGGGCAATTCCCTCTGAGCTGATGGAGAGTGAGTTCTTTGGTCACAAGAAGGGCAGTTTTACCGGGGCGGTAGAAAGCAAGGACGGCCTTTTCCGTTCGGCCAACGGCGGCACGCTGTTTCTCGATGAAGTGGCAGACCTCCCGCTTGCCATGCAGGTAAAGCTACTCCGTGCCATTCAGGAAAAAGCGGTTCGCCCGGTGGGAGACACCAAAGAAGTTCCCGTGGACATCCGGTTACTCAGTGCGACCCACAAGAACCTGCCGGAACTGGTCCAGGAGGGTAGTTTCCGCCAAGACCTGTTTTACCGCATCAACGTCATTGAGCTGGCGGTTCCGCCGCTCCGGGAAAGGCCGGATGACATTGCTTTGCTGGCCAATCACATCCTCGGCAGGATCGCCCGGGAATATGAGTGCGATCCGGCAACGCTGACCCCGGATGCCATTGATCGCTTGCAAGGCTATGATTTCCCGGGAAATGTCCGGGAGCTCGAAAACATTCTGGAGCGGGCCTTTACCCTCTGTGATTCGGACCAGATTGGCCCCCAGGATCTGCACCTGGGAAACGGAGCGCAGTCGCCCACGACGGCGTCCGGAATTATTACGCAGGGGCAAGGGGCTGACGGAAACAGCATTCCAGTGCCGGAAGGGGAAATAGACCTCGAAGGCTACCTGGAAAGCATTGAGCGTCAGGCTATTGAAAAAGCTCTGGAAGCAACGCGATGGAACAAAACGGCCGCGGCCAAAAGACTGGGGATCAGTTTTCGGGCGTTACGGTATCGATTGAAGAAATTGGGGATGGAGTGACGTTAGCAGGTGTTTTGGGAGACTGGTTCACGGAATAAGAGTGCCATCCCCTTAAAATGGTCATACCGGATATCACAGGATGTGAAGCCGGCACCTCCCGTAAAGATATAACATGGATGTTAACAATGAGTACCGCCAAATCAACTGCAGGTTTTACGCTGCCAGAGCTTGTCATTACGATCGCCGTGCTGGCCATCGCCACCGGTTTTGCCGTCCAGTCTTTCGGACCTTGGGTTGAACGATCAAAGCACAGAACCCTTATTGAACACTATCACTCAATCTTCGCATTCGCCCGCTGGTCGGCGGCGAGTCAGCGTCAGTTGATCACCGTTTGTCCCCTCTCATTGCAGAATGAATGCATCGACGACTGGCAAAACACCGTTTCGGTATTTGTTGATTCAGACAATAACAAACAACCTGACGACAACACCGTTATCCGGGAATTCACGCCAGACTTCGGGGGCTTCCGGATCCGCTCTCGCACAGCTGGCCGAGGCTACTTTCAATTTAATCCCAGGGGTATGACTCATGGCGCGATGGGAAGCCTGATACTTTGCCCTTCGAATCCGGCAAGTGGCAACATGAGCTACATGGCAGTCAACATTGCTGGTCGTTTCCGGGCCGAGCACGACAAGGACGCGGATGGCATGATTAAGCTTTCATGGGGCGCGAAGATTTTCTGCCCTGGTTGATTGCCGGGAATAAACGAAAAAGCCGACCCTGAAGGCCGGCTTTTCCATTCTTACTGCAAGTCAGTTTTCCCAGGTATTATCACCAGCGCCAAAGCCATCATTGTCGCGATCCCAGCGTCGCGCACCGGTGGAGTCAAGTTCCAGGTTTCCATCTCCCGCTTGCACGCCTTTCGGAGTTGCCCGCAAGGTGTAGGAGTTTGCATCCGCAGCCTCGATGGTCAGATCGTAATACTTCTGCCCACCTTCGAGCGGCGCCTCATCCGGGTATATAGCCGGAGCACCGGTATCCGCACCACCGGCGGCTGCACTCTCATAAGTGTTGTTAGAAGCATAATATCGCTCCATAGCACCCGAGAGCCCTGTTAACGCTCCTTGAGCATCAGAACGGCGAGTACGATCCGTGTACTCTACGTAACTGGGATAAGCGATTGCAGCGATGATTCCGATAATCGCCACCACAATCATCAGTTCGATAAGCGTAAAACCTGCCTGGGAACTCCTTGCCTTAACCAAGACTTACTCCTCGTACCAATAGGTTTCAACGACACCCTTAAGGGAGTCTACCGTCACACATTCCGCACCAACACACACCACATCGGTATCATCGACACGCATGCGCTGCGGGTCAGCCGGCAGACCAATCGTATTGAGTTCCACTTCCCGGTCGGGGCGGGTCAGCTCGTCGGCTGCGCCCACTCCGTCGTAATTGACGACAGCACGTCCATCAAGCACCGACAGGTGATACAGGCGCGATGTACCGGCCGACGGAATACAGATGTTTGTACTTGGAGTTGGCTCGTAAGTGGTGACAAACACCTCATTATTGATGGTCTGGCTTGTCGAGAGCACTTTTTCGCCACTGTTCGTCAGGCGGATATACCAGCCATCCTTCAAACCAATAGCCGCAGCAGCGTCGTTCTGCTCTTGCGATGTTCCCTGTTGAACCAGGTTGTCAGTGGCATCATAGAGATCCGCCTCGGTAATGGGCGTGTACAGCACGTTGCCTTGGTCGTCGACCGGCGGCGCGCTGATCTCAGGAATTCGCATCATGTAAATGCGGTCATCAATATTTTCGTCCAGAGGGTGAGCCTGAAAGCCCGACCCGATGACCAGACCAAGGAACCGCGTTCCGCCAAACTTTAAACCGAACAGGTCCGGCGCATGGTAGAAACGCCGATTGTTTGCGGTACTGTTATCCTCCGCCAGATCGGCGATTACACCACCGGTAACCAGGTCATCGGCAGCGTTGGAATTGGTAACATCAAACCGGAAAATCTGTCCGCCCATATCACCCACGTATATCTGGTTAATCTTACCATCACCGGTCAGGTCCAGAGCCTTAGGGGCAGAGGGGATACTGTATTTCAGATCAGCAAGCTCAAGGTTCGCGCCACTGCCTGTGGGGCCAGCCCACCAGAGACGGTCACCGGTTTCAGCATCCACGATGTACAAAGCCCGGCCGATATCGTCAACGGTGCGCGTTGTTGCATCGTCCTGGTCAGCATCGTATCCGCCGCCGAAGATCAACACGTCGTGGATCTGGTTGCCAATTTCCACCTTGGTCTTGGAAGGTCTCGACCAGGTTTGGCCCAGCTCAGCAAAATCGGTATTGGCTTGCCCACCCTGAATCGACCAGAGAAAGTCTGGCTGATCAGGGTTGGTTACATCCAGTGCGTAGTAGTTGGAACCACCACGGCGCATACCCGAGTAGATATAAGCGAAATCGCCGTCGCCAGCACTGATACTGCCGTCATTGTTGTCATCATGAACCCAGCTGAGGATAGACGAGTCCATGCCATACACTTTATTCGCGGTCTCGCTGTTTTCTTTTAAACCTGCCTGATTTTTCAGAAGGTCTTTGGGCATGAATGAGAAGTGCGTTTCCCCGGTCTCACCATCGATACCGTGGATAAAGCCCTGATTATCCCCAAAGAACACTGCGGTATCCGGTGAAGACTCACTGCCACCATAGACGATCAGGTGCGGTACAGAGTGGAGCGGGTCCGCGATAAACTTCCGTGAGTCGGTTGTTGATGCATCACCGTCCGAATCATCAAGATCCTGACCCCGGGTCCAGTTAACCAGGGCGGAGAAATCTGCGTCGGACATGTTTGTGTCCCCGAAGAGAGCCTTGGTCAGATTATTATTACCTGTTGCGAGCGCATTGGCGCTATTCGTCAGCCCCCTGTTTGTGGCGAGATTCGAATAAACCTTGCGATCGGAGTTGGGGTCTGCATGCTGGGACGAGGCTCCGCCGTCGGTAACAACCTTGCCATCCTGGATATTGCCCCACCAGCTCTGCGCACTATCCTTGAAAAATCCGCTGTTCGGATCGACGGCTGGCTGCCCGTCCTCGCCGACAATGACGGCCTCACTTTGCCCGGTAGTGGAATTCTCCTGGATAGCGAGTTTATAGCGCTTAAGATTGCCCGGCCAACGGGCTCCTTTCGCCGGCTGGAACAGAGCAAAGTAGAGCGCATCAAGGTGGTTCAGGCGGTCAAAGGTGTTTACCGCAATGCCTGGAGCCACATAGGTTGCAGACGTCGCAAGGATGTCGTTAAAGGCAGTCTCAAACGCGGTTGCCAATGAAGCGGCGTCGTTAGCCTGAAAGTACTGTCCGCCGCCATTGGAAGCAGCGTCAGAAAGCAGCGTCTGATTGCTCTGGAAGCCCACAGTGTATGTGCGGATGGACTGCGGACCGTCCTGTTCCGTGCTCATGTCGTTATCAAACATGTACTCCGCAATTTCGTCGAGGCAGTTGCCGGAACACGAGCCGACGGTGCTCTCCATGGTGCTTTGATAGTTGGTATCCTGAGTGGGCTGGCCGTCCGTTAACAGAATGATGTTGTTTGGCTGGCACTGGTACTCGATCGGGCTGTCGTATTTGTTTCCATCCATAACATCGGCAACGCTGGAATGACGGATGAACGTATCACCTCCCTGAAAATACCTCATTGCCTCAAAAGTTGTCTCAGAAAGCGGCGTATTTCCGCCCGGCGAGAGCCCATTGATTGCGGTTTTCAATGGTGACCTGACGTCAGCAATCGGTTTGATTGCCGAGAGGAAATAACCACCATCGTTGCCACCAAAATACATGGCCCCGACATTGACGTCTTCCATATCATCCAGAAGATTGCCCATTACCGCCTGAACAACCTCCAGACGATTGGACGTTCCTTCCGCGATATTGCTCATGCTTCCGGACTTATCGAGAATAAACAGAATGTTGGGCTTGACGATCTTGTCAGCGTCTGTAAAGAAAATCTCGGTATCGTCAGCAACCGCTGTAGAGGTGCCAACCGTCAGGGACATGGAAAGCAGGCCCCACGCGAATCGTTTCATGAAGACCTTCATTGCAGCTCTCCTTCTTGCTGGACAGGATAAATGACCATCAACGCCATCCCACTATCCGAATCCACGAGTACGGTACCAGCCTGGCCAGAAACGCGCCGGTATCCATCTGCACCTACTTCACGCTTGCCAACCTGAACCTTGAATCCACGAGCTGGAAGCAGGCGTGGTTCAGGGCAGAGCTCGCAGCCTTCGGTAACCACACTGAATACGCGTGACGATGAATCTACCATCAACTCGACGGAAGCGGCCTCATAGGCCTCAATCGGGCTATCAATTAACCGCGCATCCTCAAGACTCGCCGCACTGACCGGAGTGATCGCCAAAACGAACATCACCAGTGGCAAACAAAGCATTTTCTTGATCATTTTTTCCTCCAGAGCTGGTCCCAAAACCAACTATCAGTAATATTCGATTCCCTTGAAGACCGTTGAAGTCGCACCTGTCCCCGCCATGGTTGCAGTGCCACTTAACTCATATCGATAACCATCCAGTGCCGTGGAGCTCTCGTTAGCATCCAGCGAGCTGCCGCTACCGGCTATGATTTCGCCGAGGTAACGGGCCTGGTAGGTACCGGCAACGCCGTTCCCGGCATCAACCGTGAAGTTAACCGAACTGCTCATATTGTCCGCGGACTGCATCGATTCTCTTAGCAAGCTCAAATCATTCCCGATTAACCGTTCCGTCAAGGCACTGGCGGAACTCTCGGCAGCCTGAAATGTCCGATTGGAGTTCTGGGCATTCACGGCCATACGCTCCTGCATCACTGACGTATTCATCCCCGCGACACCGATGAGCGTCAAGACCAACAAAACCACAAGACTTACGATCAGAACCGCGCCACGCTCCTGGCGACCTGCCTTCAATTCAGTCATAGCTTCTATCCTCTGGCATTCTATGCATCTAGCTTAATCCCTGTTTCTCAGCGTTACCGTACTGATGAAAGTCCGCCTCAATCGGGTGTCTTCCGGATGCGTCACCGGGCCGGCACCACTTGCTTCAGTAATCACCTCGCCTGGCAGCGCATAGCTCGATGTATCGTCCGTGTCCCGAACCTGGTCGGCGTCACTGATCAGCAAGCCAATTCTCAGCGCAACCACACGAGACATATCAGTCACATTGTCAGCGGTTTCGTAACGGATATTGTTGGTGGGCAGTATCTCGCCATACTGGATTTGCATGCTCTCGACCCCCTCCACCAGTTCGTCAACCTGGAAGCTGGGCCCGCCGGCAGCGAGCATGTTATTTGCTCCCCTATAAAGGGCCATTATGTCGTTACCCTGAATGTCATCGCGCCCGGTATCGGCGACAAAATAAACGTTGGATGAGAACCTCATAATCCGGGCGCTTTCGTTGTACGCCTGCCCCAGGTTGTTGCTGGAGTTCACGTTTTGGGCGTGCGCCCAGGTTCCGCTAGTTGGGTCGCTCGATATTCGAAAAAGATCCGCGTTCTCGCAATCGGAAATCAGAACAATGTCATTCTGGGTGAACGAATTAATCGCAGTCCCTGCCACCTGAATGTTGGCGTTTACCACGTTCATGTTTCCGGTCACCTCGACGTCAATGGTCTGGCCGCGCTGTATCGAAATCACATCGCTTCCAACGAGGGCATTGGCCTCAATCGGGGTCCCGTCAAACTCGGTGCCATTGGCCCAGTTACCGTCGGCGACTTCCCAGCCTCTAAGGGTGGTGGAGAAGAAATCTGCCGTAGGGGCGTTATCCGCGATAATCCTCATGGTCACGTCTGCAGGGTCCGCACACCCCTGAAAACCAATCATCCGCATGTCTCGTGCGACAATATCTGTCGCGATCCGACCGGATTCCTGAATCCGCGCAAGAGACGTACTGAGGCGAGCGGTCTGGCTTGAATCCACATAGACCGTGAAAATGCCAAGAATCAGCGTTGCACTCAGGGCAAGCGCGACCATCAATTCAACCAGCGATAAACCGGCCTGCCCTTTTGGGCTATGGGTAATGAACCCCTGAACTTTTTTGGCTCCCATCAAGCACCTCATAATGAGAAATTCAGGAAAAAGGAATTATCACCGGCGATTTGTTCGTTAGCATCGCCTTCTCTGACAACTTCATCCCACTGGACAGAGATCGTAAACATCTCGGTGCCGGCATCGAACTGAATCGAGCCTTGCCCGCCAGGCAAGAGCGTCATGTCGCTTCCGACTCCCTGAATCTGGCGCGCCCACTGAGCCAAATCCACCGTTACCTGTTGCGCCGGCGAACATCCGCCGTTCTGCGTCGCACAAACCGGGAGGTTTGTGGATGCGCCAACGGTCGTGAAGCCGTCATAGGCTCCACCGCCTACAGCCTGGGCCCGATTGGCCCGTATGCGGTCAGCCATGTCATAGGCCAGAATGCTCGCCTGGGTCCGCAAATACGCACCCTGATTGTTTCGCATTCCGTCGACCAGCAAACCGGCGAGGCCCAGAAGCCCTATCGCCAGGATGAACACGGTCACCAGAATTTCAATCAGCGTAAAGCCCTGACTTTTCAAGCCTTTCATTTCGCTTCTGTTGGCTCCGCGCTTGGGAATAAACGACGTTTTCATCATTGCGCCACTCTCACGGACAGGTGATATTTGCGTTGTTGTGATCGTTCAGTACGCCGTTACCCGAGGTATCTCGCGCCAGACGTGTCTGACCGGACACGCTGACAACAATTGCCCGCGCTGTCCCCACACCACGGGAATCACATACTGTAATCGTGCCTGCAGCCGATAGACCAATTCCCGGAGGAATCGGGAAGCCATTGCCTGAAAACTGCACAAATGAGCCTCCACCACTGGTAAGGCCCGCGATTCTCATGGTGTTGCCACCTTCCAGGGCCTGGCTGATCCGGAGGAGCTGGTCGTCTCCGGCATCGAGCACGCGATCACCGTCAAGGTCGCGCATCACAATCCAGCCGGTCTCCCACGTGTTTGCACCACTGCATGAAGCGCTGTCAGCACTGGCGCAGACAGTAATCACGCCATCCTGCATTTTGGATGCTTCACTGCGGGCATAGCTCATAAGGCTGGACGCTTCATTTATTTGAGACGTCAGCCGATTATTAAGTACGGTCTCGCGAAAAGACGGAACTGCAAACGATGCAACGATTGCCAGAATGACGATCGTTATAATCAGTTCAAGCAACGTAAAGCCAGAGCTTCGCTGGAATCCGGACATAATTCTTCCCTATTTCTGATTGCTTACAGATTATTTAGAGTCAGGGCACGAAACCACCCACATGCGATAAACGGGAGTCTTCTCATGATAAACGGTCAGTACTGAAAAAGTGATGTGTAACAGTTCACAAAAAAAGAGGCGGGGGAGCCGGCAAGAAAGGGATACTCGGGGACGCTTCCCGGATGAAGCAAAGCCCCATCCGGCAAAGCCAAACTGTCATAGGAGAGGAAGGGTCAGGAAACCTCCACCGCATCAATCCTGAGCTCTTTTGGCATGGAAAACACAATATTCTCCTCCCGCCCGGCAATCTCCTCCGGAACGCTGCCACCCAGCTCGCGCAAGCGGGCAATGACGTCGTTCACCAGGACCTCGGGAGCCGAGGCGCCAGCCGTGACTCCCACTGACGTTTTGCCATCCAGCCACTGAGGCTCGATCTGGGCGGCCTCATCGATCAGGTAGGCCGGCGTTCCCATCCGCTCTGCAAGCTCCCGTAAACGGTTGGAGTTGGAGCTGTTGGGTGAGCCCACTACCAACATCAAATCGCAATCCCCGGCCAGCTGTTTAACCGCATCCTGCCGGTTTTGGGTGGCATAACAAATGTCGTCTTTTCGCGGGCCCTGAATGTCGGGAAACTTCGCACGCAGGGAGTCAATGACCCTCGCCGTATCGTCCATGGAGAGTGTGGTTTGAGTAACGTATGAGAGACGGGAAGGGTCTTTCACTTCCAGCTTCGAAACGTCTTGCTCATTTTCGACCAGGTAAATGTCACCGCCATTGCCATGATCGTATTGTCCCATGGTCCCCTCCACTTCAGGGTGACCGTGGTGGCCGATCAGAATGCACTCACGACCGTCACGGCTGTAGCGCATGACTTCCAGGTGCACCTTCGTGACCAGCGGGCAGGTGGCGTCGAACACCTTGAGACCACGGCGGGCGGCTTCGCTCTGGACTGCCTGGGATACGCCGTGGGCGCTGAAAATCACCAGTTTGTCGTCAGGCACTTCATGCAACTCATCGACAAAGACTGCGCCGCGGTTACGCAGGTTATCCACCACAAACTTGTTGTGGACTACCTCGTGCCGCACGTAGATCGGCGCCCCGAATACATCCAGGGCGCGATTGACGATTTCGATGGCTCGGTCCACGCCGGCACAAAAGCCGCGAGGATTAGCGAGTCGGATTTGCATGGTAATTTCCCGCTGGTAATGAATGGGCCGTGTCAGTGCGTCGGTTTGGCCGGTTCGACGTCAATAATCTGTACATCAAAGGTCAGTGTACGCCCCGCCAGCGGGTGATTGAAGTCCACTTCCACTTCATCCCCTTCCACGCGACTGACCACCCCCGGGAGCTCACTTTGGCGGGCATCTGCAAAGGAAATCATCACGCCGGGCTCCAGTACCATGTCGGCACTGAACTCATGACGCTTGAAGGTCTGGAGATTGTTCGGATTGTGCTGGCCGAATGCCTTTTCAGGCGGCACCTGATAGCTCTCACGGTCTCCGGCTTTCATACCCATCAGGTAGGCTTCAAAATTCTCTGGCAGATTGTCATCACCAATTTCCAGCGTGGCCGGCTCTTTTTCAAAGGTGGAATCAATCACCTCGCCATCCGGAAACTTCAGGGCAAAGTGCAATTTGACACGGGTACCCTTGTCTACAGGAAGTTCTTTCATGAGCGTCACTCACTCCTTTCAGCATTCCCGCCAGAGTCGGCGGGTTTGCGGAACATATCGAGAATCATCATGGCGGCGCCAATAGTAATGGCGGTATCCGCCAGGTTGAAGGCGGGAAAGTGCCAGTCCTGCCAGTAAAAGTGCAGGAAATCGACAACGTAACCATGGACAACCCGATCATAAACATTGCCCAGAGCACCACCCAGGATCAGTACGATGGCAATAGCGTTCCAGGTTTCATCGCGCTGAAGCTTTCTCAGCCAGCCAATCAAAACCCCACTAACAGCCAACGCCAGCACCACAAAGAACCAGCGCTGCCAGCCGTCGGCCTGAGCAAGGAAACTGAACGCTGCACCCGTATTATGAAGCAGCGTCAGATTGAACATGGGAATGACCGGCACCGGGTCGCCATAGCTCAGCATAGCCGTGGCCAGAGCCTTGGTACCGAGATCCAGAACCACCACCAGAACCGCCAGCCAAAGCCACTTCAGTTTGGTTCCGCCTGCCGGCTCAGTCATTGCAGCCCCCATCAGGCAAATGAACGGGCTTCGCCGGGCCCTTCCACGTTGCTCACACAGCGACCACATAAATCTGCGTATTTGGCATTGCGTCCCACGTCCTCACGGTGGTGCCAGCAGCGCTCACACTTGGCATGAGTCGCAGGTCTCACGGCTACGCGCAATCCCTCATGAGCGGTTAACTCGGCATCGCCCGCTTCGGATACAGGTTTAACCGTTGCTTCGGAGGTAATCAGTACAAAGCGCAGCTCCTCTCCGAGGTGTTTTAGATCCGCCGCCAGGTCGCCTTCACAGAACAAGGTGACTTCCGCACTCAATGAGCCCTTGATCTCCCCCCGAGCACGCGCTTCTTCCAGGCACTTATTCACGGCTTCCTTCACACTGTACATTTCGCGCCAGTAATCCCGGCCCAGTTCAACTGTTGCAGGCAACTCGAACAAGCCCTCATACCAGGTCTCATAGAACACAGTGTCACTGCGCTTGCCGGGCAACTGCTGCCAGATCTCGTCAGCCGTAAAGCTCAGGATCGGAGCAATCCAGCGAACCAGGGCTTCGGCGACGTGATACAAAGCCGTCTGACAGGAGCGACGGGCCAGGCTGTCCGCCTGGGTGGTGTACTGGCGGTCCTTGATGATATCCAGGTAGAAGCCACCGAGAATGGCCTCACAGAAGTTGTACACTTTCTGGTAGATCTTCAGGAACGCGTAGTTCTGGTAATCCTCATCCAGCTCTTTTTGCAGCCGAAGTGTACGATCCACCATCCAGCGATCCAGGGCAATCATGTCGTCTGGCGCCACCATGTGCTGGTCTGGCTCGAACCCGGTCAGGTTGCTGAGCAGAAAACGTGAAGTGTTCCGGATACGGCGGTAACCGTCAGCGGTCTGGCGGAGGATATCCTTGGAAACGGTCATTTCACCGCTGTAATCGGTCGCCGCGACCCACAGTCGAAGAATGTCGGCACCCAGCTCGTTCATAACCTCCTGAGGCGCGATAACATTCCCCAGAGACTTGGACATCTTGTGCCCCTTGCCATCCACGGTGAAACCGTGGGTCAGAACCTGCTTGTAGGGCGCGACGCCATTCATGGCGATGGACGTCTTCAGGGAAGACTGGAACCAGCCACGATGCTGGTCCGAACCCTCAAGGTACATGTCCGCCGGGAACTGCCCGAGCTCAGGGCGAACCCGCAAAACCGAGTCGTGCGTAACACCGGAATCAAACCAGACATCCAGGGTATCCGTTACCTTTTCATACTGTTCAGCATCATCACCCAGTAAGGTCTTGGCGTCGAGGTCATACCAGACGTCGATGCCGCCCACCTCGATCTCCTGAGCAACCTTCGCAATCAGGCTCTGGGTATCCGGATGCAGTTCCTGGGTTTCCTTATGGATAAAAAGGGTGATGGGAACACCCCAGGTGCGCTGACGGGAAATGCACCAGTCCGGGGACTGGTTGAACATGGCCTCAATCCGATTCTGGCCCCAGGATGGCACCCAGCGCACACCCTTGATGGCTTCAAGGGCATCGGCGCGGAGGTTTTCCTTGTCCATGCTGATGAACCACTGGGGGGTAGCCCGATAGATCAGCGGAGTTTTGGTCCGCCAGCAATGAGGGTAACTGTGCCGGAATTTTTCTGAACGAACGAGTTTTCCCTCACGCTCAAGCGCGGCGCAGACAGGCTCATCGGCTTTGTATACATGCACGCCAGCCAGCTCGCCTGCCGCACTGGTGTAGGTTCCATCAGCCTGAACCAGGTTAATGGTGCCAATGTTGTAGGCTTTGCCCACTTCATAGTCTTCCATACCGTGGTCCGGCGCAGTGTGAACAGCACCGGTACCGGCATCGGTGGAGACATGATCGCCCAGGATGACCGGCACCTGCTTGTCGTAAAACGGATGCTTCAGCGCCAGATGCTCGAGGTCAGCGCCCTCACAGGTAGCCAGAACTTCGTACTGTTCCACTTCCCAGCGCGCCATAATGCCCTCAACCATGTCTGCGGCCAGGATAAGGCGTTCAGGGCCTTGTCCTACATCGGCTTGCACCAGGGCATACCGGAAATCGGCATTCAGGGATACCGCCTGATTGGCCGGGATGGTCCAGGGCGTGGTAGTCCAGATAACCACGGACACGTCGCCCTCACCCTTGTCGGCACCGAACAGGGTCAAGGCTTTTGCCTGATCCACTGCAGTGAAGCGCACATCGATCTGGGTGGATGTTTTGTCCTGGTACTCAACCTCGGCTTCCGCCAGTGCGGACTGACCGACCACACTCCAGTAGACGGGCCTGTAACCACGAACCAGATGCCCCTTGGCCACAATCTTGCCAAGGGCGCGGACGATGCCTGCCTCAACTTTCGGATCCATAGTCAGGTAAGGCTTGTCCCACTCGCCCATGACGCCCAGACGAATGAAATCCTCCTTCTGACCGGCGATCTGCTTGGTCGCATAGTCACGACAGGCCTGGCGGAACGTCTTGTAGTCCACCTTCACACCCGCCTTGCCAATGTCTTGCTCTACCTTGTGCTCAATCGGCAGGCCGTGGCAATCCCAGCCCGGAACGTACGGGGCGTCGTAGCCCATGAAGCTCCGGGACTTGACGATCATGTCTTTCAGAATCTTGTTGACCGCATGACCGATATGAATGCTGCCGTTGGCATAGGGAGGGCCATCATGAAGAATGAACTTGTCCCGCCCCTCACGCTGCTTGCGCAGGTTGCCGTAGACGTCGAGGTCCTGCCAGCGCTTGAGCATCTCGGGCTCACGCTTGGCCAGGTTGCCGCGCATGGGAAAGGCGGTTTCCGGCAGATTCAGGGTATGCTTATAGTCGCTCATGGTCTGTGTGCGTACTCTTTTGGTCAGTATGGGTCAGTAAACAAAACTATGTGTAGGCCGCCATCATCGGTTTTCAATGAGCGACCCGGGAAGATCCGTTCTTGGCAATCCACGCCCTTGCATCGTCAAAATCACAGGCAATCTGTTTTTTCAGCGCATCCACCGAGTCAAACTTGATTTCCTCTCTCAATCCGTGGCGAAAGACGACTTCAATATGACGGCCGTAAAGTGTGCCAGTAAACTCAAACAGGTGCACTTCGAGGGCCGGCTGTTTGCCGTCCACGGTCGGGCGCAGACCAATGTTGGCAACACCGTCGTAGACCGAGCCGTCGTCAAGCCGGGTACTCACAACATACACACCCTGCAAGGGTGCCATCCGCTGCAGCAGTATATTGGCTGTCGGAGCACCGATCTGACGCCCCAGCTGCCGGCCGTACACAACCTTCCCGCGAATCTGATAGGGATGACCGAGAAGCACTTCCGCTTGCTCAAGCCGGTTTACATTGAGCCGCTCCCGAATCCGTGTGCTGCTCACGCGCTCGCCGCCCAAGGTCACTGTGCGGGTATTCTCAACGGAAAACCCCTGCTTTTCGCCCACCTCACGCAGGAGCATGAAATCCCCCGTGCGGTCGCAACCAAAACGGAAGTCATCTCCGACAACCAGGTGCCGAACACCCAGGCCCTCAACAAGAACCGTGTCAATGAAATCCTGGCTCGTCAGTCGACGAAACCGACCGTTGAAATGCAGGCATAGCACATGATCAATACCAGCTGCAGTCAGAGCTTCGAACTTCTGCCGGAAAGACATCAACCGCGGGGGCGCCTCGGCACCCTGAAAAAACTCCCTGGGCTGCGGTTCAAACACCATAACAACAGAGGGCAGGCCAAGACTCTCAGCCTTCTCTTTCACCTGCTCCAGAATGGTCCGGTGCCCGATATGCACACCGTCAAAATTGCCAATGGTAGCGACACAGCCATCCGACAGCGGCGAATCCTCCCGCCGGGACAGAGTCTTGAGGTTGGTCAGGCCACGGATAAGACGCATGCAATGCGAACCTTCAATTGCCAACTGGCTTTCAGCGCCCTTCCCAAGACTGGCAGGAGCACGTTATCGCTCGGAGTCAGGGGAACGCTGGTGAGAAAACGCGCGATTATACCTTACCTCTGTCGGAAATGTCTTACCCGGACACCGGCCAGGGCCAGCGCAAGAAAATAGACTGTCACGCCAGCCGCTACGAGTACGGCCATATCCGCTGCCCGCTGGTATCCGCCAGCAGCCAGCCAGGAGTCGGACGGAGCCATCAGCCAGAGTATGGTTCCAGCCAGGGCAGCATTGGCGAACAGCATCTGCATCAGGAATCTCGGCCAACCCGGCTGGCTTCGCCACGCGCCTTCCTTGCGCAGGCCTTGCCATAACAAAAAGCCATTAAGCCAGGCTGACAGTGACGTGGCCAGAGCCAGGCCGGCGTGGGCCAGCGGAAGAATGAGGGCGAGATTGAGCACCATATTGGCAACCATGGCGATAACCCCGATTTTTACTGGCGTGCGGGTATCCTCACGGGCGAAAAATCCGGGCGCCAGAACCTTGATCAACATAAAGGCCAGAAGCCCGGCCGAATAGGCCCGCAAGCTCTGGGCCGACATCATCACGTCCCGGTCGGTCACTTCACCATAATGGAACAAAGTAGCTATCAGAGGCTCAGCAAGCAGCGCCAGAGCCAGCGCTGCCGGAAGACCAATGAGCAGTACCGCCCTGACAGCCCAGTCAAGGGTAGCTGCAAACTGGTCTTCGGACGCTGCCGCATGCTTACGAGAGAGGCTGGGCAAAATAACCGTGGCAATCGCGATGCCAAAAACCCCCAGAGGTAGCTCAGACAGCCGGTCGGAGTAGTAGAGCCAGGACACGCTGCCGGTCTGGAGAAATGACGCCAGCACGGTATCCAGCAACAGGTTGATCTGGCTGACCGAGACGCCAAAAAGCGCGGGCGCCATCAATTTGAGAATCCGGCTTACACCCTCATGGTGGTAATCAACCCGGGGGCGCGGCAACAGCCCGAGACGCATAAGGAAGGGCAACTGGAAAAACAGTTGCAGAGCACCGGCGATGAACACGCCCCAGGCCAATGCCATGACAGGCTCATCCATCAACGGAGTGAGGTAAACGGCCGCGCCGATCATCGCCAGGTTCAGCAGAACGGGCGTGAAGGCAGGCACGGCGAACCGGTCATAACTGTTCAGAATGCCACCGGCAAAGGCCGTCAGCGAAATCAGCAAAAGATAGGGGAAGGTGATCCGAAGCATGTCACTGGTCAGGGCGAACTTCACGTCATCATCCAGGAAACCGGGCGCGAAAACGGCCGTCAGAACCGGCGCCCCAAGCATGGCGACCAGCGTGACACCCAACAGGATCAAACCCAGAGAGCCGGAAACCGCATCAACCAGCCTCCGGACATCAGAAACCGACTGATTCTCCCGATAAGAAGACAGCACCGGCACAAAGGCTTGGGAGAATGCCCCCTCTGCAAACAGCCTCCGAAGGAAATTGGGGATTTTGAAAGCGACGAAAAAAGCATCAGCCCCGGTGCCGGCGCCGAAATAACGGGCAATCACCATATCCCTGGCCAGACCCAGAACTCTGGAGAGCATGGTCATGACCCCCACCAGTCCGGAGGAGCGGAGCAGGCCCGGGGCTGGTGGCAAAGGTTTGTTCTCAGGGCTGATTTCGGGTTCCGATGACATGCGGGCTCAGGTCTTGCGTTGAACGTCGAGACAGTGGGGCATCTCGGGAATTACCTGTTCGCTCCGGACACCCGCACCCAGTGAGCCGCGAGTTTAGCACAGGCCTCTGGTGTCGGGGGATGAAATGGGTTTTGGTCTTGACATTTCGGGGCTCCAGCGGCATAGTTCGGCGTCATTTATTTCGACGCGCTGGTTTTGGCGCGCCCGCGATGTAACGAATCATTCAGCAACGACTTTAAGATTTTCAGGAGTTTTACGGTGGCAAATTCCCCGCAAGCCAAGAAGCGCGCACGTCAGAACGAGAAGAACCGCAAGCACAATGCCAGCCTGCGTTCCATGGCACGTACGTACATGAAAAAGATCCAGGCCAAAATTGAGGCCGGCAACTACGAAGAAGCCCAGGCTGCTTTCCAGCAGGCTCAGCCGATTCTGGACAGCATGGTCAACAAAGGCGTGTTCGCCAAGAACAAGATTGCTCGTAGCAAGAGCCGTCTGAGCGCCAAGATCAAGTCCCTGAAGAGCGCGTAAGCGGATTTTTCTTCAGATATAAAAAAACCGGCCAAATGGCCGGTTTTTTTATGACCCGCTAAACGATAACCAGATTATCCCGGTGAATCATTTCCTCTCCAGAAACGTAACCAAGAACCTCCGCAATACGATCGCTTGAACGCCCGGCAATGGCCCTGGCCTCGTCAGCGCCGTAATTAACCAGGCCTCGGGCAATCTCTCTGCCTTTTTCGTCAACACAGGAAACCATCTCCCCACGACGGAACTGGCCTGTCACAGCCTTCACGCCCACAGGTAGCAGACTCCGGCCTCCAAGACACACCACCTTGACGGCACCATCATCCAGAGTCAGCTGACCGCGAGTCTGCAGGTGGCTGGCGAGCCATTGCTTACGGGCAGCAATCCGCCCCTGCTCCGGCAACAACAAGGTGCCCACCACATCCCCCTGACGCAAACGGGTGATAACGCCTTCGATCCGCCCACCCACAATCACGGTGAACGCACCTGAGCGGGCAGCCAAGCGAGCCGCACGCAACTTGGTCAGCATCCCGCCGCGTCCAAGAACTCCCGCTCCACCGCCAGCCATTGCGTCCAGCTCACGGTCTCCGGCCTTGCGCTCGGTGACCAGCTGCGCACCTGCATGCTTACGGGGATCCTTGTCAAACAGGCCAAGCTGGTCAGTCAGAATAATCAGGCCATCGGCCTCGATCAGGTTTGCAACAAGGGCACCCAACGTATCGTTGTCACCAAAGCGGATCTCGTCGGTAACCACTGTATCGTTTTCATTTACAATGGGAACCACGCCAAAACCCAGTAAGGCACGCAAGGTACTGCGGCCATTCAGGTACCGCTTTCGATCAGAAAGATCATCATGAGTCAGAAGAATCTGCGCAGTATGCACACCATGACGCTTGAACTGGGCTTCCCAGGTTTGCACCAACCCCATCTGCCCGACAGCGGCAGCCGCCTGCAACTCATGAAGCTGCTCAGGACGGGCCGACCAGCCCAACCGGCTCATGCCAACGGCAACTGAACCGGAAGAAACGATAACCACTTCCACGCCATCTTCAATCAGCGCTGCAATCTGATCGACCCACAGCCCCAGTGACGCTACATCCAGGCCTTTGCCGTCATTCGTCAGCAGGGCACTTCCAATTTTAATGACCAGGCGACGAGCCTGGCGCAGCTGGATGCGTTCACTCATGATGCTTGCGAATCTCTCAATTTACTCGGGGGCATAGACCACTTCAACATCGTAATCATCATCATCGAAGTCGTCGTCATCGTCGTCGCCATCTTCACGAGCCGCCCTTCTGGCCTGACGCTCTGCCTCAATCCGGGCTCGCGCCTCTTCATCCATCTGTCGACGTCGGGCAGCTTCGCGCTCAGCAAACTCCGGATTTTCCGCCTCCTCCTGAGCCTGCTCCTCAATCCAGCGCATCACAGCCTGAACGAGCGGGCGGGTGCCTTCACCACTGAGCGCAGAGATGCGAAAGACCGGCCCTTTCCAGCCAAGCTCATCAACGATGGCCTGGCAATGGGCTTCGCGATCCTCTTCCGCCACCATATCGACCTTATTGAGCACCAGCCAACGCTCCCGGTTTGCCAGGGTTTCGCTGAATTTCTCAAGCTCATGCTCAATCGCCCGCACGGACTCCACCGGTGAGGACTCATCATAGGGCGCGACGTCCACAAGGTGCAGCAGCAAACGCGTCCTCACCAGATGCTTCAGAAAGCGGATACCCAGGCCGGCGCCTTCGGCAGCACCCTCGATCAGCCCCGGGATATCCGCAATCACGAAACTCTGGTGCTCCTGAACACTGACCACCCCGAGGTTTGGCACCAAGGTGGTGAACGGGTAGTCGGCCACCTTCGGGCGTGCCGCGGAGACGGAACGAATGAAGGTGGACTTGCCTGCATTAGGCATCCCCAGCAGCCCCACATCAGCGAGCACTTTCAGTTCAAGCCGGAGATTCCGAAGCTCACCTTCAGAACCCTTGGTGGTTTGCCGGGGCGCCCGGTTCACGGACGACTTGAAACGGGTATTACCCAGCCCATGAAAACCCGCCTGAGCGACCTTCAGACGTTGACCGGCATGAGTAAGATCACCCAACACTTCATGGGTATCCATATCCACGACAGTCGTACCAACCGGTACCGGCAGCACCAGATCTTCACCTTTGGTTCCGGTACAGTTACGGCCCGAACCAGGCTCACCATTCTGGGCTTTGTGCTTGCGCTGAAAACGGTAATCGATAAGCGTGTTCAGCGAGCTGTCCGCCTCCAGAAACACGGAACCACCATCTCCACCGTCACCCCCGTCAGGACCACCTTTCGGGACATATTTCTCGCGCCGGAAACTGAGGCAGCCGTGGCCGCCCTTCCCGGCTTCAACGATGATGGTGGCTTCATCTACGAATTTCATGGATCAACCCTTTGCGCTTCGCGCATAAACTAAAAAGCCCCGCAGCCTCAAGGAAGCTTTGCGGGGCTCCGAATAGCACCGACCTCTGACTATATCAGGATATCAGTGCCATCCAAGGTTCGACAGAACCGGATCGCCGCTGCTTACGCAGCCGGAACGATGCTCACGAACTTGCGGCTCTGCGGGCCTTTGACTTCGAACTTCACCTGGCCGTCTGCTTTCGCAAACAGGGTGTGGTCTTTGCCAATGCCTACGTTGCTACCAGCATGGAAACGGGTTCCGCGCTGACGAATAATGATGCTGCCTGCAGATACAGTCTCTCCGCCGTAGCGCTTCACACCAAGTCGTTTCGACTCGGAATCGCGACCGTTACGGGTACTACCTGCTGCTTTTTTGTGAGCCATTACCAGCCTCCTTATCTAAGGGGTAATTCGAGAGCCTCAGCCCTTGATACCCGTGATCTTTACTTCAGTAAACCACTGACGGTGGCCCTGACGCTTCATGGAATGCTTCCGACGACGGAACTTGATGATATTGATCTTGTCGTGACGGCCGTGGCTAACCACTTCCGCAGTAACCTTGGCACCATCAACTACCGGCGCGCCAACCTGAACCTTATCGCCATCCGCAACCAACAGAACGCGATCAAATTCCACGTTGCCACCAGTTTCAACTTCAAGCTTTTCCAGCTTCAGCGTTTCGCCTTCTTTTACACGGTGCTGCTTGCCACCGCTAACAATAACTGCGTACATTGATTTTCTCCGCGATTGACCCATCCCTGCTCTTATCCACCTGGTTCTAAGGGAAGCGCTCTGGCAACCCTATAGCAGGGAGCGCAGGTTGGGATGAGTTGGGCGCGTGATTGTACGAAAAGGCGCCTCGCAATACAAGCCAAGTTGACACTGCAGACCGCAATACCTAGCATTGCCGCGACCTGCCCGAATTATCAACATCAGAACCAGCAAGGGATCCACAAGCCGCATGACAGCCGAGCGCATATACGACACCGTGGCCGACGACTTCAGCCGCGTTAATGATCTGATCATCAAGCGGCTTTCCTCAGACGTTCCTCTCGTGGAAAAAATTGCCCAGTACATTATTGAAAGTGGTGGTAAGCGCTTGAGACCACTACTGGTTCTGCTATCAAGCCAGGCTGCGGGCTATGACCAGAGTGACCACCTGAAGCTGGCTGCGGTCATTGAATTCCTGCATACAGCCACACTACTCCACGATGATGTGGTCGACACATCCGATATGCGCCGCGGCCGAAGCACAGCCAATGCCCGCTGGGGCAACGCGCCAAGTGTGCTGGTAGGTGATTTCCTCTACGCCCGCGCTTTCGAGATGATGGTAGAACTGAAAAGCCTTCCGATAATGGATGTTCTTTCTCACGCAACTGCGGTTATTGCCGAAGGCGAAGTCATGCAGTTGATGAACGTCAAGAATCCGGATCTGACCGAAGAGCAGTACATGAAGGTCATCCATAACAAGACTGCCATGCTGTTTGAGGCCGCTTCCCACACCGGCGCCCTTCTCGCCAATGCCAGTGACCAGCATGAACGGGCCTTGCGGGATTATGGCAAGCACCTTGGCCTGGCTTTTCAGCTTGTGGACGATGTACTGGATTATCGGGGAGACGCCGAAGCCATGGGCAAGAATGTGGGGGACGACCTGGCCGAAGGCAAGACAACCCTCCCCCTCATCCACGCCATGGCAAACGGTGAAGAGGAGGAGCGACAGCTCATCCGTCAGGCTATTCGCAAGGGTGGCCTGGATGACCTGCCCCGGATTCTGGAGATTGTAGAAACCTCCGGTGCACTCGAATACACCATGCAAAGGGCCAGGGCCGAAGCTGCGCTGGCGGCGAAGCAATTGTCCTGTCTCGCCGCATCACCTCACAAAGAAGCCCTTGAACTGCTGACCGAGGTTGCCGTGGCAAGGGTTAGCTGAGACTTTCACGCCCATGCGACGCATCAAAATCCAGCTCAGGCCCGACCGGGACCACCTGTGACGGATTTATGGTGCGCTGGCTCACATAGTAGTGCCGTTTAATCTGGGCAATATCCACAGTCCCGGCGACGCCCGCCACCTGATAAAGGTCCCGCACATACCCCGAAAGCGCTGGGAAATCGGCGATTCGCTGACGGTTGCATTTGAAATGCCCATAATACGCGGCATCAAAACGGATCAACGTGGTAAACAAGCGCCAGTCCGCTTCTGTCAGTTGCCCACCGACCAGGTACCTTTGCCCTGATAACCGGCGCTCAAGCCAGTCCAGTGACCTGAACAGTTCGGCATACGCCTCTTCGTACTTGTCCTGGGCCGTCGCAAATCCGGCCTTGTAAACGCCGTTATTAACTGTGTGGTATACACGCTCGTTTACTTCATCAATCTCTGCCCGAAGCGACTCCGGGTAAAAATCGACGCCAGCTTCAACCCCATCAAGCCTGTTAAACGCCGAATTGAACATCCGGATAATCTCGGCGGACTCGTTGCTGGCAATGGTTTGTTTTTCCCTGTCCCACAACGCCGGCACCGTGACCCGGCCGGTATAGCCGGGAGCGGCCTTCGTATAAAGCTGGTGCATGAACCGAAAATCGAACAAGTGGTCCCGGTGGTGATCGCTCCCCGGCCGGAACTCCCACCCATTCTCTACCATATCGGGGTGAACCACAGACACTGAAATGTGCTTCTCCAGCCCTTTCAGCCTCCGGAAAATCAACGTCCGGTGGGCCCACGGGCAAGCCATCGAGACGTACAAATGGTAACGGCCAGACTCAGCCTTGAAACCGCCTTCTCCCTCCGGTCCCGGCGCCCCATCAACTGTTACCCAGTTCCGGAAACGCGCGGACTCGCGCTCAAATTTGCCACCTGTCTTGTCTGTGTCATACCACTGATCGTGCCACTTTCCACCGATAAGAAGACCCATCGCCTCAACCTCCAATCAAGAATTCTGAATTTTCCGGGCGTTACTGCCCCGAAGGCACGGGAAAGGCCTGAAGTGTTTGCCAGGGTTCGCATGCCAGGAATTTAGAAGCAGAATACCGGGGACCCTGCTACCCTCTCAAACAAGCATTTCTGGCCAACAACCTCAGATAATTCGAACATGCATACAGCCATCACCATAGACGCCCTCAAAGTTCTTGACGCCATCAATCGAAAAGGGAGCTTCGCCGGTGCCGCCGGCGAACTTTTCCGGGTCCCCTCCGCTATCAGTTACACCGTGCAAAAACTGGAGGAAGACCTGAATGTCGCCATTTTCGACAGGACAGGGCACCGTGCAACACTGACCCCTGCCGGGAGATACCTTCTGGAGGAAGGGCGAACGCTTCTTGAAGCTGCAGAAAACCTCGCCCACACCACGAAACAGGTCGCTCAGGGCTGGGAAACCCGTTTGCGCATTGGCTTCAACTCCCTACTCCCTGCCGAATGCCTGTTCCCGGCGATTCGCGAATTCTATGAACTGGGCGTTCCGGTTGATATTCAGGTTGTCGAAGAGGTCTTTGCAGGAGCTTGGGACGCGCTGCAAAGCCGACGGGTTGACCTGGTGGTCGGTGCCGACCACTTCAGCAAGCCTGCCGGAAACTTCAAAACCAAGACAATAGGGGACATGCCCTTCGTTTTTGCTGTTGGAGGCGAGCATCCCCTCGCCAGCGCCCGTGGGCCATTAACCGAAAACGACATATCGAAATATCCGGCGGCGGTTGCAGCCGATACGTCGCGGTCGCTGCCTCCCGGTCATGCCGGCATTTTCCGACGCCAGCGCACGTTAACCGTCGCCAACATAGATCAGAAAATTGCCATACAGGAATCGGGCCTTGGTGTCGGCTGGCTACCCCTTGCCAGGATTCGTCGACAGGTCGAGTCTGGCAGCCTTGTCATCAAGGAAGTGAGTGACCCCAGGCAACCAGTCGTACTGCATGTGGCCCGCCATGCTGAAGATCAGGGCAAAGCCCTTATGTGGTTCTGGAGACGCCTGACCGAAGACAACGCCATTACTGACTGGCTAAATAATTGAAATAATGCTCATTTAATCTGGCGCTGGGCTCGCTGTTTGCCGGCAAATGAGTCAACTTGAAACCTTCGCCGTTCGTTTATACTGGGAAACAACTAGCCAAAGGGAGTTCATTGATGCGGCAGCTTTCGGAACTGGACGCCTCATTCCTCTACCTGGAATCCGAGACCACACCCATGCATATTGGGGGCGTCTACCTCTTTGATGCCAGCGAGCTTGAGAAACCTCTGGCGTTCAGCACCTTTGTTGCCTATCTGCGTAGCCGGCTGCACGTAGTGCCGGTCTTCAGACAGAAATTGAAAGAAATTCCCTTGCGCCTTGGCCGACCTTACTGGATTGATGATCCGGATTTCAGCATCGAAAGACACCTTGCCTATGTAAACCTGGGGAAATATGGCCAGAAGGCTAGCCTGATGACACTGGCCTCCAAAATACTGGAAGAGCCCCTCAAACGGGACCGCCCCCTTTGGCATATCACCTTTGTGGATGGTTTTAAGCTGGATGATAACGATGCAAGTAGTGACGGTTTTGCTCTGATCGTCAGACTTCATCACGCAGCCATTGACGCGTTCAGTGGCGAGGAGATCATTGGCAAACTCCTGGAATATACGCCCGAGCCCAGAGCCATCAACGCACCGAGGCCCTGGCAACCGCGCCCGGAACCCTCGGAGGAACGCGTCATCATTCAGGCCGGCGCCAACATCCTGAGAACGCCTCTACAATTCACCTCCCTCGCTATCAATGCTGCTGAGGCAACCGCAAGGGGGCTGGTCCATAAACAGCTACGGAAACTGCCGTTACCATTCCCCCTGTTTTCCGCACCCCACAGCCCGTTCAACCGACAGATTACGGCCAACCGTCAGATCGTCGCGGCCAGTGTCGATTTATCCCGCCTGAAAGCGATAAAAGCGACGATTGGAGACGTTACCCTGAACGACGTAGTGCTGGGCTTATGCGCGGAGGCCCTGCGCAGATACATGAACGATCACGGCACGGATACCGATAAATCGCTGGTCGCCATGACGCCTATATCAGTGCGCTCGAACAGCCTTCGCCGGGCAACCGGCAACCAGATGTCTGCGATGTTGCTGGACCTGTCCACCAACGAGCCGGATCCGGCGCTGCGTATTCGGAGGATCCACTGGAATGCGGTAGCGTCGGAACCGTACCGCGAAGCAATCGCAGCGGATCGCCTGACTGAACTCCTCCCGTCAACCATGCTCGCCTTGTCCGCCAGACTGTATTCCGAACTGCAAATAGCTCAGCGCTACCAGCCTGTCTTCAACTTGCCGATCACCAATGTTCCGGGACCACAGGTGCCGCTGTATTTGCAGGGGGCTCGCCTGGCTCAGCAATACAATACCGCCCCACTGTTCGACAGTATGGGACTGGTCATTGTGGCAATCAGCTATCAGGGTATGCTCACAGTTAATTTCACACTGTGCCCGGACGTGGTAGCTGACGGAAGCTCACTGGAACGTTACGTAGACGAAAGCCTGGATGTAATTGAAGAAGCTGCTTACAGTCTCGGGCCGGAGAACGGTCACGAGCAAGCGCCTCAAACGCCCCACCAAACACTGACCGATGATGCCTTGACCGCACTTGAAGGCCTCCTGAAAACGGTCTTTCACCGCTTCAGGAGGTAGGGGGATTGCCCGATAGCACGGGCCCTACTGTTTTACTCGAATGCCCAACGGAGAAACGCTTTTTTCTCTTCTTCCGAAGCGGTTGCCCAGACCGCTTTGAGCGTATCGAGCGCACCGCCTCCGGAGACCGCACCAGCGTTCCCGTCATTCGACAGGACCGGGGTGCGATCCGCAGCCGGGCGCCCTTCCCAGACACTGGATTCAGCAACAACCTTACCATCGTCCGTGATAACGGTTGCAGAGAAGTCTTCACGCATACTCTCAGCCTCACTCCGTGTTTTCGGCTGATCATAACGGAAACGATAAACAGTACCCGGCTCTACGGTAAACCTTACAACCTGGGGGTCACTCTTGATCACATGCACCTTGGATTCACCGTTTTCAACAACCCCGGACTTCGCCCAGATTGTCTTGTTGATAAACACCACCTCATTCTCCCCGGGCAGCAGAGCGTAATCGAGGGCCAGGTCATCCATAAGGAAATTCGTCATATTACGACCGTTAACCTGAGAAACCTTAATCGCGCCCGGCGTTTCCAGAGTAGCCGCGTTCGTTGCGGCGGCCGGGCTACCCTGCCACGTTTCAACCCTGGCTGCATTCGAGGAGCACCCAGCGAGCGTGGCCAGGAATAGGCCTGCAAGAGCCCATCGGGCAACCTGTTTCACTGCGACAGGACGCGATTTGATAAAGCTTAGAACCTGAAAGGTAGTCATTTGATCTCCTTGAGTATGAGAAAGGAAGCCTGCACAGCGTAATGTGAACTTGATTGCATTCTGACGAGTGCGCCCGACCAGGGCAAGCCAGCTGGCCCAGTAACTTGGAGCCGCCAAAAGGGGTGTTTGATCACTCTGAATGAGACCTGTCCGCTAAAAATGTAAAAAAATGTTGAATTCGCTCCGAATTGGATTAATTTTAAACAGATCGGCTAAACAAATGCGGCGCCCGAAACCAAAAAAAGAAAACCGGGCAAAGGAGAAATCATGGACACCCACCACAGGTCTGGAGAAGCAGGGCCCGTTCCCTTTCGCAGCAGTCGATTCTTCTGCGTTGGGAGCAAATGGTACTTCACCACCCGGGAAGGATTTGACAGCGGACCGTTCGCATCCCGCGAACGGGCAGAGACTGGCCTGAAGCGCTTTCTGCACGTCGTAAGGTTATTGCCAGAGGAGCAACAACTGCATTAACAGCCAGGTCCAGAGGCTAAACGCCTGTTCAAACAATGGCCGGCATTAACCACCGGTCAATGGCGAACAGGCATACCAATGCCATAAATCCCGCTACAACATCATCAATCATTATTCCAAGCCCGCCGGGAGTGCGCTTGTCCAACCACCCTATGGGCCATGGCTTGACGATGTCGAAGAGCCGAAAAAGTGCAAACGCCATCAGTACACCGTATACCTCATCCGGGAACAGGCCCAACGCAATCCACATTCCCACGAACTCATCCCAGACGATTCCTCCGTGATCATGAACCTTTAAGTCCCTCGCGGTCTTTCCGCACAACCAGATACCAAGTAGAAAAGCGATGAAAACCAACGACCAGTAAGCCGCCGCCGGAAGCCAAGCAAATCCGTACCATAAAGGAATGGCAGCCAGACTGCCCCAGGTTCCAGGCGCTCGGGCAGCCGCACCACTGCCGAAGCCGAAAGCAAGAAGGTGCACGGGGTTTTTCAGAAACCCCGGGGGCAAAAGCGCAAGTGGCAGTTCAGGCTCCTCAATATGATCTTCCCGGCTCATGATCCGCCTCCAAAATGATCGAATCCGGCAGCGTTATTCCCCACGGCGTCAGGACCTCCCCGGAGACGCAAGCCCGGATTCTGCTCGACCGCGCCGATGATAGTAAGCTGCTGTTTCAGAGCTTCAGGAGCCACTTTCCAACGTTCGGGAGGGATGGTCAGACAAAGCTCATAATCATCACCCGAGCTCAGTCCGTAACGGGCTGCTTCAATGCCTTTGATGCTGCAGAGCGCAGCGGACAACGGGAGCTTTGAAACATCAACCGTTGCCCCTACACCTGAGGCTTTCAGAACATGACCGAGGTCGGCTATCAGGCCATCTGAAATATCAATGCAGGAAGAGGCCAGGCCAACCATTGAAGCACCCAGGTCGAGCCGGGGCCGTGGCTGGTGATAGCGGCCGAGCACAAACGCCATATCATCGGATGGCCGGGGCTCCTCCAGAAAATCAAGGGCAGCACCAGCATCGCCAAGGGTTCCTGACACCAGAACCAGATCACCGGCCCGGGCTCCGGAGCGCCTCAGTGCTTCACCACGCCTTACGGTGCCGTGAACCTGCATACTCAGAACCAGCGGCCCGCGGGTTGTGTCTCCCCCGGCCAGGACAAGACCGAAAGACTCACTGGCTGAGGACAATCCGCGAGCGAAGCCGGTGAGCCACTGCTCATTGGCCTCAGGCAATGTCAGTGCAAGGGTAAAACAAACCGGGGCAGCCCCCATGGCAGCGAGATCACTGGTGGCTGCAGCGAGCGCTCGCCAGCCAAGATAGTCAGGACAATACTCTTGCGGAAAATGAATGCCTTCCACCATGGTATCGATGGAAAACACCAGGTCCCGGCCTTCGGGAATCCGCTGAACAGCACAGTCGTCACCCACACCCAGAACGACAGCTTCGGAGCCGTGGTTTTCGGCGAGTGGCTGAAAATAGCGCCGGATCAGCTCAAATTCGCCCATTTTCTATCGAGGACGAGTCTCAGCCATGCGTAGACGACGGCTGAGCTTGTCCAGAATACTGTTTACGAACTTATGGCCTTCCGTCCCGCCAAACCGTTTTGCCATTTCAATGCCTTCGTTAATAACCACCTTGTAGGGAACGTCAAGACGGTGTTTCAGCTCGTAGGCACCCAAGCGCACGATTGCCATCTCAATAGGGTCCACCTCGTGAATCGGGCGATCCAGGAAAGGCTCAAGAAGCTTGTCCAGGTCCCCCTGCTCCCGGTGAACGCCACGTAACAGGTCCCGAAAGTACAGCAAGTCCACCTTGCTCATGTCGTTATCGACCATGAACTCGGCTTCGATATCCGAAATCGAACTTTTACTGAAATGGCGCTGATACAGCCCCTGCATAGCCAGAGCACGCGCCCGGCGACGGTCACCCGCCTTCGGCTTTGCAGGTTGCGCTGGCTGGGGAGCGTTATCGTCGGTTTCGCTCATCATTCACCCAGCTTCTTGAACAGACTAACCATTTCCAGCGCCGTGATTGCGGCTTCAGCGCCTTTGTTGCCAGCTTTGGTACCGGAGCGCTCAATAGCCTGCTCGATCGAATCTACCGTCAGCACTCCAAAGGAAACTGGCACGTCGGTCTCAAGACTAACCGCACCGAGACCGCTGGAGGCCTCACCCGCCACGTATTCAAAATGCGGCGTACCACCACGAATCACGGCACCCAGCGCAATAATGGCATCGTAGTTACTGGTTTCTGCAACACGCTTGACCGCCAACGGCATCTCATAAGCGCCGGGAACCCGGACAATCACAATGTCGTCGTCGGAAATGCCGTGGCGACGCAGGGTATCCACAGCACCTTCCACCAGACTTTCCACAACAAAGCCGTTAAAACGGCCTACGACAAGCGCATACCGACCGGCGCACTGGGTAAAGTCACCTTCAATTACTTTGATATCTGCCATGCATGGCTCCTTCACAGGCCACGGCGCCAGCGCCGCAGCCGATTAATCATTCGGGGGTATAAGGGACGTACTCAACGACTTCCAGATCGAATCCGGAGATGGCAGAGAACTTGATAGGCGGGCTCAACAGGCGCATCTTGCCGACGCCAATATCCCGCAAGATTTGCGAGCCGGTGCCCACGGTAAAGTAAACACCAGAGCTGCCCTTGCCGGCAGAGCCCTGGCCTTCATCGAAGAACTCATGAATCCGGTCTTCAAGGTTGTAGCTGTCTTCGGCGCTGTTGAGCAACACGACGGCACCCTTACCTTCAGTGGCCACTTTTTCCAGGGCATGGTGCAACGGCCAGCTACGAGAATCCTTGCGGCGGGCACCGAGCAGGTCTCTTAATGTATCCGTGATATGGACACGCACATAAACCGGCTCGTCGGCGCTGATGTCACCCATGACCATAGCCAGGTGTGTTGCACCCTGGATATTGTCCCGGTAAGTGCGAAGACTGAACTCTCCATACTCGGTATCCAGCTTGTTTTCTTCCACACACTCAATCGTGCGCTCATTCATGGTCCGGTAGTGGATCAAATCGGCAATGGTACCGATCTTGAGACCATGCTCCTCCGCAAACCGTTCAAGGTCTTCACGGCGTGCCATGGACCCGTCATCGTTCATGATTTCACATATCACGCCAGCGGGTTCAGAGCCGGCAAGTGCGGCGAGATCGCAGGAGGCTTCAGTATGGCCGGCACGGCTAAGCACACCGCCCGGATCCGCCATCAGCGGGAAGATATGGCCGGGCTGGACAAGATCCGACGCCTTGGCATCGCGCGCAACTGCAGCCTGAACCGTTCGGGCGCGATCTGCCGCGGAAATGCCGGTGGTCACGCCTTCTTTCGCTTCGATGGACAGCGTGAACTTGGTACCAAAACCGGATGCGTTCTGCTGGACCATCAGCGGTAGGCCCAGCTGTTCGCAACGATCACGGGTCATTGGCATACAAATCAATCCACGACCAAAGCGCGCCATGAAATTAATGGCTGCAGGGGAGCAATGTTCAGCTGCCATGACCAGATCGCCTTCATTTTCACGATCTTCGTCGTCCATCAGAATAACCATCTTGCCCAGACGGATATCTTCAATAATGTCTTCAATGCTGTTCAGTGCCATACGGTTTTGCACCCTTGCGGTCTGCCTACAGTCAATCACTGCAGGAATACCGTGAATTTAAAAATTACTGGCGTGCCAGGATGAATCGCTGATCCTGGCCCACCTGACGTCGGTCCAGCACCGTCCATTGTACTTTATCTGCCATGGTTTCCAGCGGCAGGTGGGCTGTCGGTCGGCCCGTGCTTCCCAGAAAGACCGGTGCCTGATAGAGCCAAAGCTCGTCAACAAGCCCCTCACTGATGAATGTTCCGGCGAGCGTCGGGCCTGCCTCGACCAGCAATTCGTTGATTCCCAACTCACCCAGAGAATCCAGCAGTTCGGCCACATCGATGCCATTGTCCTTCCATGCAACCCCGGTAAGACTTATACCCAGTGCCGCGAGATCCTGCGCGGGCGCAGTCGCCAGAGCTGATGAAGCACAGAAAACCTGAACATTTCCGCCCTGCAGTATCTTTGCAGATGGAGGCGTCCGGGCATCCCGGTCTGCAATCACCCGAAGGGGCTGACGCGACGGCTCTGTGGCGTCGCCTATATTTCCGAGCTCCTCCCGGCGGACAGTTAACGAAGGATCATCCGCCAGCACGGTGCCGACACCGGTAACGATGGCGTCACTCATGGCCCGGAGGCGCTGCACATCACGGCGCGCGTCATCACCGGTAATCCACTGACTTTCACCAGACGCCATCGCCGTGCGGCCATCCAGACTCGCGGCCATCTTGAGTCGGACCCAGGGCCGCCCGACATTCATTCGTTTCATGAAACCGGGGTTCAACCGGGATGCTTCATCAGCCAGCAACCCTTCCGTAACCTTGACCCCCGCATCACGAAGCAATTCCAGCCCACGACCGGATACCGACGGATTGGGATCCTTTGTTGCGGCAAACACATGGGCAACACCGGCATCAATCAGAGCCCGCGCGCAAGGAGGTGTCCGGCCGAAATGGCTGCACGGTTCCAGGGTGACATAGGCCGTTGCGCCTCGAGCAGCCGGTCCGGCCTGGCTCAACGCCCGAATCTCGGCATGGGCCTCTCCGGCACGTTCGTGCCAACCCTCACCCAGGATTTCATCGCCACGCGCAATAACACACCCGACTCTCGGGTTCGGGTGTGTGGAATACCGGCCGCGCCAGGCAAGCTGAACGGCTCGCGCCATCATGGCTCTGTCGCGGACTTCCGTCATGCTTTTCCTTTGGAGGAATGGTTGTCTGCCAAAGCCTTCGCAACATCAACCGCATTTTCGCCATTGGACGCCGACAGCCGCTCAATCTCTTCCTTGAACTCATTGATATCCTGGAAGCTCCGATATACCGAGGCAAACCGGACGTAGGCGACTTTATCCAACTGGCGCAGCTCGGTCATAACCTCTTCGCCGAGCTGCATCGACTTGACCTCCCGTTCACCAGTTGCCCTGAGCCGGTACTTGATCCTGTTCAGTGCTGCATCAATCTCTTCAATGCTTACAGGGCGCTTCTCCAGCGCTTTCATCAGGCCGGAGCGCAATTTTTCTTCATCAAAGGGCTGGCGAGTGCCGTCCTGTTTTACCACTCTTGGCATCACCAGCTCCGCACTCTCGAACGTTGTGAAACGCTCATGACAGGACAGGCACTCCCTGCGGCGGCGCACCTGATCGCCCTCGGCCACGAGGCGCGAGTCAATCACCTTGGTATCTGCTTCACCACAGAAAGGACAGTGCATAATCAGAGGCTCCGGAGAGGCTGCGGGGTAAACGCTCGGACTGAGCGTCTGCCCCGACGGGTCTTGCCTGAAAGTTAACCGTAGACCGGGAAGCGGCCGCACAAAGCAGCTACCTGCTCTCGTACACGACTGTTAACGGCATCGTCTTCCAGGTTATCGAGAATATCGCAGATCCAGCCAGCCAGATCGCGGCACTCGGACTCACCGAAACCGCGAGTGGTGATTGCCGGCGTTCCGATACGCAGACCGGACGTTACGAACGGAGAACGGGGGTCATTCGGAACGGCGTTCTTATTGACCGTGATATGGGCGCGACCCAACGCAGCATCTGCCTCTTTGCCGGTGATATCCTGCTTGATCAGACTCACCAGGAACAGATGGTTCTTTGTGCCGCCAGAGACAACATCGTAACCGCGATCAACAAAAACCTGAGCCATGGCAGAAGCGTTCTTCACCACCTGCTGCTGATAGGTCTTGAACTCCTCACTCATGGCTTCCTTGAAGCACACCGCCTTGGCGGCAATCACGTGCATCAAAGGACCACCCTGACCACCGGGGAACACGGCAGAGTTCAGTTTTTTCTGTAGGTCGGCATCATCGCACGCCAGGATTAAGCCGCCACGGGGACCGCGGAGAGTCTTGTGCGTGGTTGTGGCAACAACATGAGCATGGGGCACCGGATCCGGATAGACACCCGCGGCGACGAGACCGGCAACATGGGCCATATCAACAAAAAGGTACGCATCAATCTTGTCTGCAATTTCCCGGAACCGCGCGAAATCGAGCTCCTGAGAGTAGGCGGAAAAACCTGCGATAATCATCTTCGGCTTGTGCTCAACGGCCAAGGCTTCGATTTCATCGTAATCAATCAGGCCGGTTTCCGGGTTCAGCCCGTACTGCACCGCGTGGTAGATCTTGCCGGAGAAGTTCACGCTGGCGCCGTGCGTCAGGTGACCACCATGAGCCAGGCTCATGCCCAGAACAGTATCACCCGGCTTCAGCAGCGCCATGAATACGGCCGAGTTCGCCTGGGAGCCTGAATGCGGCTGCACGTTGGCGTAAGCCGCACCAAACAGTTCTTTGGCGCGATCGATCGCCAACTCTTCAGCGATATCCACGAATTCGCAACCGCCGTAGTAGCGTTTGCCGGGATAACCTTCTGCGTACTTGTTAGTCAAGACACTGCCCTGGGCTTCCATTACCCGCGGACTGGTATAGTTTTCGGACGCGATCAGCTCGATATGAGCTTCCTGGCGTTTTTCTTCCGCCTGCATGGCGTTCCAGAGTTCGTCGTCAAAGCCGGCGATTTTCATATCACGATTAAACATGGATGCGCTGCCCCTGTGTGCATGGCTGGCCTGGAGAGCTTTGGAAATCTCCTCAGGCTCCCTGAAAAATTGGGCCGCTATTCTATCGTACAAACGGGTGAAAAATCATCTTTTATCAGGCCGGAAGGCCCTCCGCAGAAACCGTCACACCGCAATCGGCAGTTTTCCTTCAATTGCCATAGCTTTCCGGTTTCGCTACCTTACGGGCCTTATCTACACGTTTCTTTTATTTACCTCCGATTACAACAGAGGACACAGCCAGTTATGGCCCAGTACGTATACTCAATGAACCGGGTGGGCAAGGTTGTCCCGCCCAAACGTGAAATCCTCAAGGACATTTCCCTGAGCTTTTTCCCGGGCGCCAAGATTGGCGTACTCGGCCTCAACGGCTCAGGCAAGTCTACTCTGCTTCGTATTATGGCGGGCGTGGATCAGGATTACACCGGCGAAGCCAGGCCCCAACCGGGCATCAACGTTGGCTACCTGCCCCAGGAACCGGAGCTTGATGACGAAAAAACCGTCAAGGAGATCGTCGATGAGTCGGTTTCCGGCGTGCATAACGCCTTGGCTGAACTGGATCAGGTCTACGCTGCCTATGCCGAACCCGATGCGGACTTCGACGCCCTCGCCAAAAAACAGGGCGAGCTGGAAGCCTATATTCAGGCCACCGATGGCCACGACATTGAACGCAAGATGGAAGTGGCCGCGGATGCCCTCCGACTGCCAGCCTGGGACCAACCGGTCAAAAACCTGTCCGGCGGTGAGCGCCGCCGTGTAGCACTTTGCCGCCTGCTGCTCTCCGGCCCGGACATGCTGCTACTGGACGAGCCAACCAACCATCTGGATGCCGAATCCGTAGCCTGGCTCGAGCGCTTCCTCCACGATTACAGCGGCACCGTAGTTGCCATTACTCACGACCGCTACTTCCTGGATAACGTCGCCGGCTGGATTCTCGAACTGGACCGTGGTCACGGCATACCATTCGAGGGCAACTACAGCCAGTGGCTGGAGAACAAAGAGAAACGCCTGGAAATGGAATCCAAGCAGGAAGCGGCTCATCAGAAGGCGGTTAAACACGAGCTGGAGTGGGTTCGCTCCAATGCCAAGGGCCGGCAGTCCAAGAGTAAGGCCCGCCTGGCCCGGTTTGAGGAAATGAGCTCACAGGAATTCCAGAAGCGCAACGAAACCAACGAGCTCTATATTCCGCCCGGACCACGCCTTGGTGACAAGGTGATTGAAGTGGACGGCATCAGCAAGTCGTTCGACGACCGCTTACTGTATGAAGATGTGTCCTTCCGCGTACCGCCCGGCGCCATAGTGGGAATCATTGGTGGTAACGGCGCAGGCAAATCCACGCTGTTCCGGATGATTGCCGGAAAAGATCAGCCGGATGCTGGCACTATTACTGTCGGCGAGACCGTCGAACTGGCGTACGTTGACCAGATGCGCGACCTGAATGGCGAAAAAACAGTCTGGGAAGAACTCAGTGACGGCAATGACATTATCAAGGTCGGGAATTACGAGACCCCTTCTCGCGCTTACGTTGGTCGCTTTAACTTCAAGGGTAGCGATCAGCAGAAGCGCGTTGGCGATCTTTCCGGTGGCGAGCGCAACCGCCTGCACCTGGCCAAGTTGCTGAAGGAGGGAGGCAACGTACTGCTGCTGGACGAACCCACCAACGACCTTGACGTGGAAACACTCCGCGCACTGGAAGAAGCGCTGCTGAATTTCCCGGGCTCTGCTCTGGTCATCTCGCACGACCGCTGGTTCCTGGACCGTGTGGCCACTCACATCCTTGCGTTCGAGGACGACGGAGAAGTTGTTTACTTCGAGGGCAACTTCAGCGAATACGATGAAGATCATAAGCAGCGCAAGGGGGACTCGGCAATGGTACCCCAGCGCATGAAGTACAAGAAGCTGGCCTGATGGCCAAAGCAAAAACCGCCTACGTCTGCACCGAGTGCGGTGCAGACTATTCAAAATGGCAGGGGCAATGCACTGCCTGCCAGGCCTGGAACACGGTCGGCGAAGTCCGCGGCGTCCGCAGTAATGCTAAAGGCGCTCGCGGGTCCCGCTTCGAGGGTTTTGCCGGCAGCCTGTCGGAAGTTCAGAGCCTGGACGACGTCAGCCTTGCCGAACAGCCCCGAATCAGCTCAGGCATGCAGGAGTTCGATCGGGTTCTCGGGGGAGGCCTGGTGGCCGGCTCAGCCGTTCTTATGGGCGGCCATCCCGGCGCTGGCAAGAGCACCCTGTTGCTCCAGGCTGTCTGTCACTTAGCCGCCAGCGTTCCCGCCCTCTATGTGACCGGCGAAGAATCCCTGCAGCAAGTCGCCATGCGTGCCAAACGCCTTGGCTTACCCACCAAAGACCTGAAAATGCTGTCTGAAACCAGCGTTGAGCGGGTTATGCAGGTGGCCGAAACCGAGAAGCCACGCATTCTGGTGGTGGACAGTATTCAGGTCATGCACGTGGCGGATACAGAGTCTGCCCCCGGCAGCGTTTCCCAGGTTCGCGAGAGCGCCGCCTACCTGACCCGCTTTGCCAAGCAGACCGGAACCATCCTGTTCCTTGTTGGCCACGTTACCAAGGATGGCAGCCTCGCTGGCCCGAAAGTCCTTGAGCACATGATTGACTGCTCCATTTTGCTGGAAGGCTCCAGCGACAGTCGGTATCGCACCCTGCGGGGTATCAAGAACCGCTTCGGTGCGGTCAACGAACTGGGCGTGTTTGCGATGCTTGAACAAGGCTTGAAGGAGGTAAAAAACCCCAGCGCCATATTCCTCAACCGTGGTGAGGAGGCGGCGCCAGGCAGCGTCGTTATGGTGGTCTGGGAAGGAACCCGGCCAATGCTGGTGGAAATCCAGGCGCTGGTCGATATGGCGCAAGGCGGCTACCCGCGCCGAGTTGCGGTAGGTCTCGACCAAAACCGGTTAGCCATGCTTCTGGCGGTACTTCACCGCCACGGCGGCATGCATGTGTCCGATCAGGATGTGTTTGTGAACGTGGTCGGGGGCGTAAAGGTGGCGGAGACGAGCGCCGACCTTGCGCTTTTGGCGGCCATCGTTTCCTCGTTTCGGGATCGCGCCCTACCCCAGGATCTGGTTATCTTCGGGGAAGTCGGCCTTTCCGGCGAAATTCGGCCGGTGCCCAGTGGTCAGGAGCGCATTTATGAGGCGGCAAAGCATGGCTTTACCCGGGCGCTGGTGCCCAAGGCCAATGCGCCTCGTAAAGATATTGAGGGAATGAAGGTGATACCAGTGACCAAGCTGAGCGATGCGCTATCTGCCTTGGAAGACCTGTAAACCGGTCGGCTGGGCTTGGCGTTTACGACCATGCCTGGCCTCCAACATTCTTGGAAAGTCGACAGCCAATCCAGCCTACCTACTCCTCAGTCGGATGCCGAAAGCGAGAAATTTCCTCTAATCAATGAGATGGGCAAACTCTCGCTCCAACAGCGCCTGATCACCAAGATTGAGCTCAACGAGCCGCTTCAGGTGAGTGGCGCTATCAAGATCAATGTACTGGCACTTGAAACCGAGCCTGTGCGGCTCCACATGCCGCAACTCCACAGCCATAACAATAGCGGCCTCATGATCATTCAAATGAATAATCACCTCGCAAGGCTGTTTTAGCGGCGCATCCCATCCCTCCGGCCGCTTGACCAGAACGCCTTTCAGCGAAATATCGAGCACCTTCGTCGCCCACACGCTCTCCAGGCAGTGCAGCTCAGACGGCGCATCAAATTCGATCCTGTGGAATCGGCGTTTCTCGGGGGTCTTGGCTGGCAAGTGGTTACTCCTGTTTACCTGTCTTGTTTTACCTGACTATAGACTGGACAGGAGTCAACATCCACTCAGGTCATCGGACCTGTCGAGCCGAATACCCCCCAGGATTAGCGGTGGTATTCCGGGCTCAACTCAACAACAGCTTCAATAAACGCCCTGGCATGCTCGGGATCAACATCCGGAGTAATACCGTGGCCAAGATTGAACACATGACCAGTGCCTGTACCGTAGCGCCGAAGGATATCTGCCACTTCCTGGCGAATCCTTGCAGGCGGCGCATACAGCATGGCCGGGTCCATATTGCCTTGTAGAGTAACGCGATCACCAATCCGGGCGCGGGCAATACCAATATCGGTGGTCCAGTCGAGGCCAACAGCATCAGCACCAGTATCCGCAATAGATTCCAACCACTGACCACCGTTCTTGGTAAACAGAATCACCGGGATGTGGCGACCTTCACGTTCACGAATCAGACCGTCAACGATTTTCTTCATATAGCGCAGGGAAAATTCTTCATACGCCCAACTGCTGAGGACACCGCCCCAGGTATCGAAAATCTGAACCGCCTGGGCACCCGCCTTGATTTGACCATTGAGGTAGTCAATGACCGTATCCGCCAGGTGGTCCAGCAACCGGTGCATGACCTCGGGCTGGCCGTACATCAGCTTTTTGGCCTCGCGGAAATCCTTGGAGGAGCCACCTTCGATCATATAGGTCGCCAAGGTCCATGGGCTGCCAGAAAAGCCGATCAGCGGCACCCGCCCGTTCAGGGCGCCGCGAATCGTGGAGACGGCATTCATTACATAGTCGAGGTCCACTTCGGAGTTGATCTTGGGCAACGCCGCGACATCCGCCTCGGAGCGAATGGTGTTCCTGAACTTCGGACCTTCACCGGTCTCGAAGTAGAGCCCAAGCCCCAGAGCATCCGGAATGGTCAGGATGTCGGAGAAAAGGATGGCGGCATCCAGCGGGAATCGCTCCAGCGGCTGCAGTGTGACCTCGCAGGCCAGCGGGGTGTTTTTGCACAGACTGAGAAAATCACCGGCCCTGGCACGAGTGGCGCGGTATTCCGGCAGATAGCGGCCGGCCTGGCGCATCATCCATACCGGGGTACGATCAACGGGCTGGCGCATCAGGGCGCGCAGGAAGCGGTCATTCTTCAGCTCGGTCATAAAAATTCACGGCTCTCAGTCTGTGAGTGGTCATACACGAATGGGAAGCAATGATACCCCGTTTGCCACAATAAAAAAGGGCGGCTTACCCGCAGCAAGCCGCCCTCCTGATCGAGGTCAAGCGGGCAATCAGATATCCAGGTAGTCCAGAATGCCTTCTGCTGCCTGACGGCCTTCCCAAATAGCCGTTACGACCAGATCTGAGCCACGGACCATGTCGCCGCCTGCGAAGATCTTCGGATTGCTGGTCTGGAAGGCGAACTCCGCCTCTTCCGGCGCAGCTACACGACCTGAATCGTCAGTATTCACCGTCAACTCATCGAACCAGTCTGCCGGGCTAGGACGGAAACCAAACGCCACCAGAACCGCATCCGCCGGAATAACCTCTTCGCTGCCGGGAACCACTTCCGGACGGCGACGACCGTTCTCATCCGGCTCTCCCAGCTGGGTGGAAACCACTTTCACACCCTCAACCTGGTCTTCTCCGATGATAGCAATGGGCTGGCGGTTGAACAGGAATTTCACGCCCTCTTCCTTCGCGTTCGCCACCTCCCGGCGGGAACCCGGCATATTGGCTTCATCCCGGCGGTAGGCACAGGCCACACTCTCAGCCTGCTGACGGATAGAAGTACGATTGCAGTCCATGGCGGTGTCACCGCCACCCAGAACAACAACACGCTTGCCTTTCATATCGATGAAGTCAGCCTCATCCTTCTCAAACCCGAGACGGCGGTTGACGTTAGAGACCAGAAACGGAAGCGCATCGTAAACACCCGGCAGGTTCTCTCCCGGGAAGCCACCCTTCATGTAGGTGTAGGTTCCCATGCCCATGAACACCGCGTCGTACTCGTCCATCATGTCCTGGAGCATCACGTCTTTGCCCACTTCTGTGGACAGGCGGAACTCCACGCCCATTTCCTCGAATACCTGGCGGCGCCGTGACATCACGGATTTTTCAAGTTTGAACTCCGGGATACCGAAGGTCAGCAAACCACCGATTTCCGGATAGATATCAAACACGACCGGTTTCACGCCGTTGCGCACCAGAACATCGGCACACCCTAAACCCGCAGGTCCGGCACCGATAACAGCTACCTTTTTGTCGGTCCACTTAACGGACGACATGTCTGGCTTCCAGCCCAGCGCAAAGGCCGTGTCAGTAATGTATTTCTCGACCGAGCCAATGGTCACTGCACCATAGCCATCGTTGAGCGTGCAGGCGCCTTCACATAAACGATCCTGCGGGCAGACCCGGCCACACACCTCAGGCAGCGAGTTGGTCTGGTGACACAGCTCCACCGCCTTCATGATGTTGCCCTCCGAAACCAGCTTCAGCCAGTTCGGAATGTAATTGTGAACGGGGCACTTCCATTCACAGTAGGGGTTACCGCACTCCAGACAACGATGCGACTGCGAAGCCGCGTTGTCTGCTGTAAACGGATAGTAAATCTCACCAAACTCTTTCTTACGCTTTTTGGCCGGAACCTTCTTCGGGTCCACGCGCCCGACCTCAACAAACTGGAAGTCGTTATTCAGACGTTCTTTCATCACGATGCTCTCATCAGCTCAATTTCGACAGGAGCGGTAACCTGGGGCCACTCGCTCCGAACCCATTTCGACCCGGTTTTTATTCCGGACGCGCCCGGGTGCTGGCCAGCAGACTGCGAAGATTGGCAGCCTTTGGTTTAACCAGCCAGAAACGGCCGATGTAGTCGTCGAAATTCTCAAGAATGTGCTCTGCCCACTCACTCCCGGTCTCCGAGATATGCTCCCGAATGACGCCACGCAGGTGATTACGGTAGGACTCCATGTCTTCACTGGAAATCCGCTGAATTTCCACCAGCTCATGGTTGTACTTATCCACGAAAGTATTGTTCTGGTCCAGCACATAGGCAAAACCACCGGTCATGCCGGCACCAAAGTTGTGCCCGATATTACCAAGCACGGTTACCAAGCCACCGGTCATGTACTCACAGCAATGGTCGCCAGCACCCTCTACCACGGCATGAGCCCCGGAATTCCGCACAGCAAATCGCTCGCCAGCTGTACCTGCTGCAAACAGTTTGCCGCCGGTTGCACCATACAGGCAGGTGTTACCGACAATAGAAGTCTCGTTGGTCTTGAACTCGCTGCCACGGGGCGGCTTGACGACCAGCTTGCCGCCAGTCATACCCTTGCCCACGTAATCGTTGGCGTCCCCTTCCAGGATCAGATTCAGACCGCCAACGTTCCAGACACCAAAGCTTTGACCAGCCGTACCGGTGAGGTCGAGGGTGATTGGCGCATCGACCATACCCTGGTTGCCGTGGGTTGCTGCAATTTCACCCGACAAACGGGCACCAATGGACCGGTCACAGTTGGTCACCCGGTACGACCAGGCTCCTCCTGATTTATTCTCGATGGCCGTAGCGGTGTCTTTCACCATTTTTTCGGCGAGTATCCCACGGTCGAACGGGTGGTTGCGTTCCACCTGACAGGTCTGAGGCTTGTCAGCCGGAATGTTGTCATTGGACAACAGCCGTGTGAGGTCCAGCTTCTTCTGTCGTTCAGTATCGCCTGGCAGACGCTCCAGAAGGTCGACACGACCGACCAGTTCTTCGAGGCTGCGAACACCCAGTTTAGCAAGCCATTCCCGGGTTTCTTCCGCCACAAAACGGAAGAAGTTCATGGCCATCTCAACGGTGCCCTTGAAGTGCTCTTCACGAAGATGCTCGTTCTGCGTGGCTACACCTGTGGCACAGTTGTTCAGATGGCAGATACGCAGATATTTACAGCCCAGAGCCACCATCGGCGTGGTACCGAAGCCAAAACTCTCGGCACCAAGAATCGCGCCTTTGACAACATCAAGGCCGGTTTTGATACCACCATCGGTCTGCAGACGGATCTTGCCTCGCAGATCGTTAGCTCTCAATGCCTGTTGAGTCTCGGTCAGGCCCAGCTCCCAGGGAGAACCCGCATAGCGGATTGAGGTCAGGGGGCTTGCTGCGGTACCGCCATCGTAACCGGAGACAGTAATGAGATCCGCGTAGGCCTTGGCAACACCGGCAGCAATGGTTCCTACACCCGGCTCAGAGACCAGCTTCACGGACACCAGGGCTTGCGGATTAACCTGCTTCAGATCGAAGATCAGTTGAGCCAGATCTTCAATGGAGTAAATGTCATGGTGCGGCGGCGGCGAAATCAGCGTCACGCCGGGTACCGAGTAACGCAACCGGGCAATGAGGTCATTCACCTTACCACCGGGTAGCTGGCCACCCTCACCGGGCTTGGCTCCCTGGGCAACCTTGATCTGCATGACGTCCGCGCTGCGAAGGTATTCTGCCGTTACACCAAAGCGACCGGACGCCACCTGCTTGATCTTGGAACGTTTTTCAGTGCCATAGCGCGCAGGATCTTCGCCACCTTCCCCGGAGTTGGAACGGCCGCCAAGTGTGTTCATGGCAACAGCCAGTGCTTCGTGCGCCTCGGGAGAGAGCGCGCCGAGGGACATGGCTGCGGAGTCAAAGCGGGGGAAAATCTCTTCTACGGGCTCAACATCGGAAATATCGATCGCCGTAATATCCTTACGGAATCCCAGCAGGTCACGCAGAGTCGCCACGGGGCGTTCATTGACCAGGCCGGCGTATTCCTTGTAGTGACCATAATCGCCACTGGCCACCGCTTCCTGAAGCTTGCCGACCACATCCGGATTAAATGCATGGTACTCCTGGCCATGAACGTACTTCAGCAAACCGCCCTGGGAAATCGGCTTACGGGGTTTCCAGGCCACGGCAGCCAGTTGGGCCTGATCGTCCTGGAAATCAAAGAAACCCGCACCCTGTATCCGGCTCGGTACACCCTTGAAGCACAGGTCAACCACGTCATCAGCAAGGCCAATAGCCTCGAATAACTGGGCGCCCCGATAGGAGGTGATGGTCGAAATACCCATTTTCGACAGGATCTTCAACAGTCCTTTGTTGATTCCCTTTCGGTAGTTATTCTTCGCCTCGATCGGATCCATCAGCAGCTCACCGGTACGGATCAGATCGTTCAAGAGCTGATACGCGAGGTACGGATAGACCGCCGTCGCACCAAAACCAAAAAGTACAGCGAACTGGTGCGGATCCCGCGCCCAACCACTTTCCACTACAATGTTGGAGTCACAGCGCAGACCTTTTCCAACGAGGTGATGATGGACAGCACCTGTGGCCATCATCGCATTGACCGGCAATTCTCCCTCTTCCAGATCCTTGTCCGTCAGAACCAGGATGACTTTGCCGTCACGAACCGCCTGCTCGGCCTCGTCACACACCTGGCGAACAGCCTGTTCGAGGCCCTGCTCCGGCCGGTAGCTCATGGAAATGCGGGCGACTTCAAAGCCGGGACGCTCGTTGTTGGTAATCTTGAGGAACTTTGCCGGAGAAAGTACCGGCGTGGTCAGGATGATCCTGTCAGCGTGGTCCGCAGTTTCCTCAAACACATTTCGTTCAGCGCCGAGGCACGTTTCCAGCGACATCACAATCGCCTCACGAAGAGGATCAATTGCCGGGTTGGTTACTTGAGCGAATTTTTGGCGGAAATAGTCAGCGATGTGGCGCACCTTGCTGGACAGCACGGCCATCGGCGTATCGTCTCCCATTGAGCCAACGGCTTCCTGGCCGTTCTCCGCCAGCGGGCGAAGCACCTGATCCCGCTCTTCAAACGTAACCATGAACATTTTCTGATGAACCAACAGTTCATCGGCATCCATCAACTTGAACTCAGGAGTATCCTGATTCAACGTGGTTTCGACCCGCAGTGCGTTTTCCCGCAGCCAGCGCTTGTAGGGCTGGGCAGACTTGAGACGCTGATCGATGTCCTTCGTGTGCAACACTTCACCAGATTCGGTATCAATGGCCAGCATCTGGCCTGGCCCGACACGCCCTTTGGCGACAACGTCGTCGGGCTGGTAGCCGTATGTTCCAATTTCCGAAGCCAGCGTAATGAAGTCATCCTTGGTGATCACCCAGCGCGCAGGACGCAGACCGTTGCGGTCGAGCATACAGACCGCATATCGACCGTCAGACATTACCAGCCCGGCCGGGCCATCCCAGGGCTCCATGTGCATAGAATTATATTCATAAAAGGCCCGGAGCTCGGAATCCATGCTGTCGACGTTCTGCCACGCAGGCGGAATCATCATACGGACCGCCCGGAACAGATCGACGCCTCCCGCCAGAAGCACTTCCAGCATATTGTCCATGCTTGAGGAGTCGGAGCCGGTCAGGTTGACCAGCGGCTGCAAGGTCTGAAGATCCGGAAGATCCGGTGAGCTGAATTTGGCAGCACGTGCGATAGCCCAGTTGCGGTTACCATCAATGGTATTGATCTCACCGTTATGAGCGAGATACCGGAACGGCTGCGCCAGCGGCCAGCGCGGCATGGTGTTGGTAGAGAACCGCTGATGGAATACGCAGATTGCCGTTTCCAGATCCGGGTCTCCCAGGTCCTTGTAGAAATTCGCCAGGTCCGCGGGCATCATCAGCCCTTTGTACGCCAGCGTTTTGTCGGAAAGGCTGCAAATATAGAATTCGGGGTCATCGGCCATGTCACGCTCAGCATGACGGCGCCCCACAAACAGACTGATGGCAAATTCTTTATCAGTCTTGCCGGCCGGCACAACGAACACCTGCTCAATGCGAGGCAGGCAATCAAGCGCCATAGGGCCAAGACAGCTATCGTCAACCGGCACTTCGCGCCAGCCCATGATCTCCAGACCCTGCTCTGTCAGGCGCTTCTCGAGCGCTGCGCGGCCGGCTGCTGCCTTGGCCTCGTCCGGGTTCAGGAATACCTGGCCGACGGCGAACACATCTCCGGGTTCCTTGCCAAAGGCACTCTTAGCAGCCTTCTTCAGGAAAGCATCCGGGCTCTGAATAAGGAGGCCACAACCATCGCCTGTCTTCCCGTCTGCAGCGATACCACCTCGGTGGGTCATGCAGGTCAGCGACTCGATGGCAGTTTGCAACAACTTGTGGCTGGCATCGCCTTTCATATGGGCGATCAGGCCGAAGCCGCAGTTGTCCCTGAATTCGTCGGGATGATACAAACCTGTCATCATAAGCGTTCTCTCGCGTAGAAATGCTTTTCAATCAAAGAGTTAATTGGCGCGCAGCCGTGTAACCACCCTTCGACACTGAAAATGGGGGCTGGCTATTTTACACGCGTAGAAATACGTACTCAAATAAGAGTGATGTTATTTTGGGGAAAAGAAACCGGACTTCCCAGCCCGGTGGCTTGCGAAACAACGAGTTATCTCATCGAAAAACGCCGTCACAAACTTTCAGTTGTGCGTATCCAGGGTGACTGGTTCCTGAGCGCCCGAGGCAGTTTCGCTGCGGCTGCCTCAGCATCGGCTTTGGTTGCATAGCTGCCATAGAATACCATAAACCATGGCTGCCTCTCGCCTTTGGTATAGAGAATACCCTCAAGCTCGGGGTGTTGCTCAAGGACGTTCAGAGCCGTCTGCTCGAGGTTCCCGGCAACCAGCTGAATCGTCCACCCCCCCCGTGCCCGAAGTGTGTCAATCGGGACAAACTGCTCGATGTTGGCAGGGCTGAACCCGGGCTCAGGCTCAGGCTCAGGCTCAGGCTCAGGCTCAGGCTCAGGCTCAGGCTCAGGCTCAGGCTCAGGCTCAGGCTCAGAAACAGGATCCTGGTCAGGGAAATCACCCGTCAAGGGTGTTTGCTCTTCGTCCGGCAAGACCTCACCGGGCTCGTCGCCGGCTGGTGACTCCGGCCCAATCGTGACACTCTTTCGAATGGGCTCCGGTTGTAGCGAATGCGCGACACTCTCGGAAACAGAATTGTTGTACTGCTCCGATACAAACCACCAGGATCCGCCAAGCAGTGCCAATGCCAGAATCGGCCAACCAAGGTTTTTGTAGGCAAGAATCGGGTGATCGTCCGCGCTCTTTGCAGAAGAAACAATATCGAGCCACACGCCCGGCGTTATGCGCTTGAGCCGGGAGAAGCTGCCCTGACTCAGGGCGTGAATTCTGGCCAGCCTAGCCGGACTCAGCAACTCGCCAGGCTTCCCTCCGGCCTGCTGAATCCTCGGCTCCAGGTAGGCAAACAGCTCTTCCTTGGTGAGCGGGCGCAGATGTACCTGATGAACGTTGGTGGAGGAGGCGTCAAGACCCAGAACGTCCACAAGGTTATCGGGGCCGGCGATCACAGGCACTGCAGCAGAAGTACGCTCCGAAGCAAGAAAGCCAGCAAGGATAAGTTTCAGGAGCTCTGGCGGTACACGATCGGCGTCATCAATCAATAGCACCATCCGCTGACCTTTACGGACCCGGGATTCTGACCATCGAAAGAATCCGTACACCACTTCCCGGGGGTTCTCTCCGTCCCGCAGACCGGAAAGTCCCAAAGCCTTCAAAGCCCGGGACAAAGCCTGAGCGCTTGTAAGCGCAGATGCGGGAATGCGATGAAAATCCAGACGTGACGATTCACTGCGAACGAGCTCCGCGAGCAATCGAGTCTTCCCGGAGCCGGCTGCCCCGGTCAACAGCAGCGCCATGTCACCAAAACCACAAAGGTGGCGAAGTGTTTCGAGCGCATGATGTCGCATGGCATCAGGGAAGAATGGCGTTTCCATTTCCAGCGGATTAGCGCGCAATCCGTATCGCTGCTGCAGCCTGGGGAACAGGCCGCCACCATCCTGAGCGCTCAAGTATTCTTCCGTCACAAATCGTCCTTGCCATTTACCCGGTCGCCCAACGAAAAAATCAGGCCAGTTACCATCAATGCCGGCAGAATCCAGCCAACGTTGCGGAGAGGTTTTCGACGGCAGCATCCGCCGTTACAACAGCATCGCCCATGGCGCGGAGCAACACCAACCGCAATTGTCCGTCGACATTTTTCTTATCAACCGCCATAAGATTCATGAAGTCGTCTGGCGTCATCCCCTCAGGAGGCCTCTCGGGCAAACCAGCCAGCGAAACCAGTCGCGCAACTCTAGCGCGCTCTTCACGAGTTATCGTACCCTCACGGGCGGAGAGATCAGCGGCCATGATCATACCGACACCGACTGCCTCACCGTGCAACCAGTTACCGTAACCTGAAAAGGTTTCAATGGCGTGCCCGAAAGTATGACCAAGGTTCAGTATCGCCCTCAACCCACCTTCACGTTCATCTTTGGCAACCACCTCTGCCTTACAGGTGCAGGAGCGAAAAATCGCCTGACCGACCGCCTCATCCTCAAGGGCCACCAGCCGGCCCATGTTTACCTCAAGCCAATCGAGAAAGCCGGGGTCCCGGATCAAACCATACTTGATCACTTCCGCAAGTCCGGCAGACACCTCCCGTGACGGGAGGGTTTTCAGACTGTTTGTATCAATCAGCACCGCCTCTGGCTGGTGAAAGGCGCCAATCATGTTCTTGCCCAGAGGGTGGTTGATTCCCGTCTTTCCTCCTACAGAGGAGTCCACCTGGGAGAGCAGCGTCGTCGGAATCTGAATAAACGGCACCCCCCGCTGGTAACATGCCGCCGCAAACCCGCCCATGTCCCCTACCACACCCCCGCCCAGAGCCACCAGAGTGGTTTTTCGGGTGTGACGCTTTTCGAGTAGTCCGTCGAAAATGAGGTTCAGTGTTTGCCAGTCTTTGTACTTTTCTCCGTCGGGAAGCGTAACCAGGTCCACACACTTCCCTGGAAAGCATTCGCGGGCCTTGTCCTGATAGAGTGGCGCTACCGTCTCGTTGGTGACGATCATAACTTGAGAACCGGTCACATATGGCGTGAGGTCGACCTCGCCCAGAAGGCCCTGACCGATGATAATCGGGTAACTACGCTCACCCAAATCAACGATAAGCTGGTGGAGAATCTTAGACATGATTCCGTCCTTCCTTTCGGACTTGGCGCTTATGACGCGGTGTTCTCGGGTTCATTCGGTTAACAAGCTGGCGAACGACGAGCCGCGGACTCTTGCGATCCGTATGCATGATGATGTCGGCCAACCCGGTGTATAAAGGGTCCCGGATAGAAAAGAGTTTGCGGAGAACCCCTTCGGGGTCATCATTCTGGAGCAACGGCCGATTTCGATCTTTGCGTGTTCGCTCTACCTGCTGCTCCAGGGAGGTCTTCAGATACACTACCACGGCATCTTTTTTTAGAAGCAGATGGTTTTCCTGGCGCATGACCGCTCCACCCCCTGTCGCCAGAACAGTATTCGGCTCGCTGGACAGCTCCTTGAGCATGGCCGTTTCTCGCTGGCGAAAACCTTCCTCGCCCTCCACATCGAATATCCAGGGAATATTTGCGCCACAACGGTCTTCGATAATCCGATCGGAATCCAGAAAACGATAGCCCAACTCTTTGGCAAGCATACGACCAATAGTACTTTTTCCGGCTCCCATGGGGCCAACCAGGACAACGCGTTTGGGCAAAGACATAACTTCCGCTCAATTGTGTTCAGGCGGGTGAGAATATCACAGGGTTTGTCATTCCATAAGTTCCCCAGCCTTCTTCAGGGATTAACGGGCACAAAAAAGCCGCCGGTTTCACGCGGCGGCTTTTAGTCATCAATGGTTACTGGATCAGATCACCCTTGATGATCTTCGGGGTAATAAAGATCAGCAGCTCACTGCGCTCATCGATGTGCTCAGTTCGCTTAAACAGGCGACCGAGGTATGGGATGTCACCCAGGAATGGAGTCTTGGTAACCTGTGTAGCAACCTCGGACTGGAAGATACCGCCGAGCACGACCGTTTCACCATTCCCAACCAAAACCTGCGTGGTCACTGCGTTGGTATTAATCGAAGGAATACCAGCTGTGACTTCCCCGCGGGAGTCCTGGTTCACCACCAGGTCCATAATGATTTTGTCGTCCGGAGTAATCTGAGGCGTCACCTCCAGAGACAAAACGGCCTCCTTGAACGAAACGGACGTTGCGCCACTTGAAGACGCTTCCTGGTAAGGAATCTCCTCACCCGACTTGATAGACGCGGTCTGACGATCTGCGGTTACCACTCGCGGCTGGGAAACCACTTCGGCCTGGCCATCACTTTCCAGGGCGGAAAGCTCGAGATCAACAAGGAAGTCATCACTACCCCAACCGATGGCAAAGGACGACGCGCCCTCCCCCGTCACCCCGAGATCCACAGCCAAAGCACCCGGGAAGGTAATGGAGCTGTTGGTTCCACCTGCCGCCTGTCGCGCTTCCTCGACTGCCGACTGGGAGCCACCAATCGCAAACACGTTATCACCACTCACATCGTACGCAGCGCCACCCCAACGGATACCGAGGTTCTCTGCGACGTTGGTCTGCGCTCGAACAATACGGGCCTCAATGGATACCTGACGAACAGCGACATCCCAAGTGGAGACCAGGCGCCGGATCTCTTCCAGTTTTTCAGCCGTTTCCCTGACACTGATGGTGTTGGTCCGAACGTCTGAGGAGATGAAGCCACGGTCCGAAATCAGCTCCTCGTCCTCTTTAATGAGCGCAACGATGTCACCCGCCTTCGCATAATTGACCTGAATAATATCAAGGCGAACCGGGGCCAGCTCGGCAATTTGCTTGGTGGTTTCCAGTTCAAGCTTCTCACGAGCGGCGATTTCGTCGGCTGGCGCAACCAGAAGCACGTTACCAATCTGGCGTTTGTCCAGACCTTTGGTTTTAAGAATCAGATCAAGGGCCTGATCCCAAGGTACATTTTGCAGACGAAGGGTAATGCTTCCACCAACCGTGTCACTGGCAACCAGGTTCAGACCGGTAAAGTCGGCAATCAACTGCAGCACCGAGCGAACTTCAATATCCTGGAAGTTAAGCGAAAGCTTCTCGCCGGTATATGGGAATTTTTCTTCCCGACGAGCCTCAGCCTCTTGCTCCGTCAGCTTTTCTACGCTAACCGTGAACTGGCTTCCAGACTGGTAAGCAATGTAATCGTAGTTCCCTTCCGGACGAATCTCGACGATGGCTTTTCCATCCTCCACGTAAGTATCGATTCGATTAACCGGTGTCGCGAAGTCGGTGACATCCAGTCTGCGGCGCAGATTCTCCGGCACGGACAGTTCGGGCATGGTCAAACGAATTTTTCCGCCCAGCTCAGAGAGGTCCACAGGTGTACTTGCACTGCCCAGATCAACGACAACCCGGCCTTCACCGTCCTTGCCGCGCCGAAAGTCAACGCCAGCCAAGGCATTCCCAGCAGACGAAGACGTCACTGGTCCGGCTGCCGCACCGGTCGATGCAGGTGCCGCTGAAGGTGTTGCAGCCTCACCGCCAATGGTCATTACCAGAGAGTTGTTATTCCGGACTGTGTTATAAGGCACCAGCTCCGCCAGGTTGAAAATCAACCTTGTCCGGTCCTTGGTTTCAACCACCGTCATGCTCTGGGCGTTGCCCGAGCCCAGAGGAATACTACGACTGTCGAGCCCGCTCGCGGTATCACGCAAATCAACTGCAATTCGCGCAGGACGCTCAATAGTGTAGCCCGTAGGTTCCGGGGGCTGGCCATCAAATTTCAGTGTCACTTCCAGGCGTTCTCCCGGCAGCGACGAAAACGTCACGTCTTCCAGCGTGACCGCATTGGCCAGGCCGGATAACAACCCAAAAGCAATTACGCTGACGTACACATTGAGTTTTCTGAACATCGCTAGCCTCGACCCCAAACTTTTTTGTTCGTGCATGTTTCTGTCAATCATCATTGTGCCGCTCCTTAGCCCTCTTCCCCAGTCAGTGTCAGGGAACGAGGACGCTCGACCCATCCACCCCGGCCATTGGGAACGATTTCAATTAGTTCTATGCGTGTTTCGCTCACACCAACAATGCGGCCGTAGTTTTGCCCCATATAGTTGCCTGTGCGCACTCGGTGAATACCGCCAGTGTTATCTTCAATCAAGGCAAAGAGATTACCCGAAGTTCCCTGTAGCGTTCCGACCATACCCAGTTCTTTAAGGTCAAAATTCTCAAGTACCTCTCTTGGCCTGTCCAGGTCCGGCTCAACATCACTGACCGGCTGCTGGTCAACCATCGTCAACTGAACATCCACCGGTGGTTCAAAGGGCGCACGCCTGTCGGCGGCCGAATAACTGAATGCCTCATAAGCCTTGAATTCAGGCAGCGGCTCTACAAACCCGCGGGGCTTGGCCCGCGTGTCCGCCATAAACTTGTCCAGATCCGAGAAGCCGCTGCCCTGGGAACAAGCTGTCAGAAGAGATACCAGACAGATACCCAACCAGGCTTTTCCCGCATGCTTTACTGTCATGCTCATTCTCCAGCCCGGTAGCGGTAGGTACGGGCAAGAACTTGCATATCAAGCTGATCTCCGTCTCCGCCAGTTGGTTTAATGGTTAAATCGTGCAGCGTCACTATACGTGGAAGACTTGCAACGCTGCTTACGAAAGATGCCAGCTCGTGATACGACCCGGAGACACGAATATTTATTGGCAGTTCAGCGTAAAAATCGCGTCTTTGCTCAGGCTGCAACTCAACTTCCTGGAGCGACAACCCACTACCCAAAGCAGTATTGGTAATATCTTCCAAAAGCCCGGGAACCTCTGTTTCACTCGGCAACTGACGGACGAGGGCCCCAAAGGTTTCCTCCATCTCTGCCATCTGCGCTTTGAAAACCTCAAGGTTTGCAACCTGGTAAGCCTTCTCTTCGTACTTTTTGCGCAAGTCCTGCTCGGTTTTTTCAACTCGATCCAGTTGAATATATTGATCTTTTATGAAAAACCAGTATCCACCACCCACGATCAAGCCAACGATAATGAGAACCACAATGGCTTTGATGGGCGCAGGCCAGATTCCTGCGTTATTGACGTCAAGATCATTGACGTCGAATTCATTCAGGCTTTTAAGTGAGTCCGCGAGGCTCATTACTTATCCTCCCCTTCGGGCTCGGGCGTTTTCTGCTGCACCGACAGGTTAAACTGGCTGTATCCCGCACGACGGTTATCCGCCGCCGAAACATTTGAGAGATCAGGGCTGGCAAACCAGTCAGATTCTTCAAACTGGCGCATCAGAGTCGAGATTCTGCTGTTGGACTCCGCCATACCGACGATATCAATGCGGTCGCCCGCCTTCTTCAGGTCGGTGTAAAACAAACCGTCGGGCAAGGTCCGTACCAGCTCGTCGAAGACCCGAACGATAACTGGCCGCTTGCCCTGGAGATCCTGAATCACTTTCATGCGAGCCAGAAGCTCATCCCTTTTCCGCTTCAGACTCTCGATCTCCTTGATTTGCTGATCCAGCTTCTTCGTCGCGGTCTCGACATACGCATTACGGGACTGCTGGTAAGCGATCCGGTTGTCCATATCGGTCTTCCATAGGAACACCAACCCCCCGGCGATAATCGCTGCCCCCAGAATCATCACGACAAACTGCTTCTGCTTTTCCGCCCTGAGCTCTTCGCGCCAGGGCCTGAGGTTAATCTTTGCCATCAGTCGAAGCTCCTCATTGCCAGGCCACATGCAATCATGAGTGAGGGAGCATCGTTACTCAAAGCTGATGCGTTGACCCTTGACCCCACCGCCATATCGGCAAACGGGTTCGCAACCAGAGTGGGCGTACCGGTTTTTTCTTCGACCATTTCTGTCAGACCCTGTATCGAGGCAGTACCACCTGCCAAAACCACATAGTCGACAGCGTTGTACTGACTGGCACCAAAAAAGAACTGGAGAGCCCGGGCGACCTGTTGAACCACAGCCTCCCGGAAGGGCGTGAGCACCTCGGATTCATAATCATCCGGAAGGCCTCCCTGTTTTTTGGCAAGGCCGGCCTCTTCAAGAGAGAGCCCGTAGCGTCGCTGAATTTCCTCGGTCAACTGCTTGCCGCCGAAAATCTGTTCGCGCGTGTAAACGGTCTTCCCTTCGGCAAGGACGCTGAGCGTAGTCATCGTTGCACCAACATCAACGATGGCGACGACGAGAGACTCTCCCTGGGAATCGAGCTGAGGTTCAATGAGCTTGTAGGCGCGCTCAAGCGCGTAAGCTTCCACATCAACGATCTTCGCCGAAAGTGATGCAATTTCCAGAGCATCCTCTCGAATATCGACGTTCTCCTTTCGGCAGGCAGCCAAAAGAACATCAACCTGATCCGGATTGTTTTCGGAAGGCCCTTGCACCTCAAAGTCGATGGCGACTTCATCGAGGGGATATGGAATGTACTGATCAGCCTCAAGCGTGATCTGGTCTTCCATTTCAAATTCGTTAAGCCCGCCATCCATCTGGATAAGCTTGGTAATAACCGCCGACCCGGAGACCGCTACCGCCACCTGTTTCACACTGGCACGGGACTTGGCGGCAACGCGCTTAAGCACCTCACCCACGGCCTCGACATCCGTGATATTTTTCTCGACGACAGCATTTGCTGGCAACGGCTCAACTGCGTAGCTCTCGACCTTATACCGGTCGCCCTGCTTCGACAGCTCCAGAAGTTTCACTGAGCTGGAGCTTACATCCACGCCCAGCACTGCACTGGATTTCTTTCCGAACAATCCGAACACGCGCTCACCCTATACCTGGTTAAATGCACCGGGTTAAGTTACTTATGTGTTTTTTATTTAAGAGAATTTCTTCAGTATTCCGTCTACAATGCTTTTTCTTCTTTAATTGAGAAGCATTGCAGCGGTGAAGCGACTCTTCCTTCCTAAAGCAATTTCTCAAATGATAGACCTATATCCAACAGTTGTCAGAAAAAAATGTCTCATTTGTTGCGCACATCTCGTCTTTTTGCCTGGTTGATTCTTACCGGACTGAGTACCGCCGTTATCATCACCTCAGGCTTCTACCTTTATCTTCGCCCGGGACTCCCTCCCGTCGAACAGCTCCTGGACATAAAGCTGCAAACGCCGCTCAGGGTCTATAGCGAAGACAGCAAATTAATAGCAGAATTCGGTGAAAAGAGAAGGGCACCGATCACAATCGAACAGATCCCAACAATTCAGTTACAAGCCTTTATGGCCGCTGAAGACTCCCGGTTTTATGAACACTTTGGGGTCGACATCAAAGGCCTGGCGCGGGCTGCAATCGAACTGGTGTCCACCGGATCGATCCAGTCTGGCGGCAGCACCATCACTATGCAGGTTGCAAAAAATTACTTTTTGTCACGCGACAGGACCTTTATCCGGAAGTTCAATGAGATACTTCTCGCTCTTCAGATCGAGCGTGAACTGAATAAAAACCGTATTCTGGAGCTCTACCTCAACAAGATATACCTGGGCAATCGGGCGTACGGTATTGCCGCCGCTGCCCAGGTCTATTACAACAAGCCCGTTGCCGAGCTGTCCCTGGCACAGATGGCCATGCTGGCAGGCCTCCCGAAAGCTCCCTCGGCCTACAACCCTCTCGCTAACCCGGACCGCGCACGAATTCGCAGAGACTGGATACTCGGCCGCATGCGGGATCTCGGATTCATTACAGATGACGCCTATGAATTGGCCGTATCTGCGCCTCTGACCGCAAGCTACAACGCCACCGAGACCGAAGTAGACGCAGATTTCGTGGCTGAAATGGCCCGGTCGGAAATGGTTCGCCGATTTGGCGAAGAGGCCTACACCGATGGTTACAGCGTAACGCTGACCGTTGATAGCGTGAAGCAACAAACTGCGACCGATGCGCTCCAAAACGGACTGGAAGCCTACGATCGACGCCATGGATTTCGAGGGCCGATTGGACAGATCGACCCGGACACTCTCGCCAACAGAGAGCCTTCGGACCTGGTACTCAACTACCCTCGGGTCGAATCACTAATCCCTGCTCTTGTTACCTCCGTCGATGACGAAAACCTAGTCACCAGTGTTTATGCCCGCGGCATTGGCGAAGCGACCATGGCTTTCGAGACCATGACATGGGCCCGACGATACAAGACCGAGGATTTGACAGGCCCGGAGCCGGAAAAACCCTCGGAAGTTGTGTCTGCCGGAGACGTCATATACGTGCATGCTGCCGCGGAGACAGGCTCTGAAGAAACCGGGACCGAAGAAGCACTGCCTGCCGTTTCGCTTGCCCAGGTACCGCGCGCGGAGGGCGCCCTGATCTCGCTGGACACTGACACCGGTGCTATTGAAGCCCTCGCGGGCGGCTACAGCTTTGGACAAAGCAAATACAACCGGGCGATACAGGCCAAAAGGCAGCCTGGCTCCACGTTCAAACCGTTCCTTTACCTGACGGCACTTGAAAATGGCATGACTCCGGCGACTATTTACAACGATGCGCCGATTGTTTTTGATGACTCTGAGCTAGAAACTGCCTGGCGCCCACAGAACTCGTCGGGGCAATTCTATGGCCCCACTCGCCTGAGAGAAGCTCTTTATCGCTCACGCAATATCGTCTCGATCCGGCTGCTCAGGGATGTTGGCATTCAAACCACACTGGACTACCTGAAGCAACTGAAGATCCCGGTCGAAAACATGCCAGACAACCTTTCACTGTCCCTTGGCAGCGGCCAGCTATCACCCATGGAACTGGCCCGGGGTCTTGCTGTCATCGCGAATGGCGGCTATGACGTACAGCCCTACCTCATTGACCGAATCCAGGACGTCAAAGGTGAGATCTTATATCAGGCACCGAAGACCGTACTTTGCGACAAAGACTGCGACCAGATAACGGCCGGCACCAGTGAGCCGGAAAACCGGCAAGAGAATGACGCCAAACAAGAAACGCGGGTGATGAGACGACTGGCGGATGAGCGCTCTGTCTATATACTCCACTCGATGATGCGAGACGTTATTCGCCTGGGCACCGGCCGACGTGCGCGCGCGCTTGGACGGGAAGACATTGCAGGCAAGACCGGCACCACCAATGAGCAAAAAGACACCTGGTTTGCAGGCTTCAATCACGAGATAGCGACCACCACCTGGGTTGGCTTCGACCAACCTGCCCCGCTTGGCCGGCGTGAGTTTGGCGCCAGCACGGCACTGCCCATCTGGATTGATTACATGAAAGTCGCACTGAGTGGCACCCCTGCAGCCATGATGCCGAGGCCCAATGGCATCGTGAACATCCGCATCAATCCCGAAACCGGAAAACGCGCAAGACCAGGAGAAGACGGCGTCTTCGAAGTCTTCAAGGAAGAGGACGCTCCCGCGCCACTACCCCCGGAGAGTGAAAGCGACGGAAATGGAAACTCCAGCGGAGACGATCTTTCCCGCCAGATCTTCTGACCCTGCCGAGCCAGGCGGGCAAGCATAAAAAAACCGGCGGGATCACCGCCGGTTTTTTTATGCAATCCTGAACGAAACTCAGATAATGTCGTCCATGGACTTCAACGGGTAATGAGCAGGATACGGGTTGCGAGCAACACCGGAATCAACCGCTGCACGGGCAACCGCCGCAGGCACAACTTCCAGCAGACGAACATCCATCGGCTTTGGAATAATATATTCCTTGCCGAATTCGAAGCTCTCCACGCCGTAAGCCTCACAGATTTCCTGCGGCACCGGCTCTTTGGCCAACGCACGAATGGCGTTAACCGCAGCCACCTTCATCTCTTCATTGATCGCAGTAGCGCGAACGTCGAGAGCACCGCGGAAGATGAACGGGAAGCCCAACACGTTATTCACCTGGTTCGGATAGTCTGAGCGACCGGTTGCCATAATGAGATCATCACGGGCGGCCAGCGCGACTTCCGGAGCAATCTCCGGATCCGGGTTTGAACAGGCAAACACGATCGGGTTGGGGGCCATCTTTTTGAGCTGGTCTGCGGTCAGCAGATCAGGACCGGACAACCCGAGGAACACATCGGCGCCATCAATCGCGTCATCCAGTGTGCGCCTGTCCGTATCGTTAGCAAACATAGCCTTGTACTGATTAAGGTCATCACGACCAGAGTGGATCACACCCTTGCGGTCGAGCATAAAGATGTTCTCAGAGCGAATACCGCAACTGATCAAAAGCTTCATGCACGCGATAGCAGCGGCGCCCGCACCGAGACACACCACCTTCGCTTCTTCAATTTTTTTGCCCTGCAGCTCAAGCGCATTGAGCATGCCAGCTGCGGTCACAATAGCTGTGCCATGCTGGTCATCATGGAAGACCGGCACGTTGCACTTTTCAATCAGCGCACGCTCAACCTCGAAGCACTCTGGCGCCTTGATGTCTTCCAGGTTGATACCACCGAAGGTATCCGCAATACGCTCAACCGTTTCAATAAACGCCTGCGGGCTTTCGGAATTGACTTCGATATCGAAGACGTCAATTCCGGCAAAGCGCTTGAACAGTACGCCTTTGCCTTCCATAACCGGCTTGCTTGCCAGTGGACCCAGGTTACCCAGACCAAGAATCGCGGAACCGTCGGAGATTACAGCCACCAGGTTGCCCTTGGCAGTGTATTTATAGGCGTTCTCCGGGTCCTTTGCGATCTCGCGGACCGGTTCGGCAACCCCGGGGCTATACGCCAGAGAGAGGTCGCGGGAGGTTTTGGTTGGCTTTGTGATTTCAACACTCAGCTTACCAGGCCGCGGCTTGGCGTGATATTCAAGGGCTGCTTCTTTCAGATCTTGAGACATTGCCACTGTTCCGTTTGTCACGTTTAAGGGTAATAAACCGCGGAGCTTCGCTCAGCGGAGCGCGCCATTATGGCGCGACCGACCCCAAACGACAAGTAGCAATCGGCGGTTTTGTAATCAGTCAATAGTGCGAATTGCGTATGTATCAAAAAAATACATAGAAATATCCAGACACAAAAAAAGCGCCCAGAGGCGCTTTTTTCACTACCAGAGCAATCAGTCTTTCTTGCCGCCGATGCGACCACCGAAACGCTTCTGGAAGCGGTCAATACGACCACCAGTGTCCATAACCTTCTGCTTACCAGTATAGAACGGGTGGCACTGAGAGCAGACGTCCAGCTGCAGATCGTGCCCGATCGTAGAGCGGGTCTTGATCACGTTACCGCAGGAGCATGTTGCGGTAATCTCTTCGTACTTGGGATGAATACCTTCTTTCATGGCGAACCTCTTTAGGTCATGCCGCTACCAGATCGCGGAGCTGGAATCAGCTCGGGCGCCGGGCACCGCATGTTTGAATCAATTGAAAAGACGGGGCACAATCAGGCCCTGCCGGAAACAGATCGCGAATCTTACTTGCAATTACCGCGTCAGGCAAGCGCCGCCCTGATTTCCGGACCCGCCCACCAAAGATTTCGCGGCAGGCTGCCGATTACAACAGGATAGGGAAAAACCGTGACACTCGTTTTCCAGTGGAGCACTCAGTGCCGTTGATCGCACGCATTGCCCTGAATCGCCCCCTGCGCCGGCTCTTCGATTATACCGTTCCCGAAGACCTCAAGCTTGTGCCGGGCCAGAGGGTAAAAATCCCTTTTGGCCGGCAGCAGGCAACAGGCCTTGTGGTACAAACCGGAGTGGAGCCTCTTCCCGGGATCAACCTCAAACCGGTATATGCGGCCATGGAGGACTGGCCGGCATTGCCAGAGGAAACCGTAAGCCTTCTCAGCTGGGCCAGCGACTACTACCAGCATCCTCTGGGAGAGTGCCTGTTCACCGCCCTTCCTCCCGCCCTGAGACGGGGCCGCAAAGCGGAGGAGAAGTCTGTGGAATGGTGGGTGGCTTGTGATCACGACGAGCCTCTTCCCGCCAACGCCCATCGACAGAAAGCACTGCTTGAATGGCTGAATCAGCAAAGAGGGGGCGCAGCGGCAAGCGATATTATCAGGGCCGGCTTTACCCGCGCCCAGCTCAAGGCCCTGAGCGACCGACAATTGGCCAAAGCGGTCTCTGCACCGGTTTCCGACTCAGAGCCCGAGGCCCCAGAGCTTCTGGAACGGCGACCAACTCTTTCAACGGCCCAGGAAGCCGCAGCCGAAGCGCTGACCAGCCCCAGGAAAGGATTCAGCGCCTCCCTTCTATACGGAATTACGGGCAGTGGCAAAACGGAAATTTATCTGCACTACCTCAAGCAACACCTTGGCCCGAGCGACCAGGCGCTTGTGCTGGTTCCCGAAATCAACCTTACACCACAGACCGTCGCCCGCTTCAGGCACTATTTCGGCACGCGCATAGTGGTGTGGCATTCGGCGCTCAACGATGGGGAGCGCCTGACCACCTGGTTAAAGATTCGTGAGGGCGAACCGGTCATCCTGATCGGCACCCGATCTGCCGTCCTGCTGCCCTTTACCCGGTTGCGCGCGATAATCGTGGATGAAGAACACGACAGCTCCTATAAACAGGGCGAAGGATTCCGGTATTCCGGCCGTGACGTGGCAGTTTACCGTGCGCACCTGAACCGCTGCCCGGTTATTCTTGGCTCCGCCACACCCTCACTTGAATCTTTCTACAATGTGGAACAGGGGAAATATCGCCTGGTGAAGCTCGAAGAGCGGGCGGGGAACGCGACTCCGCCGGTCATCAGTCTGCTGGACATTCGCAGCCGCCCTCTTGAAGGTGGCCTTTCCCGGCCCGCCCTTAAGGCCATTGACCAAGCGCTTTCCAAGGGCGAGCAGGCATTGGTTTTCGTCAATCGGCGCGGCTTTGCCCCGGTAATGATGTGTTTTGACTGCGGCCACATGATCGAGTGCCCGCGCTGCGACACCCGGCTTACCTATCATCGCCGGGACCGCGCCATGCGCTGTCACCACTGCGACTACCAGACGGCAGCCACGGAGCATTGCCCGAAATGCCAGAGCGACGCGTTCAAACCCGTTGGCCAGGGCACCGAAAGAACCGAAGACGTGCTCGCATCTGCCTTTCCCACTACCCCCGTAGTGCGGGTTGATCGTGACAGCACCCAACGCAAGGGCAGCATCCAGAGCATCCTGAACCAGGTGAACAGTGGTAAACCATGCATACTCGTAGGCACCCAGATGCTGGCCAAGGGACACGATTTCCCCAATGTAACCCTCGTCGTTGTGGTCAACGCCGACGGCGGCCTGTTCAGTGTTGACTTCCGGGCGCCCGAGCAACTCATCCAGACCCTGCTGCAGGTCAGCGGACGGGCCGGACGCGGCACAAAACAGGGGAAGGTGCTTATACAAACCTGCCACAGCGATCACCCGTTGTTAAAAACCCTCTGCGATGGACATTATCTCGACATTGCCGGCCAGCTCCTCAGCGAACGCGAGGAGGGCCAGCTCCCACCTTTCCGCGCCATGGCCATCTTTCGCGCAGAAGCCGACACCATGGAAAAAAGCCTGCAGGTGCTTGACGCCATAAAACCACTCACCAACTTCCCGGGCATTGAGGCGTGGGGCCCACTGCCAGCACTGATTGCACGGCGCGCAGACAAATATCGCGCACAACTGATCCTGAACGCCCGGAACAGGAAGCGACTTAACAGCCTTCTAACCGGAATCTGCCAGGAACTGGACCAGAGAAAGCCGGGCTCGGGGGTCAAGTGGATGATTGATGTTGATCCCCAGGAAACAGGGTAAACGTGGACCCGCCCACATATCTGCAAACCGTTACAAAGTTTTTCAGAAATGAATACCAATCAGCGTTGCTGTGATAGATCCTATGCTATGATTTTCAGCAAACTAACAACGAAACCTGAAAACATACCTGAGCTTGCGTTTCTCGTGCAGGGAATGCGCATTTAAAAGGCTTTTGCTGTAAACGAAGACTGGAGAAAAAGATAATGTCCGGGAATATATTTGCGCGTGTCGCAGCACTTATCCTGACCCTGACTCTTGCCGCTTGCGGTGGGGATAGCGGGTCAAGCTCTTTATCGGGCGTAGGAGATAGTAATACCGGAGGGACAGACACCCCATCTGAGACCGTGTCCGTAGGCTCAATACAACTGGTTAATGAATCTCCTCAGATTTCCACGAACGGCAGCGACAACTCTCGCATCACTGCGTTTATCAAAGACAGCAATGGCCGGGTTCTCGAAAACGTCAACGTATCCTTTGCCGCGAACAACAATGGCACCGTTCTGGTTGAAAACGCCATAACTGGTGCAGACGGTGAAGCTTCCGCTCTGGTCTCCGCAGAGGGCGACGCTCAGAACCGGACGATTACCGTGACTGTATCTGCCGGGAGCGTTTCTGAGACCACAACCGTGACTGTTACTGGCACGTCCATCTCAGTAACCGGCCCCTCTTCCATTGTGGCGGGCGCATCTGCAACCTATACCGCCAGATTGCTTGACGCTGACGGACGCCCCATAACAGGCGAAAACGTATCGGTGTCAACAGCCCTTGGCAACCAGATAACAAATGCCGCGTCTTTCTCAACTGCGGCCGACGGTACCGTGACGTTTGATCTGGTTGCACAGTCCGGCGGCTCCGAAGTCATCACTGTTAACGCATACAGCGGGGCTGGCCTGGTAACAGCTGAGAAGTCGATTTCCATTTCTCCAGATGCATTCAGTTTCTCATTACCAGACAGCAACACCGAAATCGAACTGAACACTGCTCAGCAGATTGAGGTTGAATGGCTGTCCAACGGCACCCCGGTTGCAGACGGAACCAGCGTCGTCTTTGAGACGACACGAGGTATTTTTTCGCCAGGCAACTCCAGCACAGCGACCGTTACAACCTCCGGAGGCACAGCGGCTGTACGCATTTCTTCAACAAACGTGGGTCCGGCCTCGGTCACAGCCCGGAGTCAAGCAACCGGCGGTCCCTCGGCGCAACGCACATTTGAGTTTGTTTCGACAACCCCTGCGCAACTAAATCTGCAGGCTGACAAGACACAAATCGGGCAAAACGAATCGGCTGTAATTCTGGCCACCGTGCGTGACAGCAATAACAATCTTGTAAAAAATGCCACCGTTAACTTCACCCTTGACGATATAACCGGCGGCTCGCTTTCCGCAGGTTCAGGTGAAACTGACAGTCAGGGGCAAACCCAGGTTACCTATACGTCGAGCTCAACTTCCAGCTCTCTGGACGGGGTCACCATAACGGCAACCGTGCCAACCACAACTATCTCGCAAAACTTGTCTCTCACGGTAGGTGGGCAAGCCCTACGCATCAATATCGGCACCGGTAACGAGATCACCGAATCCGGCCTGACTCTCTATAAACAACCCTGGACAGCCATTGTAACCGACGCCAACGGCAACGCATCTGCCAACCGCTCTGTACAGGTTAGCGTTATTCCAGTGCGTTATTTTAAAGGCTTCTACACCAGGCTGACTGACTCAGACCCATGGGTACCAACCTACACAGTGGCTGATGGTTGCGTGTCTGAAGATGTCAACAACAACGGCATCCTGGACGACTCTGATATCGATGCGAACAACAACGGCTCACTGGAGCCCGACCCCTCAGCCACCGTACCAAGAAATCTCACTACTGGAACCGATGGAACGGTAACCTTCGACCTGACGTATCTCAAGAGTGAGTGCTCTTGGATCGAAGTTGACCTGATTGCCACAACCAGCGTTCAGGGTACCGAATCTCAGGCGCGCCAAAGATTCACCCTATCCTGCACGGCAGAAGACCTGGAGTCGTCCGCTCCTCCGGGAGGCTCTAACAGCCCTTATGGGGTCGCGACAAGCTGCGCGAACCCGGATTAACAAAAATAAGGGAGGGGCACCCTGCCCCTCCCTTATTTCATTGTTTGAGTCTCCTCCACCTTTCCGCGATAATACCCGCCTTCTGTTTCTGACGGGCCCCCTGCCCTAACGCCAATTCTCCAGCAAACCGAGTCATCTGACAGCATGAAAGAGACCGTTTCCGATCTGCTCCAGTCTGCACTGGCCGCACTTCAATCCGAAGGTACCCTGCCCGCAGACCAGACTTATACTCCGCAAGTGGGCAACACCAAGGATAAATCCCACGGTGACTACGCCTGCAATATTGCCCTGGTGGCGTCAAAGGCTGCCGGTTGTCCACCTCGCAAATTGGCTGAAGCCCTGGTTGAGAAACTGCCCGACAGTAAAGCAGTCGAGAAAGTAGAGATTGCAGGGCCCGGGTTTATCAACTTCTTTATGAGCACAGCCAGTGCCTTTGAGGTGGTAAATTCCATCCTGGATGAAGCGGAGTCGTTCGGTCGCAACACGCAAGGCAAAGGCGAGAAGGTGCAAGTGGAATTTGTGTCTGCCAACCCTACCGGGCCTCTGCATGTTGGCCACGGACGTGGAGCGGCGATTGGCGATTGCCTCAGCCGCTTGCTGGAAGCCAACGGTTACGATGTGACCCGGGAGTTCTACTACAACGATGCGGGCGCCCAGATTAACAATCTGGCGCTTTCAGTCCAGTCACGGGTTAAAGGCCTGAGTCCGGAAGATAAGGACTGGCCAGCCGATGGCTATCGGGGCGATTACATCGTCGACGTAGCCAAAGCCTACCTCGCCGGCGAGACAGTCACGGCCGATGACCGGCAAGTGGCAGCCAAGGCGGATCCGGAAGACCGGGACGCCATTCGGGAGTTTGCCGTGGCCTATTTGCGCCGCGAACAAGATCTGGATCTGAAGGCGTTCGGTGTCGAGTTTGATGTCTATTTCCTTGAGTCTTCTCTCTATGAAGAGGGAAAGGTCGAAGCCACCGTCAAACGCCTCCAGGAAAATGGCTACACCTATGAACATGACGGCGCCCTGTGGCTGAAAACCACAGAATTTGGCGATGACAAGGACCGGGTCATGCGCAAAAAGGACGGTGGATACACCTACTTTCTACCTGACGTTGCCTACCATCTGGACAAGTGGCAGAGAGGCTTCACTACCGTCATCAACGAACAGGGGGCGGACCATCACTCTACCGTCACCCGTGTCCGTGCCGGCTTGCAGGCACTGAATGCAGGAATTCCAGAAGGCTGGCCGGATTATGTGCTGCATCAGATGGTGATGGTGACCCGGTCCGGTCAGGAAGTGAAAATTTCCAAGCGGGCTGGCAGCTACGTCACCGTCAGAGATCTGATCGATGAGGTTGGGCGCGATGCAACCCGCTTCTTCCTCGCAGCCCGCCGAGTGGACTCCCAATTGACCTTCGATATCGATCTGGCCCGCTCCCAGACCAATGAAAATCCGGTTTACTACATACAATATGCGCACGCCCGCATCTGCAGTGTGCTGCGAAAAATGGCTGAGGAAGGCGTAACCAGAGGGCGTAATGAGAGCGTGGGAGACCTGTCACTCCTGACTCTGGACGAAGAGAAAGAGCTGGCAAACCAGCTCGCCAAGTACCCGGAGCTGATTGCAAACTCGGCAGCGCTGCGCGAACCTCATCATCTGGCGCATTACCTGAGAGATCTGGCTGGCCAGTTTCACACCTATTACAACGCCCACAAGGTGCTGATTGAGGACACCTCGATCCGTGATGCCCGTGTCAGCCTGTATCTTGCTATACGTCAGGTGATTGCCAACGGCCTCGACCTGATGGGCGTCAGTGCACCGGAAGAGATGTAAACAGCGACAATGTCCCGAGACTATGCCCGCAAGAATCGCTCAACCGCCGCCTCAGCGACGACGCAGAACAAACAGCCTAAACGGGCGCGTCCGCAGAAGAAGCGGCAAAAGACTGCTGCTCCGGCGCGCTCCCAGCAGGGAGGACTGTCGGTGAAATGGATATTGTCACTTGCGGCCGTTGGCGGGTTCATCGGATTCATCATCTATCTGAATTCATTGCCCCCCGGCAGCCCGGCGCAACCAGTCCAGCAGGCTGAAAGCCCGACGACGAACCAGGAAAATAAATCGACCACCACGGCGAAACAAGAAGAGAAAAAGCCCGGGTTTCGTTTTTACGAAATGCTGCCCGAATCCGAGGTGGTGCCGCCCAAGGTTGACGAATACACTCCTGGCCCGGTCAAGAAGGATTTCGACTACGTGGTCCAGTCCGGCTCTTTCCGAAGCAAGGAAGACGCCGAGCGACAGCGGGCGCAGATCGCCTTCCAGGGGCTACGGGCGAGCGTTCAGCGCATAGATCTGGACAGCGGGTCCACCTGGTATCGTGTCAATGTGGGCCCTTTCAGCTCCCGCAGCCAGATGAATTCTGCCATCGACAAACTTGTTTCGATCAATATTCAGCCTCTGATTCGTAAAATCCCGAAAGAAGGTTGATCTGAAACATTCGGAAGGCAGCGTGTTTCGAAAGGCCCTGCACGCTGCCGGCACCCCCACACTTGAATTATTCCCTCTCGCCTCCATAACTGCTCAATACCGATTTCAATCAGGCAATTGGAGCCCAAATGACTACCATACTTTCCGTCAGGCGCGATGACGAAGTTGCCATGGGTGGCGACGGCCAGGTTTCCCTCGGCAATACCGTAATGAAGGGGAATGCACGCAAAGTCCGGCGCCTCTACAACGGTAAGGTAATCGCAGGATTCGCTGGCGGTACCGCCGACGCCTTCACTCTGTTTGAACGCTTCGAAGCCCAGCTGGAAAAACATCAGGGCAATCTGACCAAAGCAGCGGTTGAGCTGGCTAAAGACTGGCGAACGGACCGGGCTCTGCGCAAACTGGAGGCACTGCTGGCAGTAGCCGACAAAACAGCGTCACTAATAATTACCGGTAACGGCGATGTCATTGAGCCTGAACAGGGCCTGATCGCCATTGGTTCCGGCGGACCGTTCGCTCAGGCTTCCGCTCGGGCGCTGCTTGAGAATACCGACATCTCAGCGCACGAGATTGTGGAAAAAGGCCTCAATATTGCCGCCGACATATGCATTTACACCAACCACAATCGCACCATCGAGGTGCTGTCTACCAACGACTGATCCGGAGCGACCATGTCTGCAATGACTCCCCGTGAGATCGTCCACGAGCTCAATAAACACATCGTGGGCCAGGAAGAAGCCAAGCGGGCGGTGGCGATCGCCCTGAGAAATCGCTGGCGCCGTATGCAGCTAGACAACAGTCTGCGCGATGAGATCACCCCCAAGAATATCCTGATGATTGGCCCTACCGGTGTCGGCAAGACCGAAATTGCCCGGCGCCTGGCAAAACTGGCGGATGCGCCCTTCCTGAAAGTGGAGGCAACCAAGTTCACCGAGGTGGGGTATGTCGGTCGTGATGTAGAGTCTATCATCCGCGATCTCGCTGACATGGCGATAAAAATGCTGCGCGAACAGGAAATTAAGCGTCATGAGCATCAAGCCCTGGACGCGGCCGAGGACCGAATTCTGGACGCCCTCCTGCCACCCCCTCGCGATTTTAATGAAGACAGTCAGCGCACCGAAGACTCGTCTACCCGCCAGATGTTCAGGAAGAAGCTGCGCGAAGGCGAACTGGATGATAAGGAAATCGAGATCGATCTCCGCAGTAGCGGCGCCGGTGTCGAGATCATGGCCCCTCCGGGCATGGAGGAAATGACCAACCAGCTCCAGAGCATGTTCTCCAACCTCTCCTCCGATAAGCGCAAAACCCGAAAAATGAAGGTTTCAGATGCGCTGAAACGGGTCAAGGAAGAGGAAGCTGCGAAACTGGTCAACGAAGAAGAAATAAAGCAGAAAGCCATTGAGGCTGTAGAACAGAATGGCATCGTCTTTATCGATGAAATCGACAAGGTTGCCAAGCGTTCCGAGAACACCTCATCCGACGTTTCCCGTGAGGGCGTTCAACGAGACCTGCTGCCGCTGATTGAAGGAAGCACCGTCAGTACCAAATATGGCTCGGTTCGCACAGACCACATCCTTTTTATCGCCTCCGGTGCCTTTCACCTGTCGAAGCCATCGGATCTGATCCCGGAGCTTCAGGGCCGACTTCCGATTCGGGTCGAACTGCAAGCCCTGACACCTGACGACTTCAAGCGCATTCTCACTGAGCCGGATGCTTCTCTGGTTCAACAGTACGAAGCGCTGATGGCTACCGAGGGCGTCAAGCTGACGTTTGGCGATGACGCAATCGCCCGCATTGCGGAAGTGGCCTGGAAGGTAAATGCGACGACCGAAAATATCGGAGCCCGGCGCCTGCACACGGTTCTTGAAAGACTGCTGGAAAGCCTCTCGTTTGACGCAGGTGACAAGGTCACGGATGGCTTTGAGGTCACCGCCGAGTTTGTGGACGAGAAGCTCGGCGCCCTCTCCGAGGATGAAGACCTGAGCCGCTATATTCTGTAACTCATGAGAACGGGGCACCCACGGGTGCCCCGAATCCGGCTTACTGGGCTTTGTTGAACAGGTGAGTCACGTTCTCAAGGCCGGAAGCCAACCTTCCTTTCTCGGCACTCTTCTTACGGCCCTTGGCCACATACAGTGGCAACATCTCGCCATAAAGACTGGTGCTGATTGTTCTCTGCTCATCTTCCAGGCGATCACGACGAAGCTTGATGCCGTATTTGGCAAGCTTCGGTTCCAGCTCATCCGCACGAGTGAGCAAGTCCCGTCGTGTCATCTGATAGGCATGCTCACAGACCATGCGGCGAGACTGGAAACTGAAGACATTGGAGAAGAACAGCTTGGCATCATCGCGAGTGGGCTCGAACAACAGGATATCCTTATCCGGGTAATCCCGCGCATATTGGGCAATGCCCGACTGCATTCGCGAATAAACCATGGTGCGGAAGGTCTGGGACAAGAGGTTCGGCATGCCAGAGCGGGTGAGCTCGCCCGGCTTCATTGTGCCTGCCCGAACGGCAGCGCTGGCATCAATGGGCACCTGCGGATTCACAGCAAAGACAAGATCTGCACCATCCTCGAATGCAACAGATGCATGCAATCCTTTACGTAGTGTTCCGTCGACATAGTAGCGACCGTCGATCTCCACAGGCACGTACAACCCCGGCGAGGCCGTGCTGGCCTGAATCGCTTTCGAAATGGGCACATGATCAAAACCCGGCGCGCCGAAACAGACAGCTTCAGTGCTTTCGACATCCGCCGCCACAATGTAAAGGCTACGTTTCAACTGGCGAAAATCGTTGGTTCGGCCGAGCATGGTGAAAGCCCGCTTCAGGTATTCGTGCAACCCCTCATTATCAAACAGGCCCGCAGGCGCTGCCTGCGCCAGAATCGTCAAGGCTTCCAGCAAGCTCTGGTCATAGGGGTTGTTTATGAAGCGTTGAACTGCCGTGGACACGAGTCCTGGCACAGACAACAACCGGCTTCCGATTTCCCGGAACGCCGGCCGGTAAAAAACCTCCGGATGAAAGGGATGAACCTCGGCTTCGTTTCGTACGAATATCCGGCAAAGCTGTGCCGTGGTCATCTGATTCGCCAGATTGGCCGCTGCAAAGGAGCCGGCATTCACCCCAACGTAGACGGCAAGGTCGTTAAAATCGAGGCCATCCAAAGCTTCATCAAGGGCCCGCAGGGCACCGATTTCATAAATACCACCCAGCGGGCCACCGCCACCAAGGGCCAGCCCAATGCGGGGAGTGGATTTAAGTTCGGTTGGAGCAGTCATGGCCTGTCCTTTTCCTCCAGGGTTCCCGGAAACCCTATTCGTTTGTCGGGAAGTTACCCAAGCTATCAGCCAGTTTTAGAATTCACACCCTATATTTCCAGAAAGCCGCAACAAAATCAGGAAGCGGCCTGCTCGGCATAGGCCACCGCGCCGGATCTACCCGGCCTCAGATAGCGGCCAAATCCGGCGTTACGAAGCGCAAGGTCCACACAACTCTTGATGACATGGGGCGAATCCAGCAACAGGACGTCCTCCAGCAGCTGCACGGCCCACTCGCGACTAACACTGCGAATCACCGATTTTACTTTCGGCAAACTTGCCGCGTTCATGGAGAGGGAGTCATAACCCATTGCCATCAGAAGCAGAGCTCCGCCGGGGTCTCCCGCCAGCTCGCCACAGATTCCCACAGGCTTTCCAACCACATGGGCATCCTGCGCAACTCTGACCAGCGCCTGCAGCACGGCCGGATGGTAGGAGTGGTAAAGCTGCGCCACCCTCGGATTGTTACGATCAACCGCCAGTAAGTACTGGGTAAGGTCGTTAGATCCTACCGAAAGAAAGTCGACCCGGTCTGCCAGCTCACGAATCTGGTATACCGCGGCGGGAATTTCCACCATCACGCCCACCTTGGGCATGTGGATGTCATATCCCTCCTCACGAACTTCATGGTAAACCCGATAGATCAAGTGCAGGGACTCTTCGACCTCCGAGATGTTACTGATCATCGGCAACATGATCTGAAGATTGTTCAGGCCTTCACTGGCCTTGAGCATGGCTCGCACCTGAACCAGAAAAATTTCCGGGTGGTCCAGGGTCACACGAATACCGCGCCAGCCCAGAAAAGGATTTTCCTCTTGAATAGGAAAGTAGGTCAGTGACTTGTCGCCGCCAATGTCGAGCGTACGCATGGTCACCGGATTGGGCGCAAAAGCCTCCAGTTGCTCCCGGTAATATTCACGCTGTTCCTGCTCGGACGGAAAACGGTCCTTGATCATGAACGGCACTTCGGTCCGGTATAGACCAATACCTTCAGCACCATGGGACAGGGAGCGGACCACGTCAGTCATCAGCCCGGTATTGACCAGCAACGAGACCCGGTGCCCGTCTGTGGTTTCGCAGGGTTTATCCTTCAGGACCTCAAGGCCACGAACCAGCTCGTCTTCCTCGTCACAGATAGCCTGAAAGAATGTCCGCAGATCATCCGAAGGCGAGGCAAAAATCTGACCCTCAAAGCCGTCGACAATGAGTTCTTTACCATCCAACTGATTGACCGGGATGTCCACGAGACCCATAACCGTTGGCACGCCCATGGCACGAGCGAGGATGGCCACATGCGAGTTGCTGGAGCCTTTGACGGAAACCAGACCGACCAGTTGCCCCTTGGGCACCTCCCCGAGCATGGCAGGCGTCAGCTCTTCACTGACCAGAACCGTGCGCTCCGGGTATGCCACATGCGTCTGCTCACCTTCCTGAAGATGAGACAGCAAACGCCGCCCAAGATCGCGAATATCTACAGCCCGCTCCTGCAGGTAGTGATCGTCCATCATTTCAAAATGGCGAATATACTGCTGAACGACCTGCTTGAGCGCGCCCTGCGCCCAGATGCCTTCCCGGACTTTATTGGCAACCTCACCAGGCAAGGCATCATCACCTAGCATCCGCAAGTACACGTCAAAAAGCGCTTGTTCTTCCGGCCGAAGCTGGGAAGCCAGCCGTTTTGCGACGCGCTCAATATCTTCTCTTACCGCTTTAACCGCGGAGCGGAACAATGCCAATTCCTGCTCGATGTCCTCCGTCGGCTTTTCCGGCACCACGTCCAGATCGGCGGAAGGATAGACCACAACACCGGCACCGATTGCCACGCCCGGAGCACCAGGAACACCACTGAAGCTGACATCCCTGGCCTCCTCGCCGGTCAGCGACAGGCCACTGATCGCACCGGTCGCCTCACTGTGAGCGATAACACCAGCCAGCTGGGCCGATACAGTTACCAGAAATGCTTCTTCACCCTCGTCGAAACAGCGGGAACTCTCCCGCTGCTGAACCACAAGAACACCGAGTACCCTGCGGTGGTGGATGATGGGAACACCCAGAAAGGACCGAAAGCGCTCTTCGCCGGTTTCCGGAAAATAGCGATATCTGGGATGGGCGGGGGCATCTTCAAGGTTAATTGGCTCTTCGCGCGAACCCACAAGGCCAATCAGGCCTTCCGAATAGCCGAGACTCACTTGTCCGACGGCCTTGCGATAGAGCCCCTCGGTGGCCATCAGAATGTAGCGGTTCGTGGCAGGGTCAAGCAGATAGACGGAACAGACCTCGGTTCCCATGGCCTTCTGCACCCGCGATACGATGATATCCAACGCCTCCTGCAAATCGCGGGCGCTGTTTACCTCTTGTACAAGACTTCGCAGTATGCTCAGCATGGCCGGGATCAATCCGTCATTTCTGGAGTTCCTTTAAACGCCGGTTCTGCTCAATCCGATACCACTGTTCCATGTTGTAAAACAGTCGCGGAGCGAGCTCCCGCAGCGCACGTCGATACACTTCACGCTTGAATGAGACAACCTGGCCCAACGGATACCAGTAGCTTACCCACTGCCAGCCGTCGAACTCCGGTGAATCGGTACCGTCCACGCAAACCTGCGCGTCCGGCGATAGCATCCTCAGAAGGAACCATTTCTGCTTTTGGCCCACACAAACGGGGTGCGAGTTTTGACGTACCATCCTCCTGGGAAGGCGGTACCTGAGCCAGCCCCGGGTACAGCTGATGATTTCCACATCACTGCCCCCCAGACCAACTTCCTCTCCAAGCTCCCGGTACAGCGCCTCTTCCGGTGATTCGTTGTGTTTGATACCACCTTGAGGGAACTGCCAGGAGTCCTGCCCTATTCGCCTTGCCCAGAGGACTTCGCCCCTGTGGTTGGCCAGAATGATTCCGACGTTGGGTCTGAAACCGTCTGAATCGATCACGGCACAGTCCTCTCAATAGTCGGTTGGCCGGTACAAAAAATCACCGGCCAGAATTGTCCAAGTTGCTATCATTCTTACAGAAACCCAAGGGTTCGGCAAACAGAGCCGCATTGAACAGGTCGTGATAGACTGTCGCCCTTGGCGCAAGCCCCGCAATCACCGGAGGTAACAGCTTGACCCTAGCTATTTTTGATCTCGACAACACCCTTCTGGCCGGCGACAGCGACCATGCCTGGGGCGAATTTCTTGTTGAAGAGGGTATTGTCGACGCCGAGGAATATCAGAAGGCGAATGACCGGTTCTACCACGAATACCTGAATGGCGAACTGGACATCGTTCATTACCTTGGCTTTGCACTGCAGCCGCTGGCAATTCACAACATGGACCAACTACTGGACTGGCGAAATACGTTCATGGAAAAGAAGGTCCGGCCGATGATGCTCAGCAAGGCTACCCAACTGTTGGACAGCCATCGTGAGCAGGGCCACACACTGATGATCATCACCGCGACCAATCGGTTTGTAACCGAGCCGATTGCTGAAGCCTTGGGTATCGAGCACCTGATCGCAACCGAGCCGGAGCTGGTGAATGGCCGGTATACCGGGGAAGTCGCCGGCATACCCAGCTTTCAGGATGGCAAAGTCACCCGGTTAAACGACTGGCTGGAAGCTCACGACAGAAACCTGGACGGCGCCTGGTTTTACAGTGACTCTCACAACGATGCTCCCTTGCTGAAAGTAGTCAGCAATCCCGTTGCCGTTGATCCGGACCCCACGCTGGAAGCGCTCGCGCGGGAACATGGCTGGAAGATCCTGTCATTAAGAGACTGACCAGCCTCTTCAGAAAAAGCTGGTCAGTGACCGCACAAAACAGGATTTGATGTAATCGGTTTCTGGAATGCCCGGAATTACCGGGTGATCCGGAGCCTGATGCCCCTGTTCCAGTAGCTGCACAAAGCGATCGATCTTGCGACCACTACCGCGAATGATATCGATCAGCTTTTCCTGGGACAGGTGCATAGAGCAAGACGCTGAAACCAGAATCCCGTCCCGCTCAAGCAAGCGCAACCCTAACTGGTTGAGCCGGGCGTAAGCCTGCTCCCCTGCTTTCTGGTCCCGGCGACGGGGAATCAGCGCCGGCGGGTCCAGCACAACAATGTCGTATTTTTCTTTCTCGTCGCAGAGTGCCTTCAAAGCTTCAAAGGCGTCGCCTTCCAGGGTTTCCACGTTATCCAGGCCATTCAACCGGGCATTATGATGCACCGAGTCGATTGCTGAAGACGAACTATCCACGCAGGTTACTTGAGTCGCACCAGCACAGGCGGCCTGAATACCCCAGCCGCCGACGTAACTGAAAACATCAAGAACCCGTTTGCCAGGTGCATAGGCCTGCAGCCGTTGACGGTTCATTCGGTGATCGTAGAACCAGCCAGTCTTCTGGCCACCTTCCATCGGCACCTCAAAGCGAACCCCGTTTTCTTCAACACTGAGCAAAGAAGTCTCAGGACCGTGTGCCTGCTCGATATAGCTCTCCAGCCCCTCAACCTTTCGCATCTTGCCATCGTTCTTGAGAACAATCGCCGTGGGATGCACCAGGCGCTGAACAGCCCGCACAATGGTGTCTTTCAGCAATTCCATGCCGGCTGTTGAAATCTGCACCACCACCGTATCGCCAAAGCGGTCAATCACCAGCCCCGAAAGGCCATCACTGTCTCCGAAAACCCAACGGTAAAACGGCCTGTTGAAGAGCTTTTCACGCAGAACCAGCGCTGTCTCCAAGCGCTCCGTCAAACGCTTGGGCGTCATACCATGGCTGGCATCGCGACTGATGAGACGGCCACAAATCAGTGCGTTCGGATTAACAAAAACCGTCCCCAACGACTTGTCATTGGACGCCCTCAGCTCCGCCTGAGCACCCGCCTCAAAATCCGTGAGTGGCGACCGGCGGGTATCCACCTCATTACTGTAAACCCACAGATGACCCGCCCGGAGCCTACGCTCGGCACCTTTGCGAAGATATAAAACTGGAAAATTCATAACGAGCACCTGAAGGAAGTAAAAACGGGGCAAGGATTATACATAACCCAGAAACAACAACACGGAATAACGGGAGTCGCCGGGCAGGCCTTGCACCTACTCGCAGAGATTAGCCCTCGGCAGCCACATGCTCCGAGTAAGCTTCAGGATCCATCAGGCCGTCAAGCTCACCCTGATCAACCAGTTTCACCTTAAACAGCCAGCCATCCCCATAAGGATCTTCATTCACCTTTTCCGGCTCATCTTCAAGGGTCTCATTCACTGCAATAACCTCACCGGTGACCGGGCTGAACACATCTGAAGCCGACTTGACCGACTCTGCCACTCCGGCCTCCTCGCCACCGTTCACCGTGACACCAAGATCGGGTACGCCGATGTAAACCACATCACCCAGCTGTTCCTGGGCAAAATCGGTTATACCAACGGTCGCCGTACCGTCATCGGAAACACGGACCCACTGGTGAGTTTCAATGTATTTGAGATCTGCGGGTATATCGCTCATGATCGGATTCCCTGGTTGGATTTTTTGCGCAGTTTACCGCAAGAGCCTATCTCCAGCGAATACCCCGTGCCATAGTCATGAACGAATTCAGATAATCCACACCCTGATCCCGCTCACGAAGTCCCAAGAAGATCTGCTTGGTTATTCCCTGCCTGCCCATCCGAACCGGTTTCACCCTGATTTTTTCACCATATTCATTCACCAACCAGCGAGGCAAAGCCGCAACTCCCCGGTTCGCAGCGACCATTTGCAGCATGATATCCGTGGTTTCAATGATTTTGTGTCGTGCCGGAGTCGACTGAGCTGGCAACAAAAACCGGGTATAGACATCCAGGCGTTCAATTTCCACCGGATAGGTTATCAGTGTCTCGCTTTCCAGATCCGCGGGCTCCACCCAGGGCTTACCTGCCAGCGGATGGTTTTCGGAGACCACCAGCACCTGCTCGTAGTCAAAGACCGGTTCAAACACCAAGCCCGGCCGGTGAAGAGGGTCCGGGGTCACCAACAAGTCGATATCGTAGCCAAACAGAGCCCCGATTCCACCGAACTGGAATTTCTGCTTCACATCCACGTCCACCCCAGGCCATTGCTCAAGGTAAGGGCCCACAACCTTGAGCAGCCATTGGTAGCAGGGATGGCATTCCATGCCAATCCGCAGAGTTCCCCGCTGACCGCTGGCAAGCTGACCAACCAGTAATTCTGCGTGCTCAAACTGCGGCAATAGACGATTCGCCAGCGCGAGTAAACACTCACCTGACTGAGTTAAACGAAGCTGTCTTCCTTCCCGAATCCAGACGGGAGTACCTAATTGATGCTCCAGCTTCCGAATCGAATGGCTCAATGCAGATTGCGTCAGGTGCAAACCTTCGGCAGCAGCCGTCAACGACCCCTTCAAATGAACGGCACGAAGAATTTCCAGGTGATTGCGCTCAATCATTCCGCTTTTCCAAGAGCATGAAGTGAATTTTATTCATGTATTAGTGAAATAATACCATTATTTTTCATTACTAATGCCAACTACGCTGGCTGGCTTCTGGATAACCCATACCAATCAAACGGAGCAGCCAGCTATGGTTTTAACCCACAATCTCGGATTCCCGCGCATCGGCCCAAGACGGGAGCTAAAGTTTGCACAGGAGGCATTCTGGCAAGGCAAACTCACCGAAGAAGAACTGAACGTCAGAGGCGCCGACTTGCGCCGAAAACATTGGCAGCACCAACATGGACTTGACCTGGTCCCGGTCGGGGACTTTTCATTTTACGATCAGGTTCTGGACATGAGCGTTACGCTCGGTCACCTGCCCGAGCGTGCACAATCCACTCCGGGCACTGAGCTGGACCGTTATTTCCGCGTAGCCCGTGGGCGTTCAGCCAGTGACACGGACTGTTGCAGCATCCATGCCGGCGCAATGACCAAGTGGTTCGACACCAACTACCATTACATAGTCCCCGAGCTCGAGGCATCAACACAATTCACCCTCAATCCGGAGCGCCTGCTGACACAGATTGAAGAAGCCCGCAGCCAGGGGTTCACCCCCAAGCCCGTCATCATTGGTCCGGTCACATACCTCTGGCTGGGAAAAGCCAAAGACTGTTCGGACCGACTTGACCTTCTGGATCGCCTTTTGGAAGTTTACGCCGAATTGCTGGAGGTGCTGGCAAGCCACGGCATTGAATGGGTTCAGGTCGATGAACCGGCACTGGTAACCGAGCTAAACAGTGACTGGCGCCACGCATTCAACCTGGCCTACCATCGCCTGAAGTCCGCCAGCGCCAAGCTGTTAGTGACCACTTACTTTGGTGAGCTGCGTGAGAACCTGAAGCTGGCTTGCGAATTGCCCGTTGCCGGCGTGCACCTGGACGCCATCAACGCGCCGGATGAAGTTGCCCGGATCGCAGACTGGCTGCCAGCGCACAAAATCCTGTCCCTGGGCGTCATCAACGGCCGCAACATCTGGAAAGCAGACCTCAGCCAGACCCTCGACTGGCTGGAACCGCTTTACGAAAAACTTGGAGACCGGCTATGGCTGGCCCCCTCATGCTCCCTTCTGCACGTCCCCGTTGACGTTAGTACTGAAGACAAACTGGAGCCTGAAATCAAACACTGGCTCTCCTTTGGCGTGCAAAAACTGGCTGAGCTTCGCCTTCTTGCCCAGGCATTGAACAATGGACGCGCTTCCGTCTCCGGGCCGCTTGCCGAAAACGCGCAGGCGATCCGTAGCCGACGGGAATCGGCCAGAGTGCATAATCCGGCTGTCACCCAATCAGTGATCCGGATTGACAGCCAAATGGGCTATCGACAGAGCCCCTATTCAGAACGAATCAAGGCTCAACAGCAGCGCCTGAAATTACCCCGCTACCCGACAACAACTATTGGCTCGTTCCCACAAACGCCCGAAATCCGCCGAGCCCGTCAGCAACATCACAAAGGCGAACTGACCGAATCGGCCTACATTGCCAGAATTCGCGAAGAGATCGCCCACTGTGTAAAGACGCAGGAACAACTTGGCCTGGATGTTCTGGTGCATGGTGAAGCAGAACGCAACGATATGGTGGAATACTTCGGCGAGCAATTGGAGGGCTATGCCTTCAGCCAGTTTGGCTGGGTTCAGTCCTACGGCTCCCGATGCGTAAAACCTCCCATTTTGTTTGGCGACATCTCACGTCCTCAGGCCATGACGGTAGACTGGATCCGCCATGCACAGTCCCTTACCGATAAACCTCTAAAGGGTATGCTCACCGGACCGGTCACCATTCTGAACTGGTCATTCGTTCGGGATGACCAGCCCCGCAAAGAAACCTGCCTGCAGCTCGCTATGGCCATCCGGGAAGAAGTTCTGGACCTTGAAGAGGCTGGCACAAAGATTATCCAGATTGATGAGGCGGCGCTAAGGGAAGGCCTGCCACTCCGGAAATCGGACTGGGCAAGCTACCTGAACTGGGCCATCGAAGCCTTTCGGGTTGCGGCCAATGGCGTGAGAGACGAAACCCAAATCCACACCCACATGTGCTATTCCGAGTTCAATGACATCATAGAGCCCATCGCGCGGATGGATGCAGACGTTATTACCATTGAAACATCGCGCTCAGCGATGGAGCTACTGGATGCGTTCAAGGGATTCGAATACCCCAATGACATAGGTCCCGGCGTATACGATATTCACTCGCCCAATGTGCCCGACAAACTCCAGATTGCCGAGTTGATGCACAAAGCGGCAGAGAGAATCCCGGCCAGCCGGTTGTGGGTCAACCCGGATTGCGGATTGAAAACGAGAAAGTGGGAGGAAGTGATCCCGGCACTGAAGGGAATGGTCGAAGCGGCCCGGGAACTACGAAGTGAAGCTCAATAGCCCGTGCTGTTCTGATCCAGTTCAAAGTCAAAATCACTGGCCCGGCGCACCTCACTCGTGAAGTCGCCGGTAGCCTTCAGTTCGAACCAGCGATAGCCGGGTGGCAGGGCTTCGACCGAAAACTGGCTGGACCCCGAGGTGAACTGAATGCAGGTAGAGGGGGTCGCCAACAGGCGAACTCCATGCCTGTCCAGATCATGCTCTTGATGAATGTGCCCCCAAAGTACCATTTTCACTTGGGGGAACCGGTCAATCACCTTCCAGAACGCATCCCGGTTCCTGAGACCGATTTGTTGCATCCAGTCCGAGCCGATATCAACCGGGTGATGGTGCAGGGTAACCAGGGCTGGGAGATCAGGATAACGCTCCAGCATTTCCTCCAGAAAATCCAGTTCAGACGAGGCAAGCTCTCCATAGACTTTACCCGAGACTGAAGAGTCCAGGAGAATAAACTGCCAGCCGCCCTGAACGATGTGTCGACGCCAAGCCTGATACTCGTCGGCAATCGCCCGCAGCTTTCCCGCATCGTCATGATTGCCCGCAAGCCAGGCCGAGCTGCAGGTGAACACTTGCAAGCTATCACCAAAGACCCTGTAAGCTTCTTCCGAGCCGTCCTGCGCAAGATCCCCGGTCGCCAGAATGAGATCTGGCTGACCACGCGTCTGCAGCACGTCGTCGATCACAGCATTCAGGCTGTCCCGGGTATTTACCCCCAATAACTCGCCATCAGCGCGAGCCATCAGGTGAGGATCAGTCAGCTGCAATACCCGGAAAGGCCGGGGTTCATCCTTTATCGTCATGGCGCTCTTGGTCACATCGGTACACATCACATGAATCGGGTACAAGTGTACGACGACAGCTCCTGGATTTATCACGTTCCAATGGAACAAGAGTCACATTATGACCAGGCTCTGGCGATATCTTGCAATTTTTGACAACTATGACACACCGACCGGACTCCGCCAGCCCACTTTGGCCCTGCGCTCGGCTTTGAGCAGAGCTTGTCAGTCGACACTTTCAGTCGACACCCTCGCCCGCAGACCAGGCAGCATGTTCCATAGGCAGGTGACCAAAACGCAGACAATAATCCAGCCAGTCCGCCAGGAACCCGTTCACCTGCACTTTTTCATCGGGATGATGCATAAATCGATTGGGGTAATCGTTGACTGGTGCAATCTGCCGGTCGCGATAACAGCTGATCACTTCTGCCATGGCCGCATCATGGTATACGCGGACGGTCATCTGCGGATTGTTCAGCCAGCGGCCGGAATTATGGACCTGCTCAAGCAGCAGGGTTTCCGTGAACTTTGCCGTCTGCAGAATTTTGATCCGAACCCGGCCCAGATACTGGTTTTCGCGATGGAGTTCAAACTCGCAGACCGGCTTTCCATCCACCTCCAACTGGCGCAGCTTGTTCAGGCGCTGATAGTTTCCATCGCACAGAGCTCCCAGCTGCCTGAGATCCGGCACATAACGCTTTGGCTTCATGCTCCACTCGGTCATTACTTCGCCTCTTTCCGAAGCCTTGAACGATTCAGTTCAAGCCATTGAAGCGCAATGATAGCGGCTGCGTTGTTAATCCGGCCATCGTGGATCATGGCAATGGCGTCCTCGACACGGACTACATGAGCGCGAATGTCCTCATGCTCATGCTCGACACCGAACAGGCCGCCCGCAGACTCAGTACTGATCAGGCCACAGAACAAGTGAATCATTTCCGTACTGCCGCCTGGCGACACAAGATAGTCGCAGATCTTGTCCAGCTCACTGAACGTCAGACCCGCCTCCTCCTGCCCTTCGCGCCGGGCAACGTCTTCCGGACTTTCGCCTTCTTCGTTCATACCGGCGACCAGTTCCAGCAACCAGGGCGACTGGTCGCGACCCAATGCGCCTAACCGAAACTGTTCAAGCAGCACGACTTCATCCCGCACGGGATCGTAAGGTAGCACGCAGGTAGCGTCCCCGCGGATAAACAGTTCTCGGGTAAATACAGGCATTTCACGGCCGTCAAAACGCGGGTGGGTCAGCCAGAGCTTATCCATGCGGAAGAAGCCCTGGAAGACGGTTTCACGTTTTTCGACTTTGACATCATTGGCCTGAAACTGGAACGGCTTGATCATCTTTCATCCGGTTTCTGAATCGACTTTGAACGATAGCCCTTAGTTGGGTATCACTTCAAGCTCCGCTATTGGCTTGTTTGCTCCAAACTCGCAGTCGTACAGAACCAGAGCGCCAAGCATCAAACCTTATCGTAAAGTTTACTTCCAGACTCGACAAACTCCCGAGATTTTTCCTTCATGCCGGCATCCACCGCAGATACGTCATCAAGCCCGTGCTCCTTGGCGTACTCTCTTACTTCCTGTGAAATCTGCATGGAGCAGAACTTCGGCCCACACATGGAGCAGAAGTGCGCCACCTTCGCGGATTCCTTGGGCAGGGTTTCATCGTGATAGGCCCGGGCTGTATCCGGATCGAGGCCGAGGTTGAACTGGTCTTCCCATCGGAACTCGAAGCGCGCCTTGGAGAGGGCGTTATCACGAATCTGGGCCCCGGGGTGACCCTTGGCCAGGTCCGCCGCGTGAGCAGCGATTTTGTAGGTGATGATGCCGGTTTTCACGTCGTCCTTGTTGGGCAGACCCAGGTGCTCTTTCGGCGTGACATAGCAGAGCATGGCGCAACCGTACCAGCCGATCATGGCCGCACCGATACCGGAGGTGATGTGATCATAGCCCGGGGCAATGTCGGTGATCAGCGGCCCGAGGGTGTAGAACGGGGCTTCATCGCAGCATTCCAACTGCTTGTCCATGTTCTCCTTTACCAGATGCATGGGCACGTGGCCTGGACCTTCGATCATGCACTGGACGTCGTGTTTCCAGGCGATCTTGGTGAGCTCGCCCAGGGTTTCCAGTTCGCCAAACTGGGCCGCGTCGTTAGCATCGGCAATGGAGCCGGGGCGCAGGCCGTCACCAAGGCTGAATGCAACATCGTAAGCTTTCATGATTTCGCAGATGTCTTCGAAATGCTCGTATAGAAAACTTTCCTTGTGATGTGCCAGGCACCACTTGGCCATGATCGAGCCGCCCCGGGAAACGATACCAGTGGTGCGTTTTGCGGTAAGCGGCACGTGGTGAAGGCGCACACCGGCATGGATGGTGAAGTAGTCCACCCCCTGTTCGGCCTGCTCGACCAGAGTATCGCGGAAGATTTCCCAGGTCAGGTCTTCAGCGGCACCACCAACTTTCTCAAGAGCCTGATAGATGGGCACCGTGCCAATAGGAACCGGAGAATTTCGAATAATCCACTCGCGGGTTTCATGGATGTTCTTGCCCGTTGATAGGTCCATGATGGTGTCCGCACCCCATCGAATACCCCAGGTAAGCTTTTCAACTTCTTCCTCGATCGACGAACTGACAGCGGAGTTACCGATGTTGCCATTGATCTTCACCAGAAAGTTGCGGCCGATGATCATCGGTTCGGATTCAGGGTGATTGATGTTGGCAGGGATGATGGCACGACCGCGGGCCACTTCATCGCGCACGAACTCCGGCGTAATTTCATCAGGTATACTGGCGCCGAATGACTGTCCGGGATGTTGGTCCCGGAGCAGGCCCTGTTCACGAGCTTCCTGCAGCTTCAGGTTTTCGCGAATGGCAATGTACTCCATTTCCGGTGTGATAATGCCCTTGCGCGCGTAATGCATCTGACTGACGTTTTTACCCGGTTTCGCCTTCAGAGGTTTGCGCTCATCCATGAATCTGAGCGGATCCAGCAGAGGATCTTTCATGCGGCGGCGGGTAAATTCAGAGGTATAGCCAGGCAATTGCCCCACGTCATCGCGCTCAAGGATCCATGAGGCGCGGATGGGCGAGAGCCCTTTGCGGAGATCAATAGTGGTTTCGGGGTCAGTGTAAGGACCAGAGGTGTCGTAGACCCTGACAGCCGGGTTGTGTTCTCCGCCCATTTCGGTAGGCGTATCACCAACGATTATTTCCCGCATGGGCACTCGCAGGTCGGGACGGCTTCCCTGCACGTATATCTTTCGTGAATTTGGCAGGGATTTAACAGCTGCAGAGTCCACCTGGGCGGAATCACTGAGGTAAGAGGGCAATTCTGTCATCATTCGCTCCCGGAACTTATGGTAGTAGATGTCGGGTCGCGTATGACGGAGCTGCACACGGCGTTTTCTTTGGTGTCAGAAAACCTTGCGCCGTATTAGCAATATGGTCTCAATCCCTACGCCGGTATTATCCGGATCAGGTCGCGGGTTCTGCGATGCAATCTCAGCCGACCGCCCCTCAGTTATTGAAGGCGGGCCAGCACCCCGTCAAGACGCGAAACTGTATTAATTGGCACCCACAATGGGTGTCATTTGCAAGTGTAGAGCTGCGGGCGATTATTGTCCATAATGGCCATCCAAAGCCTCTTGACGGGATCTTCCGTCACAATTTGTCTGGTTCGGCTGCCAAATCAGCGTTTCAAAGCGGGACGCGCACGCGCAAAGTTATTCAGGAGAAATAATGAAGAAACGACTGCTATCCGGACTTGTTGGCCTACTGGCGGCACAGCCGGCTCTTTCCATGGACCTGGTCCAGACCTATGAGAAAGCACTTTCCTACGATTCCGGCATTGCTGCCGCACAGGCCAGCTTTGAAGCCCAGCAGGCCGCAAGCGGTGTCAGCAAGAGTGCTTTGCTGCCTCAGATTGGCGCATATGGCGAAGCGAACCATATTGATGTGGACGGCCCGAACCAGGACAACAGTTACCGCGAACTGAATTATGGCGTTCAGCTGACCCAGCCCCTGTTCCAGGCCGACGCCTGGTTTCGCTATGACGCCAGCCAGTTCCAGACCGATTCGGCAAGGGCACAGTACAATCTGGCCCAGCAGCAACTGATACTGGACGTGGCCACAGCCTACTTTAACGTGCTTCGTGCCCAGGACACGGTGACCACGGCCCTGGCAACAGAGGCCGCGATCCAGCGCCAGTATGAGCAGGCACAGGAGCGCTTTGACGTTGGCCTGATAGCCATCACCGAAGTCTATGAAGCGCGCGCCAGCTACGATGACAGCAAGAGCCAGCGTATTGCGGCTGAGAACCAGGTCAATATCGCTCGCGAACAGCTCGCCCGCCTGACCGGCGAATACGCGGAAGATCTGGAGAACCTTCGACAGAACTTCCCACTGGGCCGCCCAGAGCCAATGGACCCCTCCGCCTGGGAAGCAACCGCTCTGGAACAGAACTGGTCCATCCAGTCGGCACTGTATGACCTGAATGCCAGCGAAGCCAGCCTGAAGGTTGCCAAGGCCGGGCATTACCCGACGCTTGATCTGACAGCTTCGTATGGAAAGTCTGACATCAATGGCATCGAAAGCGCTGTGCAAACCCAACGGGACGGCACCACCACGCAAGGCGTGATCGGGTTGACGCTTAACGTACCGATCTATACCGGTGGTGGCACTCAGGCCGGGGTTCGTCAGCAGCGTTCACTGGTTACTGTTGCAGAGCAGTCGTTGAATACGGTTCGACGGGACGTCCGGGTTAATACACGCAGCCTGTTTTTGACGGTGAACAACAATGTTGAAACTGCTTCAGCGCTGGGGCAGACGATTATCTCCCGTCGCAGTGCACTGGATGCAACCCGTGCAGGGTACGAAGTGGGCACTCGCAACATCGTGGAAGTACTCGATGCAGAGCGCGCCTATTACGTTGCGCTTCGGGACTACGCCAATGCCCGGTACGACTATGTCATCAACACCCTTCAGTTGAAGCAGGCGGCAGGAACCCTCAGCCCTGAGGACCTGATCAGTCTGAATAACTGGCTGAGTGAGACAGCGCCGGGAATCGAAGCGCTGGCGAACGAAGAAAAAATGCTGGAAGATGTGGCCCAGTGAATGGCAGAGGCGGGCGAGCAGTTTCGCCCGCCTTCAGATCCGCTCAATAATCCCGTCTACGACTTTATCCAGAGCCCCGCGGTTCTTGTCGACGACAGAAAGTGCCCTCCGCCCAATGGCCTTCCGTTCTTCTTCATCACTAAAAAGATGAATGATATGCGCTGCCAGCTCATCAACGTCTGTAACAAGCTTGACTCCGACATCATCCAGCAGGCGCTGATAGATGGTTTCAAAATTGAACACGTGTGGTCCTGAAAACACGGGGATGCCCCATGCGGCGGGCTCAAGGGGGTTATGCCCACCGCGCTTGATCAATGAGCCACCCACAAAGGCCATATCACTCACACCGTAAAGCATCATCAGTTCGCCCATAGTATCCCCCAGATAGACCTGAGCCGCGCCGGGAGGTTTCCGGGTTGACCGCCGAACGAGCGAGAGCCCGGCCTTGCCAACTTTTTCCGCCACAGATTCAAACCGATCCGGATGACGCGGCACAATAATCAGCAAGGCCTCAGGGTGGATTTCCAGCACTTTTTCATGGGCCGCCAGCAACTGAACATCCTCACCTTCGTGGGTACTACCGGCGATCCAGACCGGGCGCGTGGAAAGCTCATACCTGAGAGCACTGGACTCTTCACGGACATTATCTGGAATGTCCACGTCAAACTTCACACTGCCGGTTACGGCAACTTTGGGTGCAGCAACGCCGATTCGCCGAAAGCGCTCGGCATCCTTTTCAGCCTGTGCGGCCACCCAGCTGATGCTGCGCATGATTGGCGCAGCAAGGCTCTTTATACGTTCATACCCGCGGGCAGAACGCTCGGAGAGACGCGCATTGATGAGAAAAACGGGCACTCGGCGGGCCCGGCACTGACGTATCATGTTTGGCCAGATCTCCGTTTCCATAATCACGAGAATACGGGGATTCACGCGGTTCAGAAAACGACGGATAGAACCCGGAGTGTCATAGGGTGCGTAGGCATACTGCACCTGATCACCAAACATTTTGCGAGCCTGGGCCAGCCCGGTATCCGTCATGGCGGTCATGAGGATGGTAACGCCGGGGTTCCGGACCAGCAATCGACGAACCATGGGGCCGGCGGCAATGGTCTCTCCCACGGAGACCGCATGCACCCATACAACCGCGCCTTCGGCCCGTGGCACGAGGCCGAGCCTCTGGCGCCAATTCCGGCGCAGCTCCGGAGCCCGGCGACCATTCCACCACAGTCGTAACAGGATAAAGGGCAAAAGCAGCCGTATCAGCTGGGAATAGATAAATTGCAGCACACAGGACTCCCGGCAAAACAGTGCGGTATCATAGCGCAAACCCCATTGATTTGCTTCAGATTGATACCGAAGTCACTCTATTCGTGACGATCAGTAAGACGAACAGGCAGGACCCGTTTCCAGTGAAAAAGAAATACCGCAAGCTTCCGAGAAATACCGATTATTCGGCCTATCGCCATCCGCGATGGTGGCCGACCTGGATGGGCATTTCCCTGATGTGGTGCGTTGCACAACTCCCCATCCGGCTCCAGTGGTGGCTCGGAAACATCGTCGGGCTTTTGGCCTGGAAGCTGGCGAGAAGCCGGCGGCACATCGCCGAGGTGAATATCCGGCTTTGTTTTCCGGAACTAACCAAAGCCCAGCAGCATGCTCTGGTCCGGCGGGCATTCATCGCCAACGGCATCGGCCTGCTTGAGCTGGGCGTTGCCTGGTTCCGGGATCCAGCCAAACTGACCGGCATCACCAGAGTCCATGGCCTCGAACATCTCGAGCAAGCGCTCTCCCATGGCAAAGGCGTGCTCCTGCTCGGGGGTCACTACAGCACTCTTGATCTGGGAGGCAGCCTGGTCACGGAATATATTAAAGCAGATGTCATGCAACGGGATCATAATAACCCGCTTATGAACGCAGTTATGACACGAGCCCGGGAAAGGCGTTATGGCACGGTCCTCGGCGCCCGGGATCTGCGGGGACTCTTCCGAAGCCTGAAAAAAAATCACACAGTCTGGTATGCAACCGATCAGGATTACGGGCGCAAGGACATCGTCTTCGCCCCCTTCTTCGGCGTGGACGCCGGAACGATAACGGCGACCTCGCGCATCGCCGAGCGAAGCGGCTGTATGGTTGTGCCATTCAGTCATTTCCGGCGACAAGGTCGACCTGGTTACGATATATACTTCCACCCTGCCCTGGAAAACTTCCCCGGCGGTGACGATCTTCAGGACGCGACGCGGATCAATGGCATTATTGAGCGAGAGATCCGGCGGGCCCCCGACCAGTATCTCTGGATGCACCGCCGTTTCAAGACCCGCCCGGACCCGGAAGACCCGGGGTTCTATGACCACAGCACGTAAGCCCGAGGGCTTTTAAAACAGGGAGGCCGGCATTCGATGCCCGGACACCATGGCAAAGCAGGCTAATCCTGACGGGACCGCACCGGTAGTGTGGCTGCTCACCGACAACAAGCCAGGGCACCGGAACCAGCTGAAAGGCCTCGGAAACCGGCTGCGGGTGCTGGCCGGAGTGAGTCTTTACTGGGTGGACGCGCCGGCAGTGAAGGTGCCACTCTGGCGCGCCTTGATGGGCATACCTCCGGCCCTCGACACAACACTTCCGCCTCCGGATCTTGTGATTGGAGCGGGTTCCGGCACTCATAGGCTGTTACTCGCCCTGCGCCGGTTCAAAAAAGCAGAATCTCTGGTCATCATGAAACCGCCCTTTCCCCTTGGGTGGGTCAGTGGCGCCATCATCCCCGCTCATGACGGAGTGGCCCCGGGGCCCCACATCCTGGTAACGGAAGGCGTTATCAACACTGTTACGCCCCTGGCGCGGATCACGGACAAACCTGAGGCGCTCATTCTCGTGGGAGGCCCTTCCCCCCACTTTGAATGGGATAACGATGTGGTGTTCGGACAAATCAATCATCTCATTGGGCATTACCCCGGATGGCGATGGACCATCAGCGGCTCGCGGCGCACACCTGCCGAGCTTCTTGCGCGCCTGGAAGAACTGGCCAGCCCGAAAATTACCGTTGTCGATCCGGAGAAGACCCATGAAGACTGGCTCAACCACCGTCTTTCCGCCTCAAGAGCTGCGTGGGTCAGCCCGGACAGTATGTCCATGGTCTGTGAAGCGGCAACCTCAGCGGTCCCTACCGGACTTTTTGAGCTTCCCAAAAAGCCAGGCAGTCGTGTGGCAGGGGGTGTCGATCGGCTGGTCAGCCACGGCTATGTTGCCAGCTGGAGTGACCATGCTGCCGTTATGGCCGGAGAAGCCCCCCATCGTGATACCTTGTGGGAGGCTGACCGAGCTGCGCGCTGGGTAATCAAACAGCGCCTGTTGCCCACAGCAAGCACCAGCCATCAAAAAGACAAGAGGAAATCCGTTTGAGAATTCTCCAGGCACTGCCGGCACTCTACAGCGGCGGAGTGGAGCGTGGCACCGTCGAGTTCGCTTCCGATCTGGTTAAGCGGGGCCATGAGTCGTTCGTCGTCTCCAAGGGCGGCCCCATGGCCGAGCAGCTCCGGGGACAGGGCTCAAAACACATCTTCATGCCCATACACCGAAAGTCCCTGGCCTCGTTTGGTCAGGTCCTGCCCATGCGAAAACTGCTGCTTGAGCTGAAACCCGACATCGTTCACGTCCGCTCACGAATGCCTGCGTGGATCATTTACCTCGCTCTCAGAAGCATTCCTGAAAGCCAGCGCCCGGCTGCCGTTTCAACGTTTCATGGCATGTATTCCGTCAACCCATACAGCGCCATAATGACCCGCGCGGACCACATTATTGCCGTATCGCAGTGTGTGCGGGAATACATCCTGAAAAACTATCCGGTACCGGAAGAAAAGCTGACGGTTATCCAGCGCGGCGTGGACGTGGAGGCCTTCCGACAAAGGGAGCTTACCCCGCAGTGGCTCGACCGGTGGTTCCGGAATTACCCACAACTGACCAACCAGAAGATCATCATGATGCCGGGCCGTATTTCCCGTTGGAAAGGCCAACTGGATTTCCTCGCCATGATGGCGGAGCTGGTCCGAACCCGTCCGGATTGCCACGGCATCATCGTGGGCGGCGCCGAACCCGGCAAGGAGCACTTTCTGGAAGAGCTTGAAAAAGAACGCACCCGCCTGAACCTGACCGACAAAGTCAGCTTCCTGGGTCAGCGAAACGACATGACCAATTTATATCTGCTGGCCGATGTCGTATGCCACATGAGCACCAAACCCGAGCCCTTCGGCCGCACCGTCACCGAAGCCCTTGCCTCAGGCACACCGGTGGCTGCCTACAACCGCGGCGGAGCGGCAGAAACACTCCAGGCCTGTTTCCGGGAAGGACTGGTAACCGCAGATGATACCTTCGAGTTTGCCCAGACGATAATGCGGCTTCTGGATTTAAAGACGCCGTTGATCGATATTCCATACCGGTTTCGGCTTGAGGCGCAGACGGAGGCGAGCTTGCGAGTTTATGAGGACGTACTTGCACGCCGCGAAAATCAGCGATGACCAGCCAGCAACACCTGACGATCGCACTGCTTATAGGGACTCCCGGCACCACCTGGGGCGGCATGGAGAAGCACACCGCCGACCTGGCCGGTGCACTGGCCAGCCGGGGTCACTGCGTGCATGTCATAGCACATCCTTCCTACAGAGACAGGTTCCCGGGTGCGGTGCATTTTCACCCGGCACCACTCCAGCTTGGCAGGCGCAACCCTTGGCTGAACTTCGTGATCAGGCGTCGGATAACAAAAATCTTGCCGGACGTCCTCCATGCTCAGGGGAACAAGGCCGCTCAGCTGGTCGGGAGTATTCGATCTGATATCGTAAGACTCAGGGTAGGCACCGTTCACGGCATCAAATCCAGCCACAAAGCGTTTAACCGCATGGATAAGGTTATCGCCGTGAGTCCCCAGATTTTCAAGGTTCTCCAACATCCTTGCAAGCAATTGATTTATAACGGCATCGCGCTATCCGGCAACCTCTCTCCAGAGCAAATCGACATGGCCGCGGTGCCGGGCAATACCCTCAACGTTATTGCCATTGGCCGCCTTGAACCCGTGAAAGGCTTTCAAACGCTTATTAAAGCCTGGGCCATGCGGACGGACTCGTTGCCGCAGGCTCACCTCACACTCTTTGGCGACGGCTCAGAACGAAAAAAGCTGGAACAGCTCATCTCCGAGCTGGGCCTGGACGACGTTACCCTGGCCGGGTTTCGTACCGACCTGAACTCGATCTATAAGCGCGCCCAACTGACAGTGATAAGCTCCGAGCGGGAAGGCTTTCCCTATGTCTTGATTGAATCACTCCTGGCGGGCTGCCCGGTGATTTCAACCCCGGTTTCCGGGCCACAGAACCTTCTCCCTGCCCAGGCACTCAGCCAGGACCATGAACCAGGCTCCCTGGCCGACCTTCTGTCGGCAACTCTTGGCAACCTGACCGCTCTGAAAAAGGCTGAGGAACCGGCAATTGCCTTTGCAAGAGACAAACTGACGCTTGAAAACATGACCGATGAAACGGAAAAACTGTATTTCGACGCATTGGCGGTGCGCCAGAATACCCGGAACTGAGCTACCCCAAAGAAGCCTGTCAGTCCGCGTTCTTTTCCAGTTCCGCCTGCATCTGCAATTCCTTTGCCTTGGCCAGTCTCATAAAGTTTCTGTTTGCAGCCGTGATCGCGACACTCAGACCGAACCAGCCATTCAGAATCTGTCGGTGGACCAGGTAGTATTTCAGGAATTTGAGCGGAAATTCAGCAAACAACCGGCCACTGGAGATATGCCGGCCTTTCGCTGCCAGGAATCGCGCCTGCTCTGTGGATAACTTGCAGTATTTCCGCTCCATCTGCTCCAGTGAGATGAGCGTTCGGTGCAACACATCCCCTTTCAGATCGAGTACCCGCCCTTCCCGAACCTGGGGCCGGTCGTTATTGCTGTCTGTCTCCGCTTTGATTACCGCCTTGTTTCTGTTGTAAAGACGAAGAATTTTCTTGGTTTTATCATGCTTGAAAGGATGTCCCGGGTTAGGTTGCGACAACACCCAGCGCATCCTGAAACCGGCAACATCGTCCGGAACCGGCTTGGCAAACAGAGCCTTGATATTTTTTACAAGCTCATCAGACAGCACTTCATCGGCATCAAGATCCAGAACCCAGTCATTGCGACACAGACTTGCGGCGTGGGCCTTTTGAGAGGCAAACCCCTGCCAGTCGTTGTGCACAAAACGTGCACCGGCATTTTCAGCGATCTCTCTGGTTCGGTCAGCGCTTCCGGAATCCACTACTATGACTTCATCCACCCAGCCGGCGACTTTGGCCAGAGACTCAGGCAACCGTAACTCTTCGTCCTGAGTGATGTAATAAACGGATAGCGGTAGCTTCATCACAGTTCCTGATCTTAATGTCGTTGGTTTCAGTCGTTCACTGGGCAATATTATCAGCCCCCTGTGGTAAGATGGCGCACATTCAGAGCAATGTTTTTCCACGGTATTCTCAAGCTCGGAGTATGCACATGATTCATCCCGTCATAATGGCTGGCGGCACCGGCTCACGGTTATGGCCACTGTCTCGGCAACTGAATCCCAAACAGTTCCTGAAGCTGACAGACAGTCCGCTATCAATGCTGCAATCAACCGTCGCCCGGCTTGAGGGGATGGACACCGACACACCACTTCTGATCTGCAACGAGGAACACCGGTTCCTGGCTGCGGAACAGATGCGGCAATCCAACCAGGAAGACGTTCAGATCATACTGGAACCCTGCGGCCGCAACACCGCGCCGGCGATTGCCCTGGCTGCCCTGCAGTTGTGTCAGAGCGCGGGTGACGAAAACCCTTTAATGCTGGTCCTGGCTGCGGACCATCTTATCCAGAATGTGAACGCCTTCCAGCAGGGTGTCACCAAAGCTTTGCCCCTGGCCCGGCAGGGCAAACTCGTCACCTTTGGCATTGTTCCTCACCAGCCGGAAACAGGCTATGGCTACATCCACCAGGGAACAGAGCTGGCAGCTGACTGTTTCTCTGTCGATGAGTTTGTCGAAAAGCCGGACCTGGAAACCGCAAATCGTTATCTTGCCTCCGGAAAATATCTCTGGAACAGCGGCATGTTCCTGTTTGGCGCCAGAGATTATCTGGCGGAACTGGAAACGCACCGGCCTGACATTGTGACAGCCTGCAAGGCCGCGATGTCGGACGCCAGCGAAGACCTTCATTTTATCCGTGTTAACTCGGAGCTGTTTGCCGAATGCCCATCTGAATCCGTCGACTACGCAGTTATGGAAAAGACAGACAAGGCGGCGGTGGTTGCCCTTGACGCCGGGTGGAGCGACATTGGTTCATGGTCAGCCCTCTGGGATGTCAGTGAAAAGGACCAGAATGGCAATAGCCTGGCCGGAGACGTCATCGTTCACGAAACCGCCAACACTCTGGTTCGCGCAGACAGCCGCCTGGTCGCAACCGTTGGCGTGGACAACCTGGTCATTATTGAGACCAAGGACGCACTTCTTGTCGCTCACAAGGATAAGGTCCAGGATGTAAAAACCATTGTCGAGCAGATCCGCAACGATGGCCGCCACGAGCACATGAACCACCGGGAAGTCTATCGGCCCTGGGGTGTCTATGACTCTATCGATAACGGGGCCCGGTACCAGGTCAAACGGATCACGGTGAAACCCGGCGCCAAACTGTCGGTACAGATGCATCACCATCGCGCCGAACACTGGATTGTGGTCAGCGGTACAGCTCGCGTAACCAATGGCGAAAAAACCTACCTGGTCACTGAAAACCAGTCTACGTTCATCCCCGTGGGACAGGTTCACTCCCTTGAAAACCCCGGGGTCATTGACCTGGAGCTGATTGAGGTGCAGTCCGGTTCTTATCTGGGCGAAGACGACATCGTAAGATACGAGGACCGGTACGGCCGAAAATGAGCAAGTTCAAGTATTTCATTATCGCCGGCTTACTTCGGGTAGCAGGCTGGCTGTCACTGGGTCGGGCCCAGAAAATCGGCAAGTCGCTGGGACTGCTACTCTGGAGGCTGCCCACCAAATCCCGCCAGGTCACCGACATCAACCTCTCGATCTGCCTGCCAGAGCTCTCTGCCAGTGCACGTAGTAGATTGTCGCGGGAATCGATGGCGCAAACCGGGATGACCATGCTTGAAGTCCCGCTCATGTGGGAGTGGCCTGTGGAAAAGTGCCTCGGACTGATCAGGGAGACCGAAGGCCTGGAGCTAATTGATAAAGCCATGTCGGGCGGGAAGGGCCTGATACTGCTCGCGCCCCATCTGGGAAACTGGGAACTGGCCGGCCTGTTCTTTTCCTCCCGCTACAAGATGGCTGCGCTTTACAGCCCTCCCAATATGCCCGAGTTTGAAAACTACATGATCAAGGTCCGGGGACGCCTGGGTTCCGAGCTTGTGCGGGGAGACAGGCGGGGGCTGGCACGACTGGTATCAATCCTCCGTGAGGGCGGTGTTGCCGGCATTCTTCCGGATCAGTCACCCCGCGGCAAAGGCAACGCCTTCGCACCCTTTTTTGGCATGGAAGTCAAAACCATGACCTTGGTTTCAAAACTGATCCAGCGCACCCAGGCCAATGTCCTGATCACCTATGCCGAACGGCTTCCCGATGCCAGGGGCTTTCGAATCGTCGTCCGCGAAACGGAATCAGGGCTGGGAGACAAGGATCCCGTAGCGGCCACAACCGCGATGAACCAGTCAATTGAACACTGCGTCAGAGAGATACCGGAACAGTATCAGTGGGAATACAAACGAATGAGACACCGCCCCCCCGGAGAAATAAACCCCTACAATCCGGACCGGGTATGCTAGGCCTCCCGGAAATCAGCGACGCCACTGCTCACCGCAGCATTTATGCTTCAAGCAGCCCGATGCCCACCAGATAACACACGGACTTCGCATACATGACCACTTCTACCCGGATGCTCCTTCCATTATTGCTGATGATTGGCCTTGGGGGTGCTCTTTTGTCATCGACCATTCTGGCGGCAGCCACGCTGCTACTGGCAATCGCCGGCATGATTACAGGTTTTCGAAAATCACTTGACAAAACCGGCTGGGACAAACCCAAAGAGCTGCGACTGATGCACTTTGCGTTCTGGTTTTTTGTGCTGGTGAGTTTTTATTCCTGGTCGCTTGAAGGGTTTGACTACGAGGGAGGGAAAACCCTCGGCACCCATGCCCGCTTCATTCTGTTCTGGCCACTGATCATTGCCCTGAGTTACGCCCGGGTCCGCGCCAATGCCGCTTTCGCAGCCACCGGCCTCATTGCGGCGTCCGTCATCGTGAGTTTCTTTACGGCCCTTGCAGCACGCCACGGGGGGCTGGACCAGATGCTGAACGCCCGCTTTGGTGGCGGCATTAACCCCATCAGTTTTGGCAATATCGCTCTGCTTGGCGGCATGCTGACGATAACCGGCGGACTTTTTTTCGTTCGCGAAAAACGCCACCTTCTGGCCACATTGTTCCTGCTCACAGGGACGGTAGCAGCGGCCATCTCCATGCTTTCCGAGACCCGGAGCAATCTGGTTGCCCTACCTTTTCTCCTGTTGGCACTGGTGCCGTTATTCAGCAAGAAGCTCCGCCTCGCCGGGCTTATCCTGATTCCCGTCCTGGTGCTGGCGGCAGTGGCAAGCAGTGATCGTATGTCACGATCCGTTGAAGGCGTCTTTCAGAACGGCAACCTGGATGCGGGCATGGAGGTTCGCCTAGAGGTTTGGGGACTCGCGTGGACGATGTTTCGTGACAACCCGTGGACCGGTATTGGCCTGGGCGGGTACACCCACAGCATAGAATCTGCGGTGGAAAACGGAGACGCATCTGCCATCCTGTTCGACTGCTGTACAGGGCACGCCCACAACGACCTCCTCAACAATGCCGCCACCAGCGGTATCCCCGGTGTTTTGAGCTGGCTTTTCCTTATTTTCATACCGTTAACTCTGTTTGCTCGTCACCTGTTCAGCAAGCATGCGCCTGCAGCGCATCTTGCCGCAGCCGGCACCATGGTCACTGCTGGTTACTTTTGCTTTGGTCTGACAGAGGCAACCTTTAACCGCACTCTGTTTCTGACCTTTTACCTGCTTGCGGTCGCTGGTCTCGGCTCGGCGCTGTTTAATGAATTGAGCGCGTCTTACACAAAGAAACGGAGGCAAAAAGTCTCTGCCACCATCATCACCAAGAACGAAGAAGACCATATTGCTGACTGTCTCCAGTCCGCACGCTTGGTGTCAGATGAAATTATTGTGCTTGATAGTGGCAGCTCGGACAGGACGGTTGAGATCGCAAAGCAGTACGCGGATATTGTCGAAGTCACCGACTGGCCAGGATTTGGAATACAGAAACAGAGGGCTCTGGAAAAAGCGACCGGGGACTGGGTGTTGTCGCTGGACGCGGATGAACGCATAACGCCTGAGCTGGCGAGAGAAATCAATCATCATCTGGCAGACCCGGATGCTGATGCCTACAAGCTGCCGTGGGCCGTTACCATCTATGGCAAGCGCCTCGACTTCGGCCGCAGTGGCCGGGCGCCACTGCGCCTCTTCCTCAGGGAAGGCGTGCGCTTTTCTGATGCGTTGGTCCATGAACGCATCCTGTTGCCCGAAGGCAGGAAAACCAAAACACTGCGTGGCCGGCTGACTCACTACACGCACCGGGATTTTGGCCATTCACTGGAGAAAAGCGCCAAATATGCCTGGCTTGGCTCTCTGGAAAAACATCGGAAAGGCAAGAAAACCCGGACAATGATATACCCGACCCTCAGGGGCTGGATGACATTTGTACAGGTGTATTTTATCCGTTTCGGGTTTCTTGATGGCGCCGTAGGGTATATGACCGCCGTGACCTATGCGCAGGTGACGTTTAACAAGTATGCCGGTTTGTGGACCCTTGGCAGGGCTGACCGTTCCAAAAAGCGCTGATGTGAACGGGCAGAAAGCTCGGGGAAATCAAAGTGCAGTGGTCTCAACGCCGGTTTCCCGGAACATACTCAAGAGCTCATCGTAATAAGGCCACCGCGCACTCAGGACCCGGTCATCAATCTGGCACACCTGCATATCCGGGAAAATTTTCTTGAGCGTAAAAAGGGCTGTGGACACAAAGCTGTAGAAGGCAATATAGCTCTCGCCCGACAGCGCCACTTCTACCTCAATGGGGCGTCCGGCCTGCCTGATCTCAACCGGAAAGCCAGCCAGAATTCGCTCAAGATCTGCACGACTCTCCTTTCGATGCATAAAATAGACGATACGCGTATCCGGATGACGTTCCACCACGTGCTCCATCTGGCCACGAAGCTGCTGCAGCCGATTTTCGCCACCAATGGGCTGCCCGAGAAAGCCCACCAGGGGAACACTGCCTTTGTTACGGGCGCTCAGCTTGAACGTTTCCCTGAATACCGGAAAATCATGAACCCTTACCTGAACGCGCTCTGAACTGGGCAGTGGGAAGCAGGTAAAAAACGCGATGACATCCGGCACAACCCGGTGCAGATGGATTCCCATAGCCGCCAGCAAGCGACTTTTCCCCTGGGAAATCCTGGACGCAATACCTTCATCGTGAATGGCATGGTAATAGGTTACGGTTGCCAGACCATCGTCCACAAAGATCAGCTGCTCACTGTCCAGTCCACGGTAAAAGGTCTCGTGAATCCAGCTCGATTTATTCCCGATAAAAAGCCGGTGAATGACCCTGCCAGAGAGACTTCGTGCAATATACCCAAGCCGAAGATAAAACGTGCTTTTCTTCAGGTAGATAGTTTCGACACCATGCCAGCCCAGCGCTTCCGCGAGAAATTCCATCTGGGATTCTGTTTCCCGATTGTCGGGCCTTGCGATCACCAAAAGACAGGTGTCTGCGGAGCAGCCATAGTACTCACGGGCTTCGGTACAACTTATAAGCTGTAACGGCGTGCTGGCGACGAAAACGTTTAGAGGACTGGTGTGCCTGCTCAAACCCGAAGGCCCCCGTTCTGGAAAGCCGCGCCGCTCACTTGGCACTCCCTTCCCGCATCTTTTTCAGCTCCTTGCGAAGCCGGCGCCTTACCTTGATTTTACGGAGCAGATTTAATGGCTTTTCCCGCAATGTTGATTGTTTGTTGTTGATGAAGTCTTCCACAGCATCAAGCACCCGACCACTGGAGCGGCCATCACGGAAGCTGTGAAGGTCGTCACAGAGTGCCCGAGTGGCATCCATCAGATCTGACGGATACCGGAGCGCTTTCTCCAGTGCCGGCTCCAGATTCTCAACCCCATCAACATCGATCAGGTAAGGCCCGGGCATTTTGGTTCTGAATGTCACCACCGGTCGATCCAGAAACATGAATTCAAACATGATCGACGATGTATCGCACAACATGACATCCGCCTCCGGCAGAATGGGCAGCAGATCCTCGTCGCTCTCCACGAAACGAAGATGCTCACCGGCGAGGTTGCGGTATTTGTCGACGGTGGAGGGGTCCATTTTCGGGTGAAGCGTGACAATAAACTTCCAGCGGCCACTGGATGCCAGATCGGCTATTGTGTCGACCAGAGCGGGTGCAGAGGTTACCGAACGACTGAACGTTGACGCATAGAAGACAACCGGCAGCTCGCCTTCAGCGCGAGGTCGCTTGCCATGAACGGTTTGCGTCAAGAGCGGATCCAGCTTCGGCCAGCCCGTATGAGCGACAGAGAAATTCTGGTGCAGCTCTGCGAGTTCCTGAAACTTGGCGGTGTCCTTGCTGGCATGGGTGCAGTACAGATCAAACCATCCCCGGATACGGTAGTGATCACTCTCATCTTCACTGCTATGGCCGCGCTTGTTCCGCGCCATGCCATGAAACACCTCGACCTTGATCCCCGGGAAAAAGTAGGGCACCCAGTCACCCGGCACGAAGGTCGCATCCGCGTTGAACGCCATTACCTCTTTCACCGTTCTGAGTCGACGCTCATCCGGCCCCAGAGGCGCCGTGGTACAGCCAGCTACAAACCAGGCCGCCTCCCCGCCACGCCGGCGAATCTCCTCCTGTAACGGGCGGAGAATCGAATAGGAATAAGGTTGATTGACAAAAAACAGATATCGGCGCATTCAGCTCCTGCCTGTCAACGCTTTGTACATCTCACCGGTCTCTGAAACCGTTTGTGAGGTGTGAAATCGATGAGCAATCCTTTCTCGTGCAGCCCGTCCCATATTGGCCATCAATGCCCTGTCGCGATACAGCCGCTCAATCGCCGAAGACAGCGCAGACGCATTCTTCGGAGGCACGACCAGGCCGCTCAAGCCATCCTCGACCAACTCAGGCATTCCACCGACATCCGTCACCACAGGAGTCACCCCGTACGCCATGGCCTCGATTACGGCCCTGGGTAAACCTTCCCGCTCGGTCGACGGTAACACGAACACATTACTTGCGGCAGCAATGGAAGGAGCGTCGTTCCGGTAGCCGGTGAAATGGATTCTTTCAGGATGGGAGGAGCTGGCAACCCGGGCCTTCAGCTCCTCGTTGTTAATCACATCGCCAACGAGCAACAGGTGCGCATCTACATCATCCGGAAGCTCGCTTATGGCGTCGACCAGCACATCAAAGCCTTTGCGAGGTGTATTTCGCCCGGTACAACACACGACAAATGCTCCTTCCGGCACACCAAACTCGTCAAGGTCCGCCGGTTCAGCCTGATACCAGTCAAGATCGTGACCTTTGTAGATACGTTGCAGCTTCCTGTCCGGAATACGCATCCACAAGAAACGGAGGCTTGCCAGGTAGTCCTTGATCGCATCGGCAACACACACAATCTTGCTTACCCGGGGATGCAGGAACGTGATCCAGGACTCGGGATTAAGAAAGCTGATGTTGCCGATCACTCCGCGGTAAGCAACGATCTTGATATCGGTTCCTTTCGAAGCCCGGAGGCCACAGGCCAGGGCCCTGGGATTATAGGCGTGGATAACGTCATAGCGTTTCTTTGCCAGTTGACCCCTGATCGCCTCAGTTCCCGGCTTATCAAAGCGGCTTTCCAACGCGATCGGCTGAGCAACCATGCCTTCATCAACCAGACGCTGATAATTACGGCCCTTGGGATTACACATCACATCGACGTCGAACCCGGCTTTTTTCAAACCGATGAACAGCTCGGTCTCTGGACGGTCACAGGCATCGGTCAGGCAGAGGACCGCAGGCAATGAAGGTGTATGCTGTTGTTCGGTCAATCGGTATGACTCCCATTATATCCATTCATAAAAGAAACCCAGACTCGCCGCTGGACAGCCTCATCCGCGACCTTTCTCAAGGATCGGGCAAAACGATCGAGATTAGCACGTTTCCAGCGTGGGTTTGCCTGATCCGGCATGATACACCCCTTGTCAAAATCAATCAGATAGAAGGCGCCATCCCGCACCAGCACGTTGAAACAGTTCAAATCGGCATGCCGCACGCCGGCATCGTGAAAGCGCCGTATAACCTGTCCGAGGCGATACCAGCCGTCGTTGTCCAGGCAGTCGATCAGGTCTGCCAGCGGCGTGGTATCCGCCAGCCGTTCGATCATGATTGCCGCCTGATATTGCACTGGCGAGACTTTTCGGTACTTGGCTGCGACGGGCTTCGGCACTGGCATCCCCATTGCCACCAGACGCATTAGCAGCCTGAATTCGGCAAAGGACCTCACGTCCCTTTCAGCCGCAAAAGCATAGGTTCTCCGGGAAATACGCGCAGCCAACCCACCCCTACGATACTCCCGCAAGACAAGACCGGTACCGTCAGCATCAATAAACCAGGCGCCGCCCCGGCCGCCACTGCTCACGGGCTCAGCGCTATCCCCCCAGTAACCAGGATCGAACCAGGCTGCGGTCACCCTACCCTGATAATCCGGGTGTACAAGCAACGCAACGCCGTTTTCACGCTCACAGATTTCAGACTCGACCATGATCCCCCGGGAACCGCGTGCAGAGAGCACTCACCAGCACAGGCATCGGGAAGTCTGTCGGCGAGTAAGATAGAATAACCGCCAGTTTATCAATGATTAGCCGCCAAGCTCCACAAACCGGCGGCCATAACCTGAAACGGATTATTTTTTGATGAAATCCATCTGCATTCTCCGCCTCTCCGCCATCGGAGATGTTACGCACGTGATCCCCGTTGTACTCAGCCTTCAGGAGCAAGTGCCCGGCATAAAGATCACGTGGGTTATTGGTAAGATTGAAGCCAAGCTGATTGGCGACCTTCCCGGCGTGGAATTCATCATTTTCGATAAAAAGGCGGGATGGCGAGGCTATTCCGACCTGAGAAAACAAATGGCCGGGCGCGCATTCGATGCCCTGCTTCACATGCAGGTGGCGTTCCGGGCCAACCTCGCGTCTGCCTGTATTCCAGCCAAGGTCCGGGTCGGTTATGACAAGGCCCGCAGCAAGGACCTTCACAGCCTGTTTATCAATCGTCGCATTGCTCCGGCAAGGCAGCAACATGTTCGCGATTGCCTGGCCAGCTTTCTGGCGCCACTGGAGTTGAAAACGGCTCCACCGCGCTGGACCATCCCTCTGACTGACGATGACCACGCTTTCGCCAAGGCGCACCTGGCAACCGACCGAAGGAATCTGGTTATCAGCCCCTGTGCCAGCCACCCGCTGCGAAACTGGCCAGCAGAGCGCTACGCCCGGCTTGCAGACCATGCGGTTCGTGAGCACGGCATGAAGGCCATTCTCGTCGGTAGCCCTGCGCCTTCCGAAGCAGAATATTGCGGGGCTATTGAGTCCGCCATGACGGAAAACGTCCATAACATCTGCGGCAAGGATACCCTTAAGCAACTGACCGCCCTGATGGCCCATGCCGACCTGGTGGTAGCGCCGGACACTGGCCCCGCGCACATTGCAAGCGCGGTGGGCACCGATGTTCTGGGGCTGTTCGCTGCAAGTAACCCCAACCGGTCAGGCCCGTACAACTCTCTACATTGGTGTGTGAACCGATATCCGGAAGCACTGGAGAAGTTTACCGGGAAGACAGTCGACGAGGCGCGCTGGGGTGCAAAGGCAGAGTTTGAGGGAGCGATGGAACTGATAACGGTTGACGATGCAACCGCCATGCTGGACCGCTGGACAGCTGCACAGGGTCAGAACTGATGTGGAGTCGGACCTGAAGGCTCGCACCACATCAGGGGGGTCGCCCGTTATTTCCTGGCAGTGTAGTCCTGGTAGGATTTCTCTTCCACGAACCGAGACCCGAGCGCCAGGTTGACGTCTTTCTTGATGGCGGCACGCTTGTCATTGGTTACATAAACCGCCCGCGCAAGCTCAATAAACCTTGGGCCGAAATCCTGAGCGGCTTCCTGGTCGCGGATATCGTCTTCAATGACCCAGAGCTCTTCATTGACTGCCTTCAACTGCTTGCGCAGATCGGCAATGGCACCCGGATCCTCAACGGCTTCGTTCCAGGTGGCGCTCAACTCGTCCAGCTCCAGCCGGACATTTGCGAGTTTGGCCTCATCCTTGATGCGCTCGGATTTGATTTCGAGGATGGTGATCTTATCGAGGACTTCGCCGAACGAGACCGGCACTTTGATGACGTCTGCCATTTGCTGTTCCTGCAAAACAAGTGAATTTAAACAAAACAAAGCCGCCTGACTGTACCAAACAGACGGCGGCTATCCTGAACTCGCGGACAATCAGCCGTTAGTCGGCGTCAACCAGCCAGCATGCTCGGGAAGCTTTCCTTTAACGGCATCAAAGTACATGGCCTGCAACTTTTCGGTGACCGGACCACGCTTGCCTTCGCCGATAACCCGGCCATCCAGCTCGCGAATTGGCAACACTTCTGCAGCCGTGCCGGTAAAGAAGGCCTCATCGGCAATGTAGACTTCATCCCGCGTGATGCGGCGCTCTTTCACCGGAATACCCAGTTCCCGGGCAAAGTCCAGTATGGTCTGTCGGGTAATGCCTTCCAGGCAGGATGTCAGTTCCGGGGTATGCAGCACGCCGTCACGAAGAATGAAGATATTCTCACCGGAACCTTCTGCCACGTAACCTTCGTTATCCAGCAACAGCGCCTCTTCACAACCACTGGCAATGGCTTCATTCAGTGCCAGCATGGAGTTGATGTAGTTACCGTTCGCCTTGGCCTTGCACATCGTGATGTTGACATGGTGCCGGGTATAGGACGAGGTACGCACCTTGATTCCAACTTCCTTGGCTTCAGGCGACATGTATGAGGGCCAGCTCCAGGCTGCCACCATCACATGCACTTTCAGGTTATCGGCGCGCAGCCCCATTCCCTCAGATCCGAGGAAAACCATTGGGCGCAAATAAGCTTCATCAAGGTTGTTTTCCCGAACCGCAGCACGCTGAGCCTCGTTGATCTCATCCTTGCTGAATGGCATCTTCATATTGAGGATATGGGCGGAGCGGAACAGACGGTCGGTATGTTCTTTCAGGCGAAAAATGGCTGGACCGTTCGCGGTGCTATAGGCCCGCACACCCTCAAAACAGCCGAGGCCATAATGCAGTGTGTGGGTCAGGACGTGGGTCTTGGCTTCGCGCCATGGAACCATTTCACCATCCATCCAGATAACGCCATCGCGATCAGCCATCGACATTCTTCATTGCTCCTAAAAAAGCGGTTTTCGGGGAACAGGCATTCTAGCAGGAAATTTCCCCGGAATTGAATTTGGGTTAAGAGTCGATCATCACTTTTTGCCACATGCTCCGGATGTACGCCCGCTCTTGCGGGAACGCATCACCGGCAACCTGGCTGTTGAGATTCTGGAGTGCCCGATGATGAATGGTTGAACGCAAAGCGATGAACGCTTCTCTCAATGTTTCCGCATCCTCCATCGGAATCACGCCCACCTGACCCAACGCTTCCATCTGGCGGATATTGTCCGACCATTGGGTCAGCTCGGGATGCTCTGAGCACCAGGCGAGCATCAGGTACTGCACCAGAAACTCGATATCAACAATACCACCAGCATCATGCTTGATGTGGAACACCTCGTCCTGCCGTGACTCGGGCGTCCCCAGACTCGCGCGCATCTTTTCCCGCATGTCCACAACGTCCTGCCTCAGGCTCTCGCGGTCCCGCACCCGGCAAAGTGTATCGCGCCGAATCGACTCAAATGCTTCCAGAGTTTCCCGGCAACCGGCAACCCCCCGCGCCCGGGCAAGTGCCTGATGCTCCCAGGTCCAGGCATCGTTATGTTGATACTTCTCGAAAGCTTGAAGCGTGGTAACCAGCAACCCGGAGTTGCCCGATGGCCGCAAGCGCATATCCACCTCATAAAGCTGACCGGACGGCGTCTGCGTGTTGAGTATATGAACGATTCGCTGCCCCAGGCGGGTGTAGAACACGGCGTTGTCGATCGGTTTATCGCCATCGGTCGACAGCTCTGGATCCGCTTTATGGACAAACACCAGGTCCAGGTCAGACGTGTAACCCAGCTCGATGCCTCCAAGTTTGCCGTAACCAATGATCGCAAAATCCGTTTCACAGGCCGAGCCGTCCGCGCGTTTCGGATAACCGTGTCGGCTGACGAGATTCGAGAAAGCCACATCAACCACATGGTCGAGCACCACCTCTGCGATCCAGGTCAGGTAATCGCTGACCTTCATCAACGGCAGAGTTCCCTTGAGCTCGGAAGCCGCTACCCGAAGAATGTGGGCTTTTTTGAAATGGCGCAGTGATTCCATCTGCTCTTCCAGATCCTCGAAGGGAATCCTGAGCATCTGCTGGCGCAAGTCGTCCTGCAGCTCAGCCTTTGCCGGCGGGTGGTACAGGCTTTCCGCGTTAAGCAATTCATCCAGCAACAACGGAGTTTCCGCCAGCTGCCGGGCAATCCAGGGGCTCTCACTGCACAGCCTGACCAATTGGGTGCAGGCGCCCGGGTTTTCCAGGAGCAGAACCATATAGGCCGTCCGCCGGAGAATCGCCTCAACAAGTTGCAGCACCCGGGACAAGGTTTCAGACGGGTTGTCTACCTGCGCCAATGCCTCCAGCAGCATCGGCATAAACTGGTTCAGCCGTTTACGCCCCTGAGTCTGCATGGTCTGAACCGTGCGATTTTCCCGAAGGTCCGTCAACGCCCGATAGCTGGCAGCAGCATCCTCATAACCATTCCCGGCCAGCCACTTAACGGACGCTGCCTCATCAACTTCCGCCAGCCAGAGCTCATACCAGGCCTCGTCCAGCGCCGGGACACCCGCCTCTTCGCTCTCCTCGGTGGCGATGATGTTGGCGAAATGAGTCGCAACCCTCTGCCGGTGCCCGTCCAAAACTTTCTCGCAGGCCGGCCACCCATCAAACCCCATGATCAGCGCAACCCTGGCACGATTCAGATCATTGTCCGGCAGCAGCTGCGTCTGCTTGTCTTCCAGTCCCTGCAAAGCGTGTTCAAGATTGCGGAGAAACACGTACGCTTCTCGCAACTCGCCAACGACCTGTGAAGGCAGCAACTCAAGCGCTTCCAATTCTTCGAGAATCAGCAACAGCTCCCGCTGTTGAAGTTCGCGGTCTCGGCCACCCCGGATCAGCTGAAAAGCCTGGACCACAAATTCAATTTCCCGGATGCCACCGCTACCGAGCTTTATGTTGTCCTCCAGCCCCTTTCGCCGCACCTCCCGGCTGATCATCGCCTTCATGCTCCGTAATGATTCGAAGGCGCTGAAGTCAATGTATTTGCGATAGACAAAGGGGCGAAGACTTTCCATCAACACGCGCCCTGCCTCCTGATCACCAGCAACCACCCGGGCCTTCACCATCGCGTACCGTTCCCAGTCCCGGCCCTGGTCCTGGTAGTAGGTTTCAAGCGCTGAAAAACTCAGCGCGAGTGCACCGCTCTGGCCGTATGGACGTAATCGCATATCCACGCGGAAGACAAATCCATCGGCCGTTATCTGATCCAGCGCCTGAATCAGCCGCTGCCCCAGCCTGATAAAAAATGTCTGATTATCCAGCGCTCGACGGCCTCCCCGGGTTTCCCCCTGTCCTGGAAAGGCGAAAATCAGATCGATATCCGACGAAACGTTCAGCTCACGCCCGCCAAGCTTGCCCATACCCAGCACAACCATTCGCTGAGGCACGTCCTCACCCGTCACAGGATCGGAACCCCACGGAGTGCCGGACTGCTCACAGGAGTCATCGTATAGCCACTCCAACGCACCCTCGATACAGGTATCCGCAAACGAGCTGGTAGCCGCCATGGTTTCGGCCAGATCCGCCCAGCGCAACACATCGCGCCAGATAATCCGGAATTGCGACTCACGTCGGAACTGGCGCAGGGCCGAATGCAACGAGGGCTCACCGTCAACCGTTGCCAGATACTCCCGCCAACGCTGCCTCAGATACTCGGGGGTAGTAGGTTCGGTCAACGGGCGGGAATCCAGCATGGCGCGCATCTGATCACAGTGACGCTCCACGGACTGCCTGAGAAAGAGGCTGCGGGCCATGGCCCCGGCGATCACCTCGGTGGTCATGCCTGCCTGGGCCGTCAGCCAGCCGGGCACGCCGTCCGGAAACACGGAACCCCAGCAGGCGGAAACGTCATCGTCTAATGGCGCTGGAAGCGAGCTCCACGGCTCGGACATAATGCAAACCCCTGTCTGTCTGTTATATTTCCGGTACTGTATAACGAACTCTCACGCGACTGAACAGGCCTGATACACGGATGCAGAGAAACCGCCGCCCGCTGAACCCGGAGCACGAACAGACCCATCTCCCGATGGGTGGGCTTATCCGGCATCGCATGAAACGCCTGTTCCTGATTCTAGCCGGTTTACTGTGTCTTCAAATCCTGGTGATCTGGAGTGTCGAAGACCTGAGTTTTTTCGAATCAGTCTGGATTACCATGACGACAGTATCCACCGTGGGCTACGGGGACTTCTCCCCTAAAACCTACATTGGGCGGATCAGCACCATCATGATCATGTTCGTCGGCGCGATAACGCTGCTGACATTGATCGTCAGTGATTTTATAGAGTACCGGTTCTATCGCCGGGAACGTATTCTCAGCGGAAGATGGATCTACAAAATGAACGACCACATCGTGATCATCAACACACCCCGCAACGGCGGCGAGCAGTACTTCATGCGATTTGCATCCCAGGTGCGCTCGGTTCCCGGTTACGAAACCATTCCCATAATGCTGCTGACGCGTGAGTTCCCCAATGGCCTGCCAACCGAACTGTCCGACGTGGGTGTTGTGCACTATCACGGTGCGGGCTTCGATCCCCAAGCGCTGAAAGCGGTTCACGCCGGCAGTGCGCGGCACATTGTCGTGCTTGCGGCAGACGAGTCCGACCCATACTCCGACAGTCTGACTTTCGATATCGCCCATCGTCTCAGCGAACTTAATCTCGCCAATCACACCACCGTCGAATGTGTCAGCGACCAAAACCGATCAAGGTTCAAGGCACTGGGTATACGAACGATTATCCGGCCCGTGCGAACGTATCCGGAAATCATGGTGCGCTCCGTTGTTGCACCTGGCTCTGAAAAGGTACTGGAGGATATGTTCAACTATGAGCATGACCATCCTCACCGTTACGACCTGAAGCTCGACGACCTGAACTGGGCGGATATCGTCAGCGCACTTGTCCGTCACGATATCGGCACAGCACTGGCGTACATTGACAAGGATGATGAAGTCATCTGCCACCCGCCAACCACGGAAGAAATAGAGGGTAAAGGATTGATCGTTCTGGTTAAGTCCTCAGGAACACCGGGGGTGGAAGTGGTTCAGGAGGCCCTGGATCGTTACCGGGCTTTCATTGCCAGCTGGCACGAAAAAAACGCACCGAAAGCGGATAACACAAAAGCCTCCTGACCTCACTCAGGAGGTCGCAAGCAGGATCTGCAACTTCCCCAGAGCCTGCTGTTCCATTAGTGTCGCAACAGAAACGCCCGCTCCCAGACTGGCAATAATGTCAGAATAAAGGTCTCCGAAGCCCCCCTGCTCCGCCAGGCGTGCCACGTCAGACAAGTCCAGGTCACTGACAGCATAGGGCTGACCGGTCAGCCAGGAAACACTGAGGCCATACAGGAAATCCGTTGCTGAAACAGGGCCGGGACTGCCAGGATGCCGGGCGTCCGGTGTGTAGAGTCCCGCAAGGTAGTAACCCTGTTCAGCCTTGCTGACAAGGTTCAGAAAAACCGGAACTTGCCCGGCCAACCGTCCGGCCCAGGTTATAAGCGCCGAGGGGTCCCCGGACTTTAGCTCGAACTCTACCTCGGAGAGTGGCCGACTCGAATCACCGCTAACAATTGCGCCTTGATCAAGGGCCACCTCGATTTCGGTATCACCTTGCCGCAACATGATAATCTGTCGGGTGAAATTTGTTTCAAATACCGGCTGCAGACGCGCCAGATTAATACCATCACCCAGAGGGGTGTCGGCCAGTAACCCGAGGTTGAGGTCAGTTCCGGGCACAGGCCACTCCCATTCCTCACGCCGGTGCGCTCCGCCAACAAATTCGCCTTGCGTCTTGAGCGTCTGAACACACCGATCACCCGCCTGACGCACTCTTAGAGCCGCCCGCTGGCTATTCAGCTCAGACTCCGGGGTATCGTAATAACGATTCAGCAATGACTTTTGGGGCCCTCTCACAGCCTCGGACTGCGCCTCCAGCCACTCATGCGCCCTCACAAGCCCTTCTCGGGTCAAAGTCAGTTTGATTTCCAGCTCTTCAGCCACAGCGCACTCCCGTTGATTCTGGATTTCCAGCATACATAAAAAAACCGGCGACCCGAAGGTCACCGGCTTTGGACGATTTTATTCTGCGGTTAACGGCTCAGAAGTAATAAACAGCACCGACGGCGGCGATGGACTGCTTGTCTCCTGAAGCACCCTCCAGAGTGTACTCACTGGCATCATCTGAACCCGAAAGATAGCCCTCAAGGTACACATACATGTTGTCAGACAAGTTGTGCAGAGCCTGCAGAATGACGGTGTCGTTCTGATCGCCTGCAGCCGTGTCTTCTTCACGGAGCTGATAGGACAGCGCGAACTGGCTGGCACCCAGAGTGTACACGCCCATCAGGCCCATGGTGTCGGCGACGTCCTTGCGAGTCTCGTAGGAGGCAGTCAGACGCAGATTATCCAGGTTATAGCTGCCACGCAGGCCGTAGGAGTTTTCGTTGTTAACCCCACCAGGCGAATCGTTGGAATCAACGGCAAACGCCAGTTCGATGGCACCCGTTTCATACAGGGCGGCAACTTGAAAGGGGAAGGAATTACGGCCTATTTTATCGCTGGAAGGAGAGCTATCTCCATCACCGTTGATCTGAACAGCAACGCCCACAGACAAACCACCGAAAGACGGAGATGCATATTGAATCAGATCGCCTTCCCCGGTCTCATAATCAAAACCGATGTCCGAACCCACTTCATGGAACTGGGCAACCTCATCAACAGCGCGCTCGTATGTGGAGTCATCGGAACCAACCCAGATTTGACCAAAGCTGTCGCCCTTGATACCAATGTATGCCTCATCCAGGGCGTCAATGCCGCTGCTGTTGGCTTTGTCATCGGCATTGATGCCCTCGAGCTCCAGCTTGAAGAACCCTGTAACACCCGATGCGATGCTGTGCTCATGATGAACGCCCAGAGTGGAACCGTTGTCCGCGTGTTCAACCGCCGAACCGGCACCATCTACGTTGGCGTGCTTCACAACGTACTGGATGTTGCCATAAACGGTCGGCATGTTGCCTTCGGCAGCCAGCGCCGTACTTGAACATGCAGCTACAGCGATCGCAGATGCAATAAGCGTCTTTTTCATATTGTATTTTCCTTTTCCTAACGCAGGTTTTGGTGATGGGGTCTGCCGCCACCCTTAATAGACTACCGAACGTGTAAATGCAAAAAAACCGGCAACCCGAAGGTCACCGGCTTTCTGTCACTACCTGATTAGCCTGTTGGCTGATCAGAAGTAGTAAACAGCACCAACAGAAGCGATGGACTGCTCGTCGCCACCAGTGGCTACGCCATCAGGATCGGCATAGTAGGTCGCGCCATCGGCACTGGACAGGTAGCCTTCGAAGTAGACATACATGTTGTCAGACAGGTTGTGCAGGGCTTGCAGAATGATGGTGTCATTCTTGTCGCCAGTCGCATCAATATCCTGAACCTGGTAAGACAATGCAAACTGATTAGCGCCCAGAGTGTAAACACCCATCACGCCCATGATGTCTTTGTCGTCAGAGCGGGTCTGGTATTCACCGATCACGCTCAGGTCGCCCATGCTGTAGGTAGCAGCCAGACCGTAAGAGTTCTCGTTGGAACCCGCTGCGGCTTCGTTGCTGTCCATTGCAACGGCAACTGACAGAGCGTCAACCGCATAAGTGGCGGACAGCTGGTAAGGGTATGACTTATCGCCTTCAGCGTCACCATTGATCTGAACGCCACCACCCAGAGTCAGGCCACCAAAAGACGGGGACTGGTACTGGATCTGGTCGCCTTCAGAAGTTTTACCTGCTGAGAAGATGTCAGAGCCCACTTCGTGGAAGTTACCGATCTTGACGACGGCACGCTCGTAAACGCCATCATCAGAACCAACCCATACCTGACCGAAGTCACCTTTAACACCGATGTAAGCTTCGTCGAGTTTATCGATGCCGCTGCTTTCGGTCTTGTCGTCAGCGTTGATGCCTTCGAGTTCAAGCTTGAAGAAACCGGTGATGCCCGGAGCGATTTCGTGGTCGTGCTTTACACCCAGAGTGGAACCGTTGTCAGCGTGCTCAACAGTGGAGCCAGAGCCGTCAACGTTGGTGTGCTTCAGCACGTACTGGATGTTACCGTAAACGGTCGGCATTTCAGCAGCAGCGGCCGCGCCAGAGAATGCGGTAGCAGCAGCGATAGCGGATGCGAGGAGAGTTTTTTTCATGTTGCGTCTTCCTTTTTGAGTTAACTCAGGTTTTAGCGACGGGTTCTTATCCCGATTTTGTAAGGCATCACCAGTCATGCTGGATGTGCCCGATTCTGCATTACCCCTGTGTCAGTTTTGTGACATCAGAGATAACTTTTCTTCTGGTTATGAAAACCTGCGATAAGGCAGATCTTTACAGCTCAATCACTTACAGAAGCTTCTTAAAGCTCTGCATGATGACATTGTTTTAATACAATGACGCTGCTTTTGCAAACATTTGGCGGTGCATTTTTAGCTCGTTTAGCACCAGAAACGCAAGCATTTATGCCTCCTGGCACTCAGAAGCTCCGTGACGCTTGTGTTTCAAATCCGGGGCCAGAATTATTTTAATACCTTTAAAACAGTAGGTTACATTTTTTTTGGTCACGTAATCCCGTGAAACCTCCGGAGAGTACGCACTTTTACGCACCAACACAAAACACTCTGAGCTTTGCCGCCCTGTTGCGGTGCGCCCTTTGCTCGCGTCCTAGCCACGCACTTCCAGCAGAAATGTTACCGGTCCATCATTTATCAGCTGCACTTTCATGTCGGCGCCAAACCTGCCCTCAGACACATGGCCGTCCATGATCGCGGAACGGGCTTCGTCCAGGAACACTCCATAGAGTTCATTGGCAACATCCGGTTTGGCTGCAGTCGAAAACCCGGGACGCGTGCCGGACGACGTGTCCGCCGCAAGCGTGAACTGGGGAACAATAAGGAGTGAGCCGCCGATGTCGATGAGACTCCGGTTCATTCGGCCCTGGTCATCAGGAAAGACACGGTAGGTAAGAATTTTCCGGCATAACTCCCTTGCCTGTCGCTCTCCATCTCCTCGCTCTACACCAAGCAATAACAAAAGTCCGGCATCAATAGAGGCGATTTGCTCACCCTCCACCACGACACTGGCTTCCGATACTCTCTGGACAAGCCCTTTCATTCGTTTCCCTGAGCAAAAAGTGAGCGGGAGGTGATCCAAAACGACCAGAAGTTTATCGGTGCCCGTCAGTAACCGCAACTGCCAAAAAACACTACTAGCTCACACTTTTCCCGGATTTTGCGACAACCTCTTCAACTCCCCTGATGAGAGCATCGACAATGGCCGGCTCCGAGGCAGAGTGCCCGGCGTCCCGAATGATATGCAGCTTAGCCTCAGGCCACGCTTTGCTTAACGCCAGAGCATTTTCAAGCGGACACACCATATCGTAACGCCCATGCACAATAATCCCCGGAATCTCGGAGAGCTTTCCTGCATCGCGGACAATCTGGTCCGGCTCAAGAAACGCAGAATTCATAAAATAGTGACACTCAATCCGGGCCAGAGCGATTGCCACGTGTGGGTGCCCAAAATGTTCGACAACCCTCGGATTGGGATGCAGGGTGGCACACCGACCCTCCCAGATTGACCAGGCCTTGGCTGCCTGTATCTGCTCGAGCTCATTGGAGCTGGTCAGCTTCCGGTAATAGGCGGAAACCATATCGTTTCGCTCATCCGCCGGAATCTGGCTTTCAAACGCCTCCCAGTAATCCGGAAAGACTCGACTGGCTCCGTCCTGATAAAACCACTGAATATCCCGGGGACGGCACAGGAAGATACCCCGCAACACCAAGCCAAGCACCCTTTCCGGGTGCGCCTGAGCGTATACCAGGCTCAGAGTTGAACCCCAGCTTCCTCCGAACAGCAACCATTGGTCAACCCCAAGGAATGAGCGAACGGTTTCCAGGTCTTCGACCAGCTTGTTCGTGCTGTTTCCCTCAAGCTCAGCCAACGGTGTTGACCTCCCAGCTCCCCGCTGATCCATAAGGATGATACGAAAGCGCTCCGCATCGAAAAATTGCCGGTGGTAATCCTCACAACCACCACCCGGGCCACCGTGAATCACGATAACGGGGATGCCATCGGGGTTTCCGGATTCTTCAACATAGAGTTCATGAGGCGGATCAACCGCAATACGATGCTGGGCATTGGGCTTGATTTCAGGATACAGGGTGAGCATGAGGCGCTCCGGAAAAGTGTGTACAACGAAGTCTAGTTGAAGGAAACAAAAAAGGGGCAGGCCGCATGCGGCCTACCCCTTTGTCTTAAACAAGACAGATCACTTCTTGTGTGCGCGCTTACGATCGTTCTCGGTCAGAAGCTTCTTACGAAGACGAATCGACTTGGGCGTCACCTCAACGAGCTCGTCATCATCAATAAACTCCAGCGCCTGCTCAAGGGTGAACTTGATCGGTGGTACCAGAGCAATCACCTCGTCTTTACCAGAAGCCCGCATGTTATCGAGCTTCTTGCCCTTGGTCGGGTTCACAACCAGATCGTTATCGCGACTGTGGATACCGCACAGTTGACCTTCATAGATCTCCTGCCCAGGATCCAGGAACAGTTTACCGCGGCTCTGCAGAGTTTCCAGCGAGTACGTCAACGCGGCACCGGTCGCCATGGACACCAATACGCCGTTCTGGCGACTGGTGACATCGCCACCCTTGATCGGGCCGTAATGGCTGAAGGTTGAAGTCAGAATACCGGAGCCCGAAGTCAGGGTCAGAAACGAGTTACGGAAACCGATAAGGCCGCGCGCTGGAATGGTGTATTCCAGACGCATACGTCCCTTGCCATCCGGAACCATATTGGTCAGGTCGCCCTTGCGCAGGCCCATCTGCTCCATCAAGGCACCCTGGTGCTGCTCTTCGATGTCGATAATAACGTTCTCGTAGGGCTCTTGCTTTACACCATCGACTTCCTTGATGACCACTTCAGGACGACCAACGGCCAACTCGAAGTTCTCGCGACGCATGTTTTCAATCAGCACCGACAGGTGCAGTTCGCCTCGGCCGGAAACCTTGAACTTGTCGGCAGACTCGCCTTCTTCAACGCGCAACGCAACGTTGTGAAGAAGCTCCTTTTCCAGACGCTCTTTAATGTTTCGGCTGGTTATGAACTTGCCTTCTTTACCGCAGAACGGCGAATCGTTGACCTGGAAGGTCATGGATACCGTCGGTTCATCGACTGTCAGCGGCGGCAACGCCTCGACATTGTTCTGATCACACAGCGTGTCGGAAATAAACAGCTCATCCAGGCCGCTCACACAGACAATATCGCCTGCCTGCGCTTCATCAACCTCGACCCGTTGCAGACCGGAGTGCCCCATAATTTTGAGGATACGGCCATTACGTTTTTTGCCGTTGGCACCAATAGCGGTCACCGGCGAATTGGTCTTGATCTTGCCGCGAGCGATCCGGCCGATGCCAATTACACCCAGAAAGCTACTGTAATCCAGCTGGGAAATCTGCATCTGGAACGGCCCGTCCAGATCGACATTCGGTGCCGGCACATGATCAACAATCGCCTGAAACACCGCATCCATGTTGTCATCGAGGTTCTCGTGATCCATGCCGGCGATGCCATTCAGGGCACTGGCATAGACAATGGGGAAGTCCAGCTGCTCGTCAGTGGCGCCAAGGTTATCAAACAGATCAAAGACCTGATCAACAACCCAGTCAGGCCGGGCACCGGGGCGGTCAATCTTGTTGACTACCACGATCGGGTGAAGGCCCGCATCAAAGGCTTTCTGAGTCACAAACCGGGTTTGCGGCATGGGACCATCAATAGAGTCCACCACCAGCAACACGCAATCGACCATACTCATAACCCGCTCGACTTCACCACCGAAATCGGCGTGCCCTGGCGTGTCCACGATGTTAATGTCGTAGTCATTCCACTTCAGGGCCGTATTCTTGGCGAGAATGGTGATGCCACGCTCTTTTTCCTGGTCGTTGGAATCCATCACGCGCTCGTTCTCGAGCTCTTTGCGGTCCAGCGTGCCGGACTGACGCAACAGTTTGTCTACGAGCGTGGTCTTGCCATGGTCGACGTGGGCGATAATGGCGATATTACGAAGCTTCTCAATCACAACTTTAATCCTGCGGCATGCTTTCTTTGACCTGAGAGGGTCTAAAAGGAGGCAAAGCCTCTCACATGCCATCTCAAATCCGTAAAATGAACCCATCGTCCGGCGCCGGGCGGCACCAGCCCCCGACTGGCTGAGCGAGTCAGGGTTAAAATGAGGAGGCGCGCAGTATATCGAAAAGTCTGTGTCGTTAATATGAAGAAAAACGCTTATTCCTTCAGAGTGAATACGCACCATTTTAATGCACACCTTATTCGATGCGCCCCATTTTGGTGCTCGTTTCGAAAGCTAGCCGCACCAATACATCATGTCCAGCAAGGCGAACATGGCGAAAAGCCCCGCGACACATGACCTCTGGCGCGTGCCCTAAAAATTGGCAAGCGCCTTGCTTTATCGAAATCAGCCGAAATTTGCAGGTAAGTGGCACTGGCATTTGTTAAGCTGCCATTTCCTGAATAATAGATCGGATATCAGTAACTCTGAACGATCCGGCCTAATGAACATGAATGTGTCCGCTGACGCGGGATAACTTACGGAGCATGTGAAATGTCCAAGACAGTTGATTTGATCAAAGAACACGAAGTTAAGTGGGTCGACCTGCGATTCACTGACAGCCGCGGCAAGGAACAGCACGTAACTCTGCCGGCTTCCGAGGTAGACGAAGACTTCTTTGCTGACGGAAAGATGTTCGACGGCTCTTCAATCTCAGGCTGGAAAGGCATCAACGAATCCGACATGATTCTGATGCCGGATGATTCCAGCACCGTCCTGGACCCGTTCACCGAAGAAACCACTGTCAACATTACCTGCGACATCGTAGAGCCTTCCACCATGCAGGGTTATGAGCGTGACCCACGCTCCGTTGCCCGTCGTGCAGAAGAATATCTGAAATCCACTGGCATCGCTGATGGCGCGTTGTTTGGCCCCGAGCCTGAATTCTTCGTATTTGACTCCGTCAAATGGGAAGTCGACATGAAAGGCGCCAACTACTCTATCCACTCCGAAGAAGCGGCCTGGGTTTCCGGTGAAGATTTCGATCGCAACAACATTGGCCACCGTCCGGGCGTAAAAGGCGGCTACTTCCCGGTTCCACCGGTAGACAGCCTGCACGACCTGCGTGGCGCCATGTGTGCCGCCATGGAATCCATGGGACTGGACATTGAGGTTCACCACCACGAAGTTGGTACAGCGGGCCAGTGTGAAATCGGTGTTGGCGCCAACACGCTGACCAAGAAAGCTGACGAAGTTCAGATTCTGAAGTACTGCGTACACAACGTGGCTCACGCATACGGCAAGACCGCCACCTTCATGCCGAAGCCGGTTGTTGGAGATAACGGTTCCGGCATGCACGTGCACATGTCACTGAGCAAAGATGGCAAAAACCTGTTTGCAGGCGACAGCTACGCGGGCCTCAGTGAAGCAGCGCTGTACTACATCGGCGGTGTTATCAAGCACGCCAAGGCCATCAATGCCTTCACCAACAGCTCTACCAACTCCTACAAGCGTCTGGTTCCGGGCTTTGAAGCACCGGTTATGCTGGCCTACTCCGCCCGTAACCGTTCAGCCTCGATCCGTATTCCGTACGTGAACACCCCGAAGGCACGTCGCATTGAAGTGCGCTTCCCGGACGCGTCTGCCAACCCGTACCTGGCGTTCGCAGCCCTGATGATGGCTGGCCTGGACGGCATCCAGAATAAGATCCACCCGGGCGATGCCATGGACAAGGACCTGTACGACCTGCCTAAAGAAGAGGCGCTGAACATTCCGGTCGTAGCAGAAACCCTGGCCGAAGCTCTGGATTGCCTCGAAGCCGACCACGAGTTCCTGACCCGCGGTGGCGTCTTCACCGAGGACATGATCGGGGGTTACGTTGAACTGAAGCGCGGCGAAGTAGAGCGCCTGAACATGACCACACATCCGGTTGAGTTCGAGCTGTACTACTCCTGCTAAACACAGCCCGTTTATTCGGAATTGTGTGAAAGAGCCCCGCCCGAAAGCGGGGCTTTTTTGTGAGGACGCTCACAAGTGCCTGCCGCCGTTAACGATATGTAACCAACAACCCGTCTCATAGGCGTTGAAATGACTCCGGGCGCCGCCGATAATCAATAAAAACCAGTTAAACAGGTGTGCTTATGAAACCGAGGACCGGATTGTTCGCAGCAGCCCTGATCCTGCTGACGGGTCCCGCAGCGAGTGCTGAGGTCTACCGGAATGTCGATGCTTATGGGAATGTAACCTTTTCCGATGAGCCATCCGATGGTGCCGAAACCGTCGAAGTAAAACCGGTCACCACGGTGACACTTCCCAAACCTCAGAATGTTCGTGAAACCGATAAGCTCCGCGAAGAGGTAAAACGTGAGGGCTCGGTTTATCAAAGCCTTACCTTCGCCTATCCGGAAAACAACCAGGCATTCCACAGTGGCAGCGGTAACATCCAGTTTGAGGTCCGAAGTACTCCTGGGCTGAAGGAAGGACACAAGTACGAAGTCACCCTTGACGGCCAGCCTGTTGGGCAAACCACGTCAGGCACCGTCACCGTAAGCAACGTCTTTCGCGGAACTCACAATGCGAGGGCGTATATCGTGGACGAGAACGGTGTCCAGGTAAAAGCCGGGCCGGCAATCAGCTTTACCGTTCACCGCCCCTCCACCGCAAACTGACCAGGAGCGCACTACCTTGGTGCGCACGCACCATAAACCAGCCATACTCTGACCAGCAACAGGGCGATAAATCCGGGCTGGTCACTTCACCTCTCCAAATATGCACCAGCTTACGGCATGTTTTGGCACCCAATGGCGCCCCTGCCCGTACTTAGCCCACTCTTTTTTAACCAGTGTTCAAAGTGGTTCGCTTCTTGCAGACTTCAAGAGGTCATCACATTTACCATGTCGAGCCAACGGGATTTACTCATGGCATTGCCTTCGGCCAACGCAAACGGATACAAGAGCATTCTGGACAGCCTGACCACCGCCGTGCTGGTGCTCGAAGATGACCTGAAGATCCGTTACCTGAATCCGGCCGCTGAAAGCCTGTTTGAAACCAGCATGACCCGCAGCTGCAGCCAACCTTTCAGCGATATCCTGGTGGATTCAAAGGATGCCCTGAAAACCCTTTATGCCGCCGCCGAAAACGGCCAGTCTTATACCCGTCGCGAGGCAGAGTTTTTGCTCACCAGTGGCGCGCGACTGACGGTGGATTATTCCGTCACACCGGTCAGCCTGGACCCCACCGAGCTTCTGATTGAAATACAGCCCAGGGACCGACTGCTCCGGATTAGTCGGGAAGAGGACATTATCTCCCAACAGGAAACGACCCGAATCCTGGTGCGAGGCATGGCCCACGAAATCAAAAACCCGCTGGGCGGAATTCGCGGTGCAGCCCAACTGCTTGACAGGGAGCTGAACAGCGAGGACCAGCGTGAATACACCCGGGTCATCATTGATGAAGCAGATCGCCTTCGCAGCCTCGTCGACCGCATGCTGGGCCCGAACAAGGCGCTGAAACTGGCCCCGACCAATATTCACGAAGTGCTGGAACGCGTCGGCACACTTCTGGAAGCGGAGAGCAAAGGCCGTCTCGTGTTCCGCAGGGATTACGACCCCAGCATTCCCGAGTTCCGCGGCGACAAGGAGCAGCTGATACAGGCTTTCCTGAACATCGCCCGTAACGCCATGGAAGCGGCTTTCGAGAACCAGACCGGCCACAGTAGTGAAGAGCCGCCCACGATTACCTTCCGGACCCGGGCTCTGCGCCAGTTCACCATCGGTCACCGCCGCCATCGCCTGGTCTGCCGTGTAGATGTCATTGATAACGGCCCCGGGATTCCGCCGGAACTGCTACAAAACGTTTTTTATCCGATGATCAGTGGCCGTGCCAGTGGCACCGGTCTGGGGCTTTCCATTACCCAGAGCATCATCGGACAACACCACGGGCTGGTTGAGTGCGAGAGCGCCCCCGGCCGAACCGACTTCATCATCTTCCTGCCTCTGGAGGACACCCCATGAGCCAACCGGCAAACGTCTGGATCATAGACGACGATCGCAGTATTCGCTGGGTGCTGGAGCGCGCCCTTAACCAGGCCGGTATGCAGCCCCGCGTTTTCGAAAGTGGCGAGAGCATCATGATGCGCCTCGAGCACGAACAACCGGACGCCATCATCAGCGATATTCGTATGCCCGGCGTCGACGGCATTACCTTGCTTTCACAGATCGCCGAGGTACACCCGGATGTCCCGGTCATCATCATGACCGCGCACTCGGATCTTGAGAGTGCGGTAACCAGTTACCAGACAGGCGCCTTCGAATACCTTCCCAAGCCTTTCGATGTGGATGATGCTGTCGCCCTGGTCAAGCGCGCCGTGGCTCATAGCCATGAGAAACGTGCAAGCGCCGAGCCCCAGGCCGAAAGTGCCCAGCGGAATATGGAGATCATCGGGGAAGCCCCTGCGATGCAGGAGGTGTTTCGGGCCATAGGGAGGCTTTCACACTCCAACATCACCGTACTGATCAACGGTGAAAGCGGAACTGGTAAGGAACTGGTTGCTCAGGCCCTCCACAACCACAGCCCGCGCGCCAAACACCCTTTTATCGCCCTGAACATGGCCGCCATCCCCAAGGACCTGATCGAGTCCGAACTGTTCGGGCATGAGAAAGGTTCCTTTACCGGCGCAGGGGCGGCACGCCAGGGACGGTTTGAGCAAGCCAACGGCGGCACACTCTTTCTTGATGAAATCGGTGACATGCCTGCCGATACTCAAACCCGACTATTGAGGGTTCTTGCAGACGGTGAGTTCTACCGGGTAGGCGGCACCACCCCGATAAAAGTCGACGTACGGATTATTGCCGCAACACATCAGGACCTGGAAAAGCTGGTTCAGGCCGGAACATTCCGGGAAGACCTGTTCCACCGCCTGAATGTTATTCGTGTGCACCTCCCCAAGCTTGCCGAACGGCGAGAAGACATTCCACGCCTGATGCAGTACTTCCTCAAGCGTGCCGCGAAAGAGCTTGCCGTAGAGACCAAAATCCTGCGCCCGGACGCCGAGGAATACCTCACCACCATGCCCTGGCCGGGTAACGTCCGCCAGCTGGAGAATACCTGCCGATGGCTGACGGTGATGGCCAGCGGTCGTGAAATTCATGTCGATGACTTGCCGCCGGAACTGCTTCACCAGGCCGAAACGCCGACCACCGGCACAACCTGGCAGGAAGGCCTTCGCAACTGGGCCGAGCAGGAACTGAAACGGGGCAAGAAAGGAATTCTGGACACAGCAGTGCCAGAATTCGAAAAGATCATGATAGAGACCGCCCTGAAACACACCGGCGGCCGTCGCCGGGATGCATCCGTGCTACTGGGCTGGGGTCGTAATACCCTGACGCGGAAGATTAATGAACTGGGGCTGGACCACCCCGAAAGTGATGACGATTGAGCCACCGGGCTCTTTTTTCAGGGGCAGGCTGCAAGGCTTGCCCCTTTTTTTATATGGGGGAATCAACGTTCCTGCCAGTAGATAACACGATCGTGGCCGCGGTAGACGCCGAAAGTAGCCAGGCCCGTGGGGTCATCCAGAGAGCCATCGCCGTCTTCGTCATCCTCGAACCAGACCGGGACATCCCAAACCAGCGTATCCGTTCCTTGCGTCCCGTTTGGCTGAAGCGTCAGCGGGCCGCCAAGACCACCCCCAAGGGTTCCGGATCCAGACACCAGCGAATGGTGCACCTCTGGGTCAGCAATTGGTGTCGTAGCCCACTGCGAACAGTCATCCGCGTTGTGCGATACATACCGGCCACCCTCCCAAAACTCCGCACCGAAACGCATGTAGAGCTCACTCACGTTCTCAGGCCCGTAGACATTTTCAATCACCCAGCGGCCATATCGAACGTCAAGCGGTGCCAACGGTGTAACGGAGATCGGTGCAGTCGGAGCCAGGACGCCATCGGAATCCTCAATACCGTGGACCGTGACAGTCATGTCCGGCGAGAAGGGTGATATCCGGGCATCAACCGATTTTTGATAGACAAATTCATCGGTGGTCGAAAATGCATAAACACCAGTCCCTGGGCTGGCAACAGAAAACAACCCGGTCTGTAGGCTCGCAGTGATCGGATAACCAGCGCCGGACAAATCCATCTGGGCATTGTCAGTGGAAGGAGCGCTACGGGAGACATCCAAAGCCGTCAGCTTCAGAAAATCACCCTCCGTATAATTGCGCGTTACGTAAGTGCCAGGGCCCATCGCTGATATGGTTAACGTCGGTACAACAGCCCATTCCATCGGTTGACCGGAATATACGAAAGCCGCACCAGCGTCGCAGAATGGCGCGAGCTCCCCGACAGACACTGAGACATCGAATCGATCAGGCACAAAGCGACCAACCTCACCGGATGCACCGCTGACTTCAGGGGCTACACCGAGATAAGTCGAATTTTTGGCGGAAAGCTCAAGGATTCCCACTTCGTTCCAGCTCAGGTTACTCACCGTCGCTCTTCCGCCGTTGAACAGGGCGCCGGGCAAACTGACCGGACCGGAAAGAATGCCAGTCTGCCCCCCAACCGGTTTTATCAGGGAATGGCTGATACTCGCGCCTTGGGGGGAGCCTTCCTGACCAAAGCTTAGCAACGGATTGCCACTCGCACCGACCGCCGAGACAACCAGTTCGAAGGGCTGGCCAGCTGCTTTAAAGAGCGGCCCATTGGCATCGGTGGCAGCCGGGTTGTCCGTCACCGCCAGCGTGAAACGGTCAGGTCGAACGGTCCACAGCGCACTCGTCCCGGCCACCGGGAGTGGACTGCCAGTGGCGTCGACGACAATGCCGGACGTTTCATCAAGCAGGTTTAGCCGGTACTGCCCGACATCCCCTGCGAACAGAGAGAAGTCTGCAAATCCGCCGCTGAAATCAAGGGTCAGGTTGTCCGACAGCGGCACAGCACTGCCTGGCGACAGAACAGAAACACCACTATCGAGTTCAGGAGCCACGCCACCGGGATCATCGCCACTCCGCGACAACCAGGCCTTAACAGCAACCTGACGGTCGTAGTCGGCAATCGGGCCACACTCACCGGTGGCAGAATCACGCCGGATCGCTGTGACCAAAAACGAATGATCACGCTCCGCGACAATATCCAGCCCCTCAGCGTCTGTACTTTCGATTACAAAGGCGTTTTCGAGGAACTGAACCGGGCCGGACCGCCCTTGCTGCCCGTCGGCGAGGTCAGAAGCAAGAATGGTGAGCTCATCTGCCGTGGCATTTTCCAGCAACAACGAGACCGAACCATTGTCGCCAGCATCGAACTGATAACTCGCGGCGCCATCGTTGTTATTATCAGGAGTCGGCGTTAATGAGCCACTGGGAATATTTAAGAAGCCTGGCGACCAGTTGCCACTGCCAGAACTCGTCTGGAGTGAAACCAGGCCAGCGTATCCTGACAGGGTGTTTCCGTTCTGATCGAATGCGCGAATGGTCACCTCCGCGGCCCCACAGACACTTGCGACTGCCGGAACGTTAACCTCAAAACCGTCCAGGCGATTGAAAGCACATGGACGAACCCTGCGATAAAGGGCAGCAATGCCCTCGGGACCAAACGCCGCACTAAAAACGGTGACTTCGTCGATCCGGCCATCGAAATAGCGGCCGGAGAAAAACTGGTCTTGCCCGATATGAAGTGGGTCTCCATTTGTCATCAGGGATCCCGAGCGATTGGCACGCCCCTTCTCGATGCCATCCACATAGATACGCTGCAAACCACTCTCGTAGACGACAGCAATGTGATACCACTGATCCTCGACGAGATTCGCGCCACTCGTTGTGAACGAGTGAGTTCCTCCATTCTGGGTGCGCCACCACCAGTAGATTTCATTACTCGAATTGATATGAAATTCGAAGTTCTCGTCTTTTGAAGCAATTGTGTGCAGGCCGCTTCGGGGGAACCGCCTGACATTGACCCAGGCACTAACGGTCAAAGGCCCGGGAAGATCTAGCGCTGACTGGTCACTGATTTCAATGAACTGATTACTCGTTCCGTCAAAATCTCCATACCCACACGTGCCAGGACTTCCAGACCGGGCGGGCAGGCTGACAGAAAACTCTGGAGACGTTACAGCACGACCGTTTAAACCATTTCCCGAGGAATCCAGCACCTCTCCAACAGAGCCATTCCAAGGCCCGTTGTCCAGGTGCCAGTCGCCAACCGCCGCCGGAAGTATTGTCCCGACACCGATTTCACTCTCAAAGATGCCGTATCGGGCTCCCGAGGCATCACGAGCATCCCGCAGGCGCAGCAGGAACTTCCTCTGATCAAGACTGCCGGACTGCAAAGTGGAGATACTCACCGTCCCCTGAGACTGGCCCGAAGGTATCGTCAGCGTGCCCACACGTGCCTCGTAGTCAACCCCTTGAGTAGCGCTGCCATCCAGGGTTGCATAGTCGATCCGGATGTCTGTTGCAGCAGCCGCACCAAGCTCAACGGTAAACACAGCCGTATCGCCCTGGAAAACGGTCACGTTATCAACGTTGATGAGGGGCCCCGACACGCCTTCGTCATTGCTACTTCCCTCTGTATCCTTGCCATCAGATGCACCGGAGCTCATCGTCCATTCGCCAGTCCCGTCCGGGCGTCGGCGGGCATACTTGCCACTCTCTCCACCCACAAGAGTGAGCCGGGTATCAAACGGCAGCTCATCCGGGCTGGAGGAACAGGACGCATCTTCCGAGTTGCTGACGGAGCTGCCAACGCGGACATAATCGATGGTCTTTCCCTGTGCATCGGAAAGCCTGACATCCATACCCAGAAGGTTGATGTCGGGGCTTCCCAGGTCGTTGCCATCCATGATCAGCCACGGCGACGTGCTTTGGTTTGCAAGAGAAACAGAGCGGGAACTGCTACAGGCAGTCGACGGGTTATTCTTGTTACCGGCCAATGCACAGAATTCCAGTTGCCAGGTTTCATAGTCGGACACCAACACGCTTGAGGAAAGTAGCTTGATTTCTATAAAGCCGTCTTTTTCCGATATCTCATTGATGGTTGCAAGGCCCGCAAAGTCAGAACACTCTGCATATACGAATTGCGGCAGAATCATTACGATCAATGAGCAGGCCAGTGATTTTGACCATTTTAGAAAACCTTGAAGCGCCCGTTTGAATTGCCTCATCTGACTCTCACCTCAACCACCCGGACAGCCTGATCCATTCCACTGCCACACTGCCCGGTACTGGCTATCGAAAACACCGTATTGCCCCCGGGACCACTGATATTCGCGGTAACCGACTCGCAAGCCAGCGAAGCATTGCACCCGCTCAGGGCTGGCACACTGAACGAAATCGGGCTATTCAAAGCACTGCAGCTGCCGCCCTCCAGAACATCTCTGACCCCGACCTGCGCCCCACTTTCTGCAGCAAAAAATGCCCTTTGGGACTGGATCTGCAAACTCACTGATTCACCACTCGCCTGCTGCAATTGAGCCATTCCCGCCACGAGCAGTGAGAGGACCGTAATGATAAAAAGCGCAATAGGGAGACCAGCGCCACTCTGCCTCTGGAGTCCGGGAGCATTAGGGCACATTGCGAACCTGAACCTCCTGACTAATGGATGTGGTTTCCCCGGACTCGGTATCCTCCAGGACAAAACTGAACCCCACGACCGCGCCACGCTGCAGGCTCGGAGGCGTCACTTTAAAGGCCAGCGAGTTATTTGCGAGTCTCGCCGCCATCACCTGCCGGCCGGGATAACCGACAGGCAAACCGGACGCCGGCGAGGCATTGATTCCGTAATCCTGATAGCGGTAAAGAAAGCGCCCTGACTGACAAACGGATACCGGCTCTCCAACAACATAGAAACGGCGTGCCGGCGATTGCGCGGAAAATCGGTGCGTCGCGCCGCCATCGAATGTCACGGTAACCGGAGAGGCTCCCGATGGCAGGCTTGCCGTCGGCGAAAGAGGACCGGGGCTCCCCGGGGTATAGACATCAGAGCCGTAACCGTAGACCACGACCCGGCCTGCCGCAGAAGCACCTCCCGGAAGCGGCACGGCCTCGAAGGAATCGGGCGTCGCTCCTCCCGGCAGGCTCAGGTAATTTGACGCGGCCAGTATCGGCATCCATTCCAGACAAGTGCCGCTGGCATTGGTTCTAATAGACGTTGGCAGTGCTTCCCGAACTTCGCGGCTGATTTTTTCACTGATAACCACGCCAGCGAGAGACCGCTGCTGTCGAGAGCTGACATCCAGCGCACCACGTGTAGAGAGGCTGACAAACTGCACCGAGATGGTCGCAACAATCGCCAGCAAAACGATGACCATGACCAGTTCAACCAGGGTAAAGCCGCCGGCCCGACGCATCAGAAGTTTGCCCTGTAAGCGGACAACACAAAAGACTGGTTACCCGGAGCCGTGATATCAAGGTCAATGCGCTTTGCCTCAGAAGCCGGCAAACCAACTTCCGCTCCGGCACAGACGACGCTGATGCTCACCGAAAACCCATTGTAACCGGTCAGCGCCCCTTCGGCACTTCGGGGCGGCGAATCAATCAGCCCATCATAGTCATCCACATCGTCAAACGTCGCGCGAGTCTCACCCGCTTCCGTCTGGATATTGCAAGCGCCCGAATATTTCGGGACACCTCCCTGGGACGTCGAGTCATCGTATTTCCTGGTCAGGATTTCATCCATGTAGAGCTGAGCGAGCTCAATGGCACGGGTCTGGTTCAGCGGATCGGCACTGCGTCCGGTGATGAGCGAAAACGCACCGACTACGCCCGCGATGGCAACGCTAATGATAACGATGGTGATCACCAGTTCGACCAGCGTGGCACCCTGCTCAGCGCGACTCACGGCTGACAGCTCCCGGAATAGACTGCACCCAGAGAACTGATGCAGGTTTGATAGGTGCTGTCACCACTGAAAGTGAGATTGGTATTGATTCCCCCGACTACCTCGCCAGTGGCGTTAAATGCCAGATTGAGTGGAAGTGAAGCGCCGCTAAGGCTTGTACCGGACCGTTCGACGGAAAAAGTGCGAGCATTCGTTGTTCCCACGCCCACAGTAAACACGAAGGAGTTCGCCGTTTGCTCGACAGTGAGCCTGTCAGCGGAGTTCCCCGCCAACGCTGCCTGCTGGGCAAGCAGCGTGGCGGAGGCAAGTTGCTGGGTCACCAGCAAAGGGGAGAAGGCTGAACGGCTGGCGAACAGGCCTATCCCCAGAGCGGACAACACGCCAACCAGGATTATGATCATCACCAGCTCCACTATGGTGAACCCAAATGAATTGGGTACCCTTAGCATTTTCATCCCCCCACAAAGCTCAAACTCGAAATATTAAGTTGTCACAGCAAAAGTCATTCCCTTCATGAACCTGTTAGGTTGCCAACACTCACCGGCTTCATTCACCAGCCCAATTAATTAACAGCCACTGTCATCAACGGCTACTGTTGCCGGACCAGTTCCATCGGATTCTGTATAGACCAAATTGCAGGTGCCACTCCCATTAAAGCCATCCGGAACGAGAGTAATAGTAGGCGGCGTAGCAGTTGCAGCAATTGTGTAAACAAAATCTGCACCACTACCCGTGGCGGCAGAGGCACTCATATTCGCCGCTTCAATGATCCCGTCTGTCGCCGCAGTGGGATACCCATTCGCCATTTTAATCGCCTGCCCTTCAACAGTTACATCAGCTGCAGGTGCAAGCCCTTTTGCCAACTGCGTGCTATGTGTAATCGCTGAAGCTGATCTCATGGCACCTGCCGCACCACTTAGAACGGATGCCCTTGCATCACCTCCCAAATCCGCAAACCTCGGCAAAGCAAACGCCGCCAGAATGCCCAAGATTACAATCACCATCACCAGTTCGATCAGGGTAAAACCTTTCTCTTTTCTTGCTGAAATCGCTGTCATCGCATTCATGGTACTTCTCCGTTTTTCCGTTTTAATGCGTTCTATCAGTTAATCGTTGTTGTGATTTCGCCGGTGTCAGCGTCGTAATCAATCGTGCTGTTCTGGCCATCAAGCTGGTAAGTAAACACGCAGTCATCGCCCGGGTCCCCGTCAGCATCTGCCTGCACAGTGACGCTATAGTCCGGGTTTGCACCTGAGATAGTGGGTGCGTTCGATTGTAGAATACCGGCCCATACCTGCTGGCAGCGGGCTACGGTCATATTGGCATTGGTAACGTTATTCGTTGCGGTAGGCCAGCCGTCAGCACTGACATCGACATCGTCGTTACCGAATCCCTGTACATCGGTGGTTGCTGCCGTAAACCCATTGGATACCCACTGAGTCTTGGTCAACGCCACACCAGCGGCTAGCGCCCCGGCTGTGGCCCGGATACTTGACTGGTGCGCCTGCTCCGAGAGCTGCGCAAATCTCGGCAGTGCGAAAGCGGCGAGGATGGCCAGAATGGCAATCACCACCACCAGTTCAATCAGGGTGAAGCCCTGCTGTTTCTGAATTTTTCTATACTGCATCGTAAGAAAGCCTCTTTCCTGGATTATGCGTCCATCCTGTCAGCGTTGGGCATCCTGCGTTTGCGCTGCTTCTTCTGTCAACGACACCGGCGACAATTTGAGTCCCGTTGGTCGCTCTTCCTGCTCCCGCAATCCATTCCCGTTGCGGTCTGCAAATTCTGTTGTCACTTGCCAGGCCAGAGGCTTGTTTGGCTCCACGGGGCGCCGGTCTATATTGATCGGCTGTCGCGGACTATAAATTAACCAGCCTTTGGGCCTGCTTACTGTTTGTTTTTGTTCCATCAAGCGGAAACACCAGTTTCCTCGATCCGGTTGCCGTGCAGTACAGGCGCCCTGATAGTTTGGCCATTGGTGCTCAACCAGCTTGAAAGGGTTGGTCCCCTCCTGCGACTCCAGGTCACCCCCTCGGCTCAGCATCACTTCCGCGCCGCGGATGACCAGAGCTACCCGTAACTGGCTCAGCACCATGTTGGCGGACCGTTCTTCGGCGTGCCGTGCTTCACGTTCCAGAACACCCAGAAGAAACCACGTCATCGCACCAATAATCGACACTGTCGCTAACAGGCGCAGTCTTCGGGCGTAGGCCAGCCCGGAATCATCCGTGGCGAACCGGGTTGGCACTCAGCCCCGTCCCATGGCTGCGGCTCCCAGGTCCCAGATCGGCAGGAACACGCCCAGCGCAAGAATCAGTACCAGCACACCCATGGCAACGATCAGGATTGGTTCGATGGACTCCGCCAGCCGCTTCAGGCCGTAATCCACATCCTCGTCGTAAAAGTCGGCAACGTTGTTCAGCATGTCATCCACTGAACCGGTTTCTTCCCCAACGGCAATCATCTGCAGGATCAACGGGGTGAACATATTGCTTTGGCGGGCGGTGCGCAGCAGGCTCTCCCCTCGCTCGATACCTGTCCGCATTTCCTTGATATGTCGGGAAATCCAGGCATTATCCGTAGCGTCGGCCACCACCGTCAATGCATGGGTGACCGGCATACCGGCCGCCAGCATAGTCGCAAAATTCCGCGCAAAGCGACTTAAGGTAATAAGCTCCACAAGAGGCCCGATAACCGGCACTCGCAGCTTGTACCGGTCCCAGGTCAACTCCCCCTGCTCCGTCTGTTTCCACTGACGTATCAGCAGAGCGGCAGCCGCCAAGGCGAACAGCACCACATACCAGTAGTTCAGCAGGAAGTTGGACGTGCCTACCAGGACTTGAGTCAGAAAGGGCAAGTCCGCCCCCAGTTTGTTAAACACGGCCGCAAACTTGGGGATAACCAGGAAGTTCACCACCATCAGCGCCGCCAGCAGAGCCACCATCACAAACGTCGGGTATCGCAGGGCCTGTTTCAGGCGCCGTTTGGTATCCCGTTCCAGCTCCAGAATCTCAGACAGGCGCTTGAACGCGTTATCAAGCATCCCGGTGTTTTCCCCGACATGGATCATGGCGATGAACAGTTCGGAGAAGACTTCCGGATGGGCCTGCATGGCGGTCGCCATGGTGGTGCCGCCTTCCAGTCTTGACGTCACATCTTCCAGTACCTCCGCCAGGACCGGAGATCGAGAGGTCTCTGCCAGTCCCCGCATGGTCCGGATCAGGGGAATACCCGCTTTGGTCAGCGCGTACATCTGGCGGCAAAACACAATCAGCTCGTCCAGCGTCACTTTTTTGCGGAACAACGGCAGACCGTTCAACCGGTCGATAATTGACGCCTGCTGTTCCTGCTCGCGAATTGTGAGCGGCGTGATGCCCCGACGCATCAGTTCAGATGCGGCAGCATCAGCACTGGCCGCCACAAGGGAGCCCTGCTGCACGGTACCGCGATTGTCCTTGCCCCGGTAGCTGAACTGCATCAGGCAATGCCTCCCACAGGCTCATCCGGAACCGGAATCTCATCTTCAGGAGAAAATTCTCCCTCTGAGGTAGCCGCGACACGCGCGACTTCTTCGAGAGTTGTCAGGCCCTGCAAGGCATAGTCCATGGCACACCGGCCCAGAGGACGATACAGCGCGCCCCGCCGGGCCGCCCGGGTAAAGGCGGAAACATCCTGGCGGCGTAAGGCATCCAGCATGGCCTCATTCATTTCCAGCAGCTCGTATACACCTACCCGCCCCCTGTACCCGGTATTGCTGCACTGGTAACAACCGCGGCCATGTACAAAACCCGCTTCTATATCCAGAGGGTCCAGATCAAAGCCACGAAGCCAGACGTGTTCCTGGTCCGTCGGCTGATAGGACTCGGAACAATTACCACACACTCGCCGGACCAACCGCTGAGCCACGACTCCGAGCAGGGAGCTGGCCACCAGAAAAGGTTCTGCTCCCATATCGATCAGTCGCATGGCACTGCTGATTGAGTCGTTGGTATGCAGGGTGGAGAGCACAAGATGGCCGGTCATGGCGGCCCGAAGGCCAATTTCCACGGTCTCCCGGTCCCGCATTTCCCCCACCAGAATTACGTCCGGATCCTGGCGCAAAGCGGATCGTAAAACGCCGGCAAACTCCAGTCCGATTTTCGGGTTCACCTGAACCTGGGTAATCCGGGACAGCCGGTATTCCACCGGATCTTCAGCCGTAATTATTTTTACTTCCGGACGGTTCAGCTCGGTCAATGCGCCATACAGAGTGGTGGTTTTACCGCTACCTGTAGGGCCAGTCACCAGGATCATGCCATGGGGTTTCCGAATCATCCGCCGGAAACGCTCCAGCAGTCGGGTCGGCATGCCGGTGCCGTCGAGATTCAGCATGCCCTGGCTCTGATCCAGCAAACGCATGACCACCGATTCGCCATACTGAACCGGCATGGTAGACACCCGCACATCAATGCTTCGGCCTTTCACCCGCACATTGAAGCGCCCGTCCTGGGGCAGCCGCTTCTCGGAGATGTTGAGCCCTGCCATGAGCTTCAGGCGCAGGACCAGCGCGGCATTCACCCGCTTCTCCTTCATCACCTGTTCCTGCAGAACGCCGTCCACCCGTTGACGAATGCGCACGACAGTCTCATCCGGTTCGATGTGAATATCCGAGCTGCGCGCCTGCACAGCGTCTTCAAACAGGGTTTGCAGAAGCTTGACGACCGGGGCCTCGGCACTCTCAGACTCAGCCGAGAGATCCGCAAGATCAAAAGCATCGTCACCCAGTTCGTCTTCCAGCTCCTCGGCGAGCGACGCAATCTCATCGGTCCGGCGATACACAAGGTCCAGAGTGCTGAGGAGTTCGCTCTCCCGGACTACAGCCTGCTTGATCGGTTGTTTAAGAATCCGAACCAGCTCATCGTAGGCAAAAATATCCAGCGGATCCGCCATACCCACCAGCAACTCACCGCTCTGCTCCGCCAGCACAATACTGCGGAACCGGCGCGCCATGGCTTCCGGTAATTTCTTTACAAGCTCGTTCCTGAACTGGTAGTGACGGAGCTGAACGAAGGGCACGTCAAGCTGACGGGAGAGGATATTGAGGAGATTATCTTCATCCACATAGCCCAATTCGATCAGAGTCTTGCCCAGCTTACGCCCGGTATTTTTCTGTTCCCGCAACGCGGTCATCAACTGATGTTCAGTAATGACATCGTTCTGAACCAGCAGGTCGCCTAAACGGACTTTTTTCTTCGGCTCTGTCATCACTACCCTGCCTGCAGTTTGTTCAAGCGTTCGCGGACATACTCCGCGAGCGAAGGCGACAACCCGGGCAATTGTGCCGCCTGGCCGTATGCCCTAATGGCCCCGCCAAGTTCACCTCGGGATTCCAGCGCAATGGCAAGACCCACCCACCAGGCAGCCCGGCTGTCGTCTACGGTGATCAACGCGGACCAATGTCTGGCTGACTCGATACTCTGACCATCCTGCTGCAGCAGTGTTGCCAGGGTCACCCGGTACTCGATGTGCGTTTTAACCGGAGGAACACTCTTCAACAGTGTGGCCAAAGCCCCGCCGAGATCCCCGGCTGACAGCAACGCCCGGGCCCTCAGCAATCTCAGTGACGGATAACCCTGCACCCCGTCACCGGAGAGCCAGCGCAATGCCCGGTCCGGCATTTCCTGCACCAGCATGGCCCGGGCAAAAACCTCCCTGCTCACCGGTGCGGTTTGCTCTTCGGCCACTTGAAGCAGTAGCTGTTCGGCGGCACCCGAGTCGCCGGCGTCCAGCAGTGTCATCAGCTGCCGGCTGACTCTCAAATCCACCGTTTCCGGTGTTTCGCGAACCTGTTTGACAACCGGATTGGCAACTGGAGCCATCGAGCTTGCCGGCACGTTTTCGCGCACTTGCTCGGAGCCGTCAGCCTTCACCGGGTCAGCACTGTTTTTATCCGCTGGCACGGGCGACTCAGAAAACACCTGTGCGTTCCCGTCCGAGGCCGGGGAAGGCTCGGGTGGAACCACAGTCAATTCTTCTTTGGCCGGCTCAACAGTTTGCTCTGGTGCTGCTCCGGCAACGGATTCAGTAACAACAGGAGCCTCTGCCACGTACTCCCGGTGTTCATTATCCGAAACAGTGGGTACCTCGGCATTGCCAGGGATCAAGAAGCCATAATAGAAGGCCGCTGCCGCACACATGACGATGAGCAAAAGCAACACTGGAAGCCACCATCGCTGGCGTCGCTGAGGCACTTGAGCCTGCCCCGTGTAGACTGATGCCACGTCTGGCCGATTCTGGCGCTGTTCTGCCGCGCGTAGGGCATCGTTCAGCAGGCTCATAGCCACCTCGCCAGCAGTCCGGGGGGCCGGGCGCTTTCGGTATCCCGAATAGCCTGGATCACATGATGCCGGGTTATCAGGCGCTCCCCAGTGCCCCAGGCCGCAAGCATGGCTTTATGGGCGAGAATGTTAACGAGCCTGGGAATGCCACCTGAAGACCGGGTGATCAGGCGCAAAGCACCTGGTGAAAACAGATCACCACCGTTATACCCGGCCTGCGCCAGGCGATGCCGGAGGTATTGGGCAACAGACGCCTTGTCGAGGGGCGCCAGGCGGTAGTGAAAGGTGATGCGTTGGCGCAACTGTCGCAGACTGTCCTTCTGTAGCAGCAAGTCCAGCTCCGGCTGGCCAAAAAGTACGATCTGCAGCAAGCGTACGCTTTCTGTTTCGAGGTTAGTGAGCAGTCGCAAAGCCTCAATCGTTTGTTCCGGCATCGCCTGAGCTTCGTCAATCACCAGGACAACCTGCCGCTGGTCCATGGCCAGTTCAATCAGTCGCTCATTCAGGGCTTTGAGGATCTGGTGGGTATTGGCACAGAGGGACACATCCACACCAAGCTCCTCTGCTACCGCTTCATAAAGGGTATCTGGACTCAGGTGCGGATTGGGAATATAGGCGGTGCGTGCTTTCTGCTCAAGTTCGTTAAGCAGCAATCGGCACAAGAGGGTTTTACCGGTACCCACTTCGCCGGTGATCTTGATGAACCCCTCTCGCTCACCCAAAGCCACCAGCAGCAACTCCAGCGCGTCACTATGGCTGGGCGCCCGGAGGAAATAGCGGGTATTTGGCGTCAATGCGAACGGTGCTTCCTGCAGTCCGAAGTGGGATTCGTACATGCTAGCGACGGGCTTTCTCCGGCTCGGGTGTTACGGATTCGGAGGATTTCAGCAAATCCCGGAGCACATTCATCCGTTCGCGACTTGCGGCAATGTCGGCGTTCATTCTCGCAGGCGCCGCAACCACCGGACGCAGAAGAATAACCAGTTCGCTCTTGCGGGATTCAAAGCGGCGCTGCTTGAACAGCTCACCGACAACGGGGATGTCGCTGAAAAATGGCACCGCGGAGTTGTTATCTTCACTGGTGTTCTGGATCAGGCCACCAATCACTACAATCTGACCGCTTTCAGCGCGAATGACGCTATCCGTTTCACGCACGGTGCTGCTCGCTAATGGCAGGGTGACATCCCGTTCACCAATCGTGATAATTTTCTCCTGATCATTCACTTCACTCACCGAGGGGTGGACGTGAAGTGTGATACTGCCGCTTTCGGAAATCTGCGGAGTAACATCCAGGGAAATTCCGGAAAAGAAAGGCGTCAGCTCAACCGATGTGGATGTGCTGTCGCTGCCGGTAACCGTGGAGTTATCATCGTTGAAGTCAATGTCCGTCACAAAGAACTCATCCGTGCCAACCTTGATCACCGCTTTCTGGTTGTTCACAGTGGAAATTCGGGGGCTGGAGAGAATCTGGACATTGCCTTGCTCACCCAGCAACTGGATCAGCCCGGTAAAATCGCCGGCACGAACACTGGCTGAAAACAGGCCGCCGATGTCTGAGGTCTGGATCGCCTGACCAGCCAGGGCCTGGGCGGTAAAATCTTCAGGCAGACCGTCGGACGCGGTAATGCCAGAGGCACTCTGCAGGTCCGACCAGTTGATTCCCTGCTGATAACCTTCATTCAAAGCGATCTCGAGAATTTTTGCCTCCAGAATAACCTGTCGCTGCATGATCAGTTCGGTACGGCGCAGATACTCTTCCACTACACGCAGCTCATCACTGCCGGCCCGAACCATAACCAGTCCGGCTCCCGGATTTACAATGACCTGGTTAGCGTCATCACCACCAATAATCATGGTGAGAGCCTGACGGATATCAGACCAGAAGTCCGATTCGGTTTCTGTGGAAATGGTTGTTCCAACCAGGCTCCTTGTATCATTGCCACCAGAATTGCCAGTATTGTCTGCCGAGCTTCCACTCCCTCGGGAACTGGTGACCTGACCAGAACTTACCCGGGTCTCCGACCCGCCCTTGCGCTTGAAATACAAGTAATCAATCGGGAACAGACGGGTCTGGATAACATCATCATTGACCCGGAACAGTCGGCCGCTGCGTTCGATATCAAGGTTGTAGAGATCTGCAGCAATATCCATAACTTCAGGCACGGTGACATCACGCAGACGTAAATCAATATTCGCTGCCACATCGGGATGAACCACCACGTTGTAACGGGTGCCATCAACGAGAGCTTCAAAGAAGCTGCCCGCCGCTATGCCACTGGCGTTAACATCGAAGCGCTCCTCAAGATCCGCTCGGGCCGTGAGAGGAGGCAAGAGCGCGGCACTCACATCTGCGGGCACAGCGGAAGGTCCTGACGCGGGACTGTTGTTCGGTGAAGACGGCTGTTCCGCCTCCGCCAGGGCACTTTCGATAGCATCAGCGGCATCGGTGGACGTCGCCGCCGATGTTCGCATGAGCGGATTGTTGGTGCACGCTGTCAGCATGGCTGCCATCAGCAGTGCACCCAGTCGTTTCATCGTAATCATGGTTGCCTGTTTGTTTGTCATTAGTTGTCCCGCACCTGCGGAAGCCTGTCGAGATACAACACCCGCAAACGCCCGTCATCCAAAACCTCTACCCGGTTACGGTGTATTCGACGAACCCGGACACCATCAAATATCTGCCCTTCAGCCCGTGGCTGGCCATTGATAACCGCCACCCGCCGTTTGCTTCCCACCAGAATGGACTCGAGGGCGAGAGAGGTCATAGGCGCAACTTTGGCCGGCGTGTCACCGCTGTCTGGTGGCCGGGTCGGATCCTGAAGCCCGGAGGCCTGGGACGCAAAGACCATCAAAAGCCCGGCCATTGCCGGGACAAGTAGACTGGGGATCCCCCCCATCAGTCTGCACACATCACACCCCCAACCAGGCAGGTTCGAGACTCAGGGTTCGCACCCGGATAACGGCTTCTCCCGTAGGCCAGTTTTTAGCATTGTATTCCAGCACCACCCACCCGAGGCGCTCATCCAGAGCCTCCAGGTGCTCCAGGTAAGCCAGTACCTCCAGATAACTTCCTTCAATCGTCAGCTCAACATCATGCGCGTACAGTAAAGGGGCTTCACTTTTCTTACCGGGCGATTCATCGTCAGATGCTTCCGGCTCCGGGGCAAAAACCGGTGTCGGTGTTTTCAACTCCATGGTCCGAAGTTTCAGGACTTGCTGGGCTGAAAGCATCTCTCTCAGTAACGACACCATGGCCTTAGGGGCAATCAATTGTCCCGTGGTATCGGCAATCTGCCGGTTGAGCCCCTCAAGGCGTGCCTGCCGGGCCCTCAACTGGTTACGAAGTTCTTGCGAAGGATCTTTGGCTAACTGGTGATTCAGACTCTGCTGCTGCGACAGCAGGCTGTCACGGCTATCCACCAATGTGCGTTGCCGGTTCTCGAGCTGTTGCTGCGTTTTCAGCGCAGGTGCAATACCCAGATCCCACCCCAAAACCACCAGCAGCACCAGAACAGTGGCCGTAATCAGCGCACGCTCCCGAATTGGCCGCTCATTAAACCACGCCGCGCCCCGATCCAGGGATTCACGCCAGGACGCTGCCATCAGCCGCCCTCCCCGGAACGCTCAGTGGCCACATGAAAGTCAATCCATGCTCCTTCGTCAGGCCTTGAAAGCCGGAATGCACCAAACGTCTTTCCGGTGAACACCGGTTCATCACCCAGATTTTCCAGATACGCAGGCACCAGAGCGCCGGATCGTGCCCGACCTTCGATGGTGACCTGTCCCCTTTCCGCGTCAAGGCGTAAGGCTGTTAACCAAACGTCTTCGGGGATCTGCCTTGCAAGCGCGGCCATCCGGGGCGAAAAGCTCTGGCCCCCGTCCAGGACAAGGCTTTCTACGCGTTCCAGCAAACGCTGTCGGCGTGTGAGAGTATCGGTAATTCGCTTCAGGGCATCTTGCACTTCCGGGGCCGGCTGCCTGGCACTCACGGCCTCTGACAGCTGGGTTACAACCTGATCAAGACTGCGAGTCTCTTGTTCCAGCCGGGTAACATGCTCTTCCAGATGGTTATTCTGATACTGAACAACGCCATAGGCCGCAGCAAACCCGGCAAAAGCAAGACCAACAAGACCCATGGCAGCGCCTGCCTTGAATATTTCTTTCCTGGGGCGCAGCTCTCTGGTGAAGAGGTTGACCTGCTGAATCATGGACGGTCCCCGCCAGCAATAGAGAGGCTGGCACTCCAAGCCGGCAAACACCGACTGTCCAGAGCCTCCTCAAGGCCAATCGTCGACCAGTCCAGGGTCTCTACCCCAGCAGCCACATAAGTGGACAACATGGATACCAACGGCATGACGTTGTCCCGGGCAACGATGTGGATCATTGCGGGCGGAACCTGGCCAAGCTGGCTCTCGTAATAATCCAGCGAACGCTGCATTTCCAGTGCCAGTGACTGAACGGCGCTTTCCTGGCGACCGGCGTCCCAGAGGTCTTCAAGAGCCACATCAAGGCGGCGCGACATGTACAGAGTCTCCTCGCGGCAAACCACCATCTGACCGTATCGCTCCCTTAGATGAACAAGTGCCGCCCCATGCTTTTTCTTATCCAGCCAGCTGACGAGATTACGCAAGGCCAGTTCGGCAATATCGATTCGGTCGAGCTTGAGGCCGGAACCCTGCACCAACGTCACCAGTTCACTGACCAGGGACTTTCGTGCAGCAACCACATTTACCAGAACGCCGCGACCACGGGAGGCATCTTCAGGAAAAGGAAAAACATCCGAAACCGCGTCCGAAGGACTGAAGTCGAGGAGGTCCTTGAGCTTCCATTTCAGGGCATCCCCCAACTCGGATTCCTCAATACCCTCCGGCTGCTCCATCTGAAAAACCTGATATTGATCCAGGGGCAATACCAGTGTGGTGACCGCACCCGACCAGCCTGACTTGTCCACCAGGGACTGCAAAACCTTATGACGCTTCGCGGGCAAGCATTCAACGAAGCCGGCAGAGGGCGCGAACGCACCGGGAGACAGCGCCCAGGCAATGCCGTCCGGACGTACTTCCAGGCATACACGCTGGCGGCTGCCAGTGCCAGCAAACAGGCCGGTAATCTTTTTTACAATGGCATTTTTTGTCATGTAGCTCTTTCAGGCAGTACCTAGACCACTCGCCAGCCTCAGGCCCGGCTTATAGTGCCGAAAAAATAGGCAGTTTTACATATAGCGGCATGATAGATGAGAAAGTGAATGTAACTCCACGTTTTTCGTAAAATTTCACGTTCTATTGCAAGGCACTTACAAAAAAGCCTCCGCAAGACGGAGGCTTCGATGATAATGATTGCTCAAGATTTGCTCTAGAACGGAATATCGTCATCAAAATCATCCACCGGCTCAGGCATACTGCCCTGAGTAGGCTGGCTGTAGCCACCGGACTGCTGCTGGGGCGGCGGGTTATTGCCCTGCTGGCCAGCGGGGGCATTGCTACCTGATTGCTGGGGACGACCAGCAGGTGCGCCCTGATTCATACCACCTTCGCCACCGCGGCTATCCAGCATCTGCATCTGGCCGTTGATATCCACCACGACCTCAGTGGTGTAGACGTCCTGACCTTCCTTGTTCTGCCACTTCCGGGTTTGCAGTTTACCTTCAATATAAACCTTGGACCCTTTACGCAGGTACTGCCCGGCAACCTCAGCCACCTTGCCAAACAGCACGATGCGGTGCCATTCGGTTTTAGGCACCATCTGACCAGTCTGACGGTCCTTGTAACTCTCGTCAGTGGCAAGATTAAGATTCACCACAGCATTGCCGTTGGGGGTATAGCGGGTATCCGGGTCCTGGCCCAGGTTCCCGATAAGAATGACCTTGTTTACGCCTCGTGCCATTTTCTGCTCCTGATTCTATTTTCAGGGATAACCCGCGCTCCCTGCGGGTTTCCAAATTTCAAGAACTGCTACCCTGCCGGACAAACGAAAAGTCCGCAAGTAACGCTTCATCGAATTGCTGACGATCTACCTTGAGATAGGCTGTGGCTGCATCCTCAACAATCACAACATCCTGAACGCCGGGCACCCGGCGCAGGCTGCTATCGATATCGTCATACTGACCGCCAACGACCTCCTGCAACTGTACCACGAAACTCGTAGTGTATCCTGGCGAAGGCATCGTCACGGCGACCGTCAACCAAAGCGTTAGAACGGCAACCATAAACCATAATACTCCAGTGGTTCCGAGCTGCTCCAGAAGCACACCCCCCAGAGCGCCACCGAGAAAAGCCCCCAGAAACTGAGACGTAGAGTAAGCCCCCATTGCCGTCCCCTTGCTCGCCGCTGGAGCCTCCTTGCTAATAAGAGAAGGCAGGCTGGCCTCCAGAAGGTTAAAGGCCATGAAGAAGAAAAAGAGTACAGCCCAAGCAGTAGTCAAGGCATCCGAGACACTCGCCAAACCGGCGGTGGCAAGCGTCAACAGCGTGATGGCACCACACAGGACCGGCTTCATCTTCCGCTTCTTTTCAGCAAGGATAATGAACGGAACCATGGCGAAAAAGGAGGCAACCATAACGCTTAGATAAAACCACCAGTGCGAACTGCTGGCCAACCCTAGCTGATTCTGCAGCATGGAAGGAAAAACAAGAAAGAGTGAGGTCAGCACCAGGTGCAGCGAGAAGATACCGAAATCGAGGCGTAACAGACGTCCGTCCGAAAGCACTTTGCCGAGCATTTTCTTTGCCGGGTGAGTATCTGCGCTGATCCTGTAATGATGGGGAGTAGGCACCACACGATTGACAACTATGAGGGCAATGACCGCCAGAACGCCCGTTGCATAAAAGATTCCCGAAAGCCCCCAGAGAGAACCGACCAGCGGACCGAGCACCAGCGAAACGGAAAAGGACAGACCAATAGAGATACCTACTGTTGCCATCGCTTTGGTGCGCTCTTCCTCCCGAGTCAGATCACTCAGCAGCGCCATCAATACACTGGCGATTGCACCGGCCCCCTGAAGAATCCGACCGGCAATCACAACGTATATGGAGTCGGTGGCGCCAGCCAACAGGCTACCGGCGGCGAACAGAACGAGCCCAATGTAGATCATCCGTTTGCGACCTACCCGGTCGGACAACAAGCCGAAGGGAATCTGGAGCAATGCCTGACTGAGACCATAGGCACCGATCGCAAAACCAAGCAATGCCGGAGTTGCACCTTTCAGGTCGGTACCCAGGAGCATGAACACGGGCATAACCATAAACAGCCCCAACATACGCATCGCATAAACGGACGCGAGAGCTGCAACGGATCGTTTTTCCAGCGCGTTCATGGCACTACTACCTCAGCCGGGGTTGAAAGCGGAATGACTTGAAGGCACGTAACCCCCTCAGGCGGCGCATTGTAACAGAAGGCACACCCTCCGGGGACTGCTCGAAATACCCCAGAGCAACAGGCATTTTCGCCGTGAACGCAGTAACGCGGTATAATTTTCGTTTTTATTTGAGCGAGGTGTTATGGATCATATCCAGATCAAAGGGGCACGAACCCACAACCTGAAAAACGTCGACCTGGATATACCGCGGGACAAGCTGATTGTAATAACCGGACTGTCCGGCTCAGGCAAATCCTCGCTGGCATTTGACACGCTCTACGCAGAGGGCCAACGACGCTACGTGGAATCACTGTCCACCTACGCCCGACAATTCCTGTCGATGATGGAAAAGCCGGACGTTGACCATATTGAAGGCCTCTCACCTGCTATTTCCATTGAGCAGAAGTCGACGTCGCACAACCCCCGCTCTACCGTCGGCACGATTACCGAGATCTATGACTACCTGCGGCTGCTCTTTGCCCGCGCCGGCGAGCCCCGCTGCCCGGATCATGACCAGCCGCTGGAAGCTCAGACGGTTAGCCAGATGGTCGACCAGGTGCTAGCCATGCCCGAAGGCGCCAAGCTTATGATCCTGGCGCCAGTCATTCGCGACCGCAAGGGAGAACACCAACAAGTCATTGAAACCATGAAAAGTCAGGGTTTCATACGCTTGAGAGTAGATGGCACCGTTTACGACATTGATGACATTCCCGCTCTGGACAAAAAACGCAAACATCAGATTGACGTGGTGGTAGACCGATTCAAGGTAAAACCAGGCCTGGAGCAACGACTGGCCGAAAGTTTCGAAACCGCACTTGGGCTTTCTGATGGCATTGCACTGGTCGCGCCCATGAGTGGCAAAGGCGAAGAGCACACGTTCTCAGCCCGATATGCATGCACCCAATGCGGCTATGCGCTCAGCGAACTGGAGCCCAGAATCTTCTCCTTCAACAACCCGGCCGGAGCATGTCCGACATGCGACGGCCTAGGGGTAAAGCAGTTTTTCGATCCAGAGAAGATCGTCCAGCATCCGGAAGCGACGCTTGCTGCCGGTGCGATCAAGGGTTGGGACCGTAGGGCCGTCTACTATTTCCAGTTGCTGGGCAGCGTTGCCGAACACTACGACATTGACCTCGAAACGCCCTGGCAGGATTTACCTGAACACTTTCAGGACATCCTTCTGAACGGCTCCGGCAGTGAGGAGATCCCTTTTCGGTACGTGAACTCTCGCGGCCATATCATGGAAAAGGCCCACCCTTTTGAAGGCATTCTTCCGAACCTTGAGCGTCGTTATCGCGAGACGGACTCACAGAGCATGCGGGAGGAACTGGCACGCAATCTAAGCACCCAGCCCTGCAAAAGCTGCCATGGCTCCCGGCTCCGCAGAAGCGCCCGCCATGTCTTCATCGAAAACCGGAACCTTCCGGAGGTGACCCGGCTGCCGGTTGGAGACGCTCACGACTACTTTGAAAAACTGGCCTTGCCGGGGCGCAAGGGAGAGATCGCCGAAAAAATCCTCAAAGAAGTCCGCCAGAGACTGCAGTTCCTCGTTAACGTGGGCCTGGAATACCTCACGCTTGAAAGAAGTGCCGATACCCTTTCCGGCGGCGAGGCCCAGCGCATTCGCCTGGCCAGCCAGATAGGCGCGGGCCTGGTCGGTGTAATGTACATTCTGGACGAACCCTCAATCGGCCTGCACCAGCGCGACAACGACCGCTTGCTCGCCACCCTGACGCACCTGCGGGATCTCGGCAACACCGTAATCGTGGTCGAACATGATGAGGACGCCATCCGGGCGGCAGATTATGTCATTGACATAGGCCCCGGCGCAGGCGTTCATGGCGGCCACATCATCGCCAAAGGCACACCTCAGGATATCATCGACAATCCCAATTCCCTGACCGGTCAGTATCTGAGTGGGGCCAAGGAAATTGCGGTTCCCGCAAAACGAAATACCGGCACCGGCAAGCAGCTCACGTTGACCGGCGCCAGCGGCAATAATCTTCAGGAAGTCACCCTGAAACTCCCCCTTGGCATCATGACCTGCATTACAGGCGTCTCCGGGTCAGGTAAGTCTACCCTGATTAACAGCACGCTTTATCCGGTAGCTGCTGCCAAACTGAACAAGGCCACCAGTCTTAACCATGCGCCCTACAGCACTCTCAAAGGCCTCGAACACCTCGACAAGGTGATCGACATAGACCAGAGCCCGATAGGACGCACACCCCGCTCGAATCCCGCGACCTACACAGGGCTGTTCACCCCTATCCGGGAACTCTTTGCCGGCACACAGGAAGCCCGTTCGCGGGGTTACAAACCCGGACGATTTTCGTTTAACGTCAAAGGTGGTCGCTGCGAGGCGTGCCAGGGCGATGGCGTGATTAAGGTCGAGATGCACTTTTTGCCGGACGTCTACGTACCCTGCGATGTATGCAAGGGTAAACGATACAATCGCGAAACCCTGGAGGTCCGCTATAAAGGCAAAAACATTCACGAAGTACTGGACATGACCGTTGAGGAAGGGCGTGAATTCTTTGACGCCGTCCCCTTTCTGGCGCGCAAACTCCAGACGCTCATTGATGTGGGACTTTCCTACATTCGCCTTGGCCAGAGTGCCGTTACTCTTTCAGGTGGTGAGGCCCAACGGGTAAAACTCGCCAAGGAACTTTCCAAGCGGGATACAGGGAAGACGCTCTACATTCTCGATGAGCCAACCACCGGCCTGCATTTCTACGACATCCAGCAGCTACTCAATGTATTGCAGCGCCTTCGCGATCACGGTAATACAGTCGTCGTAATTGAGCACAATCTTGATGTCATCAAGACCGCAGACTGGATTATTGACCTGGGTCCGGAAGGTGGATCAGGCGGCGGCCGAATCATCGCCGAAGGAACACCGGAAGATGTGGCGCGCCACCCCGAGTCTCACACGGGGCACTACCTCAAACCCATTCTTGAATCCTGACGTCAGCCCCCGAGCTATTGCGCCCCCCTCCGAGGGGGGGGGCGCAGCCTCCGGGCATAAAAAAACCGGCAATCCTCAGATTGCCGGTTTTTTTGAACAAGTCCGAAAGATTTTACTCTTCGTCGTCGTCCACTTCTTCCGCTTCGATATCCAGCGGACGACCTACTAGCTCTACGAATGCCATAGGGGCATTGTCGCCAGCACGGAACCCGCACTTCAGAATACGAAGGTAACCACCCGGACGCTCATTGTAACGGGGACCAAGCTCATCAAACAGCTTGGCAACCGCCGCATCGTCACGCAGGCGTGAAAACGCCAGACGACGATTCGCGACCGAATCATTCTTGGAAAGCGTAATCAAAGGCTCAGCCACACGACGAAGCTCTTTAGCTTTCGGCAGCGTTGTTTTGATCAGCTCGTGTTCAACCAGTGACGCAGTCATGTTACGGAACATGGCCTTGCGATGCGCACTGGTCCTGCTGAACTTACGACCACTCTTACGATGACGCATTGCTCTTATTCCTTACCTTAAACCAATCGGCGATTAACCGCCCAGAACCCGGTCATCGCCACGAAGGCTAGCCGGCGGCCAGTTATCAAGACGCATCCCCAGTGACAGACCACGGGACGCCAAAACGTCCTTGATCTCGGTCAGCGACTTTTTACCAAGGTTAGGCGTCTTCAGCAGCTCAACTTCTGTGCGCTGGATCAGATCGCCGATGTAGTAAATGTTCTCAGCCTTCAAGCAGTTAGCTGAACGCACTGTCAATTCCAGATCATCTACCGGACGCAGCAGAATCGGATCAATTTCTTCCTCTTCCTCAACGCGCTCCGGCTCTTTCTCATGATCGAAATCAACAAACACCGCCAGTTGCTGCTGGAGAATGGTAGCCGCCCGGCGAATTGCTTCTTCCGGATCGATGGTGCCATTCGTTTCCAGATCAATAACCAGCTTGTCCAGATCGGTCCGCTGCTCAACCCGTGCACTTTCCACGGCGTAAGCCACGCGACGAACCGGGCTGAAAGTTGCATCCAGCTGCAGGCGTCCGATGGCGCGAGTTTCGTCCTCGTCAAGACCTCGCTGGTCCGCCGGCTCATAGCCGCGACCGCGATTAACACGGAGGCGCATGTTCACTTCACCATTTTCACTCAGGTGACAGATCACGTGCTCCGGGTTGGCAATCTCAACATCGTGGTCGAGCTTGATGTCACCGGCAGTGACAACGCCCGGGCCTTTCTTGCTGAGCGTAAGCTCTGCATCGTCCCGACCGTTCATTGTCACGGCGACACCCTTGAGATTCAGAAGAATCTCAATGACATCTTCCTGGACACCCTCAATGGCGCTGTACTCGTGCAAGACGCCGTCGATCTGCGCTTCAGTCACAGCGCAGCCCGGCATCGAAGACAAGAGAATGCGGCGCAACGCGCTCCCAAGCGTATGCCCAAAGCCCCTTTCCAGAGGCTCAAGCGTAACCTTGGCACGCGTGGCGCTTGATTCCTTCACGTCAATGGTACGAGGTGTCAATAACTCATGTACTGAACGCTGCATAGACGCCCCTATCTGCTATCGTTGCTAACTGGGCTTTACTTGGAGTAAAGCTCGACGATGAGGTTCTCGTTGATGTCGGCCGGCAGTTCAGTACGCTCAGGCACTGACTTGTAAACGCCGGACATCTTGTTGGCGTCGACCTCTACCCAGCTCACCGGTGCCCGACTTGCAGACAGATCCAGCGCGCCTTTAACGCGGAGCTGGTTCTTGGCCTTTTCGCGCACACTCACGACATCACCTGGCTTGACTTGATAGGAAGCGATGTTCACTACCTTGTCATTCACCAGAATCGCCTTGTGAGAAACGAGCTGACGGGATTCTGCACGGGTAGAACCAAAGCCCATGCGGTATACAACGTTGTCCAGACGACCTTCCAGAAGCTGCAGCAGGTTTTCACCAGTTGCACCTTTGATTCGGGCTGCCTCTTTGTAGTAATTGCGGAACTGCTTCTCAAGCACGCCGTAGATACGACGGACTTTCTGTTTTTCACGAAGCTGAACGCCGTACTCGGACAGACGACCGCGACGCGCGCCGTGCATACCCGGCGGAGTCTCGATGTTGCACTTTGAATCGAGCGCGCGAACACCGCTCTTCAGAAAAAGATCTGTCCCTTCACGACGAGACAGCTTGCACTTCGGGCCTATATAACGAGCCATATTTCACTGTCTCCTGTGTTAGACGCGGCGCTTTTTGGGCGGACGACAGCCGTTATGGGGAATCGGCGTCACATCTGTGATGTTGGTGATCTTGTAGCCACACGCGTTAAGCGCGCGAACTGCGGATTCACGTCCGGGCCCAGGACCCTTAACCTCTACGTCCAGGTTTTTAAGGCCGTATTCAGCAGCCGCATTACCGGCTCTTTCAGCTGCTACCTGCGCAGCAAAAGGTGTACTCTTACGTGACCCACGGAAACCGGAACCACCGGAAGTGGCCCAGGACAGGACGTTGCCCTGACGGTCGGAAATGGTCACGATAGTGTTGTTGAAGGACGCGTGAATGTGCGCGACGCCATCAACAACCGTCTTTTTCACCTTTTTACGGGTACGTGTACCTGGCTTTGCCATGTTTGCCTACCTGTTACTTACGAATAGGTTTGCGAGGACCTTTACGGGTGCGTGCGTTGGTCTTGGTGCGCTGGCCACGGACCGGAAGGCCATGACGGTGACGCAGACCACGGTGACATCCGAGATCCTTCAAACGCTTGATGTTCATCTGTACTTCGCGACGCAGATCGCCTTCGACAGACACCTTGCCCACTTCGGTACGAAGTGATTCAAGCTGCTCATCGCTCAGGTCTTTGACCTTGACGTCCGGCTTTACGCCGGTTGCATCGCAAAGCTTCTGGGCTGTTGTCTTGCCTACACCAAAGATATAGGTGAGCGAGATAACAGCATGTTTGTGATCGGGTATATTGACACCGGCTATACGTGCCATCCAAATTACTCCGCGTTCAAAGCTTTGCTGTGTGAATTTTCCGCCACAAAAAGGGCGCGAAATAATAGCGCCTGTCTCCTATCGGAGTCAAGTGCCACTATTCCGAACCCCTTTTACATTATCAGGCTTGGTCCCGAGGGATTAGCCCTGACGCTGCTTGTGGCGAGGCTCCGAGCAAATGACTCGTACCGAGCCATTGCGACGAATTACTTTGCAGTTACGGCAAATTTTCTTTACCGAAGCGCGTACTTTCATTGTCGACTCCAGTTTTCAAGGGGAACGGCTTAACCGTTCCGACCATAGCCCTTGAGATTGGACTTCTTCATCAGCGATTCATACTGATGGGACATCAGGTGCGACTGTACCTGAGCCATGAAATCCATCACCACGACTACAACAATCAGCAGTGAGGTGCCGCCCAGATAGAACGGAACATTCCCGGCCACCATCAGAAACTGAGGGAACAGGGACACTGCTGCAATGTACATTGCACCGAACAACGTCAGACGAGTCAGAACACCGTCTATGTATTTGGCAGTCTGATCACCAGGACGAATGCCCGGAATAAACGCTCCAGAGCGCTTGAGGTTATCCGCAACTTCCTTCGGGTTATACATCAACGCTGTATAGAAGAAGCAGAAAAATACGACTGCTGCTGCAAACAGAATGATGTACAACGGCTGGCTAGGTGCTAACGCCTGGGAGACATCGCTCAGCCATTCCATCCCTTCACCCTGGCCAAACCACTGCCCGATCGACGCCGGGAACAGGAGGATGGATGAGGCAAAAATCGGTGGAATAACACCGGCCATGTTCACTTTCAGCGGTAGATGGCTCGACTGCTGCGCGAACACACGGCGGCCCTGCTGTCGCTTGGCATAGTTTATGGTCAACCGGCGCTGACCACGCTCCATGAAAACAACAAAGCCAATAACTGCCACAGCGAGAACACCAATCCCAAGCACAACCAGGAGGCTCATCTCTCCGTTTCTGGCTTGCTCCAGCGTCTGCCCGATGGCACCCGGCAAGCCGGCCACGATACCCGCGAAAATCAACAGGGAAATCCCGTTACCGACTCCACGCTCCGTGATCTGCTCACCCAGCCACATCATGAAGACCGCGCCGCTTACGAAAGACACAACTGCCACAAAATGGAAGCTGAAGCTATCGTTGAACGTAACGCCCTGCGATGCGAGGCCAACAGATATGCCAGCGCCCTGAACCAGGGCGAGGATAACCGTACCATACCGAGTGTACTGACTGATCTTTCGACGACCCGCCTCACCTTCTTTCTTCAGCTGCTCAAGCTGCGGACTCACCGCAGTCATGAGCTGCATGATAATCGAAGCCGAAATGTACGGCATGATACCGAGAGCGAAGATACTCATGCGCTCAAGCGCACCACCGGAAAACATGTTGAACATGCTCAGGATGGTACCCTGATTCTGCTCAAACAGTGCCGCCAGACGGTCGGGGTTAATCCCCGGCACCGGAATATGGGCACCGATTCGGTACACCAACAATGCCAGGAAGACAAACCAGAGCCGCGATCGCAGCTCCGCCAGTCCTTTACCCGCGCCCGCAGGCAATGATGCTGTCTTGGCCATTTAGTCCTCGACTCGCCTTAGTCTTCGACTTTTCCACCCGCGGCGGCAATTGCCTCGCGTGCGCCTTTGGTTACCCGAAGGCCCTTGACGGTTACCGCACGGCTAAGTTCGCCGGACAGGATAACCTTGGCTTCACGAATTTCTTCGCGAATGATATCTGCCTTCTTCAGGGCTGCAAGATCAACCACGTCGCCATCAACCTTCGCCAGTTCGTTCAACCGAATCTCAGCTACATAACGCTGCTGACGAGAGGTGAAACCAAACTTCGGCAGACGACGGGCCAACGGCTGCTGACCACCCTCGAAACCGGGCGCTACGCTGCCGCCAGAACGGGCCTTCAGACCCTTGTGACCGCGGCCACCGGTTTTACCGAGACCGCTACCGATACCACGACCGACCCGCTTGGGGGCTTGGCGTGAACCGGGCTCCGGACTAAGTTCGTTCAGACGCATCTTAGTTCTCCTCAACCCGAACCAGGTAATCTACCCGGTTGATCATGCCGCGGATCGAAGGCGTGTCTTCAACTTCCACGGTGTGACCGATTTTACGAAGACCCAGGCCCTTAACGCACAATTTGTGCTTGGGCTGACAGCCAATAGGGCTGCGGGTCAGAGTTACTTTGATCGTTTTTGCGTTCGCCATGACTTCAACCCAGAATCTCTTCCACGGATTTACCGCGCTTGGCTGCAATATCTTCAGGCGCTTGCGTTGCCTGGAGACCCTTGATGGTGGAACGTACCACGTTCACCGGGTTAGTCGACCCGTAACATTTCGACAGTACGTTCTGAACACCTGCCACCTCCAGGACGGCACGCATCGCGCCGCCGGCGATGATTCCCGTACCCTCGGACGCCGGCTGCATGTAGACCTTGGAGCCGCCATGCTGAGCCTTTACCGCGTACTGAAGTGTGGTGCCGTCCAGTGGGACGTCAACCATGTTCTTGCGCGCAGCTTCCATGGCCTTCTGAATGGCAACCGGCACTTCACGCGCCTTACCACGACCGAAACCAACGCGACCCTTGCCATCACCCACTACAGTCAGTGCGGTGAAGGCGAAAATACGGCCACCTTTAACTACCTTGGCGACACGATTGACCTGAACCAGCTTTTCCTGGAGCTCAGGCGCCTTCTGTTCGTTAACGCTCATCTTCTCCACCTCTTAGAATTGCAAGCCAGCTTCGCGGGCTGCGTCGGCCAGAGCCTGAATACGGCCGTGATAACGGTAACCGGAGCGGTCAAAAGCAACCTGCTCAACTCCTGCTGCCTTGGCGCGCTCGGCGATTAGCTGACCGACCTTTTTGGCAGCTTCCACGTTACCGGTTGCACCCTGGCGCAGGTCCTTATCCAACGTGGAGGCAGATGCCAGCACTTTGCTGCCGTCTGCAGTCGTAACCTGGGCATACATATGACGCGGTGTGCGGTGAACGCACAGGCGATTAGTACCCAGTTCACGGATCTTCATGCGCACCTTGCGTGCGCGACGCAATCTTTCGTTATTCGTGCTCATAGTCCCGCCTTATTTCTTCTTGGCTTCTTTGCGTCTGACCTGCTCATCCGCATAACGAACACCCTTACCCTTATAAGGCTCGGGCGGACGGAACGCGCGGACATCCGCAGCGACCTGGCCAACCTGTTGCTTATCGATACCGCGAATTACAACTTCCGTATTGGACGGAGTTTCTGCGGTAATCCCCTCGGGCAGCTCATACTCAACCGGGTGCGAAAAACCCAGTGTCAGATTGAGCTTCTTACCTTGCGCCTGAGCGCGGTAACCTACGCCCGTCAGCTGGAGCTTACGCTCAAAGCCTGTGGATACACCGGTCACCATGTTGTTGACCAATGCACGAGTAGTACCAGCAAGAGCGCGGGACTGTTTAGCACCATCGCGGGCGACAAAACGCAGAACATTTTCTTCCTGCGTAACTTCAACCGCCTGGTGAATGTTTAATTCAAGCGCTCCCTTGGAGCCCTTTACACTAATTTCCTGTCCGTTCAGCTTAACCTCAACACCGGAAGGCAGCACGACAGGATTATTGGCAACCCTGGACATGTGGTTCTCCTAGAATACGGTGCAGATGACTTCGCCACCCACGCCAGCAGCTCGTGCGGCGCGGTCTGTCATAACGCCCTTGGACGTTGAGACAATCGCGACTCCCAGACCACCGGATACTTTCGGCAGTTCCCCAGCGCCCTTGTACTGGCGCAGACTCGGACGGCTGACCCGCTTGATCTCTTCAATAACCGGCTTACCACCGAAATATTTCAGAGTAATCGTCAGCTCGGGCTTCGCGTCGGCTGAAACGGAAAAATCGTCGACGTAACCTTCATCCTTCAGGACCTGGGCTACGGAGATCTTCATCTTTGAGGACGGCATCGTAACATCTGTCTTAGACGCCATCTGTGCATTACGAATACGAGTAAACATATCCGCAAGCGTGTCTTGCATACTCATTGGTATGAGGCTCCTGATCTTTTTAGTTGTGCAGCGGCGTGCCGCACCGCTTACCAACAGGCACCCGACCGAGGTCAGGATGCCTATCTTACCAGCTTGCCTTGGTCAGGCCCGGAACGTCACCACGCATGCCGTACTCACGGAGTTTAATCCGTGACAGCTCGAACTTGCGCAGAACGCCATGGGGACGACCAGTCACCTGGCAACGATTACGAAGACGCGAAGGAGAGGCATCGCGAGGAAGCTGTTGAAGCTTCATCTGTGCATCCCAACGGTCATCATCGCTGGTATTCGGGTTCTTGATAATCGCCTTGAGCTCAGCGCGCTTTGCTGCAAATTTCGCAACTGTTTGCTCGCGCTTGAGCTCACGGTTTTTCATGGAAACCTTAGCCATTACACTCGTTCCTTTATTTCTTGAACGGAAAGCCAAAGGCTTTCAGCAGTTCACGACCTTCATCGTCGGTACCGGCAGTGGTGGTAATGGTGATGTCCAGACCACGGATCTTGTCGACTTTGTCATACTCGATCTCAGGGAAAATGATCTGCTCACGCACACCCATGCTGTAATTACCACGGCCGTCGAACGACTTGGGATTCAGACCACGGAAGTCACGAATGCGGGGAACCGCAATGTGAACCAGGCGATCAAAGAAATCCCACATACGCTCGCCGCGCAGGGTAACTTTACAACCGATAGGCCAACCTTCACGGATTTTGAAGCCCGCTACGGATTTACGCGCCTTGGTAACAACAACTTTTTGACCCGCCAGGCGCTCAAGATCCGCCACAGCATTCTCAATCAGCTTTTTGTCACCAACCGCTTCGCCGACACCCATGTTAAGGGTGATCTTTTCGATACGCGGCACCTGCATGATGTTCTTGTAGCCGAACTCATTCTGCAGGGCGGGTACCACTTCCTTACTGTACTGCTCTTTCATGTTAAGCATCGTAACCACCACCGCTTACTGGTTATCGACAGCTTCTTTCGTGGACTTGAAGATCCGCATCTTCGCGCCGTCTTCCTTGGTCTGGAAGCCTACGCGATCGGCTTTGCCGGTCTGCGGATTAAAAATAGCCACGTTGGAAGCCTGGATAGGTGCTTCTTTTTCGACGATGCCACCTGGGGTGCCCAGCATCGGGTTCGGCTTGGTATGCTTCTTCATCATGTTGATGCCAGAAACAACCATACGGCCATCGTCCTGAACCTTCAGGACTTTACCACGTTTGCCTTTGTCTTTCCCCGTAGTGACGATTACTTCGTCATCTCGTTTGATCTTTTTCATAACCGGCCTCTGGTCCTCTAAAGTACTTCGGGTGCCAGTGAGATAATTTTCATGAACTTCTCATTACGCAGTTCACGGGTAACCGGTCCGAAGATACGGGTACCGATAGGGGCGTCCTGATTGTTCAGAAGTACTGCCGCATTTCCGTCGAAACGGATCAGCGAACCGTCGGGACGGCGAACACCCTTACGAGTGCGTACCACGACAGCTTTCAGGACCTGGCCTTTCTTCACTTTACCGCGGGGGATGGCTTCCTTGACGGTCACCTTGATGACATCCCCTACGCTGGCATAACGCCGATGTGAACCGCCCAGGACCTTGATGCACATCACCTGACGCGCACCGCTGTTATCCGCGACTTCAAGCATTGTTTGAGTCTGAATCATGGTTGTTCTCCGGGCGAATTACACCTTGGATGCACGTTCAGTGACTTCCACCAGGGCCCAGCTCTTGGTCTTGGAGACCGGACGGGTTTCCTGAATGGTCACAGTGTCACCAACGTTGCACTGATTGCTCTCATCGTGAGCGTGGATCTTGGTTGAACGCTTCATGTACTTACCGTACAGAGGGTGTTTCACCTGACGCTCGACCAGAACGACGATGGATTTCTCCATCTTGTTGCTCACGACCTTGCCGCTCAGAGTTCTGGCAGTTTGGGTAGCTTCAGTCATGTCACTGTCCTGCCTTATCATTCAATACTGTTTTCACGCGAGCAATGTCGCGTTTCACCCCGCCGAGAAGGTGAGACTGATTCAGCTGACCTGTCGCCTTGCGCATGCGCAGGTTGAACTGCTCCTTCAGGAGGTCGATCAGCTCTTTGTTCAGCTCCTCGACTGACTTTTCACGCAGCTCTGTTGCTTTCATCACATCACCGTCCTCGTCACAAAGGTGGTCTGTACCGGCAGTTTGGCTGCTGCGAGCGTGAAGGCTTCGCGAGCGATTTCTTCCGCTACGCCTTCCATCTCGTAGAGCATACGGCCTGGCTGAATCTCAGCCACCCAATACTCGACAGAACCTTTACCTTTACCCATTCGTACTTCAAGCGGCTTACCGGTGATCGGCTTATCCGGGAACACCCGAATCCAGATCTTACCGCCCCGCTTGATGCGACGAGTCATGGTACGACGCGCTGCCTCAATCTGACGCGCAGTTATACGCCCACGGCTGGTCGCCTTCAATCCGTATTCACCGAAGCTCACCTTGTTAGCGCGGTGAGCAAGACCGGTGTTACGGCCCTTCATTACCTTGCGAAATTTGGTGCGTTTTGGTTGCAGCATAAGAGTGCCCCTTTACTTAGAACCTTTCTTCCCAGAGGCTTTCTTGTCAGCACGGACCTGCTCCATACCACCAAGAATCTCACCTTTGAAGATCCATACCTTGACGCCGATTACGCCGTAAGTGGTATGCGCTTCGTAGGTTGCGTAATCAATATCTGCACGCAGAGTGTGCAGAGGTACACGACCTTCGCGATACCACTCGGAACGCGCAATTTCAGCACCCCCGAGACGACCGCCGACCTGAATCTTGATACCCTTGGCGCCTTGTCGCATGGCGTTCTGTACCGCACGCTTCATAGCGCGACGAAACATCACACGACGCTCCAGCTGGCCGGCAACGTTTTGCGCTACCAGGCGGGCATCCAGATCCGGTTTGCGGACTTCTTCGATGTTGATGTGCACAGGCACACCCATCATATCGCTGACTTCGCGACGCAGACGGTCAACATCTTCACCCTTCTTACCGATAACAATACCGGGACGGGCAGTATGAATCGTGATACGGGCGTTCTGAGCAGGGCGCTCGATCACAATTTTGCTGACAGACGCCTTCACCAGACGCTTGTCGAGGAATTCACGAACCCGAATGTCGTTCAACAGGTTTTGTGAGTATTCCTTTTTATCGGCATACCAGACTGAGTTGTGCTCTTTGATCACACCCAGGCGCATGCCGGTTGGATTTACTTTATGACCCATCTGAGCATCTCCTACTTGTCGGCGACCTTGACGGTGATATGGCAGGTGCGCTTGAAAATCCGATCAGCGCGCCCCTTGGCTCGAGCTTTGATCCGCTTGAGCGTCGGGCCCTCATCCACCATAACGGTGGAGACCCGCAATTCGTCAACGTCCAGACCTTCGTTATGCTCAGCGTTGGCAATGGCAGACTCAAGAGCTTTCTTGAGCACGACCGCCGCCTTCTTCGGGCTGAAAGTCAGAATGTTCAGGGCGTCCTCAACCGCCTTGCCGCGTACTTGGTCAGCGACAAGACGTGCTTTCTGAGCTGAGAGGTTAGCGCCCTTGTACTTGGCTGCTACTTCCATTTCTATTCCCTCACAATCAGCGTTTAGCTTTCTTGTCGGCCGCATGACCACGATAAGTACGCGTTGCCGCGAACTCACCCAGCTTATGTCCAACCATATCTTCGGTGACATAAACCGGCACGTGCTGCTTGCCGTTGTGGACTGCAATGGTCAGGCCTACCATCTCTGGAAAGACTGTCGACCGGCGGGACCAGGTTTTGATCGGCCGCTTGTCGTTAGCTTCCAGAGCTGCCTCGACCTTCTTCAACAGATGCAGGTCTATAAAAGGACCTTTCTTCAAAGAACGTGGCACAGCAATTACCTCTATGTAGTCGTTTACTTGGCCGAACGACGACGTACTATCATTTTATCAGTACGTTTGTTCTTACGAGTCTTATGCCCTTTGGTCGGAACACCCCACGGAGTTACCGGGTGACGCCCGCCAGAGGTACGCCCTTCACCACCACCATGTGGGTGGTCAACTGGGTTCATAGCAACACCACGTACTGTTGGGCGTTTGCCGCGCCAACGTGATGCACCCGCTTTACCAAGCTGCTTGAGACTGTGCTCGCTGTTGGATACTTCACCCAACGTTGCGCGGCAATCTACAAGCACCTTACGCATTTCACCTGAACGCAGGCGGATGGTGGCATATGCACCTTCACGCGCTACCAGCTGTACGGATGCGCCCGCAGAGCGAGCCAGCTGAGCACCTTTGCCAGGCTTGAGTTCAACGCAGTGGATTACAGAACCGACCGGAATGTTCCGGAGCGGCAGCGTGCTACCCACTTTAATCGGTGCGTCGATACCGGAGCGCACAGGATCACCAATCTGCATACCTTTGGGAGCGACAATATAGCGACGCTCACCATCGGCATACTTCAGCAGTGCGATGTGCGCAGAGCGGTTAGGATCATATTCAAGGCGCTCAATAACCGCCGGAATACCATCTTTAGTCCGCTTAAAATCAATAACCCGGTAGTGTTGTTTATGACCACCACCAGTGTGACGAGTAGTAATGCGGCCTGCATTATTACGACCACCCGTCTTGTTCTTTCTTTCTACCAACGGCTCGTATGGGCGCCCAGTGTGCAGATCCGGGTTGTAAAGCTTTACAACGTGACGGCGTCCGGCAGATGTTGGCTTGGTTTTGACGATCGGCATATTACGACCCCTTTACCTTATTCCACATCCAGAAAATCGATGTCCTGACCTTCTGCCAGCTTAACGTAAGCCTTACGAATGTCATTACGCTTGCCGAACCCGCGGATAGTGCGCTTGAGCTTACCCTTACGGTTCAGAACCTGAACACCTTCTACGGTGACGTTGAACAGCTGCTCAACGGCTTTCTTGATCTCCGGCTTGGTGGCATCCGGGGCGACCCGGAACACGACCTGGCCATGCTCGGCCACCAGAGATGCTTTTTCGGATACGTGCGGTCCAAGCAGGACCTTATAGATACGTTCCTGATTCATCCCAGCATCTCCTCGATCTTCTTCAGAGCGGGAACAGTTACCACGACATTTTCGTAAGCAACCAGGCTAACCGGGTCCAGACCTGCTATATCACGCACATCAACGTGCGGAATGTTACGCGCGGCCAGGTGAAGATTCTGCTCGACATTATCAGACAGAATCAGAGCGTTGCTCACACCGATATCTTTCAGCTTGGCGTTGAATGCCTTGGTCTTCGGGCTGTCAACATTCATATCGTCGACCACCACCAGACGCTCTTGGCGAACCAGCTCGGAAAAAATGGAGCGCATCGCTGCGCGGTACATTTTGCGGTTTACCTTTTGCTCAAAGCTGCGAGGCTTGGCCGCAAAGGTAACACCACCGGCACGCCAGATAGGGCTACGGATAGTACCCGCACGGGCACGACCAGTACCTTTCTGACGCCAGGGCTTTTTACCGCCACCGCTGACTTCGGAACGTGTTTTCTGAGCCTTGGTACCCTGGCGGCCAGCTGCCATGTAAGCAGTAACAACCTGGTGAACCAGCGACTCGTTAAAATCTTTGGCGAATGCGGCTTCGGAAACAGTAATTTCCTTGCCGCTACCTGTAATAGTCAATTCCATCGCACCGCTCCTCAGGCTTTAACTGCAGGCTTGATGACAACATCGCCGCCAGTTGCGCCGGGTACGGCGCCACTTACCAGCAGCAGGTTGCGCTCGGCGTCGACACGGACAATTTTCAGGTTTTGCACAGTAACCTGAGCATTACCCATCTGGCCCGCCATCTTTTTGCCCTTGAATACCTTACCCGGAGTCTGGTTCTGACCAATGGAGCCCGGAGCACGGTGAGAGAGGGAGTTACCGTGGGTAGCGTCCTGCATGGAGAAGTTCCAACGCTTTACGCCGCCCTGAAAACCCTTACCTTTGGACTGCCCGATGGCATCAACCACCTGACCGTCTTCAAAGACGGAAGCTGTAATCTCGCCACCGGCGGCCAGGTCTTCACCTTCGCCATCGGCCAGACGGAACTCCCACATGCCACGACCGGCTTCAACGCCTGCCTTTGCATAGTGGCCAGCTTCACTCTTGGTTACACGGGAGGAACGACGAGTGCCCACAGTGACCTGAACGGCACGGTAGCCATCGTTTTCAAGAGTCTTGAGTTGGGTAATCCGGTTGGGCTCAACCTCGATTACCGTTACGGGCAGCGCCTGCCCGTCTTCCGTAAAAATACGGGTCATACCGGCCTTACGACCGACAACACCAATTGCCATGTTTCACCTCTTAAGTGTACGGGGCTCTCACCCTCTATGGCCTTATGACAGTTACACAGACTAATACCGCAGGGTATTAACCGAGGCTGATCTGAACGTCCACACCTGCTGCCAGGTCCAGCTTCATCAAAGCATCTACTGTCTTTTCCGTCGGCTCGACAATGTCAAGCAAACGCTTATGCGTACGAATTTCATACTGGTCACGCGCGTCTTTGTTGACGTGCGGGGAGACCAGAATGGTGTACTTTTCCTTCCGCGTCGGCAGAGGGATTGGTCCACGCACTTGAGCGCCGGTCCGCTTTGCGGTATCGACGATCTCCTGCGTAGACTGGTCGATCAGACGATAATCAAACGCCTTCAACCGGATTCGAATTTTTTGGCTTTGCATGATGCACCAAACTCCACTCGTAGCAGCTACTAGTTAGCCGACCTTCAAAAAAAGGAGCCGCATTGTATGCATAATACCCAACCCTGTCAACAGCTACGCTGTTTGACCGGATCGGGCACGAGCCTTGCGACTAAAATAGAAAAAGGGGCTGAACATTCAGCCCCTTTTTCCGACCAGCCGAGCGAATTACTCGATGATCTTGGCGACCACGCCGGCGCCAACGGTACGGCCACCTTCGCGAATCGCGAAGCGCAGACCATCTTCCATGGCGATCGGAGCAATCAGGGTAACACTCATCTTCACGTTGTCACCCGGCATAACCATTTCCACGCCTTCCGGCAGTTCACAGGAACCAGTTACGTCAGTGGTACGGAAGTAGAACTGTGGACGATAGCCCTTGAAGAACGGAGTATGACGACCACCTTCTTCTTTGGACAGCACGTACACTTCGCACTCGAACTTGGTGTGCGGCTTGATGGTACCCGGCTTGCACAGAACCTGACCACGCTCAACGTCGTCACGCTTGGTACCACGCAGCAGAACACCCACGTTCTCACCAGCACGGCCTTCATCGAGCAGCTTGCGGAACATCTCAACACCGGTGCAAGTGGTCTTGACGGTATCCTTGATACCAACAATTTCCACTTCCTCACCAACCTTGATGATGCCACGCTCAACACGACCGGTAACAACGGTACCACGACCCGAAATGGAGAATACGTCCTCAATCGGCATCAGGAACGGCTGATCAATCGCACGCTCTGGCTCAGGGATGTAATCATCCAGGGCTTCTACCAGCTTCTTAACAGCGGTAGTACCCATCTCATTATCATCTTTACCTTCCAGCGCCATCAGTGCCGAACCAGTAATGATCGGAGTATCGTCGCCCGGGAAGTCGTACTGGCTCAGCAGGTCACGAACTTCCATCTCGACCAGCTCTAGCAGCTCTTCATCGTCTACCATGTCCGCTTTGTTCAGGAACACAACGATGTAAGGAACGCCAACCTGACGGGACAGAAGGATGTGCTCGCGAGTCTGCGGCATGGGGCCGTCAGCTGCGGAACAAACCAGAATCGCACCGTCCATCTGCGCCGCACCGGTGATCATGTTTTTCACATAGTCAGCGTGACCCGGGCAATCTACGTGCGCGTAGTGACGAGTTGGGGAATCGTACTCAACGTGGGAAGTGGCAATGGTGATACCACGCGCTTTTTCTTCCGGAGCGTTGTCGATCTGATCAAATGCACTTGCAGAGCCTGTGCCCCAGACTTCGTGGCACACACGAGTCAGGGCAGCGGTCAGCGTGGTCTTACCATGGTCGACGTGACCAATGGTGCCAACGTTCAAGTGCGGTTTACTACGGTCAAATTTCTCTTTAGACACGGTTACACCTCTTCCTGTTTCTTAAGTCCTGGGGATCAACCCTTTTTAATGATCGCATCGGCAATGTTCGAAGGCGCCTCTGAGTAGCCAGAGAACTCCATCGCGTATGACGCCCGACCCTGCGTTGCAGAACGCAGATCGGTGGCGTAACCGAACATTTCCGACAACGGAACCTCTGCACGGATGACCTTGCCAGCAGGACCCTCGTCCATGCCCTGAATGACACCGCGACGACGGTTAAGGTCGCCAACAACGTCGCCCATATAGTCTTCCGGCGTCACCACCTCAACTCGCATGATCGGCTCAAGCAATGCCGGGTTCGCCTCGAGGGCACCCTTCTTCATCGCCATGGAACCCGCGACCTTAAAGGCCATTTCGTTGGAGTCGACGTCGTGATAGGAGCCGTCGTACAGGGTCGCCTTGATGCGCAGCAGCGGATAACCAGCCAGACAGCCGTTCTGCATCTGCTCTTCAATACCCTGCTGAACTGCCGGGATGTATTCCTTGGGAACAACACCACCAACAATCTCATTCACGAAGATAAAGTTGTCACCATCCTCATCATCAAGCGGCAGTGGCTCAAGCTTGATTTTGACGTGACCGTACTGACCACGACCACCGGACTGGCGAACAAACTTGCCCTCGACATCGACAGGCTTGCGAATGCATTCGCGATACGCAACCTGCGGCTTACCGATATTGGCATCCACCTTGAACTCGCGACGCATACGGTCAACGATAATATCGAGGTGCAACTCGCCCATACCGGAGATGATGGTCTGGCCCGACTCTTCATCGGTCCGAACACGGAACGACGGATCTTCCTGAGCCAACTTACCCAGAGCAACACCCATTTTTTCCTGGTCTGCCTTGGACTTCGGCTCTACTGCAACAGAGATAACCGGCTCAGGGAACTCCATGCGCTCAAGAACAATCTTGTTGTTCTCGTCACACAAGGTGTCACCGGTGGTTACACTCTTCAGACCGATCGCGGCTGCGATATCACCAGCCAGAACTTCTTTGATTTCCTGGCGGTCCTTCGAGTGCATCTGCACCATCCGGCCGACACGCTCTTTCTTCTGCTTAACAGAGTTATAAACCGCATTACCGGATTCAAGCTTACCGGAGTAAACCCGGAAGAAGGTCAGCGTACCAACAAACGGGTCGGTTGCGATCTTGAAAGCCAGGGCCGCAAACGGTGCGTCATCATCTGCCTGACGGGTCGCTTCCGTACCGTCTTCATCAATCTCGCCACGAATCGCCTTGACTTCGTCAGGCGCAGGCAGGAATTCGATGACCGAATCCAGCACAGCCTGAACACCCTTGTTCTTGAATGCAGAACCACAGGTCGCAACAACGATTTCGTTCGCCAGCGTACGCAAACGAAGACCTTTCTTGATGTCGTCGATGTTCAGCTCACCTTCGTCCAGGTAACGCTCCATCAACTCTTCGTTCGCTTCTGCAGCGGCTTCCATCATCTGCTCGCGATACATGGCGACTTCATCAACCATCTCTTCCGGGACGTCGCGTTGGTCATAGGTAGCACCCGCGTCGTCTTCGTTCCAGTAGATCGCCTTGTTACGAATCAGATCCACGATACCGGCAAAGTTATCTTCTGCACCGATCGGCAACTGAATGGGAACGGCGTTCGCACCCAGACGGTTCTTGATCTGGTCAACCACACGCAGGAAGTTGGCGCCTGCACGGTCCATCTTGTTGACGAACACCATGCGCGGAACTTCGTACTTGTTGGCCTGACGCCATACGGTTTCAGACTGTGGCTCAACACCGGAAGAACCGCAGAAAACGACAACAGCACCATCGAGCACACGCAGCGAGCGCTCTACTTCGATAGTAAAGTCGACGTGCCCCGGGGTGTCGATAATATTGATCCGATGCTCAGGATACTGCTTGTCCATGCCCTGCCAGAAGCAGGTAGTCGCAGCAGAGGTAATGGTAATACCACGCTCCTGCTCCTGCTCCATCCAGTCCATGGTAGCCGCACCATCATGAACTTCACCGATCTTGTGGGAAATGCCCGTATAGAACAGTACCCGCTCGGTGGTTGTGGTTTTGCCCGCATCAACGTGCGCACAAATACCAATGTTTCTGTAACGCTTGATAGGAGTCTTGCGTGCCACTGTATAAACCTCGGCTGATTAGAAACGGAAGTGAGAGAACGCCTTGTTGGCTTCTGCCATGCGGTGAACATCTTCACGCTTCTTAACAGCGGAGCCTTTGCTGTCAGCGGCGTCCAGGATTTCACCAGCCAGACGCTGTGCCATGGACTTCTCACCGCGCTTCCGTGAGTATTCTACGAGCCAGCGCATGGCCAGCGCATTCTGACGGGAAGGCCGTACTTCTACGGGCACCTGGTAGGTAGCACCACCAACACGACGGGACTTGACCTCGACCATCGGCTGGATGTTTTCCAGGGCCTTCTCGAACATGTCGATCGGCTCTTCCTTTGATTTCTCGGCAACAATATCGAGCGCGCCATAAACAATGCGCTCTGCAACGGATTTCTTACCGCTTTCCATCACGTGGTTGATGAACTTGGCAAGACGTGCACTGCCGAACTTGGGATCCGGGATAATTTCCCGTTTTGCTGCAACTCTTCTTCTAGGCATCGATAAGCCCTTATATATCTAAAGGTCTTCAGGAACCCCTGAGATAGCTCAAATGCTACTCAGCCTTACTCTTACCGTTCTGACAAGCAACGATAAAAGACACCCGCGTGGGACATCAGGACTTGGGTCGTTTTGCACCGTACTTGGAGCGGCCCTGCTTACGGTTCTGCACACCCTGGGTGTCCAGTGTTCCGCGAACAGTGTGATAGCGCACACCCGGAAGGTCTTTTACTCGACCGCCACGGATTAGCACAACACTGTGCTCCTGAAGGTTGTGACCTTCACCACCAATGTATGACGAAACCTCGAAGCCGTTTGTCAGACGAACACGGCACACTTTACGCAGTGCTGAGTTCGGCTTCTTCGGCGTTGTGGTGTACACACGAGTGCAAACACCACGGCGCTGAGGACAGGCCTGAAGAGCAGGAACATCGCTCTTGGCTACCTTGCGCTTACGAGGCTTACGCACCAACTGATTAATCGTTGCCATGTAAGCAAACTCCAAAAAACCATATCAATGAAACTTACCCCCAATGAAGGGGGTAAAATTTAAGGGACGCAAGTGTAAGCCTGCGCCCCTGGACAGTCAAGAAGACTGATCTCTTTTTAACCACCTACCGGATAGGTATCTACCCGGAGGTGGTGCACCGGCTCAACTCAGCTTTCGCGGTTGAGCTCGGCGCTCAGAGCCTCTTCCACGTCTGCCGCAGTCACGCCCTGGGCTTCCAGTTCACGTTTGCGACGACGCTCGGCATGGTAAGCCAGACCGGTTCCAGCCGGAATCAGTCGACCAACCACAACGTTTTCTTTCAGACCGCGCAGGTAATCCCGCTTCCCGGTCACTGCACCTTCGGTGAGTACACGGGTGGTCTCCTGGAACGAAGCCGCGGAAATGAACGACTCGGTTGCCAGTGACGCCTTGGTGATACCCAGCAGCAGACGATCGAACCGTGCCGGCTCCTTGTCTCCCGCGTTGGCGCTCTCGTTTTCCTCGAGCACCTGAGTAATTTCCACCTGGTCGCCGGAGAGCAGGGTTGTGTCGCCCGGGTCCGTTATTTCAACCTTCCGCAACATCTGACGAACGATAACCTCAATGTGTTTATCGTTGATGACAACACCCTGCAGACGATAAACGTCCTGAATCTCGTTGGTAATGTACTTGGCCAACTCGACCACACCCAGCAGACGTAGAATGTCATGCGGGTTGGACGGACCGTCGGAAATCACCTCACCCTTCTCGACCGTTTCACCTTCGAAGACGTTCAGCTGACGGTGCTTCGGAATCAGCACTTCGTAAGCGTCACTATCCTTCGGAGTGATCACCAGCCGCTTCTTGCCCTTGGTTTCCTTACCAAAGGAGACCATGCCGCTGATTTCGGCAAGAATAGAAGACTCTTTCGGGCGACGTGCCTCGAACAGGTCGGCAACCCTTGGCAGACCACCGGTAATGTCCCGGGTCTTGGAGCTTTCCTGCGGAATCCGGGCGACAACATCACCCAGTTCGATCCGGGCGCCGTTGGCCATTGTGACCAGGGCATTTGCCGGAAGGAAGAAGATCGCTGTACCACCACCTGGCAGCTCGACTTCTTCTCCCTTTTCATCGATCAACTGGATAGCCGGACGGATGTCCTTGCCAGCTGCCGGGCGCTCTTTCGGGTCAATAACCTCCATGGTCGACAGGCCGGTCAGCTCGTCGGTCTGGGTACGGACGGTGATGCCCTGGTCCATGTTGACAAACTTCGCGGTTCCGCCCGCTTCCGCAATAATCGGATGCGTGTGCGGATCCCACTTGGCCACCGCAACACCTGCCTCAACCGCATCACCATGCTTCACAGAGAGCACGGCACCGTATGGCAGCTTATACCATTCACGCTCACGACCCTGGTCATCAGCGATGGCCAGCGCAGAGGAGCGAGAGATAACCACAAGAGATCCGTCGCTCTTCTCGATGGATTTCAGGTTATGCAAACGAACCGTACCACCATGCTTGACCTGGATATTATCTACAGCAGAGGCCCGGCTTGCAGCACCACCGATGTGGAAAGTCCGCATGGTCAGCTGTGTACCTGGCTCACCGATGGACTGTGCAGCGATAACGCCCACTGCCTCACCAACGTTAACCCGGTGCCCACGCGCCAGATCACGCCCATAACACTTGGAACAGATACCATGACGGGTTTCGCAGGTAATCGCTGAACGTACCCACACTTCATCCACACCGGCCCGTTCCAGGGTCTCAACAGTTTTCTCGTCAAGCAGGGTGCCAGCAGTGACAACTGCGTTGTCCTTGTCGGTCGGAGTGAACGCATCACGGGCCGTTACACGACCCAGAACACGGTCGCCCAGCGGCACAACAACGTCGCCACCTTCGATGTGCGGGGTCATCAGCAGGCCTTCGTCGGTACCGCAATCTTCCTCGGTAACCACCAGATCCTGGGAAACGTCAACCAGACGACGAGTCAGGTAACCGGAGTTCGCAGTCTTCAGCGCTGTATCTGCCAGACCCTTACGAGCACCGTGAGTCGAGATGAAGTACTGAAGTACGTTCAGACCCTCACGGAAGTTCGCAGTGATCGGCGTTTCGATGATGGAGCCATCCGGCTTGGCCATCAGACCACGCATACCAGCGAGCTGACGAATCTGGGCCGCGGAGCCTCGGGCACCGGAATCCGCCATCATGTAGACCGAGTTGAAGGATTCCTGCATGACATACTCGCCATCCTCACCCTTCACCGGCTGACCATCCGGACCAATGACCTGCTCTTTGGCCAGCCGCTCCATCATCGCCTTGGAGACCTTGTCGTTGGCGCGGGACCAGATATCGATAACCTTGTTGTACTTCTCGCCTTGGGTCAGCAGACCGGACGCGTACTGGGTTTCGATGTCTTTTACTTCCTGGGAAGCGGCGTCAACCAGTTCGTACTTCTCCGGGGGAATCTCGAAATCGTTAAAGCCGATGGAGATACCGGATACCGTCGCATAGTGATAGCCCATGTACATGAGCTGGTCTGCGAAGATTACGGTGTCTTTCAAACCGGCATCGCGATAACAGGTGTTGATCAGGTTCGAGATTGCCTTCTTGACCATCGGCTTGTTGACCAGCTCAAACGAGAGGCCATCCGGCACGATATCAAACAGCAGGGCGCGCCCGACCGTGGTATCAACAATGTTATAGGCTTCAGTACGCGAGCCGTCTTCGGCAATTGCAACTTCCTTCACGCGCACTTTGACTCGCGCCTGAAGATCAACCTTGCCAGCACCGTAGGCCCGGTGCGCCTCTTTGACGTCCGCGAAGGTCATGCCTTCACCGGGCGCGTTCTTGCGCTCCCGGGTCATGTAGTACAGACCCAGAACCACGTCCTGGGACGGTACAATGATCGGTTCGCCGTTGGCCGGTGACAGTACGTTGTTGGTGGACATCATCAACGCACGGGCTTCGAGCTGCGCTTCCAGGGTCAGCGGTACGTGAACCGCCATCTGGTCACCGTCAAAGTCGGCGTTGTAGGCCGCGCAGACCAGTGGGTGCAACTGGATAGCCTTGCCTTCGATCAGTACCGGCTCGAACGCCTGAATACCCAGACGGTGCAGGGTCGGCGCACGGTTCAGCATGATCGGGTGTTCACGAATGACCTCGTCCAGGATGTCCCAGACCACGCCTTCTTCGCGCTCAACCATCTTCTTGGCCGCCTTGATCGTGGTCGCCAGACCGCGGTGCTCAAGCTTGGAGAAGATAAACGGCTTAAACAGCTCCAGAGCCATCTTTTTGGGCAGACCACACTGGTGCAGACGCAGGTAGGGACCAACCACGATCACGGAACGACCGGAGTAGTCTACGCGCTTGCCCAGCAGGTTCTGACGGAAACGACCCTGCTTACCTTTGATCATGTCTGCCAGAGACTTCAGCGGACGCTTGTTAGTGCCGGTGATGGCACGGCCGCGACGGCCGTTGTCCAACAACGCATCAACCGCTTCCTGAAGCATCCGTTTTTCGTTGCGCACGATAATGTCTGGAGCATTCAGCTCCAGCAGGCGCTTGAGACGGTTGTTCCGGTTGATTACCCGACGGTAAAGATCGTTCAAATCCGAGGTCGCAAAACGACCACCGTCCAGCGGAACCAACGGGCGCAAATCCGGCGGCAGAACCGGCAGAACGGTCATCACCATGTCGCCCGGCTTGTTACCGGAATACAGGAAGGCCTCAAGAATTTTCAGACGCTTGCTGAACTTCTTGATTTTGGTTTCGGAATTGGTCTGCGGAATTTCTTCACGCAGCGCATCCACTTCCGCCTGCAGATCAATATCTTCAAGCAGTTGCTTTACGGCCTCGGCGCCCATACGGGCATCAAACTCGTCGCCAAACTCTTCAAGCGCTTCGTAATACTGCTCGTCGTTCAGCAGCTGACCGCGCTCCAGCGTGGTCATACCCGGGTCAATCACAATGAAGGACTCGAAGTACAGCACACGCTCGATATCGCGCAGCGTCATGTCCAGCATCAAACCGATGCGAGACGGCAGTGATTTCAGGAACCAGATATGGGCAACCGGACTGGCCAGTTCAATATGACCCATACGCTCACGGCGAACGCTCGCCAGTGCCACTTCCACGCCACACTTCTCGCAGATAACACCGCGATGCTTCAGGCGCTTGTATTTGCCGCACAGGCACTCGTAGTCCTTGATCGGGCCGAAGATCTTGGCACAGAAAAGACCGTCACGCTCCGGTTTGAAGGTACGGTAATTGATAGTCTCAGGCTTCTTCACTTCACCAAAAGACCACGAGCGAATCATGTCAGGCGATGCCAGGCCTATTCGGATGGCATCAAATTCCTTGCTTTGGTTCTGGCTCTTGAGAAGATTCAGCAAATCTTTCATCAGTAAAAGCTCCGGATGGCGTTAATCTCGGGCGGGCACACCAGGTGCCCGCTCACGCTGCCAAAAACAATTCGGCTCACTCGGATTCCAGCTCGATGTCGATACCCAACGAGCGGATCTCCTTGACAAGAACGTTGAAGGACTCGGGCATACCCGGCTCCATGCGATGATCGCCATCGACAATGTTCTTGTACATCTTGGTCCGACCATTCACATCGTCAGACTTCACGGTGAGCATCTCCTGCAGCGTATACGCCGCACCGTAAGCCTCAAGGGCCCACACTTCCATCTCACCGAAGCGCTGGCCACCGAACTGCGCCTTACCACCCAGCGGCTGCTGGGTAACCAGGCTGTAGGATCCGGTGGAACGAGCGTGCATCTTGTCGTCGATCAGGTGGTTCAACTTCAGGATGTACATATAACCAACCGTCACCGGGCGGTCGAACATATCCCCGGTGCGACCATCGTACAGCATGGTCTGACCAGTGGTGCTCAGCCCTGCCAGTTCAAGCATGTGCTTCACCTCGGCTTCCTTGGCACCGTCGAAGACCGGCGTTGCCATGGGAACTCCGCCACGGAGGTTGTGGCACATTTCCAGAATTTCCTTGTCAGACAAGGAATCCAGATCCACCTTGAACACTTCGTCTGAATGATTGTAGATCTCATCCAGCAGCTTGCGTAACTCTGCCACTTTACGCTGCTCGTCCAGCATCTGGCTGATTCGCTCACCCAGACCTTTGGCCGCTGCGCCCAGATGGGTCTCAAGCACCTGACCTACGTTCATCCGAGACGGAACACCCAGCGGATTCAGAACGACATCAACCGTATTGCCGTACTCATCGTAAGGCATGTCTTCGATCGGCATTACCGACGAAATAACACCCTTGTTACCGTGACGACCGGCCATTTTGTCGCCCGGCTGGATACGACGCTTGATAGCGAGGTACACCTTGACGATCTTGAGCACGCCAGGCGCAAGGTCATCGCCCTGCTGCAGCTTGCCCTTCTTGTCGTCAAATCGTGCTTCGTGTTCCTTCTTCCGGTCCTCAAGGCCCTGCTCGGATTTCTCCAGCAGTTCATTCAAACCATCGTCTTTCATACGAAGCTTGAACCAATCGGAGCGTGGCAGCTCGGCAAGATAGCTCTCTTCCAGCGCCGCGCCCTTTTTCAGACCCGGACCACTAATGACTTCCTGCCCTTTCAGAGCATTGATCAGCCGCTCAAAGGTAGCACCTTCAACAATCCGGTATTCGTCCTTCAGATCTTTCCGGTACTGATTAAGCTGCTCTTTCTCAATGGACTGCGCCCGCTGATCCTTTTCGATGCCATCACGGGTAAAGACCTGCACATCGATAACAGTACCGCGGGTACCGGTCGGAACACGTGAAGATGTGTCCTTCACATCCGACGCCTTCTCACCAAAAATAGCCCTCAGCAGCTTCTCTTCCGGAGTCAGCTGGGTTTCACCCTTCGGTGTCACCTTGCCAACCAGAATGTCGCCAGGCCCGACTTCTGCACCGATGTACACGATGCCGGACTCATCCAGCTTGGACAGCGCGCTTTCACCAACGTTCGGAATATCCGCGGTGATTTCTTCGCTACCCAGTTTGGTATCCCGAGCCACACAGGTCAGTTCCTGAATGTGGATGGTGGTCAGGCGATCTTCCTGAACCACTTTCTCGGAGATGAGTATGGAGTCCTCAAAGTTATAACCATTCCACGGCATGAACGCGATGCGCATGTTCTGCCCGAGCGCCAGCTCACCCAAATCCACGGACGGGCCGTCGGCCAAAACATCACCACGGGCAATCACATCGCCCTGACGAACAATCGAGCGCTGGTTAATGCAGGTATTCTGGTTAGAACGGGTGTATTTGGTGAGATTGTAAATATCCACACCGGCGTCGCCCGCCTCTGTTTCTGCATTATCGACGCGGACCACGATACGGGCGGCGTCAACACTCTCAATGACACCACCACGGCGAGCGGTCACACAGACACCAGAATCCTGAGCCACAGTTCGCTCAACCCCGGTACCAACGAGGGGCACCTGGGAACGCAGAGTTGGAACCGCCTGACGCTGCATGTTCGCACCCATCAGGGCCCGGTTAGCGTCATCGTGCTCAAGGAACGGAATCAGAGATGCGGCCACAGAAACTACCTGGCGCGGCGACACATCCATGAAGTTCACGCTTTCCGGTGGCGTGACCGTAAATTCGTTCTGGTGACGTACAGTAACCAGCTCATCGGTGAGGCGCTTGCTTTCTTCGTCCATGGCCGCGCTGGCCTGGGCGATGACATAGTTGCTCTCTTCGATCGCAGACAGGTAGACCACTTCGTCGGTCACCACGCCTTCAACAACTTTCCGATACGGGCTCTCCAGGAAGCCGTAGGAGTTGGAACGGGCATAGGTGGCCAGCGAGTTGATCAGACCGATGTTCGGGCCTTCGGGCGTCTCGATTGGACACACCCGACCATAATGCGTCGGGTGAACGTCACGAACTTCGAAGCCGGCACGCTCACGGGTCAGGCCGCCGGGTCCAAGAGCCGAAATACGGCGCTTGTGAGTCACCTCGGAAAGGGGGTTGTTCTGGTCCATAAACTGGGACAGCTGACTGGACCCGAAGAATTCTTTAACCGCGGCAGCCACCGGCTTGGCGTTAATCAGATCCTGCGGCATCAGGCCTTCGCTTTCAGCAAGACTCAGACGCTCACGAACCGCACGCTCAACCCGCACCAGACCAACGCGGAACTGGTTTTCAGCCATTTCGCCAACGCAGCGAACACGACGGTTACCCAGGTTATCGATGTCATCCACATTGCCCTGGCCGTTGCGGATATCGATCAGGGTCTTGAGGACATCGATGATGTCTTCGTGGGTCAGTGTGCCTTCACCGGTACTCTCCTCGCGACGCAGTCGGCGATTGAGCTTCATACGACCCACTGAAGACAGGTCGTAACGCTCTTCGGAGAAGAACAGGTTGTTGAACAGATTTTCCGCCGACTCTTTGGTTGGCGGCTCGCCAGGACGCATCATGCGGTAGATTTCAACCAGCGCCTCAAGCGGCGTACGGGTCGGATCAATCCGCAGGGTATCAGACATGAACGGACCACAGTCCAGATCGTTGGTGTACAGAGTCTCAATCTCAGTAACACCCGCATCCAGGATCTTGGTGATCAGCTCCTCAGTCAGCTCGGAGTTACACTCAACCAGCACTTCACCAGTTTTGGTGTCGACCATATCTTTCGCCAGCACACGGCCATAGAGATACTCGGTCGGCACTTCCAGTTCGTTAATACCGGCTTTTTCCAGCTGCTTGATGTGGCGTGCCGTAATCCGGCGGCCCTCTTCGGCGATGACGTTACCTTCGTTATCTTTAATATCGAAGGTTGCAATGTCGCCACGCAGACGGCTTGGCACCAGTTCCAGCTTGCACACCTCGGCGCCCAGGCTGAACTTACTGGTCTCAAAAAACATCTCGAGCATCTGCTCGGAGGTGTAGCCCAGCGAGCGCAACAGGATCGAAGCAGGCAGTTTCCGGCGACGGTCGATACGAACGAACACGGCGTCCTTGGGATCGAACTCGAAGTCCAACCAGGACCCACGGTAAGGAATCACCCGGGCTGAATAAAGCAGCTTGCCGGACGAGTGGGTTTTACCCTTGTCGTGATCGAAGAACACACCCGGTGAGCGGTGGAGCTGGGAAACAATAACACGCTCGGTACCGTTGATAACGAAGGTACCGTTCTCGGTCATCAAGGGCATTTCGCCCATGTATACTTCCTGCTCTTTAATGTCCTTGATCGCCTTGTTGGACGATTCCTTATCGTAAATGATAAGGCGGACTTTCACCCGCAGCGGCGCTGCGTAGGTTACGCCCCTAAGCTGGCATTCCTTGACATCGAAAACCGGCTCGCCAATACGGTAACTCACGTATTCGAGCGCGGCGTTGCCAGAATAACTGACAATCGGGAATACGGATTTGAATGCTGCGTGAAGACCGGTTTCCCGACGGTCCTCAGGAGCGGCTTCCATTTGGAGGAAGTCCCGGAACGAATCCAGCTGAATAGACAGCAAATAGGGGACGTCCATCACGGAAGGCAATTTACTAAAATCTTTGCGAATCCGCTTTTTCTCAGTGTAGGAGTAAGTCATCTGCATTCCCCAGCTTTAGACCTGATACCTGGTATCAAGAAGCAACCATTGTTCTGCTTCGGGGCCGAATTGCTCGGCTTATCGCGCCGTCTTGAACAAGACTCTGGCTGTAGGTTTTAGATCCGAATTCGATCCTTTATTACTCACCAGACTCTATAGCATATACAACAGAAAAAGGCCGGTGGCACTATGCCACCAGCCTATCCATGCTTAATGCACGGTTTCGATCAACAGCCGACTCTTACTTAAGCTCAACAGAAGCGCCTGCTTCCTCAAGCTTCTTCTTGGCAGCTTCAGCGTCGTCTTTGCTAGCAGCTTCCTTGATTGCGGAAGGTGCGCTGTCGACCATTTCTTTAGCTTCTTTCAGACCCAGGCCGGTCAGTTCACGAACGGCCTTGATTACGTTGACCTTCTTCTCACCAGGACCGGTAAGAATAACGTCAAATTCGGTCTGCTCTTCAGCAGCGGCGGCATCGCCACCAGCGGCAGCAGGCGCAGCAGCAACGGCTGCAGCGGCAGACACGCCGAATTTCTCTTCCATTGCTTCAACAAGCGCAACTACGTCCATTACGCTCATTTCTGCGATTGCGTTCAAAATGTCTTCGTTAGACAGAGCCATGACTTTCTCCCAAAAATATAAAAAATGGTGTTCAACAGAATCAAGCAGCTTCTTGCTTCTGGTCGCGAACTGCCGCTACAGCACGAGTCACTTTCGAAGGAACTTCGTTCAGTGTACGTGCCAGCTTGGTGATCGGTGCCTGTGTAACTGCGGCCAGCATTGTCAACGCTTCGTGACGTGTTGGCAGCTTGGCAAGGCGATCAATCTGGTCTGCACCCATCAGCTCTCCGCCGACGGCCAGTGCCTTGATCTCAAACGCCTCTTTCTCTTTGGCAAAATCCTTTAACAGACGCGCTGCCGCGCCCGGATCTTCCATAGAGAATGCCAGAATGGTCGGGCCAACCAGAACTTCGTCGATGCACGCAAACTCGGTACCACGAATCGCAATCTTTGCCAGGTTGTTACGAACAACCTTCAGACGCACATTCTCGGCACGAGCTTTGGCACGAAGCGCCGTCATGTCACCAGAGGTAACACCACGATAATCAGCCAGAACCACAGACAGAGCACCACCGGCAGTCTCGTTGACTTCAGCGACGATCGCTTTCTTGTCTTCGAGTCTAATTGCCACTGGATTTCTCCTCGATTTCGCCAGGGGTATTCCCGGCAAACCCATCATTGCCCTGGAAGCCTTTATACAACCGGATAACCTCGGTCATATTCAGCTTCCTTTCGGGCGCCTTAACGGTGTTTGGGTTCAGAGAGAACGTCTTCACACCGTCTGCGCAGGCGTTGCTTTAACCCTTTCAGCCCTCTTCAAGAAAGGACTTCGGGGGCCTGCGGTCTTTGACAGCCTTGGCTTCCGCCCAGACTACAAAGCAACTATCAATCAAAGGGTCAGACTGTCAAACCACTCTGATCAATAGTCAGGCCAGGTCCCATAGTCGAGGAAACGGTGATCTTTTTAAGATACACACCTTTCGCCGACGATGGCTTGGCCTTTTTCAGGTCTGCAATCAGAGCCTCAAGGTTTTCCTTGATGTTCTGCGCAGAGAATTCAACGTTACCCAGCGGAGCATGGATAATGCCGTTCTTGTCGGTGCGGTAACGGACCTGGCCGGCTTTGGCATTCTTCACCGCAGTCTCAACATCAGGTGTAACCGTGCCCACTTTCGGGTTCGGCATCAGGCCACGCGGCCCAAGAATCTGGCCCAGCTGACCAACAACACGCATGGCATCCGGCGTGGCAATAACCACGTCGAAGTCCATGTTGCCTTTCTTGACTTCGGCTGCCAGGTCATCCATACCAACTATGTCAGCGCCAGCTGCCGTAGCTTTCTCGGCATTCGCGCCCTGGGTAAATACGGCGACACGTACGGTTTTGCCGGTACCATGTGGAAGAACAGTGCTGCTACGGACAACCTGATCCGATTTACGCGCATCCACACCAAGGTTTACAGCGACGTCGACGGACTCTTTGAACTTCACGTTCTGGCCCAGTTCAACGAGAAGAGCTACCGCTTCGTCTACGGAGTAGGCACGGGCCGGGTCGACCTTTTCACGAATCAGCTTCTGACGCTTGCTCAGCTTTGCCATGTTACAGGCCCTCCACGTTCAGGCCCATGCTACGGGCTGTTCCTGCAATGGTACGAACCGCTGCATCCATATCGGCTGCAGTAAGATCCGGCTCCTTGGTTTTAACAATTTCTTCGAGCTGCTCGCGGGTCACAGTACCGACCTTGTCAGTATTCGGGCGACCAGAGCCACTCTTGATACCGGCTGCTTTCTTAAGCAAAACCGGAGCCGGCGGAGTCTTGGTAATAAAGGTAAAGCTGCGATCGCTGTAAACAGTGATAACAGTTGGAATCGGCAGACCAGGTTCCATATCCTGAGTCTGGGCGTTGAACGCCTTACAGAACTCCATGATATTCACGCCGCGCTGACCCAATGCAGGACCAACGGGCGGACTTGGGTTGGCCTTGCCGGCAGCAACCTGAAGCTTGATGTAGGCTTCAATCTTCTTAGCCATGATAAATCTCCTTTGGGTTCAAACGCTTTTCAGCTCCCCGGTTCAGACACAAAAAGCCCGCGTCGCCAATGCGCGCGAGCTTTCAGCTTTTAAGGTGCCGTCTAGTCCTTCTCGACCTGACCAAACTCCAGCTCAACCGGAGTTGACCGACCAAAGATCAAGACAGCTACCTTGACTCGACTCTTGTCGTAGTCGACTTCCTCAACAACGCCATTGAAGTCAGCAAACGGCCCTTCAACAACCCGAACAACCTCGCCCGGCTCGAACAGAGTCTTCGGCTTAGGCTTCTCAGCACCACTCTCTACGCGGCGCAGAATAGCCTCAGCTTCGCGCTCAGTAATCGGAGCAGGTTTATCCTTGGTACCACCAATGAATCCCAGAACCCGCGGCGTGTTTTTAACAAGGTGCCACGTCGCATCATCCATTTCCATCTGCACGAGTACGTACCCGGGATAGAACTTCCGCTCACTCTTGCGCTTTTTCCCGTCGCGCATTTCGACAACTTCTTCGGTAGGAACCAGGATTTCACCAAACCTGTCCTCCATACCCTCCAGCGCAACACGCTCCCTAAGAGTGCGCATTACGTGCTTTTCGAAGCCAGAATACGCATGAACGACGTACCAGCGCTTAGCCATTGCCCACTCCCGTTAACCGATAAATCCGGCGACCAACAAACTGATCAGCGAGTCCATGCCCCACAACAAAAGAGCCACAACCAGAACAAACACCACAACAATCAGTGTTGTCTGAACAAGCTCGGGCCTAGTGGGCCAAACCACCTTCCGGATCTCAACCCTTGCCTCTTTCAGAAGCGTCGCGAAACGACGCCCGCGATCAGTCTGCAGCGCAACGAAAGCAGCTACGATAGCAAGACCCACAAGAGCCAGAACCCGATAAAGAAGGGACTCGGCACTAAAATACTGATTGCCCACCACACCGATGGCAATCAGAGCGAAAACAACCAGCCATTTCAGAAAATCGAAACGACTGGGTGACTGAACGGCTTTTGACTCCATAGGAATCAACTTATGTATCCGGAAGTTAAAAAATGGCAGGCCAGGAGGGAATCGAACCCCCAACCTGCGGTTTTGGAGACCGCTGCTCTGCCAATTGAGCTACTGGCCTGCACCGAAACAACTCAGCGCACTTACTCTCGAGTATATTACTCGATGATCTTAGAGACCACGCCGGCACCAACGGTACGGCCGCCTTCGCGAATCGCGAAGCGCAGTCCATCTTCCATGGCGATCGGAGCGATCAGGGTAACACTCATCTTCACGTTGTCACCCGGCATAACCATTTCCACGCCTTCCGGCAGTTCACAGGAACCAGTTACGTCAGTGGTACGGAAGTAGAACTGTGGACGATAGCCCTTGAAGAACGGAGTATGACGACCACCTTCTTCTTTGGACAGCACGTACACTTCACACTCGAACTTGGTGTGTGGCTTGATAGAGCCTGGCACACACAGAACCTGACCACGCTCAACGTCGTCACGCTTGGTACCACGCAGCAGAACACCCACGTTCTCACCGGCACGACCTTCGTCGAGCAGCTTGCGGAACATCTCAACACCGGTGCAAGTGGTCTTGACGGTATCCTTGATGCCGACAATTTCCACTTCGTCACCAACCTTGACGATACCACGCTCAACACGACCGGTAACAACGGTACCACGACCCGAAATGGAGAATACGTCCTCAATCGGCATCAGGAACGGCTGATCAATCGCACGCTCTGGCTCAGGGATGTAATCATCCAGGGCTTCTACCAGCTTCTTAACAGCGGTAGTACCCATCTCATTGTCATCTTTACCTTCCAGCGCCATTAGCGCTGAACCAGTAATGATCGGAGTATCGTCGCCCGGGAAGTCGTACTGACTCAGGAGTTCACGCACCTCCATCTCAACCAGCTCAAGCAGCTCTTCATCGTCCACCATGTCCGCTTTATTCAGGAACACGACAATGTAAGGAACGCCGACCTGACGGGACAGCAGGATGTGCTCACGAGTCTGCGGCATGGGGCCGTCAGCTGCGGAACAAACCAGAATCGCACCGTCCATCTGCGCCGCACCAGTGATCATGTTTTTCACATAGTCAGCGTGGCCCGGGCAATCAACGTGCGCATAGTGGCGAGAAGGAGAATCGTACTCCACGTGGGAAGTTGCGATGGTAATACCACGCGCCCTTTCTTCAGGAGCGTTATCGATCTGGTCGAACGCGCTCGCAGAACCCGTACCCCAAACTTCGTGACACACACGAGTCAGAGCTGCGGTCAGAGTAGTCTTACCATGATCCACGTGGCCGATGGTGCCCACGTTCAAGTGCGGCTTATTACGTTCAAACTTAGACTTAGACATTCGACCAATCCCCCTAATCAACCTGGATCGTCACGTTGACCGGATTAATATGGAGCTCATGGGCGGATTTGAACCGCCGACCTCACCCTTACCAAGGGTGTGCTCTACCAACTGAGCTACATGAGCATTACAAATCAAAATGGAGCGGGCAGCGGGAATCGAACCCGCGTCATCAGCTTGGAAGGCTGAGGTAATAGCCACTATACGATGCCCGCGAGCAATAAGTGGTGGAGGGGGCAGGATTCGAACCTGCGAAGGCGATGCCGTCAGATTTACAGTCTGATCCCTTTGGCCACTCGGGAACCCCTCCGAGTCAAATTCGCTTACGCGAATTTGGTAAAACTAAAAGTGGAGCTGGCGGACGGAATCGAACCCCCGACCTGCTGATTACAAGTCAGCTGCTCTACCAACTGAGCTACGCCAGCTCACATTCGCCTCGTCAGCGAGGGCGGTATACTACGGATTTTTTTTGGGCGTTGCAACACTTTCACAAGCGTTGATTTCGACGAAATCGAATTTCCTGCCGTAATCCATTTCTACCGCCTGAACCATTTCTTTTGCAAGTTCTGGTTCAGCCTCAAAAGAGAGCGCGTAGCTTATCTGATTTCGGGGGAAGTTGGCCAGTACCACATTAAGTTTCTGACGTTTTTTTTCTTCAAGCACGGATTTTGCAGCTTCACGGGACTCAAAAAGCCCAAGGGATATCGCATTTCGATTCTCGCCTTCAGTAACGAGATAGGAATCGATTCCCTGTCGCTGAATATCCCGGAACTTCCTCCGTGCCACTTCCGGGGGCTGGGGGGGAATAATTACCCAATGCAAAGCAGGCAATTCCCTCTCTACCTCATGAACTGTAAAACCCAATTCTTTGGCGAGGGGCTGGCGGTCAATAAGCGCCTCGGCGGCATCGGGTGAGTCAATCCAGCCAACTCTGACGCAGGAAAGTCCTTCGACCGTGGACAGCGGGGCAACACCACCTGTAGATTTAGGGCTCGAGGCCTTGAGGCTCGCAACTCTAGGCAGATTTCCACTGGCAACAACGCCTGACCGTTGAGCCGGCTCGAACGCGCCGGAGAAATACCAAACGCCAACATTCAGGGTCAGTGCGACGATTGCGAGCCACTTCATGCCCCGTGATCCTCCGCATCAATTGCACCCAGCCCATCAAGCACCAAAGAGGGATGGTGAACGCCAGCCAAGCCAAGACCAATCAGGCGTTCGGCATCGCCCCCCGTCACCAGAACGTCTTTGAGTCCGCAGGCCTTTGCATCGCTATCTATTTGCCGAACCATCGCCCCGAACAGCCACGCCAAACCATGATTCACACACTCGCCGGTACTGGCGCCCGGGCGGGTATCCAAAACCTGGGCCGGATCAAAGCGGATTCTCGCAGCGTCGGTTTTGAGACTCCGGAGCATCATGTGCAAACCGGGCAGAATAAAGCCGCCAAGATGTCGGCCACTTGGGTCGACATAATCCACAGTTACGGCGCTGCCGGCATCAACCACTACAAACCCACACCTGGACAGCTGCCACGCCCCGTACATGGCATGCCAACGGTCGGCCCCCATACGTGAAAAGTCGTTATAGGCATTGACTAGCCCTTGACGCCTGGCCTCCGCCCAGTAAAACGTTACCGGCGCATTGAAACGGCTCTTCAGGTGGCCCAAAAGTGCCTGCCTCTTGTCCTCAGATGCGACCGTCGATATGGACACGCGGGATACTGCGCCAACCGGTGCTGACATGCCCTGCAACGGATCGGAGGAATCAAGGACACCGACACCCTCTTCGATAACCTGCCCAACTTGCTCCACGCGCCATTTCAGCCGGGAATTCCCGGCATCAACCAACAGCCTCATGAGGTCACCCGAAGGCTGATTTCACCAGCACGAACAGGAATCACTTCCCGCTCGGTACGAAGCAGGTAATTGCCATTCTCATCAATGCCCGACCCTGTGCCCTTTATCTCACCCCCCCTTGCCTCGACCTGTTTACCCAAAAAGATATCCCGTTTTTGCCAAGGCTCACGGAAATCACGAAACCCCTGGTCGGAGAATAGGCGTGCAGCATCGACCACCGCAGTGATGATTGCACCAGCAATGCGGTTACGGGACCACTCAAGGCCCGGAAAAGCCGTTGCCAGGCTACTCCACGGCTGATCAGCTCCTTCCAGGTCTGACATATGAACATTAATTCCAATACCTGCGACCACCTGAACAACCCCTTCCTGCAACTCTCCCTGCAGCTCCACAAGAATGCCACCCAGCTTTCCATGGGGAAGAAAGACGTCATTGGGCCACTTCAAGCCAATCTCCGAGGCACCCAGTTGCTCAAGAGCATTGGCGACGGCAACCCCCAGAACCAGACTGAGCCCGTCAAGAACCGCGAATCCGCCGTGGAAGGTAAGACCCATGCTCAGGTACAGATTTTCGCCGCGGGGACTAATCCAGCTCCGGCCCCTCCGTCCGCGTCCCGCCGTTTGGCAGTCGGCAACGGAAACAGGGAGCCCCTCACCGTCTTTCGAGATCTGCCGGAGAACTTCGGCATTGGTCGAGTCCACCTCATCAAGTACCCTCAGGGCCAGCCTCGCCCTAAGCTCCGGCGCCAGCCCTCCCAGAATTAGATCAGGGTCAAGCAGGTCAACGCGAGAAACCAACTGATAACCTCGACCCCGTATGGTCTCTATTTTGAACCCTTCGTCCATAGCGCGGCGAACCTGCTTCCATACAGCGGTTCGACTTACACCAAGGAGGCCCGCAAGGGCCTCACCGGAATGAACCTGTCCATCACTGAGCAGGGTAATGAGTGCTTTGGTTTTCATTAGAGTAAATCCGGGCAGGAGAGTGAGTAACGCCGGATTAAACACCACACGAGCGGAAAAAACAAAGTCAGTGCCGTTTTCCGACTTGGGAAGCCCGGCTAGCTGACCTGGAAAAGGGGTGGGTGTCAGGTTCACTTTGATTGCGAAATTTTCGCCTTTCACTGTCAAAACAACCGCCTGGGCGTCACCCGTGGGATGAAGCATGCCCTGGTTCACTTTGTTCGGGCCATAAAAAAACCCCCAACGGTATTCCGCTGGGGGTTTTTGGTATTAAGAGTCTGACGATGACCTACTCTCACATGGGCAATGCCACACTACCATCGGCGCAGGCCTGTTTCACGTCTGAGTTCGGGATGGGATCAGGTGGTTCCAAGCCGCTATGGTCGTCAGACAAAACGGTTGATCACTGGGGGACGAGATGGAAACGGGTGATGTTGATTTCGTTGCGCTATCCGCAATTGTCTTGGGTGTTATATAGTCAAGCCGCACGAGCAATTAGTATCGGTTAGCTCAACGCCTCGCAGCGCTTACACACCCGACCTATCAACGTCCTGGTCTTGAACGGCTCTTCAGGGACCTCGAAGGTCCAGGGAGATCTCATCTTGGAAGGGGCTTCCCGCTTAGATGCTTTCAGCGGTTATCCTATCCGAACATAGCTACCGGGCAATGCGTCTGGCGACACAACCCGAACACCAGCGGTTCGTCCACTCCGGTCCTCTCGTACTAGGAGCAGCTTTCCTCAAATCTCCAACGTCCACGGCAGATAGGGACCGAACTGTCTCACGACGTTCTAAACCCAGCTCGCGTACCACTTTAAATGGCGAACAGCCATACCCTTGGGACCGGCTTCAGCCCCAGGATGTGATGAGCCGACATCGAGGTGCCAAACACCGCCGTCGATGTGAACTCTTGGGCGGTATCAGCCTGTTATCCCCGGAGTACCTTTTATCCGTTGAGCGATGGCCCTTCCATACAGAACCACCGGATCACTATGACCTACTTTCGTACCTGCTCGACGTGTCTGTCTCGCAGTCAAGCGGGCTTGTGCCATTACACTAACCGTACGATGTCCGACCGTACTTAGCCCACCTTTGTGCTCCTCCGTTACGCTTTGGGAGGAGACCGCCCCAGTCAAACTACCCACCACACAGTGTCCTCAACCCCGATAAGGGGTCCAAGTTAGAACCTCAAACATGTCAGGCTGGTATTTCAAGGTTGGCTCCACGACGACTGGCGTCGCCGCTTCAAAGCCTCCCAGCTATCCTACACAAACATGCTCAAAGTTCACTGTGAAGCTATAGTAAAGGTTCACGGGGTCTTTCCGTCTAGCCGCGGATACACCGCATCTTCACGGCGATTTCAATTTCACTGAGTCTCGGGTAGAGACAGCGCCCCCATCGTTACGCCATTCGTGCAGGTCGGAACTTACCCGACAAGGAATTTCGCTACCTTAGGACCGTTATAGTTACGGCCGCCGTTTACCGGGGCTTCGATCAAGAGCTTCGCACGAATGCTAACCCCATCAATTAACCTTCCGGCACCGGGCAGGCGTCACACCGTATACGTCCACTTTCGTGTTTGCACAGTGCTGTGTTTTTAATAAACAGTCGCAGGGGCCTGGTATCTTCGACTGGCTTCTGCTCCACCCGCAGGGGCTTCACATACCACCAGCGTGCCTTCTCCCGAAGTTACGGCACCATTTTGCCTAGTTCCTTTACCCGAGTTCTCTCAAGCGCCTTGGTATTCTCTACCTGACCACCTGTGTCGGTTTGGGGTACGGTCTCGAATAGCCTGAAGCTTAGAAGATTTTCCTGGAAGCAGGGCATCAATGACTTCCCGCCCTAAAAGGGCAGTCGTCGTCGCGTCTCAGGATTGTGGACCCGGATTTGCCTAAGTCCACTCCCTACTCGCTTAAACCGGGACAACCGTCGCCCGGCTCACCTAGCCTTCTCCGTCTCTCCATCGCAGCTATCCAAGGTACGGGAATATTAACCCGTTTCCCATCGACTACACCTTTCGGTCTCGCCTTAGGGGCCGACTCACCCTGCGCCGATTAGCGTTGCGCAGGAACCCTTGGTCTTCCGGCGTGCGGGTTTTTCACCCGCATTGTCGTTACTCATGTCAGCATTCGCACTTCTGATACCTCCAGCATGCTTCTCAACACACCTTCGCAGGCTTACAGAACGCTCCCCTACCCCGCATACAAAGTATGCAGCCGCAGCTTCGGTGACCAGTTTGAGCCCCGTTACATCTTCCGCGCAGGCCGACTCGACTAGTGAGCTATTACGCTTTCTTTAAAGGATGGCTGCTTCTAAGCCAACCTCCTAGCTGTCTGAGCCTTCCCACATCGTTTCCCACTTAACTGGTACTTGGGGACCTTAGCTGGCGGTCTGGGTTGTTTCCCTCTTCACGACGGACGTTAGCACCCGCCGTGTGTCTCCCGGATAGTACTCACAGGTATTCGGAGTTTGCATCGGGTTGGTAAGTCGGGATGACCCCCTAGCCGAAACAGTGCTCTACCCCCTGTGGTATTCGTCCGAGGCGCTACCTAAATAGCTTTCGGGGAGAACCAGCTATCTCCGGGCTTGATTAGCCTTTCACTCCGATCCACAAGTCATCCCCTGGCTTTTCAACGACAGTGGGTTCGGTCCTCCAGTTGATGTTACTCAACCTTCAACCTGCTCATGGATAGATCGCCCGGTTTCGGGTCTATGCCCAGCGACTAAATCGCCCTATTCAGACTCGGTTTCCCTACGGCTCCCCTAAACGGTTAACCTCGCCACTGAACATAAGTCGCTGACCCATTATACAAAAGGTACGCCGTCACAGAACAAGTCTGCTCCGACTGCTTGTACGCATACGGTTTCAGGATCTATTTCACTCCCCTCACAGGGGTTCTTTTCGCCTTTCCCTCACGGTACTGGTTCACTATCGGTCAGTCAGGAGTATTTAGCCTTGGAGGATGGTCCCCCCATATTCAGACAGGATACCACGTGTCCCGTCCTACTCGATTTCACTAAACTCAGGTTTCGGATACGGGGCTATCACCCACTATGGCGGCACTTTCCAGAGCCTTCTCCTACCAGTTGTTTAGCTTAAGGGCTAATCCCCGTTCGCTCGCCGCTACTTAGGGAATCTCGGTTGATTTCTTTTCCTCGGGGTACTTAGATGTTTCAGTTCCCCCGGTTCGCCCCTTACACCTATGTATTCAGTGCAAGGTACCTGGCCGAAACCAGGTGGGTTTCCCCATTCAGAAATGTCCGGATCACAGCTCGTTTGCCAGCTCCCCGAACCTTATCGCAGGCTTCCACGTCTTTCATCGCCTCTGACTGCCAAGGCATCCACCGTATGCGCTTAGTTGCTTGACTATATAACCCCAAGACAACTGATCTGGACTTCAACATGAACAAGAGCCCCGACACCACCGAAGTGACACCAGCTTTCCCATCCAGGATGAGGTTCAGAGACAGTCGCTCGAAGTCATATACAACCACTTCAACGACAACACCGGATAACGCTTGAAATCGTTATCACTCTGATCAATGAATTCCGGAGATAATGGAATCCATCAATCGTGTTTCTATCTCGTCCAATTTGTTAAAGAGCAAATCTGACCCAGTGATCAGAAAGAAGAACTTCACCCAACAACCGCTGTCATCGTGATGAAATGCTTGTTTCTGTACACTGATCGCAACCCGAAGGTTCGTCAGTAGAGTTTTGGTGGAGCTAGGCAGGATCGAACTGCCGACCTCCTGCGTGCAAGGCAGGCGCTCTCCCAGCTGAGCTATAGCCCCATTCAAGCTATTACAAGAATTGTTCAGATCTAGGCGTGTTCGGGCGCCGCATAGCCTGCTATGCAAGTCCGGACACAACGACGAGCTGGACAATTCTGGTGGGTCTGGGTGGACTTGAACCACCGACCTCACCCTTATCAGGGGTGCGCTCTAACCACCTGAGCTACAGACCCAATGGTACGGGCCTGATAGACCCATCTGCTCTCTTTATTAATCAACCAAGTAATTCGTGTGGACTCTGACCGAAGCTTTCGGCTTCGTTTAAGGAGGTGATCCAGCCGCAGGTTCCCCTACGGCTACCTTGTTACGACTTCACCCCAGTCATGAACCACACCGTGGTAATCGTCCTCCCGAAGGTTAGACTAACTACTTCTGGTGCAATCCACTCCCATGGTGTGACGGGCGGTGTGTACAAGGCCCGGGAACGTATTCACCGTGACATTCTGATTCACGATTACTAGCGATTCCGACTTCACGGAGTCGAGTTGCAGACTCCGATCCGGACTACGACGCGTTTTGTGAGATTAGCTCCCCCTCGCGGGTTTGCAGCCCTCTGTGCGCGCCATTGTAGCACGTGTGTAGCCCTGGCCGTAAGGGCCATGATGACCTGACGTCATCCCCACCTTCCTCCGGTTTGTCACCGGCAGTCTCCCTAGAGTTCTCAGCCGAACTGCTAGCAACTAGGGATAGGGGTTGCGCTCGTTACGGGACTTAACCCAACATCTCACGACACGAGCTGACGACGGCCATGCAGCACCTGTGTCAGAGTTCCCGAAGGCACCAATCCATCTCTGGAAAGTTCTCTGCATGTCAAGGCCAGGTAAGGTTCTTCGCGTTGCGTCGAATTAAACCACATGCTCCACCGCTTGTGCGGGCCCCCGTCAATTCATTTGAGTTTTAACCTTGCGGCCGTACTCCCCAGGCGGTCAACTTAGTGCGTTAGCTGCGCCACTAAGGATTCAAGATCCCCAACGGCTAGTTGACATCGTTTACGGCGTGGACTACCAGGGTATCTAATCCTGTTTGCTCCCCACGCTTTCGCACCTCAGTGTCAGTGTTGGTCCAGGTAGCCGCCTTCGCCACTGGTGTTCCTTCCTATATCTACGCATTTCACCGCTACACAGGAAATTCCACTACCCTCTACCACACTCTAGCCTGACAGTTCGAAATGCCGTTCCCAGGTTAAGCCCGGGGCTTTCACATCTCGCTTATCAAACCACCTACGCGCGCTTTACGCCCAGTAATTCCGATTAACGCTTGCACCCTCCGTATTACCGCGGCTGCTGGCACGGAGTTAGCCGGTGCTTCTTCTGTGAGTAACGTCAAGGCTAGCCGATATTAACGACTAACTTTTCCTCCTCACTGAAAGTGCTTTACAACCCGAAAGCCTTCTTCACACACGCGGCATGGCTGGATCAGGGTTGCCCCCATTGTCCAATATTCCCCACTGCTGCCTCCCGTAGGAGTTCGGGCCGTGTCTCAGTCCCGATGTGGCTGATCATCCTCTCAGACCAGCTACGGATCGTCGCCTTGGTAGGCTCTTACCCCACCAACTAGCTAATCCGACTTAGGCTCATCCAATAGCGCAAGGTCCGAAGATCCCCTGCTTTCCCCCGTAGGGCGTATGCGGTATTAATCCGGGTTTCCCCGGGCTATCCCCCACTACTGGGCAGATTCCTAAGCATTACTCACCCGTCCGCCGCTCGTCAGCGGGGTGCAAGCACCCCCTGTTACCGCTCGACTTGCATGTGTTAAGCCTGCCGCCAGCGTTCAATCTGAGCCATGATCAAACTCTTCAGTTTAAATCATACAAGAATCCGAAGATTCTCTATTCTTGCTCAAGACAAAACTCAATTTCGACGAGTCACTGTCCTGATATTTCATATCCGAAATACCTCGGCCAGCGCCCACACGAATTACTTGGTCAATTTTTTAAAGAGCGTTTGAGCTGTTGCTCAATCAAGGTGGCGTATTCTACATCGAACCGCCGCCCTGTCAACCGTTTATTTTCCGTCGTCCCCGTCTCCGGAAATCGCCGAAAAACTGACCGGCTTACTGCTTGTTTCGAGGGGCGCATTCTACAGCGAATCGCTTTCCTGTCAACCGCTTTCTGAAGAATTTTGAAACTCAATTTCTTCAGCGCTTTCAAACAGTTACTCCCTCAAGAAGCCGCTGTCTCAGTGGCTTGTCCCTCAGAAGAGATGCGCATTCTACAGACCTGCCCGTAGGTGTCAACGACGATCCTGAAAAAAACCCAAAATCGCCGCAATTCGATCACGCTGTAATCAGAACGCGGGCGATCTTCTTCTTGCCCGCCTGAACAACACAATCATCCCCCTCAACAAACATACGACTACCATCAAACTGCTCACCATTCACGAAGACAGCTCCCCGCTTGAGAACGTCCCTTGCAGCAGCACCATTCTTTACCAGGTCAGCGAGACGGAGAACCGATGCCATCGGCATATCCGGCTTTCCTTCCAGGGAAACTTCGACCGTCGGCACATTATCTGGAATCTCACCAAGAGCGACACGATTGCCCGCCGACTTATGCGCGGTCTTCGCCGCTTCCTCACTATGGAACCGGGTGATAATTTCTTCCGCCAGCAACTTCTTATAGTCCTGCGGATTTGCGCCAGCCTCGACAGCCTTACGGAATTCTTCCACCTCCGCCAGCGGGCGGAAGCTCAGCAACTCAAAATATCTCCACAGAAGAGTATCCGGCATCGACAGGAGTTTGGTGTACATTTCGCCCGGTGCATCATTAACGCCAACATAGTTGCCCAAAGACTTCGACATCTTCTGGACACCGTCAAGACCTTCGAGAATTGGCATGGTCAGGATGACCTGTGGCGACTGACCATACTGCTTTTGCAGAATGCGCCCCATCAGCAGGTTGAACTTCTGATCAGTACCCCCCAACTCAACGTCGGCCTCCATGGCAACCGAGTCATACCCTTGCACGAGGGGATAGAGAAACTCGTGGATTGCAATGGGCTGTTCAGCGCGATAGCGCTTGGTGAAATCATCGCGCTCCAGCATCCTTGCCACAGTGTATTGGCCTGCAAGCTTGATCATGTCGGCCGCACTCATTTTGCTCATCCACTCGGAATTGAACATGACCCGGGTTTTTTCAGGATCCAGAATCTTGAAAACCTGCTCCTTATAGCTGACCGCATTCTCGGCAACCTGCTTTTCGGTTAAAGGAGGGCGCGTGGCGCTTTTCCCCGTCGGATCACCGATCATGCCGGTAAAGTCGCCAATCAGGAACATCACTTCATGACCGAGATCCTGAAACTGTCTCAGCTTATTAATGAGGACCGTGTGCCCGAGATGCAAATCCGGAGCTGTGGGATCAAACCCCGCTTTTATACGCAGAGGCCGACCTTCTTTTAATTTTTCGATCAGCCCGTCTTCCGGAATCAGTTCGTCAACGCCGCGCTTGATTACGGCCAACGCCTCATCAGTAGATGCCATGAACAACACGTCCCCAATTGTAGTCTTGATAAGTTCGTTCAGTTACAGACCTCTACAAAAGAAATCTGTGAGTTACCCGCACTCCTGCTAAGGTGTTATCGTTCAGTTTTTAAGCAATACTGGACGCACAGGGCGACATATTATAACAATGACGCCAGCAGAAATCCGGAGGATGGAACAGCAACCGTAATGTTCCACGCTGTCCCGAGTGCATTTTATACGGTAATCTGTTGGTCTATACTTGAACAACAGCTTTAATTAGGCAGCTCAACCTGCCGGAATGCCGATTAAAACGGGTAGGATACGTGCGAAAAATGTTTCCGAAAACACACATTACTATTGCAGCCGCCGCTACTGTCGTTGTGACTGCGGCTATTCTTATGAGCCCGAGCGCCGACGTTGAGGCCAAGCGCATGTCCTATGCGCTGGACCTCGAAGAAGGCAAGGTATCTGGCCAGGGAAAAGTACGACAGTCAGCCTCTGAGGAAACGGGCAGCGCAGCAACGAAAGAGCAATCTCCAACCGAGAATGGCGCTCCACTGCAAGCAAAGACCGAAGAACCCGCACAACCTGTCGTTCCCTCGGCCCCCAAACTCCATTGGCAAACATTCGATATAAAATCCGGGGATACGCTCTCTTCACTGTTCAAAGAAGCCGGGTTTAATGACGGCATCATGCTGACGGTTATTCACGGTGAAGGCGAGGCCGACAAGTTACAGCGGCTTTACGCAGGTGAAACCATCAGGTTCGCAACGTCCGACGGCGGCAGTCTTGAGGCCATTGAGCTTCAGCGGAGCCTGCTTGAATCTCTGAAGATCGAAAAGAACGAAGATGGTTTTTCCGGCCAAACCGTTGTGCGCGAACCAGAAGCGCGCCCGGCCTTCGCTTCCGGTGTCATTGACGGGTCTCTTTACCTCGCAGCCCGCGAGGCCGGACTGAATGACCGCCTGACCATGAAGCTAGCGGGCATTTTCGGCTGGGCCGTCGACTTTGTTTACGATGTACGCAAAGGCGACCGGTTTGAAGTCGTGTATGAAGAGCTTTATCTGGACGGTGAAAAATTTGATACCGGCCGGATACTGTCTGCCCGTTTCCTTAACCAGGGCGAGGAAAACGTTGCCCTGCTTTACACCGACAGTCATGGTGACAGTGACTACTATTCGCCGGATGGTAAGAGTATGCGCAAGGCATTCCTGCGCACACCAATCAATGCCCGCGTGTCGTCGCCGTTCAACCTTCAGCGCCGCCACCCGGTATTGGATGTTGTCCGGCCCCATGAGGGCACCGACTATGGTGCGCCCCCAGGCACACCGATCAAGGCTGCGGGCACTGGACGAGTTCGATTCGCAGGCTGGAAAGGCGGCTATGGCCGCACTGTCGTCCTGCAGCACGGCGACAATATATCCACCCTCTACGCTCACATGAGCCGCCTGGGCAAGGGCATCAAAAATGGCACTCGGGTCAAGCAGGGAGAGACCATTGGATACGTAGGCTCTTCCGGCATGGTGACCGGCCCCCACCTGCATTACGAATTCCGCGTTAACGGCTCTCCGCGCAACTCACGTAAGGTAAAACTGCCAGACGCCAAACCGGTGCCTGCATCGGAAATGGCCCGTTTCAAAGGCGCCACCGAACAGCGCCTGGCACAGTTTGACGTGTTCCGGGACAGCCAGAAACAGCTCGTTCTCGCTCGCGGCGAGTAACACTCTTATGGAAGCCTGGGTCGGCCTGATGTCAGGAACCAGCATGGATGGCATTGATGCCGTGCTGGCGTCCTTCAAGGACCGGAAGGTCCAGGTTCATGCCGCAAAAACACTAAGCTACCCCGATTCATTGCGCCTTCGCCTCCTGGCGGTAAGCCAAAATCAGGGCACGCCTGACGAAATTGGCGAACTGGACACTCTGACAGGCAACCTGTTCGCAGAGGCTGCCACCGCGGTTATCCAGGAAGCCGGCATTCCTCTTTCACGAATCCGTGCCATTGGCAGCCACGGCCAGACCATTCGACACCAACCGTCAGGTTCTGCCCCGTTTTCGATGCAGATAGGCAACCCCGCGATTATCGCAGAGCGAACCGGCGTAGCAACGGTAGCTGACTTCCGGCGGCGGGACATGGCTGCGGGAGGTCAGGGTGCACCCTTGGTGCCCGCGTTTCATAAGGCTTTCTTTGGCTCGAATACGGAAGATCGCTGCATCCTGAACCTAGGCGGCATTGCCAACATAACCTGGATTCCCAGAGCGCCGGATCAACCTGTAACAGGGTTCGATACCGGGCCTGCCAATGCTCTGATGGATGCCTGGTGCCTGGACCAGACCGGTATGCCCTTCGACAGTGACGGACACTGGGCCCAGGAGGGCAGCGTCGACCAGTCACTGTTAAACGACATGCTCTCGGATGCCTACTTTGAGAAACCCGCTCCTAAAAGCACTGGCAAGGAAAGGTTCAATCTCGATTGGGTGAGAACCCAGGTACAACGTCATCCGGACCTTAGTTCGGAAGACGTACAGCGCACCCTTTTGCAGTTGACCGTCACCAGCGTGGTTTGCCAGCTACCGCAGACATCGGCGATGAAAGTTTATGCCTGCGGGGGAGGCACAAGAAACCCCGCACTGATGAAAGAGCTTGAACAGGCCTTGGGTCCGAGGAAGCTCTCCATCACATCAGAGCTTGGCCTGGACCCCCAGTGGGTTGAACCGGTAGCCTTTGCGTGGCTGGCCCAGCAGACCATTGGGGGTAGCCCCGGAAATCTTCCGGAGGTAACCGGAGCCCGAGGCCACCGAATACTCGGCGCTATTTATCCCGCCTGATTCTGAGAACAAATAAAAAAAGGAGAGCCGTTGGCTCTCCTTTTTTTGGACTACCCTGGGTCAGATCGAGAACGAACTGCCGCAGCCGCAGGTTGAACTGGCATTCGGGTTCTGAACAACAAACTGCGAGCCCTGAAGGCCCTCCTGATAATCAATGGTCGCCCCTACCAGATATTGATAGCTCATCGGATCCACCAACAGGCAAACCCCATCCTTTTCAACCACGGTATCCTCCTCATCCTGGGTTTCATCAAATGAAAACCCATACTGAAAACCGGAGCAGCCACCCCCTGTCACAAAGACACGCAACCTGAGATCGGGATTGCCCTCTTCCTCAATCAATTCACGCACCTTGGCAACGGCACTATCGCTAAAAAACAGCGGCGCGCCCATCTGTTGCTGAACTACACTCAAGTTCGCCTCCGGATTACCTGTAAACAACTTAAGCGATTATGGTATTCCTGAGTAAAACAATCAACTATTCGGACTTTCCACCACCTTCAGAACTTTCACTCAGCTCTGCTGAAGCCTGATCCACGGACGGAGCCTCGGGCTTTGTGTCGTGACTGGCCTTGGTGAGCAAGCCCAAAGGCTCCCTCTGATGCACCAGGTTGCCATTAACCGAAGCACCCATCGCCATTTCGATCAGGTTGTAATAGACATTACCGTTTATAGAGGCCTTCTCGGCTAACTCAAGGTGGGCCGATGCATAGACGTCCCCATGAATTGTCCCGTTTATCACGACATGAGGGGCGACGATGTCACCTGAGACCTCGCCAACCTCGGAAATACGAAGAACCGCATCGCTGCCCTCTTCGGCAAGGACTTTACCTCGCACCCGGCCATCCACATGCAGACCACCTGAGAAGTGAACGTCACCTTCTACTGTGGTGCGCGAGGAAATCAGCGTGTCAAAATGGCCAGTCGGGCGGCGGGGTTTCTGCTTTTTCTTACCAAGCATTTCAATTCTCCGTTAAGTCATCCCAGTCAAATGTTCGTTCCGCCTGAGAGGATTTTTTCCCCTCGGCCTGAGCCACAACCTGAACTTCAAGTGGCTCGAAGCCCTCGGGCAATGCCAGTGTGCCCTCCACGTCCTGGAAGTAGCGAAACCGGAACTTCACGCCGAGGTCTTCAATTTCCCCGGACAGGTCACGCAGTGCGATGACTTCTTTTTCTTCGTCGCGCCGGCCGATGACATTCACCGCCACCAGACCTGCAATATAACTTTTGTTATTACCCACCTGAGTGAGTACCAGCTTGAAGTCGAACCCCCCAGTCTGGCGGTCAGGGGCCAGCGTAAAGCTGTCCACCTGAAGGCCTTTACTGGTTTCCGAGGGTGCCATGATATTTTTATAGAAAGTCAGGTCCGATTTCAGTGATGCAATCCGGGTTTCCAGTTCAACGATCGACGTCCGGGCCTGGTTCAACGCCTGTTCGTCAATGGCTCTGCCGCGTTCCAGGTTGATGACTTGTTGGCGAGCCTTGGTGTAATTGTCGCGGAGCGCCGACAGCTCGTCCTCCAGAACCTCATTTGATGCCTCAACACTAGAAAACCGAAAGCCGCCTTGGGCGAGTCCGGTTGCATAGCCGGCAACGGCCGCAACAATAGTGAACACCAGCAGAATGGCGGTCCGCCGGAACCGGTAGCCCGGTCGGTGGCGGATAACGACATACTCTTCCGCCGGTTTGCGTTCTTCGTTCACAGACGTTCCTCAGGGCAGAAGCGCCGGGGCTTCAAGCCCCAGCGTTTCTGCCAGGCCAAACATGATATTCATGTTCTGGACCGCTTGCCCTGCGGCACCCTTCACCAGGTTATCGATCACCGAAGATACGATAACAACATTGCTCTGCTCCTGCCGATGCAGTGCCATCCGACACTGGTTGGCACCTCGGACACTTCGGGTTTCCGGATGACTGCCAAAGGGCATCACATCCACAAACGGCTCCTCCCGGAAGCGTTCTTCAAACAGGCTCTGAAGCCGGTCAAAATCGGTCGGGTTGTTCAGTTCCGCATAAAGCGTCGCCTCAATGCCGCGAATCATCGGAACCAAATGAGGCACGAAGGTGACGCCAACGTCCTGTCCGGCAGCACCCGCAAGCCCTTGGCGTATTTCCGGAAGGTGCCGGTGACCCGATGCACCGTAAGCCTTGAAGCTCTCTCCCACTTCGCCGTGGAGCATACCGATCTTACCCTGACGACCAGCGCCACTGGCCCCGGATTTGGCATCGGCAATCAAGCGAGTCGGATCAACCAGCCCACCCTCAAGAAGCGGCAGGAAACCGAGTTGAACAGCTGTCGGATAACAGCCGGGATTGGCAACGAGCTGGGATTCACGAATCACGGACCGGGCGATTTCCGGCAGGCCATAAACTGCTTTAGCGGCCCACTCGGCGCTCTCATGGCGCATGCCATACCAACTGGCCCATACATCCAGATCTTTCAGACGGAAGTCGGCAGAAAGATCCACCACTCGTACTCCGGCAGCCATCAGTTCCGGCACCATGCGCATGGCAACACCATGAGGCGTGGCAAAGAAAACAAGGTCACAGGCCTTTAGCACAGTCGCGTCCGGCTCAGAGAATGCAAGGTCATAATGTCCGCGCAGATTCGGGTACATATCCGCTACAGGCATACCCGCTTCTGAACGGGAGGTAATGCAACTAACCTTAACTTCAGGATGAACTGCGAGAATTCTCAGCAGTTCCACACCGGTATAACCAGTGCCGCCAACGATGCCTACTTTAATCACCATTTTCTCCAGCGACGTCGTATCAGGGGTTCGGGATTGGCCTCATAGTCTAACATGATAAACCAACGACTTATTGCAGCCCGCAAGCCGACGGTTACAATGTTGTCAGAAATTACCTGACACTCCACCACATCAAACCGGAACCCCCGCGTTCATGCGAAGAATCTGGCACCAGATTACCGAGAACCTGATCCCTGTATTCCGAGGCAGGCTCTCTGGCGTGGATGCGTTGCCACAACTTGCTGTGCTTGGGCTCCTTTCCGGCCTTATCACAGGCGGAGTTATTCTTGTTTTCCGCCTCGCCATCGAGTGGCCTCTTGAGCATTTTCTGCCTGGGTCGAGCTCGGAATCGTTTGAGGAACTGAGCCTGATAACCCGTGGACTGTTGCCTCTGGCGGGCGCACTCACACTCGGGCTGATGCTTCACCGTCTGGGCACTCATAACCGCAAGGTCGGCATCGTCCATGTCATGGAGCGACTTAACTACCATCAGGGATACATTACCTTCCGCAGCGCCATCGTTCAGTTTGTCTCCGGTGTTGTGACTGTCGTGACTGGCCAGTCCGCCGGACGAGAGGGTCCGGCGGTCCACCTTGGAGCTACGTTCTCAAGCCTGATGGGGCAATGGATGCGACTGCCCAACAACAGCATCAGGACGCTGGTGGCGTGCGGCTGTGCGGCCGCAATATCTGCCTCATTCAACACCCCGATTTCCGGCGTAATCTTTGCCATGGAAGTCGTGATGATGGAGTACACCATTGCCGGATTCACGCCGATCATTCTCGCGGCGGTAAGCGCAGCCGTTGTGACCCAGGCCGTCTACGGCTCGGAGCCAGCATTCAATGTGCCTGCGTTGACGATGAATTCTCTGCTGGAAATCCCCTGGGTTCTCGCCATCGCCGTAATAATTGGTATTGCTGCCGCCCTGTTTATCCAGCTTGTCGATATTATGGGACGCCAGTTGCACCGGCCGGTCCTGCTCCGAATCGGAACCGCCGGTCTTCTGATGGTGCCCTTCGCGATTCTGATCCCCGAAACCATGGGCATTGGCTACGACACAGTAAACGAGACAATCAACGGTCAGTTGGGCTTCTGGCTGTTGCTGGGCGTTGGCGTTTCAAAACTGGTAATCACATCCCTGTCCATCGGACTCGGTATGCCAAGCGGCGTGATTGGCCCGACACTGTTCATGGGCGCAACCCTTGGCGGCGCCATGGGACTGGTTGGCGCCCAGATTATCCCGGAGCATGCGTCTTCGGTGGGTTTCTATGCCATGCTGGGAATGGGCGCCATGATGGGCGCCGTTCTCCAGGCACCTTTGGCCGCGTTGATGGCTCTAATGGAGCTTACCCGGAACCCCAACATTATTTTGCCAGGCATGCTGATTATCACCACCTCAAGCCTCGTGACCAGCGAAGCTTTCGGCAAGAAGTCACTGTTCTTGACCATTTTGAAAAGTCAGGGCCTGAGTTATCAGAGCTCTCCGGTTATCCAGGCACTCAGGCGAGTCTCTGTCGGCGCCATTATGGATCGGAGCATTTTACGAACCGAACGCCACCTGTCTGCGGATGAAGCCCGAAAGATCCTGAAATCGGAACCCAAGTGGCTCATTGTGGAAGGCAGCAACGGACCCACGGCGCTGATGCCAGCCGTTGACCTGGCGCGCCACATAGAAGATACCGACGAGCGGGCCGCCGAAGAGCCAACAGCATTACCTGACACCATTGACCTTATGGATATTCCCGCCAATCGGCGAGATATTGCGCCCGTTCAGTATCAGGCGACTCTCGAAGAGGCTCTGAACGAGTTCGACTCAACCGATGCTGAGGCATTGTACGTACAACGCCATGTGGCACCGATGATTCAACGGGTTTACGGCGTAGTGTTGAAATCCGATATCGAAAGTTATTACCAATACCGACGGAGCTAACGGATGCTGTGGGTTAAAGCTTTCCACATAATTTCTATGGTGTGCTGGTTCGCCGGCATTTTCTATCTGCCAAGGCTGTTTGTTTATCATGCAGCCTGCGAGGATGAGCCCGGCCGGGAGCGTTTCAAAATCATGGAACGCAAGCTTTACCGGGGTATAACCACGCCCTCGATGGTAGCCACAATCGTCTTTGGCGTATGGCTTGTCAGTTATAATGTGTCCGGCTATTTTAGCCAGGGCTGGTTTCACGCCAAGCTGGCGCTGATCGTCCTTCTGATCATTTACCACTTTTACTGCGGGCACCTGGTGAAGGTGTTCCGGGATGACCTTAACAGCCGAAGCCATGTGTTTTACCGCTGGCTCAATGAGCTTCCGGTTTTTGTCCTGCTGGCTGTCGTCATTCTTGCCGTTGTTAAACCGTTTTAAGGAGCCGAAACATCAAACGCTATACACGCCCCCAGGTTTTGATTCTCTCCGGACTGGACCCGTCCGGTGGCGCGGGCATTCAGGCAGATATACAAGCAATTACCTCACTGGGCTGCCATCCCCTGCCCGTTGTGACATGCCTTACAGTGCAGGACACTGTCAACGTCTATGCCGCGGAAGCCCTTAATGCTGAATTGATCCGCCAGCAGTTGGAGTGTATCGCCGCAGACGCACCAATTCATGCCATCAAAACCGGCGCACTGGGCAATGCCGACATAGTGGACGTGCTGGTGGACTTCATCGGGAAGCACCCGGGAATCCCCTTGATCACCGACCCGGTCATCAAGGCAGCTGGCGGTGGAGACCTTGCCGACGAAGTTCTGATTTCAGCAATGAAGGACCGCCTTTTCCCGCTTGCCGAGATGATCACCCCGAATGGAATCGAACTTAGCATGCTGGGTGACAGCGCCGATCCGGAACAGGCCGCCCGGCACCTTATGAAAACCGGCTGCTCATCGGTCTTTGCTACTGGAGGCCATGGCACGGGCCTGCATATTACCAACACTCTGTTCAACCACGCTCCAGAGCCCATGACCTGGGAAATCGAGCGTATCGGAGGTGAGTACCATGGTACCGGATGCACCTTGGCGGCGGCGATTGCTGCGGGTAGGGCCAGCGGCCTGTCCCAGCGGGCAGCCATCTCCCAGGCACAGAATTATGTGAACCGGGCGATCCTCCATGCACTGGAGGTAGGCAAAGGTCAGCCGGTACCAGACCGGGGGATCCTTTGGGAACGATGAGCTTAACCGCACGTCCGGGCCTGTATGCGGTTACCGACAGCCGGCTGACTCCTCCTGACTTACTCCTCGCCTCGGTAGAAGCCGCTCTGCGAGGCGGTGCGATTTTGGTACAATACCGGGAAAAGTCAGCGCCCATGGCTGACCGGCTCCGACAGGCTCTGGATTTGCAGGCGGTTTGCCGGAATGCTGGCGTGCCGTTGCTGATCAACGACGATGTACACTTGGCCAGACGCTCGGGTGCGGCTGGTGTTCACCTCGGCCAGACCGACGGTTCGCAGACAGAGGCGCGACACATACTCGGCGAAGAAGCGATCATTGGCATCACCTGTCACGGAAGTATTGAACTGGCTGAGACGGCGGACGCAGCCGGCGCAACGTACCTGGCGTTTGGGCGATTTTATAGTTCCGGCACCAAACCTGGGGCCCCTGCGGCCAGCCCTTCCGTGCTGACCAACGCCAGACAGTTCCGCCGCCCGCTCACAGCCATTGGAGGAATCACCGTTGATAATGGTGAACCTCTGATCCGGGCCGGAGCGGACATGCTGGCTGTGGTAGGCGGTTTGTTCGGTGGCAGCCCAGAGGACATCGAGCGGCGCGCCAAAGCGTTTACGCGCCTGTTCCAGCAACATCATCCACTTTTTTCACTTTCCAGATAACAGGAACCCAGACCCATGACACACTCCGAAACCCTCTTCGAAGAAGCTCAGAAGTACATTCCGGGCGGTGTGAATTCCCCGGTCCGGGCTTTTCGTGGCGTGGGCGGTACGCCAGTGTTCTTCAAACACGCCGAAGGTGCCTACCTGTACGATGAAGATGATCGCCGCTATATCGATTACATCGGCTCTTGGGGTCCGATGATTCTTGGTCACTCGGACCCGCGCATCAAAAAAGCCCTGCATGCCCAGGTCGACCTGGGCATCGGCTATGGCGCCCCGACCTCCATCGAAACCGACATGGCCAAGAAGGTCTGTGAACTGGTCCCGTCGATTGAGCTGGTACGCATGGTGAATTCCGGTACCGAAGCAACCATGAGTGCGATTCGTCTTGCACGGGGCTACACAGGGCGGGACAAGATCGTCAAATTTGAGGGCTGCTACCATGGCCATGTGGATTCGCTGTTGGTAAAAGCCGGCTCCGGCGCTCTGACCCTTGGCGTGCCAAATTCACCCGGCATCCCCGCGAGTCTCGCCAAACACACCCTGACCCTTACGTTCAATGACATCGACAGCGTGCGCGAAACGTTTGCGGCGATGGGAGACGAGATCGCCGCCATCATTGTTGAACCGGTGGCCGGCAACATGAATTGCATCCCGCCTGTACCGGGCTTCCTGGAAGGCTTACGGGAAGTCTGCGACGAACACGGAACCGTACTGATTTTTGATGAAGTTATGACGGGATTCCGGGTATCTCTTGGGGGTGCCCAAGGCCTCTATGGTGTGACGCCTGACCTGACCGCGCTGGGTAAAGTTATTGGCGGCGGCCTTCCGGTTGGTGCCTTCGGCGGCAAGCGAGAAATCATGGAGCATATTTCGCCTCTTGGCCCGGTGTATCAGGCCGGCACCCTCAGCGGTAATCCGCTTGCCATGTGCGCGGGTCTGACTACCCTGAATGCCATTTCCGAACCGGGCTTTCACGATCGACTGACGGAGAAAACCATCGCGGTCCGCGATGGCATCAAGGCAGCGGCCGACGCCGCGGGCATCCCATTGGCCGTTCAGAGCGCAGGCGCCATGTTTGGGTTTTTCTTTACAGAGGAAGAAACAGTCAATCGTTTCGATCAGGTAATGGGTTGTGATGTGGAGCGATTCAAGAAGTTCTTCCAGGGCATGCTCAAGGAGGGCGTTTATCTGGCCCCGTCGGCTTTCGAGGCCGGCTTTACGAGTGCAGCCCTCACCGATGCCGACATAGAGCATACCATTGAGGCGGCACGCAAGGTGATGGCGACACTCTGACCCACCCCCTCGAACACTGACCCCGCATGACACATGTCATGCGGGGCCATCGTAGTGATCCTTGTCACAGCTTGGGAGCGAATCCTTTCATTGTGCCTCTTGTGACATTGACTTACGGGCCCCTCCGGTCAAATTATGGTCAGATCTCAGTCGAGATGCTCTGACGGCAACAATCTAACAATCACAACACAGAAGTCAGCGCACGGAAGCCCTTACTCTGCCCGGTCGGGTGGATGCAGTAAGAGAAGCAGTCTCTGGAGCAGCCCGTTAGGTTGAGCCGCAGTTTGAATAACAAACACAACATCAAACTGTAGGAACGACAATGAAAACCTGGATCAAAACAATGGCTCTGGCCTGCGTGGTCGCGTGGTCGGCTCCGGCCGCCGCCTGGTGGTGGGACTCTACACCGTCTAATTACACTGATACCCGTTATCCGATTGTGCTGGTGCACGGGATGTTCGGATTCGATTCGATTGCTGGCGTGGACTACTGGTACGGTGTCGCGGAGGACCTTCGCAAATACGGCGCCGACGTTTACACCACACAAGTACCCGCCCTGGATAGCACGATCGCTCGGGGCGAAGCCCTGTTACCGCAAGTGCAGGCCATTGCCGCAGTGTATGGCAAGGTTAACCTCGTGGGCCATAGCCACGGTGGCCCCACAGCCCGGTATATCGCGCGGGTGCGGCCAGACCTGGTGGCCTCGGTTACTTCCGTAGGTTCACCCCACAAAGGGTCTCCGGTGGCCGACCTGATCTATGGCTCACCCGCCGAAAGTCTGGCGGCCTCGCTTGGCAATGCGCTAGGCGGCCTGATTGATCTGCTTTCCGGCGGCGGTTACAACCAGGATCTCCGCTCAAGCCTGCGCTCCCTGACAACTCGAGGCAGTGCAGAGTTCAATTCTTTTGCACCGGCAGGTATTCCAACCACGTCCTGTGGCGAAGGGGCTTACTCCGCCAATGGCGTTCGATTCTATTCCTGGGGTGGCACCGGTGTGCTGACGAATGTCCTCGACCCGTCAGACGCTCTGCTGGGGACCACAAGCCTGGCGTTCGGTTTCAGTGCTAACGATGGCCTTGTAGGGCGGTGCAGCAATCACTTTGGCAAGACCATCCGGGACAATTACTTCATGAACCACCTGGACGAAGTCAACCAGGCGCTCGGCTTGCATAGCCTGTTTGAAACAGACCCCAAGGCTGTTTTCCAGCAGCATGCGAACCGGCTGAAAAACGTCGGCCTCTGAGATGCCGGATTCACTGGCCCCGGCATCCGTGCCGGGGCTAGAACACCCCTTCCAACGTCCCCATGAGCATGTGCCTGCGATAACTGTATCGACTGATCCCACTTACGTTATCCAGCACTGTCCACTCGACTCTCAACAGCCACCGCTCATCCAGCCGGCTTTCCAGAAACAGGCCGGCCTCAACCCGTTTATCTGTACGACGCTCAGTGACCAGTGCGCCATCCACCAGCAGGACGTGGGAATCACGATACCGACTGTATCTGAAGGAGCCAATCCAGCCGGCAGTGACTGCCGGACGCAGGTCATAGCTCCCCGTCAGTTCAACTTTGTGGTGTTCGGGAGAGACACTGACAAACTGATCACCAGCCTGGAGGTCGCGTCGATCATTGACTTCCCAGGAGTATTGCCCCCTCAGTCTCCAATCGCCGGATCGCCTCACTGCAGAAAGACCCAGTCGGTAAAACTGTCCATCATACGACTCGAACTCGCTGCCGCCGGTGACCTGCGCAAACGCCAGAGACAAAGAGCAATCGGTGAACATGAACTGCCCGGGACAGGTCTGCCAGCGCCGCCCCCCTTCTATGCCAAAACGACGCTCGAACTCATCGGAATCAAACCACGACTGACTGAGCGTTAATGCCCCGCCGATTGAAGACGCATCCAGGTTCCGGCTCCAGGCCAACTTGCCTTCCATCAACTCTGTGTTGTAGCTATTTTTCGAAGGGTATTGGCGGGCGTAAGCAGCCCCTTCCAGAGCCAGGCGCCCCCCTTCCAGTACTGACAGATCAATTGAACCGGCTGCGAGTGCATCGACGAAAGCACCCCCTTGACTGGAGGTCACTGATTCCGGAAGTCCGGCAATATTACTGTCATAACCAGCGGAAAGGGCCAGATAGCCGATGCCGGCGGCGGGCCATCGTGATCCTGGCTCCGCCGACAATGTTTCAAGTTGTATCAAGGCCAGTCTGCGAAGCTTTTCCGGAGAGGCTGGGGCGCTGACCTCAAGAAACCAGTCCCTCGCGGAAGCTCTGTTCCCCGTGGCGAGCGCAACAAGACCAAGATTGTAGCTGGCCAGAATACGATGGTCGGTCGACAGTAGCTTGCGAAAGCTGGCTTCCGCTGCGGAATATTGACCCAGCCTGTAGTACACGACGCCGAGGTTGTAGTTCAGGGAGACGGTCTCGATGCCACCGGCCCGGGCAGCTTCGAAGACTTTACGAGCTTCCTCAAGGTCACCGGATTGAAACCGTTCAACCCCAAGCGCGACAACATCTGCCGGGGAGGCCCGTTCGGTCGCAGACGACAGGGAGGGTGCCACCAATAGCAGCCAGCACACAATGGTTAGCCGAGACACCAGCAAACAGCATGCTCCGGAGTCAAATGAGAAGTAGGAACCGGTGAACGCAAAGTGCCAGCGTTACCGAGCAGATAACGCTGAGGAGTATAGCAAGGTATGACAGGGAAATTGTCGCAGAGGTCCGAGTCGGCTCAGCGATTAAGGCCGGGCGGACCGTCCTTCTGCAGCTCCTGGACCTGCTCGATCAGTTCAGAAGGCCGCTTCGCTTTTTCCCGCATCGAATCAACGGTCTCCCTGGATTGACGAACATCCTCAGCAACCGATTGCCCAAAATCACGATTACCGGGACCGGACTCACCCGACCGGCCTACCCCCTGAACCTTCTGGCGGTCGGCTGGTGGCCGCGATTCAAGTGAAGCCGCCTCGGGCAGCTTAATCTGGCGCACAACAGAACCGGTAATATCGGAGTCGTCTAGGACCATACGCATGGTGACGTCCAGATCGTCATTACCCGACGCGGTCACTGACAGGGCAAGCCCCGTGATTAAAATACCGCACTGGAGCCAGGCTCTAAGTCCCGAAAAATCTGGTTTCATGATGCCGGCCCCTCTCTGCCAACACTTTCATCATCCGGGATCATCACCCGAAATGTCTTTTGACGCTCACCGGTGTCAAGCCGGGCCGTCAGCTCGCCTGAACCGGGAAACAAAACCTTCAGAGGCAATGCGAGAACATTTTCACCGGCCTCCAGGCTCACTTTCCAGCTTACTTCCTGGCGCCCCGGCAAGGAGGCAAGTTCGACGTTCGGAGGCAACTGAAGGGTCAAGGTTACATTCTCAAGTGGCATCCCCGAACGAAACGCCAGACGAACGGATCGTTCAACCGGCCCGCCCGGAGCGACCAAGCCCTCTGTCGCCTGGCCTTCTGTCTCTGTCGATTCTGCGACAACTGTTGCATTACCCCCGAGCTCCTCTCCCTTGAACATCGCGCCAAGAGAAATACCGAACGCCAGAGCAGCTGCTACCGCCCCCCCCATTACAGTGTGACTCCAACCCTTCCGCGCGTGGGCTTCCCGACCGGTAGCCGCAGCCAGAACGCGTGACTGAAAATCCGCTGAAGGCATCGGGATTTCTGTCTTCTCATGCAAACATCCGTTCAGAGTCTGCTCAGATTCGAACCGCGCCATACATGAAGGGCAGGTACGCAAATGCTGCGCGATCTGCTCGCGCTGCGGCTCTGCAAGCTCATTGTGAATGTAAGCGACAAGGCTTACCCGGATTTCCCGACAGGACATAGTCATCACCTCATTCTCCCACACGTCCACCCCGGGGAATTGGTTCCAGCTCACGCTGTAATTTTTTTCGCAGACCAGCCCGACACCGGTGCAGGCGGGACTTCACCGTGCCCAAGGGAATGTCGAGCACGGCTGCAATATCTTCCTGACGCCAACCATCAACATCGTGAAGCAGGAGCAAGGCGCGTTGATCCGGTGCAAGCGTCGCCAGAACACGGTCCAGCGCCGGGCGCAACCGAGCCTGTTCCAGCTGAATTTCCGGCCCCGCGTTATCCGATTCAAGGCTGTCGAGCCAGTCCGCATGGCTGTCCGGTGCGACGAGTTCGCTCAGGGGGCGATCCCCCTGTCGCCCCTTGCGTCGGACCTGATCGATAAATTGCCGATACAGGACCCGGTTCAGCCAGGGACGCAAACGGTCAACGGCCTCCAGCTCGTCAAGCCGGGGATAGAGTTTCACAACTACGTCCTGAACCAGATCCTCTGCATCCTGCTGCTGCCCGGCCAGCCGGTAGGCAAACCGGTACATGGCGTCCAGGTGGGGTTGAACCAGTGACTCGAACCGCCTGTTTTTTGAGGATCTGAAAGGGATCAGGGGCAAACCGTTACTACCTGCTTGAGTATCTTCAGCCCGGAAGTCTATACCAGTTGCGCACCCACTGCATTTGCCTCTTGATTCCGGCAGCTGGCAATTGTGGCAGCCACATTAGGAAGCGTTAACAAAATTCACGGAACGCTGAGCATAGCCCGAGCGTGGTTGCAGAGTGAGTTAACGATTTACTCGGTATGTACCAAGCAATAGACCAAGGGGGTTTATATGAAGCGTTCCATCCGTTTTTTCACCGTCTCAGCTTTGGCAGCAGGTATTGCTGCCTGCGGCGGGGGTAGCGATGGCTCAGGCTCAACCGGCACAGTTTCCTTCGACGTAACCGACGCACCGGCCATGGAGTTCTCCAGTGTAACCGTCACATTTACCGGAATTTCCCTGAAGCCTCAGGATGGTGAATGGGTCGAGTTCAGTTTTGATGAACCCAAAACCTGGGATCTTCTGGATCTTCAGGGGGGCGTCAGCGAACCTCTCATTACCGATGAAGAAGTACCTGCCGGCCCATACTCTGAACTCCGACTTCTGGTTGATACCGGCGGCTCTTACGTAGAACTGGAAGCTGAACCGGGTATCGAAAAATCCCTGGCCGTGCCTTCCGGCCAACAGAGCGGACTGAAGCTCAAGGGCGAGTTCCTGGTAGCGGCGGACACCACCACCGACTTCACCATCGATTTCGACGTGAAAAAGTCCATCGTGAACCCGCAAGGCACATCTCTGGCAGACTATCTGCTCAAGCCGTCCCTGCGTCTGGTGAACAATCTGGAAGTGGGCTCCATCTCTGGTGAGGTGGACTACGTAACGCTAAGCCAGACCCGGGCGAATGATGCCGATCTTGCCGACTGCGCGACAGGCTACGAAGGTGCCGTCTATATCTATGAGGGCATCAATGCCACGCCAACGGACATCAATGTGAACAGCGAGGAAGCCGGGCCATTGATGGCTGTTCCCGTGGCTGACGATGACTATGACGGCATCTATACCTACACAGCAGCATTTCTGACCGCCGGCGAATACACCATCAGCTACAGTTGTCAGCTGGATGACAACGAGACCGACGACGGCCTGGACTTTGAAGGCACGCAGAATGTGACTGTGGTTGCCAACACCAACGTTGAAGCGGACCCCATTCCGCTTTTGCCGTGATCGGCTAAGCTATCACGGATAAGTGCCCCTGCAACCCAGGGGCTTTTTTTCAGAGCGCCGGGTTTTCAGAGTGCCGAAGCTCGCGCCTCTGCCTGATCCGCACCTGCCACATTACCTCTTGCTCTTCGAATATCCGCCAGCAGCATCCACCCCGCCCGCTGCAAGCTGGAATCATTGCCGGCCAGGGATAACCCTTTCAGAGTGAATTGCTCGGCCGATCCCAGCTGATCACTGGCGACATAGGCCTCGGAAAGCTTGAAATAGATTTCAGCGGCTCGGGGAGCAATACGCTGAGCCCGCTCAAGCCGGGCAATCGCTGCAGGCGCATCCCCCTGACGCAAAAGGTTGTCGGCTTCACGAACCAGACTGAGTGCTGCCGGGGACAGGCTATCGCCTGAATCCCGGTAACTCGGAGCAGTGGTGCGGGGCGCCGTTTCAGCCGGCTGGGACACTTCCGGCTGTTCACTCTTGCGCCATACTTCCGGTTTTTCAGGCTCACTGGCTGCTCTCGGCAGCTCAGGTGCTCTTGGCGCCTCGCCCCCGATCGGGACATAAATGGAACCCCCTGTACTGGAGGCACAACCTGCGAGGGTCAAGAGTACGGCCACCGCGCTCACACGAGTCAGAAAAAACGTCTTCATTGGAACAATCCTTCAAACCAGCCTTTAATTCGCCGCTGCAGGGTACCCGAGCAGGATACCTCCTGCGTCGGCTCACTGCCTGAAATGAACGGCATAAAGCGCGCATTATCGCAGTACTCACCGGTTAATGCCTGCCTCTTGCCATTGACCCAATGATAATTGACGCCGTCGGGTACCACGGGCGAAAGACTGTGCTGGGGCACTTGCGCCATGAACCGGGACCAAACGGGTAAGGCACCGCTTGCACCGGTCAGCGAGGTGCCGCCGTTATCATCCCGCCCCACCCAGGCGACGGCCAGCAGGTCTCCACTGAAACCGGCAAACCAGGAGTCCCGGCCGTCGTCCGTTGTTCCGGTCTTGCCGGCCAGTGCCAGCTCCTCTGGCACTGTGTAATACGCAGATTTCCCCGTACCTTCCTGCATGGTTTCCTGCATTGCGTACTGAACCAGGTGGACAGCCGCAGGATCCGCCACCTGGTCCACTTCCAGACTGTACCGAGTCAAAGCTTCTCCGCTGGCATCGGTCACCTCCCGAATGGTTCGCAAGGGCGTATTAAATCCGGAAGTCGCCAGCCCCTGGTACATCTGAGCCACCGTGACAGGATTCATGGCGACAGCCCCCAGCAACATGGACGGGTATTCTGATATCTCAGAGCTTACACCAAACGCCTGGAGGTTCGCTTTGACTACATCGACGCCAACATCCAGGCCCACCCGAACCGCGGGGAGGTTGTAGGAGTGAGACAGTGCCGCATGCACCGGCACCTCGCCACGCTCTTTGCCGTCATAGTTTTTGGGCTCCCACCGCCGCCCGTCGTCAAACTCCAGGACGAAGGACTTATCCAGCACTGGCGTGATCAGGGTATAACGATCGGGCTGCTCAAGCGCGGACAGATAGATAAACGGCTTGATCAGGGAGCCGATCGGGCGGCGGGCATCCAGGGCCCGGTTAAAACCGGCAAATTGAGGGTCGCGGCCTCCAACCAGCGCCAGCACCTCGCCACTGTCCTTGGACGTCACAACCAGCGCCGCTTCGAGAGCTTTTCGGGTTTCGCCGCTGCTCAACCTGGGCAGCGTGTCGGTCACCGCAAATTCGGCCGCATACTGTGTGGCCGGATTCAGGGTCGTGAAAATCCTCAACCCTTCACTCCGCAAATCCTCATCCCGGTAATCCCGCGCCAGGTGTCTGCGGACCAGGTCAATATAGGCCGGATACCGGTTTTCAGAGTAGGACGGCTTGTCACTGACACCCAGTGCGAGCCCTCTGGCCCGCGCGGCGCGGACCGAGTCTATAAGGCCCGCATCTTCCATTTCGGAGATCACCAGGTTTCGGCGCTCCGTGGCACGCTGGGGGTGGCGGCGCGGATTGTAATAACTTGGCCCCTTCACCATTCCAACCAGCAATGCGATCTGGTGCACATCAAGATCTTTCAGGGATTCACCAAAGTAAAACTGGCTCGCGAGACCAAAGCCGTTAATACTACGGGTGCCCGCCTGCCCCAGATACACCTCGTTGAGGTAAGTCTCAAGTATGTCGCCTTTCTCGTAATGAAGCTCAAGCAGGATCGACATTAGCGCCTCATTCCCCTTGCGCAACAGCGTCTGGTCCCGGGTCAGGAAAAAGTTCTTCACCAATTGCTGGGTCAGCGTACTACCGCCCTGGACTATCTGGCCGGCGCGTATATTTGCCAGCATCGCGCGAGCTATCGACAGTGGCGCGACACCGAAGTGGTCGTAGAAATTCCGGTCCTCAACCGCCATCAATGTTGCAGGCAACAGTGCCGGCACATCCTCAAGCTGAACCAGGACCCGGTCTTCCTTGTGGGAGGGATAGATACCACCAATCTGAGCGGGCTCCAGTCGAACAACCGGCGAGGCATCGCCACTAATGACGGAAAAGTCCTGGATCCGGTCGGCGTATATATTCAGGGAAAGCCTGCGCCTCGGCTCATCGCCGTCCGGAAAACGAAATCCACGGGTACTGATAACAAAATGTCCACCGTTGCGACGGTAGCTGCCAGCCCTGGCGCCATCCCCCTTGCGGAAGCCCGCCAACTTCAGCTCTCTTTCCAGCGCACCAGAGCTGATACCCGCACCGTCGTATAGTTCCAGAGGCCGCGCATACACCCGGGAGGGAACCTCAAATCGCCTGCCTTCGAAACGAGAGGTCACCACTGCGTCCAGATAGATCACCCAGCCGGCCAGCAACACCAGGCCAATGACTGAAGCGCGCACAAAAAACCGCCAGAACCGGGGGCGACGGCCCGTCCTGGATGACTTGCGGGGAGACTTCTTGCTGGACCGGGAAGGTGGGCTCGTTTTTTTCATAGCCGGATTATAACTAAGGCATCCGCTGCAAAGGCAGGGCAACTGTGTGTTATTTCTGTAATCTGCCCGTTATGATGGGGCATTAAAAATCAACAGGTTCAGGGACTGCGAGGAGAACAACGTGAGTGAAACACCCCCAGAAAAGCTGATTCTGGCACTGCAAGATCCTGATCTGTATGAACACCCGGTCCGGGATTTTCAGGTCATTGAGACTCACATTTCCCAGGTCATCCTGACCGGTGACTATGCCTATAAAATCAAGAAACCAATGAACTTCGGCTTCCTGGATTTTTCAACTCTGGAAAAGCGAAAGCACTTCTGCGAGGAGGAATTGCGACTGAACCGTCGTCTTGCGGCGAACCTTTACCTGGAGGTCCTGCCAATCACGGGCACGCCAGACCATCCGGTTATCGGCGGGAACGGCAACGCGTTTGAGTATGTCATTAAAATGCGCCAGTTCGGGCAGGACCAGCTATTCGACCGCCAACAGGAGCAGCACACTCTCACGCCTGAATTGCTGACCAGCCTCGCCAGACAGGTGGCGAATTTCCACGAACAACTGCCACCGGTTGCTGCCGACAAACCTTTGGGCACACCCGAGGCCGTATATGCCGGAATGCAGGAAAATTTCGACCAGATCCGGCCAATGATTGATGACGCAGGGCTACTCACTCAGCTGGAGAACCTGCAAGCCTGGACCGAGAGTACATTTGAGCGCCACCGGGACCTGATTGCCGAGCGGCATGCCAACGGATTTGTTCGCGAGTGTCACGGCGACCTTCACCTGGCCAACATAACCCGGTTTGAGGGCGAGGTTACGGTTTTCGATTGCATTGAATTCAACGAATCGTTTCGCTGGATTGATGTGATTAACGACCTGGCATTCCTGCTGATGGATCTTGAGTCCCGACAGGAGCATAAGCTCGCCAACCTGGTACTCAACACGTACCTGGAATACCGTGACGACTTCGGAGCCATCCCCCTGCTCCCGCTCTACAAGGCCTACCGAGCTCTGGTCCGCGCGAAGATTGCCCTCTTCACTCTCGGGAACCCTTCTCTGAGCGAAGGGGAAAAAGCCACGCTGATGCAACGGTACCGGGATTACGCGCAACTTGCCGAAGACTACAGCATCATCCCCAACCCTTATTTATTAGCCACAACCGGGCTGTCCGCCAGCGGAAAAACCTGTGTCAGCGCAGCCATGGCCGGCGAACTGGGGCTGATCCGGTTGCGCTCTGACGTGGAAAGAAAGCGACTTCACGGTCTCGCGCCCCTGGACAGCAGCAAGTCTCCAACCGGCGGTAATCTCTATACCGAAGCGGCAACGGAGAAAACCTACCAGCGCCTGGCCGATCTTGCGGGCGATCTGCTGGCGGCCGGTTGTCCGGTGATCGTTGATGCCGCCAGCCTGAAAGAAAAAGAACGGTCCCTGTTTGCCGCCGTCGCGGAAACCCAAGGCTTGCCGTTCGCCCTGCTCCACTGTGAAGCACCGGAGGCGTTGCGCCGGGAGTGGATCCGTGCCCGCTCCGGAGACGCGTCCGAGGCGACAGAAGAGCTGCTGGACGCCCAGCAAAGCTGGTTTGAGCCGCTCACCGCCGACGAAAAAAGCCATACGATCCATTTGCACACAGACGAAGAGCACGTTGCGGAGGCGGTCGCCGACCGGATTCGCCAACACTTCGGCCTCAGCCCGGCATGACACAAGGACGGCAGGCTCGCAGGTAACCAAGAGTTTTTATGAACAACACAGCAAGCGATGAGTGGCAAACGGTCTGCCAGTTCGATGAACTGGCGCCGGAGACATTTATAGAATTCCGGGTTCGCCAGAAGAACCCGAAGCCCGGCACCATGCCACTCATGGGCTTCCTGTTTCTGGACGACCAGAAACCCAGGGCGTACGTCAACCAATGCCCGCATCTGGGTGTTGAACTGAACTGGATGCCCGGGCGTTTTATGGACGCCGATAACCTGTTCCTTCAATGCTCAACCCATGGCGCCCTGTTCAAAACCGATTCCGGAGAGTGTATTGCCGGGCCATGCCAGGGAGACGCACTGACTGCCCTTGATCTTCGAATCACGGGCAGTGCCATTCAGGTCAGACTTCCAGAATAACCGGCACAGACTCGACCAGGGTTATTGCTCCGGAGGGAGAGCCGTTTTCCCCTGCCAGGGTTGCACGATACGCCACCACCTCCACCCCGGCATCACAGGCTTCCCGCAACAACCGGCCGTATTTCGAGTCAATGTGATCGGCGGGACGGACCGTTTCGATGCCGGTATGGTTGACCACGAAGAACAGAACCCCACGGTCCCCTTTCGCCACCTGAGCCATAAGCTCCCGAAGGTGCTTCTGTCCGCGAGTGGTAACCGCGTCCGGGAAAAACCCCTGACCATTATCCGCCAGCGTTACGTTTTTCACCTCCACCCAGGCATCAGGCTGACCGGGGTGCCCGGATAAGAGCAGATCAATCCGGCTCTTTTCCTCTCCGTATTTGACCTCCGAACGGCAGACGCGATACCCACTCAGCTCCGGAACCGTGCCATGTTCGATGGCGGCCCGGGCCTGGGCGTTTGGTCTGGCAGTATTGATACAGGCAAGCATGCCAGGCTCAGTCTCCACCAGCTCCCATGTATATGGCAGCTTACGCTTGGGGTTATCGCTCCGGCTCAACCAGACCCGGGCATTTTCTGGCTGGCACCCCAGCATGGATCCTGTGTTTGGACAATGGGCAGTCACTTCCGTGCCGTCCCTCAGGCGAACATCCGCAAGGAAGCGTTTATAGCGGCGAATCAGATGCCCTTCCACCAACGGTTCTGGTAACTTCATGTGATCTCCGTGCAAAAGTAGGTGTCACAAGGCTGGCACCCCTGTGACTAATCTGCTATTTTCCGCAAATTCCCGTTTCAGGACGAATGCTTCATCCAGGGTATAACCGCGCAGCCACGGGGGCTCACGCGGTGGGAAGCAAAGCGTTCTTGTGAAGTACAAACAAGAGGCCGGGTTCAATGGCAAACACTGCAGAACAACCACGCGAACGTTTTACCAACTTCACCCCTTATGAAATGAAAAAGGGTGAAGAGTACATGAGTGCTGAAATGCTGGAGCACTTCAAGAATCTGCTGCTGCAATGGAAGCAGGAGCTGATGGAAGAAGTCGACCGCACCATGCACCACATGCAGGAAGACGCAGCAAATTACGCGGATCCCAGTGATCGCGCAACCCAGGAAGAGGAGTTCAGCCTGGAACTGCGTACCCGTGACCGTGAGCGCAAGCTGATCAAGAAAATTGACCAGACCATCGATCGCATCGACAAGGACGACTACGGCTTCTGCGATCAGTGCGGTGTTGAAATCGGCATCCGTCGTCTCGAAGCACGGCCGACAGCGACTCTGTGCATTGATTGCAAAACGCTCGCCGAAATCCGCGAGCGCCAGACCGGAATCTGAGCTGCTTACCATTCAGTACAATAGCCGGCAAAGCTCTTCACCAGAGCTGTCGGCTCGCTGATCGCTCATGACCGCAGCACCGTATCGGGGGCGTTTCGCGCCCTCCCCAACCGGACCCCTGCATTTCGGCTCTCTTGTGGCCGGGCTGGCCAGCTACCTTGAAGCGCACAGCCATGGCGGTCAGTGGTTTATCAGAATAGAAGACCTCGATCCCCTCAGGGAACCACCGGAAGCTACCGGCCAGATTCTTCGAAGCCTTGAGGCCCACAATCTGTTTGCGGATGACGCAGTCCGTTTCCAGTCCCGACGCCATAACGCTTACCAGGCCGCCATTGATCGCCTGATCATGCAAGGCGACGCCTACCGCTGCACCTGTTCCAGAAAACAGCTACAGGACAATCGTGGTCGCCACCCCGGTCATTGTCGCGATGGACATATCAGCCCCGGCGACCGCCCCTTTGCTATTCGCTTTGCCCTGAAAGACGAGGAAAGCCATTGGCAGGACCAGCTTCTGGGGCCCCAGCACCAGACCGTGAAAGCCGAACTGGATGACCCCGTCATCCTTCGCAAGGAAGGTTTCTATGCCTATCAACTGGCCGTTGTGGTAGACGACATCGACCAAGACATCACAGATGTGGTCCGAGGCTCTGACTTGCTGGACATGACAGCCCAGCAGCAACAAATCTATCGGGCCCTTGGTGCCACCCCGCCCCGCTGGCTGCACATTCCGGTGATTCTTAATGAGCAGGGTCAGAAACTCAGCAAACAGACCCATGCACCGGCACTGGACGATGACAATGCGGCAAGAAACCTGTTTCTGGCCCTTTTGGCGCTGGGCCAGGAACCACCCAGGTCACTCACTGAGGCGACCGTCGAAAATATCATGGGCTGGGCCCTCAGGCACTGGCGACGGGAGGCCATTCACCTGACATCCCGGTGACTGACATGGTATAAAGCGTTTCACAAACCTCAGCGCGGATAGCATGCCCGATGTATATCTACCGTCTGGTCTTCCTGTTGGTTCTGGCCATCTATATTTTTTCCCCGAACATACTCCACTGGTGGACCTCGCCCGAAAACGCGTGGTACAGCCCCTATGCCATCTGGGGTGGACTGATTGCCATCGGCTTCTGGCTGGAATGGCGGCGGGACCCCAATGAGTTTTAGTGCAACCGGGCTGCTTTTCGCCAGCCTTCTCTACCTTGTTCTCCTGTTCGGTATCGCCTGGATCACAGAGCGCGGCATTTTGCCTCGCCACTGGGTCAGGCACCCGCTGGTCTATACCCTGAGTCTTGGCGTCTATGCCGGCATCTGGGCCGTCTATGCCGCGGTCGGCGTGGCCGCCGAAACCGGGTACGGGTTCCTTGCCTACTACCTGGGCATCAGCGGCGCATTCCTGTTGGCTCCAGTACTGTTAAATCCGGTCATGCGCATTGGCCGGGCCTACCAGCTCACCTCACTTGCGGACCTGTTCGCCTACCGTTATCGGAGCCAGTGGGCCGGTACACTCGTTACCCTCTGCTCAGGCGGCGCCATCCTTGCACTGCTGAGCATGCAGATTCAGGCGGTAACAACGTCTGCCAGCCTTCTTGCGCCGGACACCTCGCCAAACGTCATCAGTGTGCTGTTCAGCCTCACTGTGGTCCTGTTTGCCATGCTGTTTGGCGCTCGCAGAAACCAGAACTCGGAGAATCATCAGGGACTGGTACTGGCGATCGCCTTCGACTCCCTGGTCAAACTGGTAGCGCTGCTGGCACTCGGCGGCGTCATCCTTTTCGGAGTTTTCGGCGGCATGGAAGGGCTCGACGTCTGGCTGGCCGGCAATAACGGACCGGCTACCACCATGACGTTCAACATCGACGACGGCAGTTGGAGGGCGCTCATGCTGATGTCCTTTGCCGCTGCCCTCGTGCTCCCCCATATGTACCATATGACGTTCAGCGAAAATCCCTCGCCGAAGGCTCTGGCGAAGGCCAGCTGGGGGCTGCCCCTGTACCTGTTGCTTCTGGGTTTGCCGGTACCGCTCATTCTCTGGGGAGGGCAGGAACTGGCGATCACCACGGGGCCGAACTTCTATACCATTGGCGTTGCCCAGGCACTCGGCAGCCCGGCGCTGACATTGATGATGTACATTGCAGGCCTCTCCGCTGCCAGTGGTCTCATGATTGTCAGCACTCTCGCCCTCGCCGGAATGGTTCTGAACCATGTGGTACTGCCGCTTAAGACGCCACGGGAGCATGGAGATATCTACCAGTGGCTGCAGTGGATCAAACGCCTTCTGATTGCTGTCATTATCTTTCTGGCGCTGCTGTTTCACGAAACTCTCGGCAAGAATCTGGACCTTTCGATTCTTGGCGTAATCTCGCTTGCGGGGACGCTGCAACTGCTCCCGGGAGCGCTGGGGGTGATCTATTGGCCAGAAGGCAATCGCCGTGGACTGATCGCCGGCTTGCTGGCTGGCCTGACCATCTGGGTAGTGACACTGGTGCTACCGTTTTCTCATACCGCGAACCTGCTGGCGCTGCTCGATGCTCCACTCATTCCCGACTACAGCAACTGGCATATCTTCACATTTGTGAGCCTGACGGCCAACGTAACCGTCTTCGCACTGGTCTCCATCCTCAGCACCAGCACCAATGAGGAAACCAGTGCCGCCCAGGCCTGCTCCATGGGTGCCCTTTCCCGCCCCCAACGCAGGGAGCTGCTGGCAACCTCTTCACAGGACTTTGCCAAACAGCTGGCCGTGCCACTGGGCTATGGCGTGGCCAAACGCGAGGTTGAGCGAGCCCTGGCACAGCTGAAGCTGCCCAATGTGGAATACCGGCCTTACCAGCTGCGCCGATTACGGGATCAGGTCGAGGCCAACCTTTCCGGACTGTTAGGCCCTTCTGTAGCCCGAGACATGGTTAAACGTTACCTGGGTTTCAAACCCATGGCACGAGGGGGAACGGCACAGGACATCCGCTATGTGGAACGGGCACTGGGGGATTATCAGAACCGCCTGACCGGTCTGGCTGGAGAGCTGGACAACCTGCGAAGACATTACAGGCAGACTCTGCAAAATCTCCCGATTCCCGCTTGTTCCGTTGGTGAGGACGGCGAGATCCTGATGTGGAATCACACCATGGAAGCCTTGACCGGCATCACTGCCGACGATGTGGTTGGTGCGCGGCTTATGGCATTGCCGGAGCATTGGCACCTGCTGCTGGATGATTTCAACCGGGGTGAAGAACTTCACCGCTACAAACACCGCCTGGACCTGCGAGGCAAGCCTCACTGGCTAAACTTGCACAAGGCCACACTCAGCGGCCCGGACCATACCGAAGGTGGCAGCATTATCCTGGTAGAAGACCAGACTGAAACACGACTTCTTGAAGACGAACTTATGCACAGCGAACGGCTCGCCTCCGTTGGCCGACTCGCGGCAGGGGTGGCCCATGAAATCGGCAACCCGGTAACGGGCATCTCGTCGCTGGCGCAGAACCTGAAGCTGGAAACCGACAACCCGGACATTCTTGATACTGCCAACCAGATCCAGCAACAAACCCGGCGAATCTCGGCGATCCTGCAGTCGCTGATGAATTTTGCGCGGACCGGCAATCATGCCCAGGCCAATCGCTATGAGCCAGTGGCTATCCGCCGCTGTGTCGACGAGTCCATTAACCTGCTTTCGCTCAGCAATCAGGGGCCGGGCATCCGTTTCGTAAATGACTGCCCCACCAACCTCCAGGTACTGGGCGATGAGCAGCGGCTAGTCCAGGTTTTCGTCAACCTCCTGGCGAACGCCAGGGATGCCTCTCCGGATGGTGGTACTATTCGGGTCAGTGGTAGCGGTGACGGCTACTCCGCGATTATCGAAGTCATTGACGAAGGCTCTGGTATTCCGCAGGATCAGCTCGATCATATTTTCGAGCCGTTTTACACCACCAAGGCACCTAACAAGGGCACAGGCCTTGGCTTGTCACTTGTGTACAGCATTGTCGAAGAACATTACGGCAATATTCAGGTGGAGAGTCCGGCGAGCCCCGAGACCGGCAAGGGCACCTGTGTACGCTTGAGGCTGCCTGCCTACGAACCGGAAACCGGCAACACCACTGTCAGCCAGAACGAAAGGTCATGAAACTGTTATGCCTCGCATTCTGATCGTAGAAGATGAAGACATTATCCGCTCAGCCATCCGAAAACTGCTGCAGCATGCCGGCTATGAAGTTTCTGATGCCGGCTCGGTGGAAGAAGCCGAACAAAATTATGAGCCGGACCAGTATGACCTGATCATCTCCGATCTGCGCCTGCCTGGCGCAGCCGGGACCGAACTGATCAACCGGGCTCCCAATACGCCGGTTCTGATTATGACCAGTTATGCCAGCCTGCGATCGGCTGTAGACTCCATGAAAATGGGCGCGGTGGAATATATAGCAAAGCCTTTCGACCACGATGAAATGCTCGCCGCGGTGAGCAACATCCTGGCCCGAAAACCCACGGCCCCAGACAGTTCTGAAGAGCCGGGAGCGAGCTCTTCCACACCTGAAAACAGCGACCCTGCCAACATCATGTTTGGCCACTGCGAACCCATGCAACGCGTATTCACGCTGATTCGGAAAGTCGCCCCCACCGAAACCACCGTCCTCATTCAGGGCGAGTCCGGTACCGGCAAAGAACTGGCGGCCAGAGCCTTGCACCTTCTCAGCCCTCGTGCGTCAAAGCCACTCATCTCGGTAAACTGCGCAGCGATTCCAGAGAGCCTGATCGAATCCGAACTCTTCGGACACGAGAAGGGCGCCTTTACCGGTGCAGTCTCCGCCCGCACAGGTTTGATTGAAGCCGCTGACGGCGGCAGCCTCTTCCTCGACGAGATTGGCGAACTGCCAGCGGAAGCTCAGGCCCGCCTCCTCCGAGTATTGCAGGAAAGCGAGATCCGTAGAGTAGGTTCGACTCAGAGCCGAAAGGTCAGCGTGAGGATGATTGCAGCGACGCACCGTAACCTGAAAGCCATGACCCGTACCGGGGAATTCCGCGAAGACCTCTATTACCGCCTGAATGTCATGCAGATTCGCATTCCGCCCTTAAGGGAACGACAGAGCGATATCATGGGCCTTGCGCGCCGGTTCCTTAAGCGCCAGGGAGAAAAGATGGGCAAACCCAACCTGAACCTGAGCCCGGAAGCCATGCGCGCCCTGGAACGTCATCGCTGGCCGGGCAACGTCCGGGAGCTTGAGAATGCCATTGAGCGCGCGACCATCCTGTGTGACAACGACGTAATAACTCCGTCTCTGCTGGACCTGGACAGCGAGGGAGGAGAAGAACACATTCCAGAAACCCTGGTAGCCGGTAATAATGAACAGACCCGGACAAACGATGTGGATTCCGCCAACGACCTGTCACTGGAAGATTACTTCCAGCATTTTGTCCTCGAAAACCAGGATCGTATGAGTGAAACGGAACTGGCGCAAAAGCTCGGAATCAGTCGGAAGTCACTTTGGGAGCGCCGTCAGCGCCTTGGGATCCCCCGCAAAAAATCCTCAGGCAACTGAATCTCCACAGACTGGGCTGAGCCGAACGATCCTGACAATAGTGTGAACTCCGACTCAGTTGTTACCCCATGTTCCTCTCGGTAACACTCCACGTGAAAGTTACGCGTGCTCAGTAACACTTAGGTCGGATACGGGGTAACACTTATGAACTACAAATCCGTAACATACTGTTAATAAAGAAAAACAGAAAACTGGCACACGGCCTGCAACCTATTAAGCGCACAACAACAAGAACAAGAGTGACAACGCAGCGGTAAAACAAAAACAAAAAGCTGCAAGAAGACGTTCGGTAACAAAAACAAAAACAGAACGTAAGCGAACTGAGTGTTTTGGGTACTGTGCTTTTTAGTGGTCCCTTGGCACGTGCGAGTTGTAGATGTAGAGAAGAATCGTCTTTCAGGCGGCACTGCAGCTACCATCGACTTGCCCGGTGTCTCTGACCGCTCCGTGTATTCAAAGCTTTCCGTTTGCACTACTGAAAGGCCCCGACTTTGGGGATAGACAGTGGGGTAAAAAAACGAAAAAAATCCCGACCAACAACAAAAACAATGCAGATCGTCAACGCTTTCAGGGCGGATTCGTGCAAACGGATCCGCCTTTTGATTATCTGATTCAGGCATTTTGGCATCACATCCCAAGCCAAACGTGTGCAAATCCTGCGCAAACCGTTAAACTCTCGGTTTTTGCTCATCGCAACAACGGATTTCAATGCCTAAACGACTCGTCGATAAACTCCGCTCATTCATTCCCGGCAGCGGCAAGAAAAAGCCCCTCGTGTATCAACGTAGGGAAATTCCCCGCGACCAGCATAATGTCTCTCGCTCAATGATCAGCGAGCCCGCGAAGAAGGTTCTGCACCGGCTGAACAAGTCCGGCTACGAAGCCTACCTCGTCGGCGGAGGCGTTCGGGACCTCCTGCTTAACGGCAACCCCAAAGACTTCGACATCGCTACCAATGCGACCCCGGAAGAGGTCCATGACCTGTTCCGGAACTCTCGCCTGATCGGCCGGAGGTTCCGCATCGTGCATGTGGTGTTTGGTCGAGAAGTTATCGAAGTCACGACCTTCAGGGGTAACGCCAGCCAGGTGGAAGACGATTCGGACGATGACGACCGCAAAACCAGCGAGCACGGCCTGCTGTTACGGGACAATGTCTACGGCAACCAGGAAGAAGATGCCCTGCGCAGGGACTTTACGGTTAACGCTCTTTATTACTGCATCCGGGACTTCACCATTGTTGATTTCGCCAATGGTATTGAAGACCTTCGCAACCGCCAGCTCAGGCTCATTGGTGACCCTGAGACGCGTTATCGGGAGGATCCGGTACGCATGCTGCGGGCGATTCGATTTGCGGCCAAACTGGGCTTTGACATTGAGCCTGAAACCGAAGCACCCATTCAGGAACTTGCTCCTCTGCTGACGCACATTCCTGCAGCCCGGCTATTTGATGAAGTCCTGAAGCTTTTCTCTGCAGGCCATGGCGAAGCCACTTACGATTTGCTGACCCGTTACAATCTTCTGGCCCCGCTGTTTCCCGAAACCGTGAGAGCAATCGAGGCGGGCGAGCCCGATGAGCTTATCCGGCAGGCACTCAGGAACACCGATGCCCGTATCGCTCAGGGCAAGTCAGTAACCCCTTACTTCCTGTTTGCTGCCATGCTGTGGCCTGCCCTTCAGGCAGAATGGCGGCGCCGCCAGGATAACGGCGACCCGGTGCAGCCAGCGCTTCATTCCGCTATAGGCAGGGTGATTGGGCAACAGGTCCAGGCAACCTCGATCCCAAAACGATTCTCCGGCCCCATGAAGGAAATCTGGGAGCTACAGATGCGACTACCAAGGCGCCAGGGTAAACGGGCCTTTGTCACTCTGAGTCACCCCCGCTTTCGGGCAGCCTATGATTTCCTCCTGGTGCGGGAAGCATCCGGCGAGATCGAGCCCGGACTCGGCACGTGGTGGACAGACTTCCAGAAGCTGGACGAGCGGGGACAGGAACGCATGCTCTCCGAATTGAGCAGCGACGCCCCCAAAAAACGCCGGCGCCGCCGGAAACCACCGGTTAAACGGCCTGCCCAATAGTGAAAACCGACGCCTTCATCGGTCTGGGCAGCAACCTTGAGAACCCCGCTGCCCAGCTGGCCAGAGCCGTCGCCGAACTGGCTGCACTGCCCGGTACGGTTCTGGTGGCGCAATCTCCCTTTTACGCCAGCCGCCCGGTCGGCCCCCAGGATCAGCCCGACTTCGTTAATGGTGCGGTCTGGCTGAGCACAACACTGCCCCCCCATTCGCTGCTGGATCACTTGCAGAGGGTGGAGCAGCTTCATGGCCGGGAACGGCTTCGCCACTGGGGACCAAGAACCCTGGACCTGGATCTGCTGATCTTCGGCACCCAGACGATTAATGACGAACGCCTCACCGTTCCCCACCCAGAGCTTTCAAACCGCGACTTTGTCCTTCAGCCCCTACTGGATCTAAGCCCGGACCTCACCCTGCCCGACGGTGCCTCTGTGGCAGAATTGCGCAGGCGGTGCCAGGACAATCACCTGCGTAAACTTCCGCCCGTGACACGGAAGCCTGGTTAGACCTTGTAACGCCATTTCCGGCGTCAGGCCCTGTCAGCCGGGCGGATTATGGTTCGTGCTACTATTGCCTCAGACATACCCCCGGATTACCCTTAACATCTGAATGCCGGTAGACCCCCGGCCCGGTCTTGGCCCATCCACCCAAAAGGCAAGGATTCTATGGCTGTAACCATCAATACCCTTCGGGAATACAAGCAGAAGGGCGAGGCCTTTTCTGCCCTAACCTCTTACGATGCCACTTTCGCACAGGTAGTCAGTGAAGCCGGTGTCGATGTCATCCTGATCGGAGACTCTCTCGGAATGGTTCTCCAGGGCCACGACAGCACACTGCCGGTAACCATGGACCAGATGGTCTATCACACAAGCTGTGTTGCCAAAGGCAATCGTGGCTCTCTGATCATGGCCGACATGCCTTTCATGACCTATGGGACCGTAGAGGCCGCCCTTGAGAATGCGGCCGACCTCATGCGTGCGGGTGCGCACATGGTCAAGCTTGAAGGCACCGACTGGATGAAAGAAACCATCAGCGCACTGAGCGAACGGGGCGTGCCCGTTTGTGCGCATCTGGGGCTGACACCGCAATTCGTTAACAAGCTCGGCGGTTACAAGGTCCAGGGCCGGGACGAAAAAGCGGCGGAAATCATGATTGAACACGCCTGCGAGCTGGAAGCCGCCGGCGCAGATATCATTCTTCTGGAGTGCGTGCCCGCCCCGCTCGCGGCCCGGATTTCCCAGGCCGTAAAAGCGCCCGTTATTGGCATTGGCGCGGGATCAGACACCGATGGCCAGGTACTTGTGCTACACGACATGCTGGGCGTTACCACCGGCCGCAAGCCCCGCTTCGTGAAAAACTTTCTGGCAGAAACCGAGTCCGTTCAGGAAGCTGTATCTGCGTACGTCAAAGCGGTCCGAGAGCGCACCTTCCCCGCTGAGGAGCATACGTTCAAGGCATGAGAACCATACACTCCCTGAAAGAACTTCGTACCATCCTCCGTGGCTACCGCCGGCAGGGAAAAACCATCGGTCTGGTTCCGACCATGGGCAACCTGCATGAAGGCCATATCTCACTGGTTCGAAAAGCGTCAGAAGCCGCGGATATCGTGGTCACCAGCATCTTTGTCAACCCGATGCAGTTCGGGGCCGGCGAGGACTTGGAGACCTATCCGCGCACCCTTGCCGAGGACCAGGAGCAGCTGGAGGCGGCCGGAAATACACTAGTGTTCGCACCCGCGGCTTCCGAAGTCTACCCGGAAGGTCTGTCCCAGCAGACACAGGTCGTCGTACCCGAAGTCAGTGATGGTCACTGCGGCGCCAGCCGACCCGGTCATTTTGAGGGTGTCGCGACTGTTGTAACCATGCTTTTCAACATGGTCCAGCCGGATTTCGCCGTATTCGGGGAAAAGGATTTCCAGCAGTTGGCCGTTATCCGCAAGATGGTCAGAGACCTGATGATCCCTGTGGAAGTTGTGGGGGCGCCGACCGTCCGTGAAAGCGACGGCCTTGCGAAAAGCTCCAGGAACGGCTATCTGTCGGCAGAAGAGCGGAAACTTGCGCCAGTGGTGTACCTTACGCTCCAGCAAACCGCCGAAAAACTCGCGGAGGGACGGACCGATTTCCAGACTCTGGAGCAGGATGCCAGGAAAAATCTCGTTGCGGCCGGACTTCGCCCTGACTACTTTAATATTGTGAGCAGCCGGACACTGAAACCGGCAACACCGGAAGACAGTGACATTACCCTGCTAGTGGCAGCGTTCCTTGGCACCACACGCCTGATAGATAACCTCTCTATCAGCCGGTGACCAACCTACCTGACTGAAAAGGATTCTCAGATGCCCAGGAGCCCAGCAACACTGACATCCCGACCGGAGTGGCAGGCACTGAAGCAACATCGGGAAAAATTACAGTCAAAGCCGATGAAGCAGCTATTCTCGGAGGACCCAGGTCGTGCGAAACGATATTTTATTCAAGGAGCGGGCCTGTCCCTGGACTTCTCGAAAAACCGGATTACTGATGAAACCCTGAATGCGCTGCTGGCCCTGGCCAGAAGCTGCGACGTGGAAAGTCGTCGGGACGCCCTGTTTCGAGGTGACAAGGTCAATGTCACCGAGAGTCGCCCCGCCCTTCATACAGCTCTCCGACACCCGGGCAATGATTCCATTGTGGTGGACGGCGTTGATGTTATCGCAGAAGTCCAGGCGACCCTTAAACGCATGGAGGTACTCGTCGACAGCGTTCTGGACCAGTCCAGAATGGGTTACAGCGGCAAACCCTTTACCGATGTTATCAGCATTGGCATTGGTGGCTCGTACCTGGGACCCAAGCTGGTGGGCGAAGCACTTCAGCCCTATTGGCATGGCGGCATACGCTGCCATTACGTGGCGAACATCGACGGCACCGATATCTGCGAAACATTGAGGGTGGTAAATCCGGAGACCACTCTGTTCCTGGTTCAGTCCAAGTCCTTCCGCACCCAGGAAACGCTTGAAAACAGCAAGGTAGCGAGGAGATGGTTTCTTGAACACTGCGAAGATGAGTCAGCAATTGCCTGCCACTTTCTGGCTGTGACAGCCAACGTTCCGGCAGCTGAAGCCTTTGGCATTGAGGCTGACAATGTCTTCCCGGTGTGGGACTGGGTTGGCGGTCGTTACTCCCTCTGGTCTGCCATTGGCCTACCCGTGGCACTGACCATTGGCATGAATAACTTTCGCGGCCTGCTCGCAGGCGCGCACTCGATGGACAACCATTTCAGAGATGCGCCCCTGGAACAGAACCTTCCGGTGGTAATGGCGTTACTCAGCGTCTGGTACAACAATTTCTGGGATGCAGAGACCCACGCAATTCTCCCCTACGACCACTATCTTCGTAGCCTGCCAGACCACCTTCAGCAGCTGGACATGGAAAGCAACGGCAAAAGTGTGAATGAGGCGGGGGGGGCACTCGACTATGAAACCGGACCGGTAATTTGGGGCGGGGTTGGGTCGAACGGTCAGCATGCCTACCACCAGTTGATTCATCAGGGCACCCGACTGATACCTGCGGACTTCATTATCCCCCTCACGACCCACAATCCGGTCGCAACGCACCACGCTGACCTCTTCGCCAACTGCCTGAGCCAGGCCCGTGCGATGATGGCGGGAAAATCACTGGAAGAGGCTCGGGCGGAACTGGCCGACGAAGGGTTGGCCGATGCCGAGATTGAGCGACTGGCGCCTCACAAGGTCATCCCGGGGAATAAACCCAGCAACACATTACTGATGGGAAAGGTAACACCGGAAACGGTGGGCGCCCTGATCGCGCTCTACGAACACAGGACCTTCGTTCAGGGTGTGATCTGGGACCTGGATTCGTTTGATCAGTGGGGCGTTGAGCTTGGAAAGCAACTTGGCAAGGGCATCCTGCCCCGGCTTCTGGATAAAGATTTAGGTAGTCCTGACAGCGACAGCTCCACCGACAATCTGATTGACCTGTTCCTTTCAGCCCGCCGATAGAGAGATCTGTCGTCCCTGCCAGCGAAAGTTGACCGGCCAGAGCCTCTGGTCGGCACTATACTCCTGCCAGAGCTCACCATAGGACTGTCCGCACACAGGATGGAGAACCTCCGGCGCGATATCGGCAAGCGGGCGAAGTACGAACGCATTCTTCAGAATTTCTCCCCGCGGCAACTCTACACCGTCGATCTGCCCGATCGCATCCCCGTACGTGAGGATGTCCAGATCCAAGGTTCGGGCACTGAACTTCGGCACGTTCCTGCGTCGCCCGTTTTCCGCCTCCAGCCTCTTGAACCGCCGGGACAATTCACCAACCGACGCATCAGTGGTTACACCCACAACCAGGTTCAGAAAAGGCGAGCCGTCAAACCCGACCGCCTCGCTCTCATAGACCGGTGAAATCTCAAGTTCGCCGAACCATTCACCGAGCGCATCCAGCGCCGCCGAGACATAACGCTCCCGGTCGACGTTGCTGCCGATACTGAGGTAGACCTTAACCCGGCCAGCCATCAACGTGCCCCTCTTTCGATTCGGACACCGACCCACTGCGCCTCCGGCACAGCACCGGGCTTTTTGAGCGTCAGCCTCAGCCAGGCGATGCCAAACGCATCCTGCAAGTCTGTCGCCAGAGCTTCCGCTCCGTGTTCCAGCAACCGTGGCTTGAGTGCCTGCAGGCAAGCAACGACCCGGGCACTGACAGCCGCATAATCGAGAGCGTCTCTCACATCGTCCGAGGCGCCGGGAACACGATTGTCCCATGCCATTTCCAGATCTACCATCAGGCGCTGGTCAACCTCACGCTCCCAGTCATAGACACCGACAACGGTCTCCACTGCCAGTCCTTCAATGAGCACACTGTCTGACAAAGTGACTCCCGGAGTATTCCACTCTTTGGTAATTGAATAACATTCAGCCAACGGATACCGTTCAGTTGCTGGCCTGCGAATTCGGGACCGGCATTTTCGCATACAACACCCTAAGGCGTCTCCGCCTCCGAGCCAACATCATGAATTTGCCCAGCGACCCGGTCGTTACCGTTCTGCTTTGCGCTGCCGCCTACCTGGCCGGCTCAGTGTTGTTTGCCATGCCGGTGTGTCGCCTATGGAAGCTCCCCGACCCACGTGCCCAGGGCTCGGGCAACCCCGGGGCAACCAACGTCTACCGGACAGGGGGCTGGAAACCCGCCCTGGCAACTCTGGCTCTGGATGCGGCCAAGGGCTGGCTGCCAGTCTGGCTGGCCCACGCAGCCGGGCTTTCGGTAATGGTCCAGGCCGTCGTGGCCCTGTTTGCCGTAACCGGACACATGATCCCAGCCTTTTACCGTTTCAAGGGCGGCAAGGGCGTGGCGACGGCTCTCGGAGCAGGCCTGGCACTGGCACCCGTAACAACTCTGTTATTGGCGGTAATATGGATAGCCGTGATGTGGCGGTGGCGCATCTCAGCGCTGGCGTCACTCATAGCGGTAATCAGTGGCCCGATAATCAGCGCATTCATTGAACCGGAAACCTTGCCTCTTTTCGGGCTACTGGCACTGCTGATTGTGGTTCGACATCGCAACAACCTGATACGACTGGCCCAGGGCCGGGAAACGGGGCTCTAAGGTCCTGCCCTAATCCGCCAGTCCGGATAACCGAGACTCACCGACCGCAGGTAGCGTGTTCATGGGCCAGCGGGGCACCGCGGCAATCCGCTCGCCGTCCTGCTGCCCGGCCAGAAGGCGTTGTGCGCCGGCATAAGCGATCATGGCGCCGTTGTCTGTGCAGAACTCAGGCCGGGCATAAAATACAACCGCCTTCAGTTTTACCGCCATTTTTTCCAGTCCCTCGCGGAGTCGCTTATTGGCGCTAACTCCGCCCGCGATCACAAGGCGTTCGCAGCCCGTCTGCTCAAGAGCACGGCGGCACTTGATCGCAAGTGTGTCAACAACCGCAGACTCAAACGCCAGGGCGATATCGGCACGAGTCTGGTCATTCAGTTCACCCGCCTTCCGGGCAGCATTCACCGTATTCAGGGTGAACGTTTTCAGGCCGCTAAAGCTGAAATCAAGACCCGGGCGGTCCGTCATTGGTCGCGGGAAGCGGTAGCGTCCAGCCGTGCCCGCTTCGGCAAGGGCGGCCACCCTGGGCCCGCCCGGGTAATCAAGCCCCAGCATCTTCGCGGCTTTGTCGAAAGCCTCGCCCGCCGCATCATCCACGGACTCGCCAAGCATTTCATACTCGCCGATGCCGTCGACCCGTACCAACTGCGTATGACCACCGGAAACCAGTAACGCTACAAACGGAAAGCCCGGCGGATTGTCCTCCAGCATAGGAGCCAGCAAGTGCCCCTCCATGTGATGAACACCCAGCACCGGTATCCCCAGCGCAAACCCCAATGCATGGGCGACTGCCCCCCCGACCATCAGAGCCCCGACAAGACCCGGACCGGCCGTGTACGCAATACCATCGATATCCTGTCGGGTCTTGCCGGCCTCTGCCAGAACCTGGTCACACAGAGGGAGGAGCTTCCGGACATGGTCCCGGGATGCCAGCTCTGGCACAACTCCACCATAATCCGCATGCATATCAACCTGGCTGAACAAAGCGTGGGCGAGCAGCCCGAGGTCGCTGTCGAACAGCGCCACGCCAGTTTCGTCGCAAGAGGTTTCAATACCGAGAATCAGCATAATATCCGGGCCACATTGGTTCAGTTAGAATGGGAGCCGGCATTTTAGCAGAAACCCGAAACAGGCTGACAGATTCATCGAACAAACATTGACCTCGCCATAAGGCAAGCGCTATCATTGCCGCCCTAAAATATGCACTGGTCGAGTTTTAGCCAATCTGACCAGGGATCGAGCCGCTCTGGCCATGCCAGGCGGACAAAAATCAAACTGAATCTATCAGGTAGGTGATTTTCGAATGCCAGCTGTTAAAGTGAAAGAGAATGAACCGTTTGACGTAGCACTGCGTCGCTTCAAGCGTTCCTGCGAAAAAGCAGGCGTACTTTCAGAAGTACGTCGTCGTGAGCACTACGAGAAGCCGACCGCTGTCCGTAAGCGCAAAGCAGCCGCTGCCGTTAAGCGTCATCTCAAGAAGCTTCAGCGGGAACAGCGCAAGTTCGAGCGTCTGTACTAAGTTTTTTGACCGACGCCGCTTGACTGCAAAGCACTGATCGCCTGTCCAGCCGCAGGCTGCACAGAGCGACTCAAAAAATGCCGCCGAGGCCTGGCTTCGGCGGCATTTTTGGCTATGGCCGAACTCTGACAAACCCCCGGTTGATCTGGAGTCTCCATGAGCGGACTGATCCCTCAACGTTTCGTTGAAGACCTGCTTGATCGCGTCGATCTGGCAGAGCTGATCGGTTCACGCATAACACTCAAGAAAGCCGGCGCCAACTACAAGGCTTGCTGTCCGTTTCACGACGAAAAGACGCCATCTTTCAATGTGAGACCGGACAAGGGCTTTTATCACTGTTTTGGCTGCGGCGCCCATGGCGATGCCATCAGCTTCATCCGGGAATTCGAAGGGCTGGGCTTCACCGAAGCAGTAGAGGAACTGGCAAGGCGGGCCGGCCTGGAGGTGCCCTACGACCGGGCAGCCAAACAGGAAATGCAGCAGGCAAGAACACTGACGGATGCGCTGGATTTCGCCAACCGGTTTTATCAGTCAGCTCTGCGCAACCAACATGGCGCCTTCGCCCGGGATTATCTGGAGCAAAGGGGACTGGATGACACAATTATCCAGCAGTACCAGATTGGTTACGCTCCAGCGACCGGAACAGCACTGTTCGAGGCCGCCAGCAAGGATTTGCAGGGCCCGCTGCTTGAAACCGGAACGGTGTCAGACAAATACGGCCGCCCGAGAGACCTGTTCCGGAACCGGGTCATGTTCCCCATCCGCAACAGCCGGGGAAAAACGATTGCGTTTGGCGGACGCACGCTCGGGGACGACAAAGCCAAATACATCAACTCGCCGGAGTCTGATGTATTTCACAAGAGCCGAGAGATCTATGGCCTATTTGAGGCCAAGCAGTCCCTGAAGCAGCTCGACAAGCTGCTCGTTGTAGAAGGTTACATGGACGTGATTGCCCTTGCCCAACACGGCATTCACTTCGCGGTCGCAACACTGGGCACAGCAACAAATCAGGACAGCCTGACAGCACTGCTGAAACAGGTCAGACACATCGTGTTCTGTTTTGACGGAGATCAGGCCGGCTTCAGAGCGGCAGACAGAGCAATGGACAATGCCCTGGAACTGATGGCTGACGGGCTGCACCTGCAGTTTCTGATGCTGCCACAGGGTGAAGACCCGGACACACTGGTTCGCAAGGAAGGCCCGGATGCGTTTCAGAAGCGGATTGACGGCGCCACACCACTGTCGAGATATCTGTTTGACCGGCAGAGCGAGGGTCTGGACCTGCAACTACCGGAAAATCGGGGCGAGCTGAGGGCGCGGGTCGAGCCACTGCTCAACAAAATGCCAAGGTGCACCCTCAGGGATGCAATGTGGCATGAAATGCTGCGCTTGTGCGGCGGGCGGAACCAGTGGCAGAACCGCGACCAGCAAAAGCGAGGCAAATGGAGCGGCGAGCGCCGCGACCGGGTCAATGAAGAGCGCATTGATGTAAAGCTCAGCAAGGACAGCATCTTATGCCTGGCCCTGCTGGAAGCCCCTGACCTGGCAACCGAAGTGACAGAGCTTGCGAAAGGATCACGTCAGTTCAGCCAGGCGCGAAACTTCGCCAGCTGGATTCTCGAACGGGAAGCTCGAGACAGGAAGACGCTGGTACGTTGCCTGGCACTGGATAACCAGGCCCGGGAGCAGTTCTACCACTTGTTCGACGGAATCGAGCATATCCCCGCGAGGGAGAGCACACTAGCCGCCGCCCGTGAATTGCTGAGCCCGAACGAAGAGGCTTCACGGCAACAACGGATGGCCGCACTGTTACGAAATCTTTCGAACCTCACGACCGAGGAACGAGAAGAGCTGAAAGCACTGAGTAGTGGCACTCAGGAATAACAGCACTTGAAACTTGACGCACTGATCACCATCTAATCATTCGGTGGCAGAGCAACCGAGCGACAGCTATAATGGCTGTTTAACTTTTTTCCTTTTTAGAAGCGAGTTCACAGGGTGTCTATGTCAGGCAATTCGCAGAAATCCCGTTTGAAAGACCTCATTGCACGAGGCAAAGAACAAGGTTACCTGACTTACGCCGAGGTAAACGATCACCTCCCGGAAGACATCGCCGACCCGGATCAGGTCGAAGACATCATTCGAATGATCAACGACATGGGCATCCAGGTATCTGAAGTTGCGCCGGATGCAGACACACTCCTGATGACGGATGGTGACTCCACTGCAGATGAAGCCGCCGCCGCAGAGGCTGCCGCAGCGCTTGCAGCCGTTGAGTCTGACGCAGGGCGCACCACCGACCCCGTGCGCATGTACATGCGCGAAATGGGTACCGTGGAACTGCTGACCCGCGAAGGCGAAATCGTGATTGCCAAACGCATCGAGGAAGGTATCCGCGATGTCATGGCGGCTGTCGCTCATTTCCCGGGAACCGCTGGGACCGTAGCTCAGGCTTACGACCGGATCATCGAAAACGAAGGTCGCATCAGCGATATCGTGACCGGCTTCCTGGACCCGGACGATGCCGAGCCGTTTATGGGCGAGGAAACGCCTAAGGAGAGCTCCAGCAGCTCAGACTCGGACGACGATGACGACTCCGAAGAGGAAGAAACCGAGAGCGGCCCGGATCCCGAAGAGACTCGTCTCCGATTCGAGCTTCTGAGGGAAAAGCTGGATGCCGCCAATGAGGCGCTGAGTAAGTATGGCCGCTCTGACAAGAGAACCCAGGTTGCACTGAACGAACTGGGCCAGGTCTTCGCTCCGTTCAAACTGGCCAACAAAGCCTTCGATGAACTGGTCAACGTGGTGCGATCCACCAACGACGCAGTGCGGGAGAATGAACGCTCCATCATGCGCATCTGCATCCGTGACTGCAAAATGCCGCGCAAGGAATTCATCAAGTCTTTCCCTGGCAACGAAGTGAACCTGGACTGGTCCGACAAGATTGCCAAAAGCAAAAAGCCTTATGCTGCAGCTATCTCCGAGCGTCTGGATGAAATCGTTCGCCTGCAGAAGCGGATTCAGAACGTTCAGAATGAAGTGGATTTGGACGTCGCTGACATCAAGGAAATCAACCGCCGGGTGTCCATCGGCGAAGCCAAGGCCCGCCGCGCCAAGAAAGAAATGGTCGAGGCCAACCTGCGCCTGGTTATTTCTATCGCCAAGAAATACACCAATCGCGGACTCCAGTTCCTGGACCTTATCCAGGAAGGCAACATCGGTCTGATGAAGGCCGTCGACAAGTTTGAATACCGTCGCGGCTATAAGTTCTCAACCTATGCCACCTGGTGGATTCGTCAGGCCATTACGCGCTCAATCGCGGACCAGGCCAGAACGATCCGTATTCCGGTACACATGATTGAAACCATCAACAAGCTCAACCGGATCTCCCGACAGATGCTGCAGGAGATGGGCCGCGAGCCTACCCCGGAAGAGCTGGGTGAGCGGATGGAAATGCCGGAGGACAAAATCCGGAAAGTCCTGAAGATCGCCAAAGAGCCGATTTCCATGGAAACTCCGATCGGTGACGACGAAGACAGCCATTTGGGTGATTTCATCGAAGACATCCAGGCGCTGTCCCCTGTGGACTCAGCAACCGCCGAAGGCCTCCGCGAATCCACCCGCACCGTGCTGGCGGGCCTGACCGCCCGGGAGTCCAAGGTGTTGCGCATGCGTTTCGGTATTGAAATGAATACCGATCACACCCTGGAAGAAGTCGGGAAGCAATTCGACGTCACCCGGGAGCGTATTCGCCAGATCGAAGCCAAGGCTCTGCGCAAGCTGCGCCACCCATCCCGCTCCGATCACCTGCGCGGCTTCATTGACGACCAGGGCAATCAGAGTTAATTCCGCCAAACAGTAGCGGGCGCCACACCTCGCCGGTATAATGGCGCCCGCTTCGTTTCCCCATCCGGAAACACCTCTCAAAACAGCACATGCTGCACGGGCCTATAGCTCAGTTGGTTAGAGCAGGGGACTCATAATCCCTTGGTCGCAGGTTCGAGTCCTGCTGGGCCCACCATATTTCAATTACTTGAGTGGCGTAGTCTCGCTATCGGAAGAGACCTTTGGTTAGGATCTGCAGAGTACTACCAGTCGCAATTGAGGAACTCCTGTTGGGCCCATCCACTATTTCTATTGACGAAAGTCCTTGGCAGCTAGCGCTCTAGGGTGCGTATAAACGATTTACGCTCGCCCACACTGAACCGCCCAATAAAAAGCCCCGGTAATTCCGGGGCTTTTTGTTTTTCTGTAAGTCAGTGTTAAGACTTCAAGAATCTACGCCTCAATCCCATCAAAAACAGACCGGTTCCCAAGAGCGCCATTGTCGCAGGTTCGGGCACATCGAACGTGCCACCGATCGGTGCAACATGGCTGATCGTGTATTCATCAGAAGGCAGGTTAAAACCCTGAGCGATCCCTATGGTGTCGATCACAGCCCAGTCCAAAGAATCTTTGTTTTCAAAAAGCCCGTACCATGTTGAATTCTTGATAAGGAAGTACTGGGTAGGGCTCGACAGCGCAAATCCGATCTTGGTCGTATCACCAGTAACAAAACCATAGGATTGAGTTTCGGTCTTGGTGCCATAGGTTGTGGAGCTTTCACCCAGGCTGCTCAACACGTTATTAATCCAGCACAGCTCGGCGGTAGGATTGCCGCCAGTCCCACAGGAACCCGTCGGGTTTTGGTTCAAATCGCTGGTTTCTCCCAGTAGGGTATCAACTCCCCCTACTTCAACTCCACCTATAACCAAAGCCGAGGCCGAACCAACCCAGGAAATCGTTGCTGCTAAAACAACCGTTTTCAAAAAACCACTCATGTCCTTATCTCCCTAATCGGGACCATTAGATCCGACTACTTCAAGTTTTGCCCAAGTTCGCAATTGAGGCGAATAATCCCACCTACTGTGCGAATTAAAGCACAGGCCGCGCCAACAACTTTCAACACAGTAAATTCAGTAAGATAGGAGCGATCCCGGCAATGCTCATCTGGAGCGATGTAAAGTTTTCCGACAAGCTGTAACCATCACGTGACTACCGCACACCGTGAATAACCCCAGAAAGCACAGGTAGAACGAAACAGCCCGGTTGTGTCCAAAGGTTTTACACAACCTACACAAAATCTACCCTTTAATATCAAGTCCTCCGGGCATCTCTTAGGCTGCCATCGGTGCACACATGGTTGTACCGACATCCATTCCTGTCAAAAAAGCCAAAGTCTCTGAGAAGCAAGCCACATACACCCAGTACCGAACAACCGTATCCGTCGTGTTTTCCAGGTCGAATCACGGTCCGAGTATAAAAACAATGAAATGATGGAGTGTATCAATGCCTTCCACCTCCCGATTTGCGGTACGGGCGATGTCCCTAGCATTTGCTGCAGTGACCGCCAGTCTTTCCATGCCAGCCGCTGCCAGCATGGGCAATATTGGCACTACCTATGGGGTCATGCCTGTGGACGTAGCCACTGCACAATCACTCTCGATGTTTAATGATCAGGTGTCGGCGACCTACTACAACCCGGCGTACCTGACCTCTGTCCGGAAAACGATTGTTTCCTGAACGGGTGGGAAAACGGCCGTGACTTACCGAACCAAATCATCGGCCTCTACCACTATTGATTCCAACATTATCGTCACCCAGACCATTCCAGACCCCGGTTTGAGTTTGGCGGTTTCCACCATCGACTCCTTCCAGCCCGAAACCCTCGTGGTTGCTGCCCAGTATAGGGGGCAAGGCTGGCGCGTTGGGGGCAGCATCGAACAGCAGAACTGGTCCGAACTGGAAGACGAGTTCGCCAGCGATACCATCAAGGACCAGCAGTCTACCGCCAGCGGTAGTCGTATCCAGTTCGATGACATTCTGGTTCCGCGGCTTGGTGCGGAATATGAACTGAACAGGAACTTCGCAGTCCGCACCGGTCTCGCCTCCGAGGAATCGCCCCTCAAGTCCACACGCAGACGTGGTCATCCGTTTTTCCCACGTCGTAACAGACGAGGAAACAGACCTCCAGAACAAGATTCTGTTCACCGATGCCAGCAATCCCGTTTCCTTTACAGTGACCAGAATTGATGGAGGCCGCAGTCTGGAGTTGACGCCCGAGAGATTTTCACGCCCAATGCGTCTGGCGCAGACGGCATCCAGTTCTCAGTATGGGCGGGAGTCACTGGTATTGCCGGCCTCGATAACCTCGACAGCGAACTCTCCGTCGTACGACTGACCCCGTCACCGGATGGTCGGTTCAAGCCGATGGATTTCTCAACTTTCCGGCTCGAGCTATCCCAGCCCATTCATCCCGACTGGCAAACCATGGGTGACCAGATCTCACTTGAAAACAGCGCCGGGGAACCGGTACCCAAATCCACTCTGGTGGATGGTCGCAAAATCACCATTGATCCCTGTACGGTTGAAACCAGGGAGCTTTGCGGCACCAAAGATGACACCCTGACCCCGGGGAAACCTATACGCTTCGGATTCAGGGATTACCCAGCCTGACCTCTCCGGGGACCACCCTTGATTTCTCCCGTGAGTTTACTCCTCGCGAGACCAGCCCAACCGGTGTTCTGTACCAGGAAGTGGTCAATTCCGGCCTGCTCGCTGGCCCTGCTGTCGAGGATGCCCGCAGATCCCTACTCAATGGCCAGATCATCAATGGAGTCACCCTCAACTCGGTACTTCAGGGTGTCGCCGGTCCGTCGCAGCAAACCGGCAGCCTGTTCGCCGAACTGGCCTATGCGCCCTCCTTTGCCGCCGATGAACCTCTGCCCTTGCGCATCCCCAGAGGCAGCATGCTGTCAGACGCCACCGGTTACCTTAGCCCCAACCCATATACCGATGACCCCAGTGCCCCACGGCAGGTGACTCTGTTCATGGATGTGTCCATGAATACCGAAGAGGCGCAGCCCAATGCGGGCCTCTCTCAAGACCTGTTGGGGGTGGAGCTTACCGGTATCGCGATCGTGGATAATGGCGTGCTGACCATTGATGCTATTGGCGTTGTTGAGCCGGAACTTCTTGGCCAGGAATACACCCACTCCACCATTGCTTTCCGGATTGAAGCTGCAACAGACGCTGACTCTGTGCTGCATGCTGCCGAACTCTGGATGCCCGGCTCTCCAGATGCCATGACGGGGCCTGCGGTGGATCACGATACGGGCAGAATAGGCGTAGGCGTGCTCCTCTACCCGGCCCTGCTCGCAACCACCTCCGCAGACGTTTACCTCCAGATCCCGCTGCTGGGACAACAGAAGTCCATCACGAAGCCGCAGATTCTCCGGATGCGCTATGCCAAGGATGATCCAGATTGCACCAGCAACTGCTCCAGAAGCAGTCTGATTCCCGGAATTATTGTTGAGCACGACAACGGTAACCCCGTGTTTAAAACCAAAGTAGACCTGTTTCTTGACGCACCGAATCTTTAAGCGCCCCTTGGTGCAAGCCACAACCTCTACAGTTACCCTTTCACTCTGGACCTCGAAGGCCGTGTGACATTCTTTGATGACGGGCGTATGCAGGTCGAACAGCGAAACCTCAACATCCCGGAAATCAACGTCAGGGCCGTTGCCCTGGGCGTCTTTGCCATCGATATTCCCCTGATTATTCCCCAGCAGGGCGCTTACCTGAACTTCATCTCTAACCCTGTAAAGGAGATTCCCTCAGAGCAATAAACCAGGACTTTCTCCAATTCAGGCCAGTCCCAACGGGCTGGCCCTATTTTACCGGGGACGGCACCCGTGATTTTTCCCATCCCGTTTTTTTCCTGCTAATCTGGTTGCACAATGAAACCGATGAACCCAAGCAATAGCCCCCCAGAGAGACCCGCCATGGAAAACGGCATTCATTACCGCACCTGTCATCTTTGCGAAGCCATGTGCGGCGTCGCCATAGAGATGAAAGACGGACACATTGCGTCCATCAAGGGTGACGCGGATGATCCGTTAAGCCATGGGCATATCTGCCCCAAGGCGGTGGCACTGCAAGACCTCCACGAAGACCCGGAACGGCTCAGGAAGCCCGTTCGTCGAACCCGCAACGGATGGCAGGAAATGGAGTGGAACGATGCCTTTGAGCTGGTTGCACGGAGGCTGCATCAGACTCGCGAGGACTTCGGCCGCAACAGTATTGGCGTCTACCTGGGCAATCCCAATGTCCATAACCACGGTTCACTGGTCGCTACCATGCCGTTTCTAAGAGCCCTAGGCAGCCAAAACCGGTTCTCAGCCACCTCCAATGACCAACTACCGCACATGCTGGCAAGCCTGGAGATGTTCGGGCATCAGATCCTGTTCCCGATTCCTGACATCGACAACACCGACCTCTTTATCTGTATCGGTGCCAATCCGATGGCATCCAACGGCAGCCTCATGACCGTTCCCGACTTTCGCGGCCGCATCAAGGGCCTCAAAAGCCGCGGTGGACAACTGGTTGTGGTGGATCCGCGCCGCACAGAAACCGGAAAACTCGCCGAAGAATTCCATTTTATCCGGCCCGGCACCGATGCACTATTGCTGATGGCCATGGTACATACCCTCTTCGCAGAGGATCTGATTGACCTCGGCCCAGCGGAACGTCTGGCCAAAGATGCAGATCTGCTGCGACTGGCTTCTCTGAGATTTTCACCGGAGGCCGTCAGCCAGCACACCGGCATTGCGGCTGAAGACGTCCGCGCGCTGGCCCGAAAGCTGGCAAATACCCGCAAGGCGGCCCTTTACACGCGTATGGGCACTAGCACCCAGGCTTTTGGTGGCATCGCAACCTGGTTAGCCTATTGCCTGAACATTCTTACCGGCAAACTGGATATGCCCGGGGGACTGCTGTTTACCCAGCCCGCTATTGACCTGGTGGCGCTGGGGGCCATCTCTGGCCAGAGCGGCCATTTTGGCAAGCGCCACAGCCGGGTCAGGGGGTTGCCCGAGTTCGCCGGCGAGTACCCTGCCAGTACCATGGCCGATGAAATCCTGACACCGGGAGAAGGCCAGATCCGCGCCTTTGTGACCGTGGCAGGCAACCCAGTGCTTTCGAGCCCCAATGGACGACGCCTTGACGAGGCCTTCAGCAGCCTCGATTTCATGGTATCCGTGGACTATTACCTCAACGAAACCACCCGCCATGCAGACGTGATACTGCCGCCAACAGCAGCGCTTGAGCGCAGTCACTATGACCTGATCTTCAGCATGTTCGCCGTACGCAACGTTGCCAAGTACAGTGACGCGCTGTTCGACGCCGGACCCGATACCCGCCACGACTGGGAAATACTGCTGGAGCTTGCCCACAGACTCGAAAAACAACGTAAGGGCGGCCGATTGCCTATCCGATCCGAGCTTGGCTGGCAAGCCTTCAAACAGGTCGGCCCTGACCCGATCCTGGACATTCTCCTCAGGACAGGCCCCTATGGTGCCGATGTTGGCCGGATTCGGGGGCTGACTCAGCCGGCCATCGACCTGGTCATGGACATTCTGCCCGATGGTCACCCGCTTAAGGGTATGGCAAAACTGAGCCCATTGAACCGGCGTTGGCAGGGGCTCCCGAAAGGGTTGTCCCTGCCCGCACTCAGGGACAACCCAAATGGAGTGGACCTCGGCCCCCTGCAACCGTCGCTGCCTGAACGTCTTTTCACCCGGGACAGCAAGATCAATCTGGCACCCCGATGCTACCTGCGGGACCTGGACCGCCTGCATGAGCAGCTCGAACAACCGGTTAAAGATGACTTGCTTCTTATTGGGAGGCGGCATGTTCGCAGTAACAATTCCTGGATGCATAACAGCCAACGCCTGGTCAAAGGCAAGGGCCGATGCACACTGATGATCCATCCCCGGGATGCCAGCAGACTGGGCTTGCAGGCGAGCGATTCTGCCCGGATAAGTGCACAGGACAGAAAGATAATACTGCCGGTGGAGATAACAGAAGACCTGATGCCTGGTGTCGTATCGATACCTCACGGCTGGGGGCATGACCGCCCGGGAACGGGTCAGTCGATTGCCGCAGCTCATGCCGGAGCCAGTATCAATGATATCCTGAGCGACGAGCAGATTGATCCGTTGGTGGGCACGTCCGTATTGAATGGCCAGTCCGTTACTGTCAAAGTCTGGCGCCCGGAGCGACAACGTAAACGGGCCTGACCTAAAGCGAGGAGAACACAATGCCACAATGGCTGCAGTGGACACTGATCACAATTGGCGTATTGGCCATTGCTTCGCTTTTGGTGTTTATCCGCCGCCAGGCCAGGATTATTGCTGACAGCCGGCGGCGAAGCGAAAAAGCGGACGCCTTCCAGCAACAACGGCGGCAGGACATGATCGACAGTATCCGTGTTATCGCGATGGCAGTGGAAGCGGATCAGGTGGAATATTCAGAGGCCTGTTTGCGCATCAAAGGCCTGCTGGATCACGTGGCCCCTGAACTTCTGGAACGGTCGCCGTTCCGGGTTTTTCTTGTTGTTCACGAGAAACTACAGCATATGCCGACACATCGGGCCCGGCAGGCAACAGAAACCCGCTTTGTACAGAAAATGGATAAGGAGCGGTTTGAAGTTGAAGAAATCCATGCTGATGAAATAAGGCGTGCCGCTACCGCGATCAGGCATCATCAGTTTGGCTCCTGATCGGTCAACGTCGGGAAAGGCGCTAGCAGTGCATTTTTGTAACATTTTGTAACCAGCAATGCGGCTGATCGAAATCATTAGAAAAGCAAATCAATAGCTTCCGGATAAATGAAAAACTGACAGCAAGCTCACTCTTTGGCTCATCCGACCGGGGGCTTTTCTTTTCCCCCCCATTGTCTAAATTAAAGAAGAGAGTGGCAAATATCTCTGCGACAGTTGCCGCCCTCCGTTGTTTTCTCCTGATAAGTTTGGACGTCTCTGCAAAAAAGCGGGTGAACCTGCCGGCCTTCGGGCCGGCTTTTTTGGGAGGGAAATGCTGAAGAAGTTCGAGCTTTTGGAATGCAGGCTACTGGCTCATCATGCCCGCCATCGCCATAATACTGTCTTTGCTGTTCACCAGTTCATCGAATTGCTCCTCAACCTGTTCCCGGTTGAGCCCGAGCTCATCATATACGCTCTGAGGCACTGGCTGGCCCGCCCCCAGGGCAACGCCTCGCGACGTTAACAGTTGCCGACCAAGCCACAGCAACTTCGCGTAAACAGCGCATGGGCCATCATAATATGGATTTTTCTGGTAGCGAATGGCGAGCGTGACCTCGTCAGGCATGCCCCAGTTTTCCATCAACTGCGCTGCGATCTGCTCTCGAGTTATGCCCAAAAGGTATTGCTCAGTCACGGACGAGTCTGTCTGAGGATTCACCTCCAGGGAACGACAAACCAGTTTGAAGTGCGGTGGAAACACCTGGGCCAGGACGAGATAACCAAAGTTATGCAACAGACCCGCAAGGTAGGCCAGACCAAAAACCGGGCGCTCACCACGAGGCATCATGCTGGCAAGAATACCGGCGGACTGGGCTTGCCAGATAGCCTGCTGCCAGTAGTCCACGTAACCCTCTGGGTGATCCTGGGGCTGTTTGAGCGCGCGGCCCAGCGATAGGCCCATGGCAAGGTTCATCACCAAATCGAATCCCAGCACTCTGGACACCGCATCGTGTACCGAGCGAACCTGTCCGGCGGCGGCGTAAAATGATGAAGAGGCCCAACTTACTACCTGAGCCGCAAGGCTGGGATCACTCTCGACAATATCAACGAGATCGCCCATCACGGCATTCGGGTTCACCCTCAGGTGAATGATCCTCTGCGCCGTCTCAGGCAAGGGAGGTAACTCGAGAGTGTCTTCGAGGCGTTGCTGGATACGCAGACCGGTAAATTTCTTGATGGCAGTATGGAACTGGTCCCTATCTCTGCCATGGTCATCAAGATTGACCATCACCGATTCCGTGTCCACTGCAAAGGAGCCGCGTCTGGCTTTGTCCGTTAGCGTCCGAAACTCATTTGCAGGCATGACCATGGCCAGGTTCTGCTCTTCCAGTTCCAGAGCGACCGCAGGCAACTCGTCAACCCGGCTGTCCACGACCGTCGGCCATCCCGTCAGGGAGGGCAACGCCGGGAGCATACTCAGCCCCGCGCGCTCGCGAACCCGGACTTGCTCACGCCGTTTCATCAGGCGAAGATCTCTGCCAAGCTGTTTATTCAGTAACTCAAGATCGATCAGGTCCTCCTTACGGCAAATCGCCTGGAGATTGCCCTCCCCGTCACTGAGCAGCGTCATGCGAAGCAGCTCCTGCTTGGTTGCCTGGTTTGCATCGCGCAGTGAAACCCCCGGGGCAGAATCTCCCAAGGCCTGCTGAACCGCGACAGGTAGTTCCATCATTTTCTCCCGAATGTTGCTGGTCACGGGTTACCGCCTGTTCCCGTAAATCTTTTTCCAGTATAGAGCAATGTGCATCCCGGAATGTTGATCGGAATACATTTCAAGACCAAGGCAATACGTAAACCACGCCTCACCAGACCTGTTCACACGTCACCATAACGAATTTTTTCACCAAGCCAGCGGCGAACCAGTCCGTTAACCACAGGTGGCTGTTGCATCAGGCCAGGGGCCATCTCGCGCACTGGCTCAATCCAGCCTTTATCTCTCTCGAAATCCGCCAGCCGGAACTGCATCATTCCGGTCTGACGGGTGCCCAGAACCTCGCCCGGCCCGCGAATCTCCAGATCTTTCTCGGCAATAACAAAGCCATCCTGGCTGTCCCGGAGAGCCTGCAACCGAGCCTTGCCGTTGGCGGAAAGTGGCGGATGATACATCAGCACACAGAAACTGGCCTGCTCTCCACGCCCCACCCTGCCCCTGAGCTGGTGCAGTTGGGCCAGGCCAAGACGTTCAGGGTTCTCGATGATGATCAGGGAAGCATTCGGCACGTCCACCCCGACTTCGATAACAGTTGTGGCGACCAGCAGATCCAGCTCCCCGTTCTTGAACTGTTCCATAACAGCGGCTTTTTCCCGGGCCTTGAGCCGACCATGCACAAGCCCCACTTTCAGATCCGGCAACCTTTCCGCCAGCGCCTGTTCCGTAACTTCCGCTGCCTGGCACTGAAGCGCTTCCGATTCCTCGATCAGGGTGCATACCCAATAGGCCTGGCGACCTGCTGTGCAGGCATTCCGCACTCGCTCGATAACATCGTCCCGCCGGCTGTCGGGAATCACAATGGTTTCAATCGGTTTGCGCCCCGGAGGCAGTTCGTCAATGACCGATGTGTCGAGATCGGCATAGGCGCTCATGGCAAGGGTTCTGGGAATAGGTGTAGCCGTCATAATCAGTTGGTGTGGTGCGAGTGTGCCACCAACCCCTTTTTCACGGAGTGCCAGGCGCTGATGAACGCCAAACCGGTGTTGTTCATCAACAATCACCAGGGCCAGACGACTGAAAGCAACGTCATTCTGAAACAGGGCATGGGTGCCAATCACAATACTCGCGGACCCGGACTGAACGGCTTCAAGGGCTTCATTCCGGGCCTTACCCTTCACTTTTCCAGACAACCAGGACAACTCTATACCCAAGGGTTCAAGCCAGCCACGGAAGTTCTGGAAGTGCTGCTCCGCGAGAATTTCCGTCGGTGCCATAAGGGCAACCTGTGCACCTGCTCCAATGGTTTGCAAAGCGGCCAGAGCCGCCACCACAGTTTTCCCTGACCCCACATCGCCCTGGACCAGGCGCAGCATCGGCACCCGTTGGCTGAGGTCCTGACGGATGTCAGACATTACATGGCTCTGGGCACCCGTGAGTTTGAAAGGTAGTGAATCGAGAAACCGATTAACGAGGTCACCCGAGGGTAAAAGTGGCAGAGCTTCTCTTGCCTGAATTTGCTCACGAACCTGCAAGAGACTGAGTTGGTGCGCCAATAACTCTTCCATCACCAGCCGTTGCTGGGCCGGGTGCCGCCCTTCCATCAGCAAATGAACAGGCGCATGCGCAGGCGGCGAGTGGACCAGTTCAACCGCCTCATTAATGCCCGGGAGCTGATAGTCAGCGAGTAATTCCGGAGGCAGCAAATCCCGGATCGGAAATCGGTGGAGGTATCCCAGTGCCTGCTGGCATAGGCCACGGATGCGGGGTTGCTGAATGCCTTCAGTGAGAGGGTAAACGGGCGTCAAGGTGGCTTGCCCTTCAGCGGGCATCGGTGGCGGGTTGACCTGATATTCGGGATGATAAAACTCGTAACCGGCTCGCCCTGGGCGTACTTCACCGAAACACCGAACCCACGCCCCCTCGGTCAGCTGATTTTTCTGGGCAGCGTTGAAATGGAAAAACCGCATAGCCAGAAACCCGCTATGGTCCTTCAACGTAACCTGGAGGCTCCGGCGACGCCCCATGACCAGGTCGGCCTTCATGACCTCGCCTTCAACAACGGCCACATCGCCAATTCGCAAACTGCCCATTGGGACCACACGGGTGCGGTCCTCATACCGGTGGGGCAAGTGGAACAGCAAATCCTGTAACGAGGAGATCCCCAGTCTGGCGAGTTTTTCTGCCAGGGCGCTTCCTACACCTTTTAGCTGAGTGACCGGAATGTCATCCAGTGACGTCATAAAGACTCTCAGGCATTTTCGGCCATGATGGGGGTATCGGTTTTCGCTTTCTCAATAACCCGGCACTGACTGGCGGCCAGGGAGAGTACATCAATCGCCTTGGGACGGGGGAAGGTCACCCGCCAGGCAAGAGCGACCGTCCGAAACGGAACGGGCGCCGCGAACGGCCGGACTGCAAGAATGTTTTCATGGTATTGCATAGCCGTTGCCGCAGAGAGTGGCAGCACGGTGATTCCCAGACCCGAGGCAACCATGTGGCGTATGGTTTCCAGAGAGCTGCCTTCAGTAACCAGAGCAGGTGATGCGGTGTCGACCCGCCGCGTCACGGCGTCCACCAGCGGTGGGCAGGATTCCAGTACCTGGTCGCGGAAACAGTGTCCCGGCCCGAGCAGCAGCAACTGCTCTTTGGCCAGCTCCTCAGCCGTCAGCTCATTCTTCTTCGTCAGGGGATGGCTGGCCGGAAGCAAAACCACGAATGGTTCATCATAGAGTGGCAAGGTCACCACTTCCGGCTCTTCAAACGGCAGGGCAATAATGATCGCATCCAGCTCCGAGTGGCGCAGTTTCTGGCGCAACGTGGCTGTGTAATTTTCTTCTATGTACAGCGGCATTTCCGGTGCCGCCCGCCTCAGCTCCGGGAGCAAATGAGGGAACAGATAAGGCCCTATGGTATAAATGGCGCCCACTTTCAGCGGAGAGTTCAGCTGATTCTTGCCGTCCTGAGCCATGTCCTTGATCACTCCGACCTGGTCCAGTACGCGCTGGGCCTGCTCGATGATGCGCTGTCCTGTTTCCGTGACCCGGATACTGCTCTTGCTACGCTCGAACAGCGGAATGCCCAGCTCATCCTCCAGCTTTTTAACAGCGACACTCAGCGTCGGCTGACTGACGTGGCAGCGCTCGGCAGCGCGGCCAAAATGCCTTTCGCGGGCAAGCGTAACGACGTATCGTAACTCGGTGAGAGTCATGGTGAGCTCCGGTCAAAGGAAAGCGGGCGACGGTTCACTTATTTATGAGGTAAAGCATAAGGATTGAAATTGTCTATGGCAATCACTGATACAACCCAGCCACCCCGAATTCTGGTGGCTGGTTGCGGCAAACTGGGTGGAGCCATTGCCAGGCTTTTGGCCGGCTCAGCCGAAGTGTTTGGTCTGAGACGAAATCCGGACCGGGTGCCGGAGGGAATCCGCGCTATAGGTGCGGACCTGACACGCCCGGACACCCTCGAAAAGACATTGCCTGATGACCTCGATATTGTCATTTACTGCCTTACTCCCTCCAGCTATGACGAACAGGGCTACCGGAACGCCTATGTCCACGGCTTGGCCAACCTCATCAAAGCCCTCAACGGACAATCACTGAAACAACTCATCTATATCAGCAGTACCAGCGTGTACTCACAGGATGATGACAGCTGGCTCGACGAAAACAGCCCGACCCTGCCGGCGCGATTTAGCGGAGAACAGATCCTGGCGGGCGAGCAGACTGCCCTGAACAGCGGGCACTCAGCCACAATCATTCGCTTTAGCGGAATCTATGGCCCCTCCAGACAACGTTTCCTTGAGGAAGTCATTGAGGGGCGAATGAATCCTCAGGCGCCTGCCCCGTTCAGCAATCGTATCCATGAGGACGACGCCGCTACAGTTGTCCAGCACCTGGTGAATCGTTCACTGTCGAACCAGTCTCTTGAGGAGCTCTATATTGCGAGCGATTGTGAGCCAGTCAGGCTGGATGACGTCGTGGAGTGGATACGCCAGCAAACACCTTGCGCTCCCCCGGCCGATGATGCCAGGAAAGGCGGCCGTGCGGGCAGTAAGCGATTGAGCAACAGGCGCCTACTGGACTCCGGTTTTCATTTTCGGTATCCGGACTTCAGAGCCGGCTACCGACCCATGATTGACGAAAAGTAGACCCCGGAAACAAAAAAGGCGGCACCCGGCCGCCTCTTACTAATCTGGGCCAGCTGTTAGCTGAGCACCATCACAGCTTCCATTTCGATGGGCACACCCTTGGGCAAAGCCGCTACACCCACCGCAGCACGAGCTGGGTATGGCTCCTGGAAATAGGTCGCCATGATCTCATTAACCGTGGCGAAGTTTGCCAGATCGGTCATGTAAATGTTGAGCTTCACGATGTCTTTCAACTCACCACCCGCCGCTTCACAGACAGCTTTCAGATTTTCGAAAACCTGACGTGTCTTGGCGGAAAAATCCCCGGCAACCACTTCCATGGTTTCCGGCACCAGCGGAATCTGACCAGACAGGTACACAGTATCGCCGGCCTTTACGGCCTGGGAATAGGTACCAATCGCCTGGGGCGCGTTTTCGGTCTGGATAACGGATTTGTTGGTCATGCCCTTGGACTTCCTCTTGTTCAAAACGCCAATCGTCACCTCTTGGCGCAGCTACTGTCAACCGGGCTTTGGTCTGCCTCAGTGACGGACCCTGTTGATATGAGTGACCGCCCGGATATTACGGATACGGCGCATTACCCTCGCCAAATGTCTACGACCGTTAACGTGTACGACAAGACTGACAATGCCGAACTTGGCATTCTGATCTTCGACGTTGATCCGTTCGATGTTGCCATCGGCCATGGCGACGGCGTTTGCCACCTCGGCAATCACTCCACGCTGACGCTCCAACTCCACACGCAGCTCAACCGAGAACTCATTGGTGATATCCTTGGCCCACTTGAGATGGGTGAGACGGGCCCGGCTTTCATCGTCTTCCGGCAACCGGGAGCAGGTATCGGAATGAATAACCATGCCATTACCGGAATCCATCATGCCAATCACCGGATCCCCCGGAATTGGCTTGCAGCAACTGGCAAAGCGGACCAGCAAACCTTCCGTTCCACTGATGGTCATCGGACTCCGATCACCACCACGAATATCCCTGGAAGCTCCGGCGTTTTCCACGCCTTCAGCACCGTTGACCAGCTGACGTGCGACCAGGTACGCCATACGGTTGCCAAGGCCAATGTCGCTGATCAGGTCGTCCAGACTGTTGACCTGGTTATGGCTCACCACGGCCTGCATCTGAGTGTCGCTGATTTCCGACAACCGCGCACCAAAGCCTTTGAGCGATTTCTTGAGGAGTGATTTGCCCAGTTCCAGAGACTCCGCACGCTTCTGATTCTTCAAAACATGCCGGATACTGCTGCGGGCCTTGCCCGTGACCACGAAACTGAGCCATGCGGGATTCGGGCGCGCACCTGGTGCAGTGATGACCTCGACGGTCTGACCGCTCTGCAAAGGCTGGCTCAGGGAGCCCAGATTACGATTGATTCGGCAGGCAACGGTTGCGTTCCCGATATCCGTGTGGATCGCATAGGCAAAATCCACCGGGGTAGCGCCACTGGGGAGTTCCATTATCTTACCCTTGGGCGTAAAGACATAGATCTCGTCAGGGAACAGATCCACCTTTACGTGCTCGATAAACTCAAGTGAGTCGTCAGCACGCTCACGCATTTCCATCAGTCCCTTGACCCACCGGTCAACCCTCGCCTGGTTTGCGGTGGTTACACTACTCGGCTCATTCTTGTACATCCAATGGGCGGCAATACCATTATTGGCAATGTGTTCCATCTCTTCAGTCCGGATCTGAATCTCGATGTTCACATGCATGCCAAAAAGTGTGGTGTGAAGGGACTGATAGCCATTGGCCTTGGGCATGGCAATATAATCTTTGAACCGGCCGGGCAGAGGCTTGTAGAGGCTGTGAACAGCGCCAAGAATCCGGTAGCAGTCATCTTCAGTGTCGGTAATGATTCGGAAAGCGTACACGTCCATGATTTCGTGGAAGGATTTGTGCTTGAACTTCATCTTGTTATAGATGCTGTTCAGATGTTTCTCACGCCCCAGAATACGCCCCGGCAACCCGCGCTCTTCCAGCTTTTCCTGCAGCTTATCGCGAATTTCGTCGATAATCTCGCGGTGGCTTCCCCTCAGCTTGTCAACGGCCTTGGAGATGTACTTCGAACGCATTGGATACAGCGAGGAAAACCCCAGATCTTCCAGCTCAGTGCAGATGGAGTGCATGCCAAGGCGATTCGCTATCGGGGCATAAATGTCGAGGGTTTCTGTAGCGATCCGCTGCCGCTTCTCATAGGGCATGGGCCCCAGCGTGCGCATATTGTGCAGCCGGTCCGCGAGCTTCACCAGAATAACCCGAATATCCCGGGCCATGGCCAGAGTCATCTTCTGGAAATTCTCGGCCTGAGCCTCTGCGCGGGTACGAAACTCGATCTGGGTCAGCTTGCTGACTCCATCAACGAGCTCTGCCACATCATCACCAAACTGCTCCGCGAGCGCATCCTTGGGGATACCTGTGTCTTCAATAACGTCGTGGAGCATGGCCGCCATCAGGCTCTGGTGGTCCAGGCGAAGCTCGGCAAGGATGTGGGCAACCGCAAGGGGGTGGGTAATGTAGCGATCACCGCTCTTTCGCATCTGCCCTTCATGGGCCTGCTCGGCGTAATAGTAGGCTCGTCGCACCTGATTGATGCGAGTGGTATCCAGATAGGCACTCAGCTCTTTCGCCAGCCCTTCAACCGTAGCCTCTAACGACACCGCGCCTCCAAAAACCTCAATAAAATTCAGGGACAAAAAAACCCGAATGCTTGCATCCGGGTCCTTCCCTGGTCCTACCAACAACGTTTCATAGTTACACTATAAAAGCGCGGGGACAGATTTCAATGCTTCTCAGGTGCAGATACGTATATGTATCCCCAGCCTCTTATTCGTCGAGATCTTCCTTGAGCAATTCCCGACCAATCTTGCCTTCGGCAATTTCTCGCAGAGCGATAACGGTCGGCTTGTCGTTTTCTTCCGGCACCAGGGGCTCCGCTCCCTTGGTTGCGAGCTGACGGGCACGCTTGGTAGCCAGCATCACCAACTGGAATCGGTTATCAACGTTTTCCAGACAATCTTCAACGGTAACTCGTGCCATAACTTCCCCGAAAATAAAATGACTGATTCAGCAGACCGCACAGTTTACTGCGGCCGGCTCAATTTGTATACAGTTATGATTCCGATCGGACCTATTGTGAAAGCCCTGTCAGCAGAGCCCTGTGGCGGTCCTGCTGGACCGCCATCCGCAGGCGCTGACTCCGGACAATGGCCAGAAGATCCGCCAACGCCACCTCAAACTGATCGTTCACCACCAGATAGTCGAACGCCAGTGCATGCCGACACTCCTCTGCGGCTTCTTTCAGGCGGCGTTCCACCACCTCCGGAGCATCCGTACCGCGGCCGGTGAGCCGCCCGCGAAGGGCTTCCGCCGATGGCGGAACGATGAAAATGCTGACGCATTCAGGCATCAGGCGCCGCACCTGCTCCGCACCCTGCCAGTCGATTTCAAGGATGACATCCTGCCCCCTGGCAAGGGTTTCGCGAACCCAGATGTGAGACGTGCCATAGTAATTTCCGAAAACATCAGCATGCTCCAGAAAGTCACCCCGGGAAATCATCAGCTCAAAAGCGTCACGACTGACGAAGTGATAATTCACGCCGTCTACCTCACCGTCGCGCATCGGCCGGGTGGTGTGCGAAACCGAAACACCCAGTTTCTCATCATTGCGCAGCATTGCCGCCACAAGGCTGGTTTTCCCCGCGCCCGAAGGGGCCGAGATCACATACAACGTACCTTGTTCAACTGCCTGCTTCATGAAAACCCCACCTACGTATACATCAGAAAGCTACCCAACCAGGTCGCACTGACGGGAAAGCGCCGAATTATACGGTTTTCGCCCAGTGTCCGCACGTCACTCCAGGTTCTGCACCTGCTCACGCATCTGCTCTATCAGCACTTTCAGGTCCACCGCCGCGCGGGTGACCCGGGCGTCGATGCTCTTGCTGCTGAGGGTATTGGCTTCCCGGTTCAGTTCCTGCATCAGGAAATCCAGGCGGCGACCAATGGCTTCTTCACTCTTCAGGGTATCGGCCACTTCGCTGACGTGAGCGTCGAGTCGCTCCAACTCTTCCGCAACGTCGCTTTTCTGGGCCAGCATAACCATTTCCTGAGCAACGCGTTCGGGCTCGATCTCCACCCCGGCTTTCTCAAAGCGATCACGCAGGCTCTGCTCCTGAGCGGCAAGAAGTTCCGGCATCAACCCCCGCACCTCTGTCACCCGTCGGGTCATCGTCATCAGCCGGTCTTCAAACAGCGGGCGCAAGCGCTCCCCTTCCCGCTCCCGCACCGTGACAAGATCGCGGACAGTGTCTTTGAACAGCCCCGACGCCGCATCACGGGCAGGACCGTAATCCTGTTCGGGAACTGACATCACACCGGGCCAGCGGAGAATATCCAGAGCACTGATGTGGGCTGGATTATCGAGAATACGATTGACGTGATTGGCCGCCTCATTAAGCGCCTTCGCCATATCATCATTGATCTCGAAACCTTGGGAAGCCTTGTCGGCAGGCTGCAGCCGCATGGACACATCCACCTTGCCTCGCTTCAGTTGTCCGCGCAGCTCTTCCCGGAACTGGTTTTCCAGCTCACGAAACGCCTCAGGCAATCGAAACGAGGGCTCCAGGTACCGATGGTTTACCGTGCGGATCTCACACGTCAGTGTCCCCCAGTCGCCCTGCGTGTCCTTCCGTGAAAACGCGGTCATACTTCGGATCATGTCTGCTCCGGTCATGGTTGATAACAGGACTTCGAGTTTAACAGGCTCTTCACACCAACGGCGAACGGAACCGGGGGGCCGGCCGTGTCCCTGGCGATCAACGTGTTATACTCAGCGCCCTTTCGACCAAGATTCGGCCGGGGCAGGCTCCCGGACACTCATCACACACTTCAGGAAACACTATGCGACCAAGCGGCAGAACGCCCGAGCAACCCAGAGACGTTCGAATCACCCGGAACTATACCCGCCACGCCGAAGGCTCGGTACTGGTGGAATTCGGCGACACCAAAGTGATCTGCACCGCCTCCGTCGAAAACAAGGTTCCGCCGTTTCTGCGCGGTGAAGGAAAAGGCTGGATCACCGCAGAATACGGCATGCTCCCCCGCTCCACCGGCAGCCGTATGGGGCGCGAAGCCGCCCGCGGAAAACAGGGCGGGCGCACCGTGGAAATTCAGCGCCTCATCGGCCGCTCCCTGCGCGCCGCCGTTGACCTGAACGCTCTGGGTGAGCACAGCATCACCATCGATTGTGATGTCATCCAGGCCGACGGCGGCACCCGCACCGCAGCCATTACCGGCGGCTGTGTTGCGCTAGTAGATGCACTAAACCATCTGGTGGCTGAGAAACGCCTGAAAAAATCACCCCTTAAACAGATGATCGCCGCGTTTTCGGTTGGTGTGTACAAAGGCATTCCGGTCGTTGACCTGGACTATCCGGAAGACTCCGAGGCCGAAACCGACATGAACGTAATTATGACGGACCAGGGCGGCTTCATCGAAATCCAGGGCACCGCGGAAGGTGCACCGTTCGTGAAAGGTGAACTGGACAGCATGCTGGACCTGGCCAAAAACGGCATTGAGCAGCTGTTTGAAATTCAGAAGGCGGCACTGGAAGGTTAAGCCCAACCTGTCCAAAGCCCGGGCACTGGCAGCGATGCTGCTGCCCAGAATGTTGGAGGCCAGGGACGGCCGGAAACAAGCGTACAGGGATGTACTTGCAGCGATTCTGGGGAGCGGCATCGCTGCCAGTGCTTCCCCAGATGCTTAAAAGCCGATCTCGATGTCGTAATCCATGATCACCGGCGAGTGATCAGAGAACCGGGTCGCATCATCGATCCAACCATCCTGAATCGTCTTGCGGATGCCCGGCGTCAGCAACTGGTAGTCCACTCGAATTCCGGCATTCTTGCGGGCACCCTCAGCCTGCTCAGGCCACCACGTGAACTGACTGCTCTGCTTGTTGATTTCACGGAATGCATCAATACAGCCCATTTCATCGAACAGGCGATCCAGCCACGCGCGCTCGTGGGGCAGAAAGCCGGAAAAGTCGAACTTGTGATAAAGCGGGCTCGCGTCGGTCACATGGTGCGCAGTCTGGAGGTTGGCGCAGAAAATAAACTGCCTGCGCTTGCGCAGGGTCTTCTGCATATGCAGACCAAACCCTTCCATGAACTCATCCTTGTGATCCAGCATCGTAAGGTCGTCTTCGCCCAGAGGCTCATCCTCGCGCCCCAGAGCACACGGGGCAAGCACACAGGCTACCGACACCTTGTCGAAATCTGCCTGGATGAAACGGCCCTCGCGGTCTGCCTGCTCATTGGCGAAGCCGTACATAATGGCTTTCGGGAAATGACGGGTGTAGACCCCTACGCCACCATCTTCGTTTTTTTCACCATCGATGAAATAGGCCTCATACCCTTCGGGAATGAGATTGAAGTCTTCAATCTCATAGGCGCGCATGCGGTGGTCCTGAACGCAAATCACATCAGCGTCCTGCTCGGCCAGCCAGTCAAAAAAACCCTTATCAACTGCCTGGGCCAGGCCGTTGACGCTGATTGATACTACCCGCATACGTGTTCCCTGATTCGGTTTGTGTGTATGATACCGTTTTTACGCGCTAATTAAAGATCCACACCCGCCAGAAGCCTTGTCATGCACGACTATCAGCAAACATTTATTGAATTTGCCATCCGCCGGAACGTACTTCGCTTTGGTGAATTCACGCTTAAATCCGGCCGTACCAGTCCGTACTTTTTCAATGCAGGGCTGTTCAACACCGGAGACGACCTGCTTCAATTAAGCAAAGCCTATGCGGCAGCGATAAAACGCAGCGGGTTGAATTATGACATCATTTTCGGACCTGCCTATAAGGGCATTCCGTTGGCGACCGTGACTGCCATGGCGCTTGCTACAGACGGTAACAGCAAGCCCTTTGCATTTAACCGCAAAGAAAAGAAAGATCATGGTGAAGGCGGCAATATCGTTGGTGCGCCTTTGCAAGGTAAAGTGCTTATTGTCGATGATGTTATTACCGCCGGCACCGCTATCCGGGAATCCATTGACCTGATTCGCAGCGCCGGTGCCGAACCGGCTGGCGTGCTGATCGCGCTGGACCGGCAGGAAAAAGGCAACGGTGAACTTTCCGCTATCCAGGAGGTGGAACAGGAGTTCGGTATTCCCGTTGTGAGCATTATCCGCCTGGAACAGGTTCTGGATTACCTGAAGGCCAACCCGGACTTTGCCGGTCACGCCGAAAAGGTAGCCAGTTATAGAGATCGTTACGGAGTCTGATTGATGGCCTACCGTCTGACAGCATTCAAAACAGCTTCTGCCGTTGCCTTGGCACTGGGCCTTGCCGGCACAGTGGAAGCCGGAATGTACCGTTACACGGATGAAAACGGCCGGGTCGTGATCAGTAACACCATCCCTCAGGAAGCGACCAAAAGAGGTTACGACATCCTGGGCAACAGCGGTCGGGTCGTCGAAACCATTCCTCCGGCCCCAACCGAAGAAGAAATAGCGGCCCGGGAAGCGGAAAAGCAGCGGCAAAAGGAGCTGGAGGTTCAACGAGAAAAAGACAGCCGGCTCCTGAAGAGATACAGCCACCCGGATCAGGCCGTTCGCGCCATGCATCGTAAAACCCGCGAGCTGAAGGGCCTGATTCAGCTGAAGCGAGGTAATATTTCCGTTATTTCCAGCCAACTCGACAATGAACAAAGCCGCGCTGCCGACATGGAGCGGGCAGGTCGCGACATTCCAGAAACAACGCTGGAAAAAATCCGTCGCCTGGAGTCCCAGATCCGTGATATCGAGCGCGAAATCAGCTCACAGACGGCAGAACTCGAAGAGCTTCAGAATGACTTTGAGTCGGAAATCAAACGGCTGGAAGAGATTACAGACGAGCCCCGAACTCTTCCCCTTGAAGAGCCTGAAACTCAGTAATCGCGAGCGAACATAGGGCAATGCCCACAAAAAGGGGGCGATGCCATTACGGCACCACCCCCTTTTTTTTATTGCTGGCCCACGGTTAACGGAGGGCCATCAGACTGTTCAGGCAGAAGCAGTCGTTTTCTTTTCAGTAGAAGTGCTCTTGCGCGCAGTGGTCTTGCGAGCGACCGGCTTCTTGGCCTCCTGAGCTGCCTCGGAAACGTCCTCGGCTGCTTCAGAGACTGCGTCAGCACCTTCTGCTACTTCCTTTTCGAGCTTGGCAACAAGCTCGGCTGCAAAGTTGCCAAAACGGCTGTTAAGGTTGCGCAACTGGTCGAACAGGCTCTCACTGTAACCGTAGTAGCGCTTTCGGAGGGTCTTGACGCTGTACTCACGCGCCTCGGACTCGAGCTTTTCTGCGTAATCAAACGGCATTGATGCCAGCTTTTTCTGCTGCTCTTCCGCAGTGTTGATGCCCTTCTCAACGATTTCCTGAATCTGTTCCTGATACGATTTAAGTTTACCCATCTCTATTCTCCTTAGCTTCCTGAAAGTACTTCGGGCCAGCTGGTTTAACCCTGTTCGCAGGCCCTTACCCGAATCTCACCTCTCAAGTTACGGAGAAAAATTAGAATGTTCATACTAAAAGCGACAAACAGATTAATAAGGATTTTTACCGATGACCCCGACTGACTCCCGGTGTTTTATACAAGGCGACCCTTGAGGGCCCGGATTACCAGCGGAACAGGACCCAGCTGGGAACCAACATGTCCGAATCGGTTTCCCGGATCCAGCCACCGCCATCTGCGGGCACCAGGTAATACTCAGGCCCGACTTCCGGCACTACCTTGATCTCCATCAGCTGGCCATTCACCCGGTATTCGTAGAAAACTTCTTCTTTCCCGGGTCGGATAACAATCTGGGGGCCTTCATTACTGGGCTGATAGTCCGAGATCACCACTGGCTCATCAGGTGTTTCAACAAGCGTCTCATCCAGCGCCCCGTCTTCCTGGGCAAAAACGGCACCCGAGAAACAGGCAAGCAGCAGTGCCGGACAGGAGATTGCTTTCATTTTCGTGATACCCTTTTATCCATTGAATTCAGTACAGAGTTGCATAAGCCAACCCACGCTTCAATCAGAATCCGGACCTGTTTTGACATGACTGAGCAAAAGACTCCACCTGTGGTTCTTGTGGACGGATCGTCCTATCTTTTTCGCGCCTATCACGCACTGCCACCGCTGACCACCAGCAAGGATCACCCTACGGGTGCCATCAAGGGCGTGATCAGCATGATCCGTCGGCTGGAGCAGGATTTTCCCGGCTCGAAAATGGTGGTTGTTTTCGATGCCAAGGGCAAAACCTTCCGTCATGAAATGTATGAGGAGTACAAAGCCAACCGTCCGCCCATGCCGGATGACCTCGCCTGCCAGATTCAGCCGATTCACGAGATCGTCAAGGCCATGGGGCTCCCGCTGCTGACTGTCAGTGGCGTAGAAGCAGACGACGTCATCGGTACCTTGGCCAATGAAGCCACCAGTAAGGGTATTGATGTGGTGGTTTCCACGGGTGACAAGGATATGGCGCAGCTGGTCAGCGACCATGTCACTCTGATCAACACCATGACGGAAACCCGCATGAACCGTGACGGCGTGGTAGAGAAGTTTGGCGTCACGCCCGAACAGATTATTGATTATCTTGCGCTGGTGGGAGACAAGGTGGACAACATCCCCGGCGTTAATAAATGCGGGCCGAAAACAGCCGTGAAGTGGCTGGAAAGCTACAAGGACCTGGACACCCTGATAGAGCATTCAGGGGAGATAAAAGGCAAAATCGGCGAATACCTTCGGGAAGCAACAGAAACCCTGCCCCTTAGCCGAGAACTGGCAACGATCAGAACCGATGTAGATCTCGACTTCGGCCTGGAAGACCTGGAGCTCAGACAGCAGGACGATGACAAGCTCCTTGAGCTGTTCCGGGAATACGAACTCCGGAGCTGGATCGCAGAGCTGGAAAACGATGCAGCCTCCAGCCACTCGGATAACGGGCCAGACCAACAGAAAACGGCCGATATCGAAAAGCGCTACTCAGTCATTACCGATCAGGGTGAGCTGGACCAATGGGTCAAACGCCTGAAAGCGGCCGATCTCTTCGCCTTCGACACAGAAACCACCAGCCTCCGCTATATGGACGCCGAGGTCGTGGGCGTCTCCTTTGCCATCGAGCCCGGCGAAGCAGCATACGTCCCTCTTGGACACGACTACATGGGGGCTCCCGAACAACTTGATCGTGACACCGTACTGAAACAGCTCAAACCACTGCTGGAAGACCCGAAACTGGCCAAGCTGGGCCAGAATCTGAAGTACGACAAGAATGTACTGGCCAATCATGATATCAACCTGGAAGGCATCGCTGAAGACACCATGCTGGAGTCCTATGTCCTGAACTCAGTGGCGACCCGTCATGACATGGACAGTCTTGCGATGCAGTACCTGGGAGAGAAAACCATCACCTTCGAGTCCATTGCCGGCAAAGGGGCCAAGCAACTGAGCTTCAACCAGATCGAGCTCGAAAAAGCAGGCCCCTATGCCGCCGAAGATGCCGACATCACCTTGAGGCTCCACCACGCCCTCCGGCCTATGCTTGCCGACACCGGCAAGCTGGCTTCCGTCTATGAAACGATTGATCTGCCACTGGTTCCGGTTCTCTCGCGGATGGAACAGAGGGGCACCCTGATCAACGCGAGCGTTCTCAGAAAACACAGCCAGGAACTCGCGGAGCGGATGGCCGAGCTGGAGCAGGAGGCCCACGAAGTTGCAGGTGAAACCTTCAACCTGGGCTCCCCCAAACAGCTGCAAGCTATCTTCTATGACAAGATGGGCCTGCCGGTGATCAAAAAGACCCCAAAGGGCGCGCCGTCCACTGCCGAACCAGTACTGCAGGAGCTGGCGCACGACCATGAACTGCCTCGCCTGATCCTGGAACACCGGAGCCTGAGCAAACTCAAGTCCACTTATACCGACACTCTGCCGGAGCTGATCAACCATCGCACTGGCCGGGTGCATACTTCCTATCATCAGGCGGTCACCGCCACAGGCAGGCTCTCTTCGTCAGAGCCCAACTTGCAGAATATCCCGATCCGCAGTGAGGAGGGTCGGCGCATCCGCCAGGCCTTTATCGCGCCGGAGGGCTACAAGCTTGTGGCCGCAGACTACTCGCAGATCGAGCTACGTATTATGGCGCACCTGTCCGGCGACAAGGGCCTTCTGACAGCCTTCGAGAAAGGCGAAGATATCCACAAGGCAACCGCTGCGGAAGTCTTCGGGGTGTCCGTAGACGGAGTCTCAGGTGATCAGCGGCGCAGTGCCAAGGCCATTAACTTTGGCCTGATCTATGGCATGTCTGCCTTTGGCCTGTCCAGGCAGCTGGACGTGTCGCGAAAAGTGGCCCAGCAATACATTGATCGCTACTTCGAGCGCTACCCCGGGGTGCTGAAATATATGGACAACATCCGCAAGCAGGCGCATGACGATGGTTTTGTAGAAACCCTGTTCGGACGTCGCCTCTACCTGCCCGAGATAAATGCCCGCAACAAGCAAATGCAGCAGGCCGCGGAACGGACCGCAATCAATGCTCCCATGCAAGGCACTGCCGCGGATATCATCAAGCGGGCGATGATCGAGGTGGAAGACTGGCTCCTGAGAGAGCATGGTGACGAAGCCCGCATGACTATGCAGGTTCACGACGAACTGATTCTGGAGGTAAAGGAGTCGGCTCTGGAGAAGATCCGGTCCGGGCTGGAGAGCCGCATGTCCGCAGCAGCCGAACTGGATGTCCCCCTGCTGGTGGAGGCCGGGGCCGGAGACAACTGGGACGAAGCGCACTAATCCAAACCAAAACAGGGCACGGGATCTCAAATTGCACCGATATGCGGCAGCGACTCAAGAGCTGAGCCTGCCGCTCCAGCCCTGTTTTTCAAGCCAGGCCGCAGCAGACGCCCCCTGCCGCACACTGCGTCTTTACGGCACGATATTCGCTTTTTACCAAGTGTCGGCGCCCTGCAATTACCGGACACTTCCTCCCGGGCAACGCCACGTTTTGACACACTTTCCTGAGGCTCAAACCATGACTTCTCTGGCATCTGAACGTAGCTGGCTGCTGGACCCCAGCGTGCTGAAACTGGTTCACCAGTGCCGCCGCCTGATTCACACCGAATTCGGCGTCAAACTGCACCTAACGGAAGAGCATCTGGAACAGCAGCTGGCTGATTACGCCCGAAAGACCCGCTCCAGCCACCTGATTCGTACCTGGGAAACCCTTAAAGAACAGGTTCCGCAACTGAACATCGAATCCGATGAAGAAGACGATGGCATGAAGAGAAATTACCGGGGCCAGGTAATTGCCGACGCGCCAACGGCATCAGCACACGACCCTGACGGCGGAGAGATTGACCCGCCACGGAAGAAAAAAGTCATCTATCGTGGCCAGGTGATCGGTTGACCAGCAAGTTACCGACAGCTTAAAACGATTTGCTTCCCTGGACCGAAGCGCTCCAGGCACTCAGCTCGTAGGTGCCCTGGTAGTTGGCACCGGACACCGGCTGCGTGGGATCTTCGTGCGCGTATTCACGCTCATTGACCCTGGCATCATCGGCAAAGATCAGGGTGCCGATAGCGGCATCCACGGTCCAGCCGCTTCGCATGTCATTCCACCGCGCACCCAATGTCAGCCAGTGCCGTCAGGCGGATAGCCTCAAATGCCAATCCTACTGGTTCACGAACCTAACATTTTACGACTTTAGTCTAATCCTCCTGTATCGATAACCTGTCGACCGACGAGGACAGTTTGTCCGCGCCCTGGGCGTCAGCACCCAACTTGATCATCAGGCGCAGGTCATTGGCAGAATCGGCATGGGCGAGTGCGTCCTCATAGGTGATAGAGCCTTCCGCATACAGCCGGTAGAGCGCCTGATCGAAGGTCTGCATGCCGGATTCGTTGGATTTGGACATCAGCTCTTTGAGCTTGTGCACCTCGCCCTTACGAATCATGTCTGCCACCAGGGGCGTATTGATCAGGACTTCAATGACCGCCTTGCGTCCCTTGCCATCAGGCGTTGGCACAAGCTGTTGCGCAACAATCGCCTTGAGGTTGAGGGAGAGGTCCATCCAGATCTGGTTATGCTGCTCAGGCGGGAAAAACTGGATGATCCGGTCCAGCGCCTGGTTCGCATTGTTGGCGTGCAGGGTTGCCAGGCACAGGTGCCCCGTTTCCGCAAACTGCACGGAATATTCCATGGTCTGGCGGGTCCGAACCTCGCCGATCAGAATAACGTCCGGCGCCTGCCGCAGCGTATTTTTGAGGGCAACTTCGAAGTTTTCGGTATCAATACCCACTTCCCGCTGGGTCACAATACACCCCTGGTGCTGATGCACGAATTCGATGGGGTCTTCGATGGAGATGATGTGACCGCGACTGTTGCGATTCCGGTGCCCGAGCATTGCCGCCAGCGAGGTAGACTTGCCCGTACCGGTCGCCCCGACGAACATGATAAGTCCACGCTTGGTCATGGCCAGGTCCTTGATGACTTCTGGCAACGACAGGTCGTCTATCTGGGGAATCTTCACTTCGATACGGCGCAAAACCATGCCACAGAGGTTGCGCTGGAAAAAGGCACTCACACGGAAACGACCAATGCCGCGGGCACTGATCGCAAAGTTGCATTCGTGGGTTTCCTCAAACTCGGCCCGCTGTTTGTCATTCATGGAGCCGTAAACAAACTCGCGAGTCTGCTCTGGAGTCAGGGCATTTTTGGTAACCGGGAGCACCTTGCCATTCACTTTCATGCTGGGGGGAACCCCGGCGGTAATGAACAGATCGGACCCACCTTTCTCAACCATTAGACGAAGCAGTTTTTCAAATTCCATGTAAGCACCTGTTCTCGTGTTTCCTGTTAGCGTCCAATCAGAAGTTGTCCGGCATCTTCGCTTTGGCCCGAGCTGCCTCGCGGGAGATAAGCCCCTTCTGCAACAGGCGCTCCAGACATTGGTCCAGCGTCTGCATTCCAAGGGACCCGCCGGTCTGGATCGAGGAATACATCTGGGCAATCTTGTCTTCGCGAATCAGGTTGCGGATCGCTGAGGTACCGATCATGATTTCGTGGGCGGCAATCCGGCCACCGCCCATCTTCTTCATCAGGGTCTGCGAGACAACCGCCTGCAGGGACTCGGACAGCATCGATCGCACCATGGATTTCTCTTCCGCCGGGAAAACATCGACAACCCGGTCAATGGTCTTGGCGGCAGAGGTGGTGTGCAGGGTACCGAACACCAGGTGGCCGGTTTCAGCCGCCGTCAGCGCCAGGCGAATGGTTTCAAGGTCACGAAGCTCACCCACCAGGATAATGTCCGGGTCTTCCCGCAAAGCGGAGCGCAATGCTTCGTTAAAGCCAAGAGTGTCCCGGTGTACTTCCCGCTGGTTCACCAGACACTTCTTGGACTCATGCACGAATTCGATCGGGTCCTCAATGGTGAGGACATGCTCGTAACGGGTGTCGTTGATGTAGTCCATCATCGCCGCCAGCGTGGTGGACTTACCTGAACCGGTAGGCCCTGTAACAAGCACCAGGCCACGGGGTACCGAGGAAATATCCTTGAACGTCTGACCCATGCCCAGGTCTTCCATGGTCAGGACCTTCGACGGGATGGTCCGGAACACCGCACCGGCGCCCCGGTTCTGGTTAAAGGCGTTAACACGGAAACGGGCCACACCCGGAACTTCAAAGGAGAAGTCGGTTTCCAGGAATTCCTCGTAGTCCTTTCTCTGCTTGTCGTTCATGATGTCGTAAATCAGCCCGTGGACTTCTTTATGCTCCATCGGCGGCAGATTGATCCGGCGCACATCGCCGTCAACACGAATCATCGGGGGCAGGCCAGCGGACAGGTGCAAGTCGGACGCACCCTGTTTGGCCGAGAAGGCAAGCAGTTCAGTAATATCCATAGGAATCCTCGGAAGGCGTTTTCTTTTTATCCCGGAAGCATCTGTCCGGTAGGACTCCGACGCGGTTCACTTGGCATTTCAGTGACCTGCGGGTACCGTGTCACCGTATATGTGACAGACCGGACATGGCGATTTCACACTATGAGCAGCATAGCAGACAACATCGGGAGCGTAACCCGACGCATACAAAAAGCAACATTGCAGGCGGGGCGCGCGCCCGGTTCCGTGCACCTGCTCGCTGTCAGCAAAACCCGCTCGGCCGAAGAACTTCACGAAGCGGTTGCAGCGGGGCAGTCCGCGTTTGGCGAAAACTACCTGCAGGAGGCTCTCGACAAAATTGATGCTCTCCGTGATGTACCGGAAATCGAGTGGCACTTCATTGGCCCTATCCAGTCCAACAAGACCCGCCAGATTGCCTCATCCTTTTCCTGGGTACACAGCGTGGACCGGCTCAAGATTGCACGCCGGCTCAGCGAGCAGCGCGACCCCGCCCTTCCACCATTGAATATCTGCCTGCAGGTCAACATCAATGGGGAAGAGAGTAAATCCGGCTGCCTGCTCGATCAGCTTCCCCAGCTGGTCGGGGATATAGGGCCACTTCCGAATCTCTCGCTGCGGGGCCTGATGGCAATCCCTGATCCGGACCAACCGGAGGCCAGTTTGCGACTGAGCTTTCGCAAACTGGCTGATGCGCTGACAGACCTGAAGGCCAGTCGGCCGGGCGCAGGCCCCCTGGACACCCTTTCAATGGGGATGTCCAGCGATCTGGAATTGGCCATTGCAGAGGGCGCAACCTGGGTCCGGGTCGGGTCAGCCGTATTCGGTGCTCGCCCACCGAAGAGCTGAAACCGCCGGTTCCTGCTATGATCAGGGCCGGACGTTTAACCGATCAACCGTTGGAGTCAATCTTGAGCAAATCACCAACCATTTCATTTATTGGCGCCGGCAATATGGCCACAGCCATCATTGGCGGTATGCTGGACAGCGGCTACAAGGCCAATGATATCTGGGTCAGTGCCCCGGACGACGGCCACCTCCAGTCAATCCGAAAAAAGTTTGGCGTGAGCGTTACGACCGACAACCGCTATTGCGCCCAGCAGGCTGACATGGTGATCCTGGCCGTCAAACCCCAGGTTATGGCGGATGTTTGTCGCGACATAGCTCCGGTCGTTCAGAACACGCGTCCTCTCATGGTGTCCATCGCCGCTGGCCTGACCGCGGAGACTCTGGATGAGTGGCTGGGAGGCGGCTTGCCACTGGTTCGCGTCATGCCCAACACCCCGTCTCTGGTGGGCAAGGGAGCCGCCGGACTGTTCGCCAACGCCGAGGTCAAAGACGACCAGAAAGGCATGGTCGAGTCTGTTTTCGAGAGCATTGGCTCTGCGCTCTGGGTTGACGATGAAAACCTGTTGCACGGCGTCACTGCCCTGTCCGGAAGCGGCCCGGCCTATTTTTTCCTGATGCTGGAAGCCCTGGAAGCGGCTGCTACCGATGCGGGCGTTGCCCCGCACACCGCGCGGGAGCTGGCCATCCAGACCATGGCAGGGGCGGCGGAAATGGCCGCCCGTAGCGAGCAGGATCCCGGCCAACTGAAACGCAACGTCATGTCTCCCGGGGGCACCACCGAGCAGGCAATCAACACCTTTGAAGAAGGCGGCATGAGAGATCTGGTGCACAAAGCCTATAACGCGGCGTTTAAACGCTCGGAAGAAATGGCCAAAGAACTTGCAGGCAAACAGTAACCGATAACGGAGACAGGGCTTCATGCTGGCAGACATCCTGATAACGATCCTGCTGATCGCATCCACGTTTTACCTGACCATTGTATTGCTGCGCTTTTTACTGCAGCTTGCCCGGGCGGATTTTTACAACCCGATTTCACAGTTTGCTGTAAAGGCAACCAACCCTTTACTGCGCCCGCTGCGTCGCTTCATCCCCGGCTGGGGAGGGATTGACGGAGCAGCGCTGGTCTTGGCCGTGATCATTCAGGCCCTAACCTTTTTCCTGATACTGGTGGCCCTTAACGGCGGCATTCCGGCCATTAACCCCATCACCCTGCTGGTCTGGGCCGTACTCAACGTGCTGGACCTGATCGTCAAGATATACTTCTGGTCAGTCATTGCCGTGGTTGTGGTGAGCTGGATCGCCCCGGGCAGCAGCCATCCGGCTATTCAGCTGGTGGCGCAGATCACCGAGCCGGTGATGCGCCCCGTACGCAATATCATGCCATCCATGGGCGGCCTGGACCTGTCTCCGATCATCGTGTTCCTGATCCTGAACGTGATTTCCGTCGTGATTGAACATATGAAACTGGCAGCGGGACTGGGCTCAATCGGCCTGGGAATGTAAACCGCGTCCCAACTATACATTTTGTAACAGTTTGCCACGAAAACCAAAAAACCCGAGCCGCAAGGTCATCTCTATGATTTTGCGGCTTTTTTATTGAACTCTCTGACATTTTCCACGACACTAGCGGCTCTATCCCACCCCAAAGATTCAAAGAACAAGATACTATTACCGGTAATTAATCCGACGCCCGAGAGCACCTCATTATCTGTTGTTTGCCCGGGATACCCGGAAGTCGCGCAGAAGGAAAAATCCAATGAGCCAACAGGGAACTCTGTCGCAGCAGGTTGAGGCTTATCACGACTGGAAAAAAGAGCTGATCCGGCAGATTGGTCGATATCGGTTATGGCTTCAGGATAACAACCTGTTTTCAGAGGACGTCCGTAACCGGATTCGTCACGGCCTTGAGCTGTTGATCGAAGACGAGTTGACCATCGCGTTCGTCGGTGAATATTCCCGTGGCAAGACCGAGCTGATCAACGCCCTGTTCTTTTCCGACTACGGCCAGCGCATGCTGCCCTCCCAGGCGGGGCGCACGACGATGTGCCCTACCGAGCTTTTCTTCGATCGAAGCGCCAACGAAAACTACCTGTTACTCCTCCCGATCGAGACCCGTACCGGCGAAATGTCACTCCAGCAACTGCGCAAGCAGCCTGAACGATGGGTAAAACACCCACTGGATGAGCGTGACCCGGAGATCATGCGAGAAGTCCTGGCGGAGGTGGCAAGGGTCAAGAGTGTACCGCCAGAAGAGGCCCGGAAGCTGGGTTTTGAAGAAGATATGCTTGAGCACGACCGGAACAATCCCGGCAATGTGCTGGTACCTGCCTGGCGCAACGCCCAGATCAGCATCCGCCATCCTCTGTTCGAACGCGGGCTTCGGATTCTCGATACCCCAGGGCTTAATGCGCTTGGGTCAGAGCCGGAACTAACAATCAGTATGCTGCCTCGGGCCCACGCGATCATCTTCGTGCTGAGCGCGGATACCGGTGTGACCGCCAGCGACATGACGATCTGGAGGGAGCACATTGATACTGAGCACGCCGACCACCGCGCCGGTCGTTTTGCCGTGCTTAACAAGATAGACGTTCTCTGGGACGACTTGCAGGGTGAAAAACACACCCGGGACGCCATCGAGCGGGTGCGCGGCTACACCGCGGACCACCTGGGCATCCGCCAGCATGATGTCATTCCGCTCTCTGCCAAGCAGGGGTTGGTGAGCCGTGTTCGGCACGATGCAGAGCTCTTTGAGCGCTCCAACATCGGCCAACTGGAGCAGCTGATTATTCAGCGTATCCTGACGCATAAGGAACAGCTGATCACCCAGAGCCTGATCAATGACCTGCTGGGCATGCTGCAAAATAGCCAGGCGGCCATGCAGACACGGCTGGGTTCCCTTGAAGAGGAACTGCAAGCCTGCTCCGGCATTACCATGGACAAGGCCGCCCTTGCCCGTCTCGCCGATCGCGCCCAGAAAGATTACGATTTCTATTACAAAAAACTGATCACACTGCGTTCCAGCCGCCGCCTGATGGATTCCCAGGGCGATATGCTGAGAAAACTGGTGAGTGCGGAACGCTTTGAGGCCCATGCGGACAATACTCGCAACTCCATGTCAAAAAGCTGGACCACCGCCGGCATGAACCGGGCAATGGACCAGTTCTTCGAGTTGCTGGAAAGCGATCTGACGAATCTGCTCAGCGAGGGACGTCTGGCCGAAAAAATGGTGGGGGCCATCTATCGTCGTTACAACGACGATACCCGCGCCCGGCACCTGGAACCCATCCCGCTTCGCGCCGGCCGGCACGTCATTGCGATCCGTGAGCTGCGCAAGAAAGCCAAACGCTTCCGCATCAGCCCGAAGAATCTTCTGACCGAACAGTCCCTGCTGGTACGCCGGTTTTTCAATGTCATGGTAGAGGAAGCCCGCACTCTCCATGCGCGTGTTCGAAAAGACGTTGACCGCTGGCCCCAGGAAGCACTCCTGCCAATCATGCAGTACTCCATGGAACAGAAGCAGCTGCTGGAACATCAGATCCGCCGTCTGCGGGATATGGTTCGCAACGATCGTGACAGCAAGGCCGAACGGGAGCGGCTCAACCACACCATTTCGGACCTTCGGCGGCAGTTGGAGCTGGCTGACGCCATGCAGCGCCAGATCCGAAAGCCGGCACCTACCCTGATCCAGCAAAAAGTGGTCAACATTTCCGGGGCTTTCTGAGCCGCGGGCATCCTCTGCGCACAGGCAGTTGCAGCCATGCCGGCCCGGCTTTAAACTGCTTGGCTGGCAATGGCTCTGTCGTTGCTATTACAGACACTTATGGATCGAACCAGGAACCTGTCGCGCCAATGCCCGATTCCCTGCCCGCGGATTCTGTCGGGATTGTTTCCCCGCAGACCTATCATTTCGAGAACCCCATAGACTTGGCCTGCGGCCAGACGCTGGAAAGCTACGACCTGGTGGTCGAAACTTACGGCGAACTGAACGCAGATGCGAGCAATGCGGTACTCATCTGCCATGCGCTGAGCGGGCACCACCATGCAGCCGGCTTCCATTCTGTCGATGAGCGTAAACCGGGCTGGTGGGACAGTTGTATTGGTCCGGGCAAACCGATAGACACCAACCGGTTTTTCGTAGTCAGCCTTAATAACCTGGGCGGATGCCATGGCAGCACCGGCCCTGGCAGCATCAACCCCGCGACCGGAAAACCCTACGGCCCTGACTTCCCGGTGATTACCGTCAGTGACTGGGTCAAAAGCCAGGCCCTGCTCGCGGATCGGCTGGGCATTGACTGCTGGGCCGCAGTGGTCGGCGGCTCCCTGGGAGGGATGCAGGCCCTGCAGTGGAGCCTCGACTATCCGGAGCGCCTTCGCCATGCCGTAGCGATTGCATCCACTCCCCGCCTCACCGCCCAGAACATTGCCTTCAACGAAGTGGCGCGGCAGGCGATCACCTCAGACCAGGAGTTTCACGAGGGTCGTTACTACGATTTCGACACCCTGCCCCGCAGGGGCCTGATGCTGGCGAGGATGGTTGGACACATCACCTATCTGTCCGACGCGTCCATGGGCGAGAAGTTTGGTCGCGAATTACGCGATCAGGCCTACAAGTTCGGATACGGTGCCGAGTTCCAGGTCGAGAGCTACCTGCGCTATCAGGGCGAGCGCTTCTCCGAATCCTTCGACGCCAACACCTACCTGTTGATGACCCGGGCACTGGACTATTTTGACCCTGCCTATGAATTCGATGGAGACCTTTCACGAGCCCTGGCGCCTGCCAGCTGTAATTTCCTGGTGCTCTCCTTCAGCACCGACTGGCGCTTTACGCCCGCACGGTCGGAAGAAATGGTAAACGCCATGATTGCCGCCAGGAAAAAGGTCAGTTATGCCGAAATTGATGCGCCATGGGGCCATGACGCGTTCCTTATTCCGACCCCCAGGTACACGGACATCTTCCAAGCCTATATGGCTCGTGTTGCAAGGGAGGTGGGGGCATGAGACCGGATCTCGAAATCATTCAACAGTGGATCAAGCCCGGGCATCACATCCTTGACCTGGGTTGCGGTGACGGCACGCTACTCGACTACCTTCAACGGGAACGGGGCGTCAGCGGCTTCGGTCTTGAGATCAACCCGGAACATATCACCACTTGCATGGGACGGGGCGTGGCCGTCATTGAACAAAACCTGGATACCCAGGGTCTCGGTAACTTTGATGATGGCAGCTTCGACGTAGTGCTGATGACCCAGGCCCTACAGGCTGTGCGCCGACCGGACAGGGTTCTGGATGAAATGCTGCGTGCAGGCCGGGAGGGGATTGTCACCTTCCCGAACTTTGCCCACTGGCGGCTGCGCTGGGGCCTGACTTTAAGCGGGCGTATGCCCGAATCCGAAGCACTGCCGTATAAGTGGTATAACACCCCTAACATCCGGCTCTGTACCTTCAAGGATTTTGAAGCACTGTGTCGACAGAAAGGCATTCGCATCAAGAGCCGCCGGGTCGTGGACGGTCAGCATCAGAATAGCTGGCTGGCTCGTTTGTGGCCTAACCTGTTAGGGGAGATTGCCATTTACCGCATTACACGGGAGAACGAGCAATGATGACCAGAAAGTTCCAGATGTTCAGCCACATCGCCCTGGCAACCCTGTTGTTTGTGGCATACGCGACCCAGGCCCAAGCAGCCGGAAACAAGGACTTCGGGGACTATCAAGTGCATTGGAGTATACTCCCAAGTACGTTCCTGGCACCCGAAGTTGCCAGAGAGAATGACCTTCAGCGCAGCCAGGGTATTGGCATCATCAACATTTCAATCATGAAAGAGAACGAAGACGGGAGTTTGTCTCCTGTCAGCGGTCAGGTTGAAGGGAAGGTGACCAACGATATCCAACAGGTCAGGTTTTTGGCATTCCGGCGCATCCAGGAAGGTGATGCCGTGTACTTTATTGCTCAGTACCAGTATTCCTCAGGAGAACTCATGACATTCAACATTACCGCACGAGCCGCCGGCTACCAGCAGGATTTGCCGGTCAGATTCGCTCACACCCTGTTCAGCGACTGAGCCTCATGACCGACAAGCTTGTTATCGCCAGCAACAATCCGGGTAAGATTGCCGAACTGACCGAATTACTCGCGCCACTAGGCATGGTACCATTTGCCCAGGGCGAGTTAGGCGTGGGAGAAGCCGACGAACCGGCAATCACCTTTGTCGAAAATGCCATTCTGAAGGCCCGCCACGCTGCTCGCGAAACCGGTTTGCCTGCACTGGCTGACGACAGTGGCCTCACAGTTGATTGCCTCGGTGGCCTGCCTGGCGTCCGCTCGGCCCGCTATGCCGGAGACAAGGCGACTGACCAGGACAATGTGACGGCGTTGCTTGAGGCGATGCAAAATGTCCCCGACGATGAGCGCAACGCTCAATTCCACTGCGTGCTGGTTTACCTTCTCCATGCGAAAGACCCAACACCCATCGTCTGTCACGGGCGCTGGCCCGGTTCCATTTTGCGGGTGCCACAGGGCGAAAGCGGTTTCGGCTACGACCCGATTTTTCTTGTCCCCGAACACGGCTGCAGCGCCGCCGAGCTCTCTCGCCCCGAAAAGAGCCGCATCAGCCATCGCGGTCGTGCCCTGGCCAAACTGGTCGAGCAACTCAGGGCGGTGATCTAGTTCCATGACCGCCTCGTCAATGGGGGCGGTCCTACCGCCCCTCAGCCTCTACATCCATGTACCCTGGTGCGTGCGCAAGTGCCCGTACTGTGACTTCAATTCCCACGTTGCCCAACGAACTATCCCCGAAGCCGAATACCTGAAATCGATACTCGAAGATCTGGACCAGGATCTCACCTTTGCCAGAGACCGTGAGATCCAGACAGTCTTTATAGGCGGCGGCACTCCCTCACTGATGAGCGGTGGGTTTTATCAGAATCTTTTCCGGGAACTGCGCAGCCGGCTGAATCTGGCGAAGGAAGCAGAAATCACACTGGAAGCTAATCCGGGCACGCTGGAACAGGGGCGATTTGAGGCGTTTCGGCTGGCCGGGATCAACCGCCTATCGATCGGCGTCCAGAGCTTCAATCCGGCGCATCTCAAAACCCTGGGACGTATCCACGATAGCGGTGCGGCCCACCGGGCCATCAAGGCGGCCCGCGAGGCCGGTTTTGATAATTTCAACGTGGATCTGATGCACGGACTGCCCGATCAGACCCCGGAAAATGCGATCGAAGATCTTGAGACCCTACTCAGCTATAACCCACCTCATCTGTCCTGGTATCAGTTGACACTTGAACCAAATACCGAATTCTACAGTCGACCGCCCACCCTGCCGGACGATGACCGGCTCTGGGAAATTTACCGCCAGGGTTCCGAGCTTCTTCGACGACACGGTTACCGGGATTACGAGGTGTCGGCCTGGAGCCTGCCGGGCATGGCTTCACTCCACAACATGAACTACTGGATGTTCGGGGATTACCTGGCGTTGGGTGCCGGAGCCCACGGCAAGATAAGCCTCGCCGATGGCAGCATCAGGCGTTACTGGAAAACCCGGCAACCCGACGCCTATCTGAAACGCATAGGCAGCCGGACCGCGGGCTCAGAAACCATAGAGTCAAGCGACTTGTCGCTGGAATTCATGATGAACGCCTTGCGGCTTTCTGAAGGAGTAGACGAAAGGTTATTTTTTGAACATACGGGTTTACCCATGTCGTCAGTTGCGGTAAAACTTGAACAGTTGCGTGAGGAAAAGCTGCTGGAAAGGGGGCGAATCCAGGCCACCGAGCTCGGTCAGCGATACCTGAACAGCCTGTTGGAGCGTTTTTTGTAATGGACACAGCTAGCGGATCGGCAATCCTGCCTCAAGGCCTGAAGGTCAGCCTTCTGATAGCCTCAGCGCTGCTCCTCGTGCTGCTAATGGTGAACCAGCCATTGGAGACAGGGTCCGCTCCCCAGGGAATCGTCAGCTTCCAGATGGCCGGCACTGCGGAACAGGCACATGCCATTCTTCGCAGCTGGCGCACAGAAGGTGTGGCCTGGGCGAAGGTTTCGCTGTGGCTCGACTTTCTTTTTATTCCCGCCTATTTAGTGGCACTGATCCACCTGACGCGGCACCTGATGCGAGATCGCCCGGGCGTCCGGGAGCGCATGGTCGCGCGCTGGATCCGGGCACTGTTTTTGGCAGCCGGGCTAAGCGATGCCTCCGAGAACATACTGCTTCTGAATAACTTTAACCCACCCACAGACTTCGTAAGCCTGTCCGCCACCATCTGCGCGCTGATAAAGTTTACCGGGCTGACCCTTGGGGTGGCCGGCCTTGTTATTATCCGGGCAGCCCGCCGCCACCCATTGATCCACAGCTGACAGTGCCCCCAACGTATCAATTCGTGCGATAGAAGAGCAGATCCCACACCCCATGCCCGAGACGCTCTCCGCGTTTTTCAAACTTGGTGATGGGTCGGTCATCCGGTCGCGGGGAGAACTCGCCCGGGCCCTGACTGTTGGCAAAACCCTCGGATTGCGCCATCACGTCCATCATGTGTTCGGCGTAGTTTTCCCAGTCCGTGGCCAAGTGCAATACACCACCGACCCGTAACTTGTGGCGGATGCGCTGAACGAATTCCGGCTGCACAAGGCGACGCTTGTGATGCCTCTTCTTGTGCCAGGGGTCCGGGAAAAACACCATCACCCGGTCCAGGCAAGCATCCGGCAAGCACAGATCAATCACGTCATTGGCATCAATGTTATACACCCGCACATTTTCCAGACCGCGGTCCTCAACCTCCTTGAGCAGGGCTCCAACACCCGGAAGGTGCACTTCAACGCCAATAAAATCCTGTTCCGGGGCGGCCTCGGCCATGTCTGCCAGGGACTTACCCATTCCGAAGCCAATCTCCAGATTAAGCATGGCATCACGCCCAAACACTTCACGAGGATCGATCATGCCATGTTCACGAGTCAGACCATATTTCGGCCAGCTACGCTCGAAGGCCTTTTTCTGGCCTTCAGTCATACGACCCTGGCGAAGGACAAAACTGCGCACCCCCCGACGTGTTGTTACCGGGGAGTCCGCGGAGGTGTCTTTCGGATCTTGCGGTTCTGTCTGATCGGTCATCTGAAATCCTCAACCGCTGGCTGCGGGTTCTGAATAAAAGGAATTTACCCGACAGTTTACCAGAGTCGACGGAATCAGGAGGACACCAGAGTGTTTCGTCCCTGCTGACGGTCCAGCTGTCGATAACCCAACGCCTCTACCAGATGTTTCTGCGCTGGTATTTCACTGCCATCAAGGTCGGCCAGGGTTCGGGCCACTCGCAATATCCGGTGCAAGGCCCTCGCTGACAACCCGAGCTTCTCCATGGCGCCGGTTAACAGACGTTCTCCGTGGATATCCAGGGGACAAACCCGGTGCAATTCGCGACCAGACAGAGACGAATTCAACCCATGACGGGCAGCCTGCCGGGCCCTTGCCCGGGCCACCCGCTCCCGAACGTCAACGCTGGACTCACCATCACCGCCCTGCTGCATCAGCACCTCGCCACTCTGGACAGGAACTTCCACATGCAGATCGAACCGGTCCAGTAATGGCCCGGAAATCTTTGAGCGGTAACGCAACACCTGCTGGGGCGTGCACTGGCACTCGATGGCTGGATGCCCGCTGTAGCCACAAGGGCAGGGATTCATTGCGCCCACCACCTGAAACCGGGCAGGGAAGCTGACCTGGCGTGCAGCGCGGCTTATGACGATTTCCCCGGTTTCCATGGGTTCGCGAAGCACTTCAAGTACCCGGCGCTCGAACTCAGGCAGCTCATCAAGAAACAGAACACCACGATGCGCAAGAGAGATTTCACCGGGCCGCGGGCTGCTGCCCCCGCCCACCATAGCAACTGCCGAGGCCGTATGATGCGGCGCCCTGAATGGCGGCCTGCGCCAGGCACAGTGCCCCTCAGGCATTCCTGCAACAGAATGGACACTGGCGACTTCCATCGCGTCCTCGTCACTCAGGCCTGGCAGAATGCCGGGCAAACGGCTGGCCAACATGCTCTTGCCCGTCCCTGGCGGACCGAAGAACAGAAGGTTGTGGTTGCCCGCGGCGGCAACCTCCAGGGCCCTTCGCGGCACGCTTTGACCACGCACATCGGACAGGTCAGGCACCTTTTCATCCTGGCCAGACTCCTGTGCCAGCAATGTCCTGGCCAAGGGCACCAGTCTGGCGCGCTCACAAAGATGCTCACACACTGCAAGCAGGTGCGCTGAGGCAAGCACATCGTCGTGACTGGCCAGTGCGGCTTCGCCGGCATTGGCCTGGGGAACCAGCAGGGCCCGACCATCCCTGCGTGCAGCCAAAACGGCCGGCAAAACACCTTTCAAGGGCCTGAGCGCGCCGTCGAGCGATAACTCTCCAACAAATTCCCACTGGCCCAGCCGGTCAACAGGAATCTGACCTGAGGCCGCCAGAATGCCAAGGGCAATGGGCAGATCAAACCGTCCGCCCTCCTTGGGGAGGTCAGCAGGCGCAAGATTGATGGTAATTCGGCGGGCCGGGAATTCGAAACCGGCATTAAGCAGGGCGCTACGAACCCGCTCTTTACTTTCACGGACGCCGGTTTCCGGCAAGCCGACGATGGAAAGAGCAGGCAAACCGCCGGAGAGGTGCACTTCAACCGTTACCGGCGGGGCAGACACGCCGATGCTGGCGCGGGAATGGACGATGGCAAGCATGACAACCTTCCATGGTTATAAACACATTTTTCAGTTCAACAGGGAGCGGCTTCCTGCCGCCCTCTTCTCAGATCAGACTGCCGGCCTATTTGTCCCGCAGTCTCTGCTCCAGGTCAGCGACCCGTTGCTCCAGCACTTCCACCTTTTCACGGGTTTTCATCAGTACCGCCTGCTGGGCATCAAACTCTTCCCGGGTCACCAGTTCAAGTCGGGACAACACGGCCATCACCGTGGCACGGGCCTGGGTCTCAAAATCTTCCCTGGCGGCGCGTGCCATATCGGGAACGAACTGGCCAAACTGGCCCTGTAACTGGGCGAAAATATCCTGAGGACCTTTCACACATCACCTCTCTGGTTCAAAAAATGACCGGTTTCGACCAAAGGCGGCCCCGGCAACCGATTTGCGGGAGTGTATCACACCGCCGGCCCTGCCATACTGTACCGGTTCGACAGTATAATGGATGACGAGCTCCGCTGATGAGCTGCGCCAAATTGGCTCACGAAAGAGCGCAATGCCCATGTTTGGTGCACACTTTTGCTCCAATCTGGAACAGCAAGCTCCTAACCAACTGTTTTAAAATGTTTTTTTTTGCGTTGGCACACCCGATGCTAAAGTCCTCGTACGCAATCCGCACAATTGGTGTGCGAGGTGGCAGCATCCCGACCTCAACAACTGGCCGACGGGCCCTCACTGTTGGGACGGCTTTACCAAGGAGAAAGCAATGAAACTTGTGACAGCGATCATCAAGCCTTTCAAATTGGATGATGTCCGCGAGGCACTATCCGAGATTGGCGTGCAAGGCGTAACCGTCACCGAAGTCAAAGGCTTCGGTCGGCAGAAAGGCCACACAGAACTCTACCGTGGCGCAGAATACGTGGTGGATTTTCTGCCCAAGGTCAAAGTGGAAGTTGCCATCGGCGACAACCTGCTTGACCAGGTCATCGAATCCATCACCAAGGCAGCCAACACCGGTAAAATTGGTGACGGCAAGATCTTCGTGACTGAACTGGCTCAGGCCATCCGAATCCGGACTGGCGAAACCGGCGAAGAAGCGGTCTGATCCAGATCTGATTTTCGAACAGCCAACGCAAAAAAATTTATAACCTGAAAAGCCTCGTGCGGAGGGCTTCAAATGGAAAGCAATCTTTTTCACCTGCAGTACGCAATAGACACCTTTTATTTTCTGGTGTGCGGTGCATTAGTAATGTGGATGGCAGCTGGCTTTGCCATGCTGGAATCCGGTCTGGTGCGCGCCAAGAACACCACGGAAATACTGACTAAGAACGTGGCTCTTTATGCCATCTCTTGCATCATGTACCTGGTGTGCGGTTACGCCATCATGTATGGCGGCAACATCTTCCTCGCCGGTATCGCTGACGTCGATACTGCCGCTGTCCTGGGCGACTTCGCTGGCCGTGAAGGCGGGTTCGAGGGCGGTTCCATCTACTCTGGCGCCTCCGACTTCTTCTTCCAGGTTGTCTTTGTTGCAACCGCCATGTCCATCGTCTCTGGCGCCGTGGCAGAGCGCATGAAGCTCTGGGCCTTCCTGGTCTTCGCGGTTGTCATGACTGGCTTTATCTACCCGATGGAAGGTGCATGGACCTGGGGCGGCGCGTCTGTCTTTGGTATGTACACCCTGGGTGATCTTGGCTTCAGTGACTTCGCCGGCTCCGGCATCGTACACATGGCCGGTGCATCTGCCGCTCTTGCTGGTGTAATCCTGCTGGGCGCCCGTAAAGGCAAGTACGGCCCGAATGGCGAGATCCGCGCCTTCCCGGGTGCCAACCTGCCGCTGGCCACTCTGGGTACCTTCATCCTCTGGATGGGCTGGTTCGGCTTCAACGGCGGTTCGGTTCTGAAGCTGGGCGATATCGCCAGCGCCAACTCCGTGGCTATGGTCTTCCTCAACACCAACACGGCAGCGGCCGGCGGTGCGATTGCTGCGCTGATCATGGCTCGCATCATGTTCGGTAAAGCGGACCTGACCATGCTGCTGAACGGTGCCCTGGCTGGCCTGGTGGTTATCACTGCCGAGCCCTCCACCCCGAGCGCTCTGACCTCTACCATCTTTGGCGCCTTCGGCGGCATCCTGGTGGTACTGAGCATCGTAACCATGGACAAGCTGCGCATCGACGATCCGGTCGGCGCCATCTCTGTTCACGGCGTGTGTGGCCTGCTGGGTCTGTTGCTGGTACCTGTCACTAACAGTGGCGTCAGCTTCAGCGGCCAGATCATCGGTGCGATCACCATTTTCGTCTGGGTATTCGTTGCCAGCCTGATTGTCTGGGGCATCCTGAAGGCTGTTATGGGCCTGCGGGTGAGCGAAGAAGACGAGTACGAAGGTGTGGATCTGTCCGAGTGCGGTATGGAAGCCTATCCGGAGTTTGTCAGCGGCAAGCAGTAAGCCCTGACCCGGAAACGAAAAAGGGGCGCTCTTCGAAGCGCCCCTTTTTTATGCCTTGAATTCGGATTGCTCAGCCCTCGCCGGGAATCACCCGGTCCTCCAGTGCATCGACCATGAACTGTGGCATGGCCAGCGCACCGCGGTGAATGCCGGCATTGTAATAGCGGGTCACAAACGGGCGGTTCTCCACATCTTCCTCACGAAAATACCTCACCGGATTTTCCTTGCTGGCCATGGTGCAGCTCCACCAGCCGGTGGGATACACGGGCTGTGGAAAGGGCAGTGTCTGGACATGGGCAAAACCGGCCCGATGCATGTCAGTGTGAATATCCTTGATTATGGTATTCGTGTGTAGAAGCGGAGATTCACTCTGCTGGACGATGATCCCCCCCTCTCGCAACGCCAGCATGGCGTCACGATAAAAGTCCAGCGCAAACAGGCCTTCGGCCGGGCCGACCGGATCAGTGCTGTCAATGATAATGATATCCACGCTGTCGGGTTCGATGTCGCGCATCCACTGGATGCCGTCGCCGAAAAAGAAATTGGCGCGAGGATCATTGTTTGCTTCGCACAGCTCCGGGAAATATTTTTCCGACACCCGGGTCACCCGCTCGTCAATCTCCACCTGCCAGGCTTCCTTGACGCCGGGGTGTTTCAGCACTTCTTTCAGAGTGCCGCAATCTCCGCCGCCGACTATGACGACTTTTTGGGGATCTTTGTGGGTAAACAAGGCCGGATGAGTCATCATTTCGTGATACAGGAAGTTGTCCCGGGAGGTCAGCATTACACAGCCATCCAGCACCATGAGGTTGCCAAAGGTCTCAGTTTCATAGATTTCCAGTTTCTGAAACGCAGTCTGCTCCTCATGCAGTTTCTTTTTCACCTGCAGGGAAAATGCCGTCCCCTGATCCTGAAAAACCTCGGTGAACCAGCCTTCGTTCAATACCGTCATACTGTCTCTCCCACTGTGCTCCATGAGCGCTTATAAAGGGCGTATTGTAGGGGTGCCTTCAGGGCAGCTAAAGCATTAATCAATACTCCGGCCCATGTATTTTCCAAAGCCGGATCTTTTAGCCGGCAACAGGAATCCATACAATGGCGCCAGACACCGGCCACTGAACACCTACCCTGCCGGCCCGGTTTCCTGACAGGATAGCAAGCATGAGCGAAGCCAGCGGCACCGCTGCCCACAAGGTCTATAACATCGCCCACTGGAGCGATGGTTATATTGGTGTTAATCACAAAGGCGAAGTCATGATTCGTCCGGATCGTGGCCACACTCCGGCTCAGATCAACCTGCCAGAGCTGGCACGTTCGCTCTCGAATGCCGGGGTACAGCTTCCCGTACTTATCCGGTTTACAGACATACTGCACGATCGCGTCAACACCCTCTGTGGCGCATTCAACAAAGTCGGTGCCGAGCAGGGCTATCAGGGCCAGTACACGGCAGTGTACCCGATCAAGGTCAACCAGCAGCGGCGGGTAATCGAGGAGCTGCTATCTGCGGAACCCGCGGCGTCAAAGGGCCAGATCGGTCTGGAGGCTGGCAGTAAGCCGGAGCTGATGGCAGTGCTGGCAATGTCCAGGAAGCCAGGTTCAGTCATTGTCTGCAATGGCTACAAGGATCGGGAGTATATCCGTCTTGCCCTCATCGGACAGAAACTGGGCCATCGGGTGTTTATCGTTGTAGAGAAAAAATCTGAACTTCCCTTGATCCTCAGAGAAGCTGAAGCGCTGGAGGTTTCTCCGCTTATTGGCGTTCGGGCACGCCTGGCGACCATAGGCAAAGGCAACTGGCAAAACACCGGCGGGGAAAAGTCCAAGTTCGGACTCTCTGCCAGCCAGGTGCTGGATGTGGTGGAAACCCTGCGTGAGGCGGACGCCCTGGACACGCTGCAACTACTACACTTCCACCTTGGCTCACAGATCGCCAACATCCGGGACATCCAGACAGGGCTAAGGGAGTGCGCTCGCTTCTACAGCGAATTGCAGAAAATCGGCGCTCCCATTGGTACAGTGGATATCGGTGGCGGACTTGGTGTGGACTACGAGGGCACCCGTTCCCGGAGCAGCTGCTCCATGAACTACAGCGTGCATGAGTACGCTTATAATGTGGTGCATATACTCCAGTCGGAATGCGACCGTAATGGCATCCCCCATCCCGATCTGATCAGTGAATCCGGCCGCGCATTGACAGCACACCATTCGGTTCTGGTAACCAACGTCATTGACCGGGAAGTGCCGGACAACCGCGCACCAGAGCAACCGGCGCCCGAGGCCCCGTCGCCACTGCAGGACCTTTGGCGCGATCTGCTGAGCCTGGAGGACAGTGAAACGCCACGCTCTCTTGCGGAAATCTATCATGATGTGCTGCATGCGATGGCCGACGTCCATGCACAGTTCGCGCACGGATTGCTGTCGCTTCGGGAGCGTGCCGAGGCCGAAACGCTTTACACCCGTTGTTGCCGTCTGTTGCGAGACCAGCTCGACAACGCCAACCGGGCCCACCGGGAGATCATCGATGAGCTGAACGAGAAGCTGGCAGAGAAGCTGTTCGTGAACTTCTCACTGTTCCAGTCACTTCCTGATGTCTGGGGCATTGATCAGATCTTCCCCGTCATGCCGGTCAATGGCCTGAACCGTCCGTTCAACCGCCGTGTGGTTATCCAGGACATCACCTGTGACTCAGACGGGCGAATTGACCAGTATGTGGATGGTCAGGGAACGGAAACCACCCTTCCCCTGCCAGCGGAGGCGCCTGGCGAGCCGCTGCTGATGGGCTTTTTCATGACCGGTGCGTACCAGGAAATTCTCGGAGATATGCACAACCTGTTTGGTGATACCCATTCCGTGGACGTGCAGCTGAATCAGGAGGGGGGATTCAATATCAGCGATCCGATAACCGGCGATACGGTCGCCAAGGTCCTGCGCTATGTCAATTTCGAGCCGGACGACTTGCTGAGCGCCTACCAGCAAAAATTCAGCACCAGCGACCTGCCGCAGGAACTACAGACTGCCTTGCTGGCGGAACTGGCGGCAGGACTGAACGGCTATACCTACCTGGAAGAGTAGGCTGACAGATTTACCTTCCCCGCTCCCGGCGCCGGACACCGGGAGCGGGGAAGTCATTTCAGACCCACCCGACCGCATTTTTGATTGTTTTTTTCACATCGATTGATCTGCAACCCGTTTGAACCCGTAAACCTTCTAACTGACAAATCTGCGGCGAGTGCATACAATGATGACCAGAAGAAGCTCAAATCATGCGACTGTCAAGGAGCGTCCAGTGAGCACACTGGAACAAAAGCCAGCCAGTTCCGAGGGCCGAAAGGATCCGTGGAGCCAGTTGCTGCAGAAAGTAGGAAAAAGCCAAGATAGGGAAGCCTATCACGCGCTCTTTGAGCACTTTGGCCCCCAGATCAAGTACTACGCCATGGCCAATGGCCTTGCCAGCCACGCAGAGGAACTGGTCCAGGAAGTCTTTGTTTCCATCTGGAGGCGGTCCTGTTTATATGACTGGCGCAAAGCGGCGGCATCCACGTGGATTTTTACCATCGCCCGAAACCAGCGCATCGACATGCTCCGTAAAATGCAGCGCACCAGCGCCGAAATGCCCATAGAAACGGAAGATCTGTGGCAGATTCCGGGCGAAAACGAAAACGAGCCGGTGACCTCGTTGCATCGACTCATGTCCGAGCGACGCATAAGGGAATCACTGAGCCACTTGCCGGAAGAGCAGATTACCGTGATTGCGAAAGTATACATGGAGAACAAATCGCATCAGATGGTGGCGAACGAGCTCGATATTCCCCTTGGCACAGTTAAAAGCCGGGTTCGTCTGGCACTGAACAAGCTTAAAGTGATTCTGCAGGACCAGAACGTATGACACGGCACCATCCCGACACTCTCAGCCTCATGGAATACAGTGCTGGCAATCTGAGCGAGCCCCATGCGCTATGCATACGGCTTCATCTGGACGAGTGTTCCCACTGCCGGAGCCGTGTGGATACACTGGACAGCCTGGGCGCAGTCATGATGGAGCGACAGCCTAAAGTGAGCGTTTCCGAGAGCATGTTTGACAGCATTCTCTCACGCATCGAGAACGAACCTTCTAGTCAACCAGTAACAGTAAAGGCCCCTAGAGTGGGACCGTTGCAGAAACTGCTTGGAGAAGATATCAACAAGCTCCCCTGGAAACGTCAGCTCGGCGACGTAAGCGTGCTGGACATCAGCGACAAGTTTCCGCACCAGAAAGAACAGGTTGTACTCCAGAAGCTGGCTGCAGGCGGCAAAGCCCCTGCGCACACCCATCGGGGCAATGAAACCACTATTGTTCTGCAGGGTGCGTTCGCCGACCAGAACGGTGTTTTCAACCAGTGGGACTTTGTTGTGCTGGATGAAAACGACGAGCACAAACCGGTGGCTGTCGGTTGTGAAGACTGCATCACCCTGTCGGTACTGAGCGCACCCGTGAAGCTGACGGGCACATTTACCCGCATGCTCAACCCCTTTATCCGGTAGGCATCGCCGAAGCCAACGTATAAAAGCCGGACGATCGTCCGGCTTTTTTGTGTGAAAACTCCGTTACCAGGGCAACGCGGAACCATCCCAGTTCAGGAAAAGACCGTTACTGTCGGCATCCACCCCTTCCAGAACCGCCAGCAGATTGCCTGCAGTTTCGTCAGGGCTATGCACCTCAAGTTGCGCCAGAGACTGGCTGAACGGCTGACTCAGAGCCGACTCGGTCGTTCCCGGATGTAACGCTACGCAGGCAACGGGCCTGCAACGTCGCGGTAGCTCGACCGACATGGTCCGGACCAGCATGTTCAGCGCAGCCTTGGAACTTCGATAGGCGTACCACCCACCCAGATGATTATCTGTAATCGAGCCTACTTTGGCAGATATAGCCCCAATGCGCTTTAACTCTCGATGACGCAGCCAGGGAACCAGGGCTCGCACCAGAAGACCAAAACCGGTGGCGTTCACTGCAAAGGATCTGGCCATGGCATCGGCTGAAAGTTCTTCCAGTCGCTTCTCCGGAAACATGTTATCCGCATGCAATAGAACGGCAGTGTAGATCAGCGTATCAATACCGCCCCTGATGGGAAACAGCGATGCCAATGACGCCGCCATGGGCTCCAGGGTTTCGCTGTCTTCCGCATCCCAGCGCACCAGACTCACCCGGTCCAGAGCCTGCAATGCCTCCGGAGCATGTTCCGGATTCCGGCAAAGGCCGACCACCCGACTTTCCGGATCACGATCGATAATTCTGGCAGCCAGGGCCGCACCAATTGCACCGGACGCCCCCGCAATGACAACTCGCTTCATCCACACCTCCTGTACCTGCACATTTTGTGCTGCCTGGCCTTCGCCAGGAAGATTTGACCGGCCTCTAAAGGGAATACGAAAACTTTGTCGCACGGACCGCACAATCCAGTGAACCAGCAAATTAAAACGGCCGTATGAATGTGACACCAAGTCGTAAGAGAGGATCGGCAGCAACCCCGGGCCAACATCCCGAAAAATCAGTCCACTCAGGAGAGTAATCCATGAAATACCAGGCTCCCGCGAATGACATTCGCTTTATTTTGTTCGATGTTTTGGGTGCGGACAGGGTCTGCCACACACCTTGAAGTTCATTGTGGATGAGATGGTCTGCTCAACCAACCTCTCCCTCGGCATGTATCCCGGGCTGACACACGGCGCCATCAGTGCCCTTTTCACCCATGGCTCCGAGGAACTGAAAAAGGCCTACCTGGAAAAACTTATTTCGGGCGAATGGACAGGCACCATGTGTCTCACCGAACCCCAATGCGGTACGGATCTGGGGCTGATTCGCACCCGGGCGAAGCCCAACGACGATGGCAGCTACGCCATTGAAGGCACAAAAATCTGGATCACCGGCGGCGAACACGATCTGGTCGACAACATCGTGCACCTGGTACTCGCCAAGCTACCGGGCGCCCCCGACACCACCAAGGGTATCTCCCTGTTCGTTGTTCCCAAGTTCCTGCCCGGCACTGGTGAGCGCAACCCGGCTTTCTGCGGTGGCCTTGAGCACAAAATGGGCATCAAGGGGTCCGCGACCTGCGTGATGAATTTCGAAAGTGCAAAAGGCTGGCTGGTCGGCGAGCCCAACGACGGCATGCGAGCTATGTTCACCATGATGAACGAGGCTCGCCTGATGGTGGGCATGCAGGGGCTCGGGCTTGCCGAGATGGCGTATCAGGAAAGCCTCGGGTTCGCCCGTGAGCGCCTGCAAAGCCGCTCCCTGAGCGGCCCAAAGAACCCGGACGGTCCCGCCGACCCGATCATCGTGCACCCGGATGTCCGGCGCATGCTGATGCGCCAGAAGGTCCTGAATGAGGGTATGCGTGCGCTGGCGCTGTTCACAGGCCACCACCTGGACATTTCCACCGCCCACCCTGACGCTGCAGTTCGCGAATCCGCCGATGATCTGGTGCAACTGCTGACACCGGTGGTCAAGGCCTTCCTGACAGACGAAGGGTTCAACAACGCCAATACCGGCCTGCAAGTCCTCGGTGGCTCAGGATTCACAACTGACTGGCCACTGGAGCAACTGGTGCGGGACGGCCGCATTGCCCGTATTTATGAGGGGACCAATGGCATCCAGGCGATGGATCTGGTGGGCCGGAAACTCAGCCTGAAGGGTGGTCAACTCATCCGGACCCTGTTTGGGGTTCTGACCGCTTACCTCAAGGACAACCCGGAGGCACCCCACCGGGCGGAACTCAAAGACGCCATGAAGTCCCTCGAAGAGGCCACCATGTGGCTCGCGAGCAATGCGTCCGGGGACCCGGAACAGGCAGGTGCTGCGGCAACGCCGTATCTGCGCCTTATGGCCCTGACCGTAATTGGCTATCTCTGGTCCCGCATGGCTGGCGTTGCCGGGCAGCAACTGGAAGCCGGTGAGGCTAACAAGCCACTTCTGGAAAGCAAGCTGGTATCCGCCCGCTTCTATTTTGAAAAACTGCTGCCGGAAATCCACTGGTTGCTGGGCGACATCAAGAGCGGCAAGGATAGCCTGATGGCGTTTGAAAATGACCACTGGGTTGCGTAAAGAACGACTGCGTTGCCTGGCGTCTCTGGCATAGTCCGGCCCACGTCTTTTTGAACCGGGCACTTCCTTGAAAGCCGCGCCATGCGCGGCTTTTTTTGTCTGGCCCCGCCCTGGGGTACAATTGCGCTCTTTGATTCCGTCCGGCTCTGAGCCGGACATAACCGGAGGCCGAATGAACGCCGACGATTTCGCTTTCCGCTTTGGCGGCATTGAACGACTGTACGGCCGCCGGGCCCTGGAGTCTTTCCGTAATACCCACATTGCCATTGTGGGTCTCGGTGGCGTTGGTTCCTGGGCCGCGGAATCCCTGGCCAGAAGCGGCATCGGTAAGATCACACTGATCGACATGGACGACATCTGCATCTCCAACACCAACCGGCAGCTTCATGCCCTGGAGACTCAGTACGGCCGAACCAAGACCGATGCCATGGCCGAACGACTGAAAGCCATCAATCCCCATGCGGAAATAGCAGTGGTCTTTGGCTTTCTCACCCCAAAAAATGTCACCGAGCTGATCACCCCGGATATGACCGGAGTCGTGGATGCCATCGACAGCGTCAAGCCCAAGGCAGCCCTTATCGCCCACTGCCAGCGCAGCAAGATACCCGTTGTATGCGCGGGTGGTGCCGGCGGACAGATGGACCCGACCCAGATTCAGGTCGCGGATCTGAGCAAAACCACCCAAGACCCCTTGCTTGCCAAGGTTCGCAACTTGCTGCGCAGGGAATACGGTTTTTCCCGCAACCCAAAACGCCGCTTTGGTGTAGAAGCCGTATACTCACTGGAGCAGCTGACGTATCCTGCCGGCGATGGCGAGGTTTGTCTGCAAAAACCCGCCAGCACCGGGCCAGCCCGACTCGATTGCGCGTCCGGGTTCGGAGCCGCCAGCCCGGTGACCGCCAGCTTTGGTTTTTTTGCCGCTTCCAGGCTGCTGAACCGGATTGCACGGCGCGCCAACCAATGAATCAAAGGAACTGAACGCACTATGCCATTCAGCACAGTCATGCTTTTAGCCAGCATTGGCGTACTCTCCCTGTTCTGTCAATGGCTTGCCTGGCGCGTCAGGATGCCAGCCATTCTGTTCCTTCTGGCCGGAGGCCTTGCTGCCGGCCCAATGCTCGGTTTTCTGGCACCGGAAGCGGTCTTCGGTGAACTCCTGTTCCCGGTCATTTCCCTGGCGGTTGCCATCATCCTGTTTGAGGGCAGCCTGACTCTCCGCTACGATGAAATCCGTGGCCACGGTAAAATGGTGCGCAACCTTATTCCGGTAGGGTCCATCGTTACCTGTGTCATTGGCACACTGACGGCCCGCTGGGTACTGGACGTGTCCTGGCCGGTCGCATTGCTCTTCGGGGCAATATCCATCGTGACCGGACCCACCGTTATCGCCCCCCTGTTACGTTCGGTCCGACCGGATGCCAAACTGGCCAACATTCTGCGCTGGGAAGGCATCATTATCGATCCCGTAGGCGCGTTGCTGGCCGTGCTGGTCTTCGAGGGGATCGTCTCCTGGGGCCAGGGCAATGTCTTCGGCCACTCCCTCTACATTTTTGGCAAAACCCTGGCGGTGGGGTTCTTGATCGGTGCCGTAGCCGGCTACCTGAATGGTCTGGCACTGCGCAAACATCTTATCCCGCAGTATCTGCACAATGCCGGGACATTGACGTTCATGCTCGGTGTCTACGCCATTTCCAATGAAATTGCACACGAGTCCGGCCTGCTGACCGTCACAATCATGGGGCTCTGGATGGCAAATATGAAGCAGGTGCCCATCGACAGTATCCTGGAGTTCAAGGAATCCCTCAGCGTACTGCTGATTTCCGCATTGTTCATCATCCTCGCCGCGCGGGTGGAGTTCAGCGCCATTGCCGATCTGGGCTGGGGACTGGTCGTCGTCCTCGCCATCCTGATGCTGATCGCACGCCCACTGAGCATTTTCCTCTCAGCCATTGGCACCAGCCTGAACTGGCGGGAGAAACTCTTCCTGAGCTGGATCGCCCCCAGGGGCATTGTTGCAGCAGCTGTCTCTGCCCTCTTTGCTTTCCAGCTGCAGAAGCTGGGCTATGAAAGCGCCGGTACGCTGGTGCCTCTGGTATTCATGCTAATTATTGCCACGGTCACCCTCCAGAGCCTGACCGCCCGCCCCCTTGCCCGCTTGCTCAAGGTGGCAGAACCCGCGGAATTCGGCTTTCTGATTCTCGGCGCCAACCCGGTGGCGCGAATGATTGCCCTCTCACTGAAAAAACATGAAGTCCCGGTCACTCTGGCCGACACCAACTGGGAGAACGTGCGTCAGGCTCGCATGGAAAACCTTCAGACCTACTTTGGCAATCCGGTATCCGAGCACGCGTCCACCCATCTGGACCTGACCGGCATCGGCAATCTGCTGGTCATTTCTCCCTACAAGCATATGAATTCACTGGCCACATACCACTTCCTGGACTGGTTCGGAAACAACTGCGTGTTCAGCCTCGCGGAAGGTGACCAGGATCAGAAGGCCCGTCATCAGACCGCCGAAAAGATCCAGATGACCCGGGGGCTTTTTGACGGCGTCAGCTACGCCAAGCTGGCCAGCCTGGCCAGTCAGGGCTATACCGTAAAAACCACCCAACTGAGCGAAGAGTTCAGCTACCAGCAATTCCTGGAGAAATACCAGCATCAGGCCCTTGTTCTCTTTGTATTCGATAGCAAGGGGTACATCTCACCGGTGCTGGAGATGGAGGACATAAAGCCCGAAAAGGACTGGGTGTTGATTAGCCTGGTGCCACCTCAGGCCCCCAGAGAACGGAAGGAGAAGGAGAACCAGGGAACGACCGCAGGCGACCGTTCCAGCGAGGATCCCGAAGAAAAAAACGGGAAGAAGAAAACGCCGAAGGGGTAATCCCCCTCAGCGGCAGTCCAGCACCAGCTTGCCACGGACGTGGCCAGCTTCCAGGAGCTCGTGGGCGTCCGCAACCTGATCCAGCGGGAATGCCCTTTCTATATGGACCTTCACGTCGCCGTCCTCAACCAGCTCGGCAATTTCATCCAGGTGGAAGACGTCCGGGCGCACTGTCATGCCATGAGCTCGCAGGCCGAGGCCCTCGGCGGCGCTGATGATCTCGTCCGCAGTCACGGTGGGAATGGTCACCAGCACCCCGTGTTCACCCAACGTGTGCAGCGACCGCTTGCCAGTCTCTCCACCCACGAGATCAAGCACTACATCAAGCCCATAGCACTCGTCGGCGACATCGCTGGAGCGATAATCAATCACTTCATGAACACCCAGTTCAGCGAGGAAATCCCGGTTGCTGGCTGAGGCCGTGGCAATCACATGGGCACCCCGCTCCAACGCGAACTGCACCGCAAAGTGCCCCACTCCACCGGCACCGGCATGAATCAGTATCTTCTGGCCGGATTCAAGCTTCGCCACCTCAAACAAGGCCTGCCATGCCGTCAGCGCGGCCAGTGGAAGAGCCCCCGCGGCTACCAGGTCAAGTTCCTCGGGCACTATGGCAAGTTCGTCGGCACCGGCAACTGCAAACTGGGCATAGCCACCTCCCCTGGCCGGGAAGCCAATCATACCCATCACCCGGTCCCCTGGCACCAGAGTGGTCACATCGCCAGCCACGGCAACGACCTCGCCCGCCACATCGTAGCCCGGGGTCCAGGGCAGCGAATCTTCAATCTGCCGGGCCGCGAACCCGAGTCCTTTTCGTGTTTTCCAGTCAATGGGGTTCAGACCAGCACCATGGACCCGGATAAGCACCTGGCCATTTTCCAGCCCGGGAATCTCCGAACTGACCACCTGCAACACATCGCGCTCGCCAAAATGATCATAAATTACATGGCGCATAGAGGACTGAGTGCTCTGATCAACGGCATTTTCCATGACAGACTCCGGACAACGGTGATAACGGGATACGAACTTTCGTTCAGACTAGCAGAAGTTGGCGTTTTTAGTGACTCAATCAAAGCTGAGGCTCTTGCCACCAGCAACCATGTTCTCCCTGAGGATGTCAGCAAACTCTTTCGGTGCCCTGGAGGGACGCTGGGTTCTCATATTCACACAGGCATGTGTCGAGACCGCCCTGACCAGGGTTTTACCATCAGAGGGACGCACCAACTGAAACTGTCGGCCTGAGCGAAAGCGGCCATCATAGCCGGTTAGCCAAGTGCCAAGAATGAGGTGGTCGCCCGCGTTTGCGGCGGCCAGGTAATCGATTTCGGTGCGGGTGATCGCCATGGCCTTACCGGTAGCTTCGTGCAACTCCCAGGTCATTCCCAGGCTTTCAATATGAGCCCAGCTGACATCCTCTAGCCAGCGCACATAAACCACATTATTGGCATGCCCCAGGCGGTCCGTGTCCTCATCGCCGACAGTGATATCGATAGTGAATGGATCCGGCAAATCCCAGTGTATGGCGTAACCGTCTGTCATGCGTCGTCGTCCCCGAGTCCCGGAATGGACCGCAACGGTAACCGCCCGATACGATCGTTGTGAAGTGAACCAAAGTATAGATACCCGTCGTGGGGGTTGACCGAGGTGATCTCTTTCAAATGGGTACCGCGGCTGTCCTGCAGGCTGGTAATCATTTCACCGTTGCGATTGAAGGCTACCACCAGACCATATTCCTCTGGTGTGGGTTTAAGGCTGTCAGGCAACTTCGCAACCAGATCCTTCAGCCACGGCGTGTGATGCAAAGCATCCACCTGGGGGTTCCTCAGGGTTGGAAACGCAATCCAGTAACGGCCTTTGCTATCCACCGCAATGTTGTCCGGAAAGCCCGGCAGATTATCGGCAAACACTTCTGCTTGCCCTGCCTTGGGCCCATGGATCCAGTAACGGAGCGTGCGATACTTCCAGGTTTCGTTAACCAGTACAAAATCGCCGTCCGGCGATACCGCAACACCGTTGGCAAAGTGGAGGTTTCCAAGCAGGACCTCGGCTTTGCCGGTCTGCGCTGAGTATCTGAGGAGCCGGCCATGGGGGCGCATCTCGAGAAGATCCAGGCGGTATTCGGGTTGACGGAAACGGGAACTCGCGTCGGTGAAGTAAATCCGGCCATCCGCCGCTATATCCACGTCGTCCGTAAAGCGAAACGGAGTGCCCTCGGCTTCCCGGGCCAGAACGGTCACGTTCTTTTCGGGTGAAATAGAGAGCAGCCCCTTCCAGGCGTCGGCCACGATCAGGTTGCCGGCATCATCAAAGACCATACCCAGGGGGCGCCCCCCCGTTTTCAGCCAGGTATCCAGCCGACCATCGGGGAACAGCCGGACGATACGACCATCCTGAGTTCCCGCAAAAAGCACACCTTCTGCGCTGACCGTCGTATCCTCGGGCCCGAATACTTGTCCCCGGGCCAGAAGATCAGCCAGCCGCAACCTCTCATTGGGCGCCAGCACGCCGGTCATCGGAGGGGGCGAAGGTGGTTGCCATGCCTTGCTGTCAATGGGAGATGGTGTCAGCAGGAAACTCCCCAGCAATAAAAACAGGACCAGCGCGCCCACCATCAACCATTTCATAGACCATGCCCGCCTGTTCTGTGTCCGTTGCATTTGTCAGTGATGGTTTAACCTTACCAGACCCGGCACCGGCCATGAAAACGGGGCCGGCAGCACCGGTCAGTTTTCTCCCTTTAGAAAACGGCGGCACAGAGCCGCAAAGGTGTCGGCTTTCTCCGCATGCAGCCAGTGCCCGGTATCCTGAATGATTCGCAGCTCCGCTGCCGGAAACAGTCGCTGAATTGCCTCTCGGTGTTTTTCCTGGATATAAGCCGAATCCGCACCCTTGAGGAACAATACAGGGCCGCCAAATGGACCATTGCCCTCGGGAGCGCTTGCAAGATTCGAATAGCAGGCATCAATCACCGGCAGGTTCAGGCGCCAACGGAAAAGCTGCTTCGTTTCGGTTTGCTGTTCCCGCGGTACCCGCTCAAGATTTTTCAATAAAAACTGTCTGGTAGACGGCATGTCCACGAACTCTGCCATCAGCCTGTCGGCATCCTGGCGGGAGCGGACACCACTCAGGTCCATGTGCTTCAGGCCTTCAAGAATGGCATCGTGTCCCGCCTTGTAACTCACGGGCGCAATATCGGCGACAACGATTTTTTCCACCCTCTCAGGGGCCTGAAGAGCGACCTGCATGGCCACCTTTCCGCCCATGGAGTGCCCCAGAATGCATGCCTTGTTGATGCCCTGCTTATCCATGTAGGCAACCACGTCCTCGGCCATCGACGGATAGTCCATGGCGTCCGTATGGGGTGAAGCTCCGTGGTTGCGCTGATCAAGCGCGTGAATCTGCCACTCATCCTGTAATCGACGGGCAATGCCACCCAGGTTGTCCAGCGACCCGAACAGGCCATGTAACAGAATCAGTGGCGGACCGTCGCCGGTAATACGGTGGTTCAGCTCTACGCTCATGGGTAGACATTCTCCGGATTGGGCTCGTTTTTTTCAGACCCGATACATTACCACTGCCAGTCACTCGAGCAAGCTCCGGACGCCCGGAAACTTTCCGGGGACGAAAAAAAGCCGGGGGATTCCCCGGCTTCAAGATCAAAGAGCTTACGCCTGACCGATCAGCAGTAGAAAATGCTGTTCAGGTACTCTGCAAGCGCAACAACGTTCTTACGTTCATGCTCGGTATGGGGTACGAAAATTTCCTGTTCCATGAGACACCTCCTGATTAAAGGTCTTTCCATTGCTTCAACCTGATGACTTAATGCTATCGTTGTTGGCGTGACACCCTGTTGACAGGGTGTTTCATCGGCTTGACATTTTGTATCAGCGTCCATGACAGCTTGTTAACCATCGGAATCGATACTGTGACTCCGGATCAGTCAGACAACATGGCAAACCCGCTTGTAGCGGCCTCCAGCACTCTCGCTCTCGCACATTATCTTGAGCGTCAGGGCGTATTGGATCCGGCCCGGGTGGAGACAATTACCGGACTGGGTATGGAGGCCCTTACCGCCCCGGATCTCAGGGTACCTGCGGAAGCCCATTACCGTTTATGGGCGTATGCCGAGCAGGTTACCGGGGATCCCGGTGTTGGATTGCATGCGGGTCAGGTGGTCGATCCCGAGCGGATGGGCCTGGTGGGACATGTTTTCTTCAATTGCGACACACTGGGAGAGGCCGTCACGCAATATGTGCGCCTTCATCGACTGATCAATGAATCCGTGATCCTCAGCTTTGAACAGATCGGCGAACAGGCGATCCTGACCTGGCAACCGGACACTCCGGATCATTACTGTCGCCAGGACATGGACCGCACCCTTGCAGCGGCACTGAGCCGGACTCGCCACTTTATTCACCCGGGCATACGGGCTGAATGGGTGGACGTTGCTCATCCGCGACCAGCCTATGCCGGAGAGTACGAGAAGCTGCTGGGAGGCCCAACCCGGTTCGGATGCACCGCAACGCGCCTCGCCTTTCATAGCCGCCATCTTGGCCATCCCATTCCCAGACGTAACCCCTATGTCTATTCCGCGGTGCTCAAACAGGTCAACACGGTTCTTGCGCGATTGCAGCCCCGTCGCTCATTCAGCCGCAAGATCCGCCGCCTTATTTCCATGCAGATGTCGACCGACAGGATCGACGCAGACAGTCTTGCGAAGCAGTGCCATATGAGCCGACAGACACTCTACCGGAAGCTCAAGAAGGAGGGACTCAGCTTCCACGATCTCGTGGAACAGGTACGCAAAGACAAAGCTCTACGCTATGTTGCCGCCGACCAGTATGCCCTGGGCGAGATCGCCTTCCTCCTGGGATTTTCCGAACTCAGCGCGTTCAGCAGAGCCTTTAAACGGTGGACAGGCACCGCGCCCGCCCAGTATCGGGCCAGCCACTTTGCCGGGGAACTCAGCACCCCAACCGCTCACTCCACGGAGGGAAAAGCGTGATTAACGACCAGCTTTCAATGGTGGCGGTGGCCTTGGGCCTGTTTTACCTGGGAGCACTGGCGTGCATTTACCGCATTCTACTGACCTATCGTACCGCGCAGGGTGCCATCGCATGGATTATCGGTCTTCTGGGCCTGCCCTACATGGCTGTCCCTCTGTTCCTGCTATTTGGCCGCCACCGGTTCGGGGGCTATGTCAAAGCACGGAGGATGGGGGACGAGGCACTGACGGACCTGCTTAACCGCTTTGAGCAGCAAACCACGTCTATTTCCCCGGGTGACAGACAGCGTTTTACCGATGAGCTACAGGTGCTCTGCAAGCTGGGCCGACAGCCCTTCACCGAAGGTAATCGCTGCACCCTGCTCAGGGATGGCGAAGCGACGTTCGAAGCGCTGTTCGAGGCAATGGAAGACGCCACCCGCTACATCCTGCTGGAGTTTTATATTGTCCGTTCGGACCGGGTCGGCCAGCGCATCAAATCCATTCTTGAGCGAAAACTGGCCCAAGGTGTAGAGGTGTGGTTTCTCTACGATGACATCGGCAGCGTGTGGTTGTCCCGCAGCTATCTTAACCAACTGTCTGCAGCGGGTGCCCGTGTGGCGTCCTTTGGCAACGGCAATATCCGGAGGCGGCGATTCCAGATCAATTTCCGTAACCACCGGAAACTGCTGGTCTGTGATGGCAAGGTGGGGTTTGTCGGCGGCATCAACCTGGGCGATGAATACCTGGGAACCGCAATGGATCAGGAACCATGGCGGGACACCCATTGCCGTATCGAAGGCCCCGCGGTAACCGGCCTACAGCTGACCTGGCTGGAAGACTGGAACTGGGCCAGCAATCAAGGTCCGGAATTGGACTGGGCGCCCGAGAACAATGCGCCCGGCGATGACAGGGTCCTGATGCTTCCGACAGGGCCGGCCGATGACGGGGAGACCTGCGCCCTGTTTTTCTTGAACTGCATCAACAATGCCCGCACACGCGTGTGGATTTCCTCACCGTATTTCGTGCCGGATTTACAGATCATGAATGCCCTGCAACTAGCCGCGCTCAGGGGCGTGGACGTATGCATTCTCATCCCGGAAAAGTCGGACAGCCGACTGATCAATCTCGCCGCCTACTCTTATCTGGTGCAGGCCTGCAAGACGGGCATCCAGATCTACCGGTATCAGCCAGGCTTCATGCACCAGAAGGTGGTCCTGGTGGACAACCGTTACGCTGCCGTTGGTACCGCCAATCTTGATAACCGTTCCATGCGCCTGAATTTCGAGATTACCGCGATCAGCACTGCACCCCATTTTATCAACAGCGTTGAATCCATGCTGGAAGAGGATCTGGACAGTTCCCGGCTGATGACAGAAAGCGACTATCGGGAGCGCTCAATTCTGTTCCGCCTGAGTTGCCGGGCCGTTCGCCTGCTCGCCCCTCTGCTCTGACAGGCAGGGCAGACACTGGTTTCAGTGGGCAGGAATATGCGACTATGCCTTCTCGAATCGGCCAGCATGCATTAGCGACCCATAAACATGAACGCGTTCAAACCCCGAGAGACCCTCACAGAACAGGTTGCCCGCCACATTGAGAACATGATTGCCTTCGGTCAGCTTCGCTCAGGAGAGCGAATCTATGAGAGCGTCATGGCCAAACAGATGGACGTCAGTCATGGTTCAATCCGGGAGGGGTTGCTGCTTCTGGAAAAACGACACCTGGTTCGTAACGTCCCCCGGAAGGGCGCATTCGTGACGCCACTGGATGAGCACTTCGTCCGTAGCCTTTATGAAACCCTGGAACTCTACCTGACCCACACCGGACGCAAGCTGGTGCGGCAATGGCAACCAGCGGATATGGAGCGGCTGGAATCACTGTATGACCGGATGAACACCTGCTTCCAGAAAAACGACCTGATGGCCTTTCTCGAACTGGGCATTGAGTACACACAGGCATCCATCGCCTATGCAGACAACTACTTCATCACTGCAGCTATTGACGACCTCTGGCCTTCTGCCAGGCGCTGTGCCTTTGCCACTTTCCAGAGGGGGGGCAACCAGGTTCTCGAAGACAATCTGGCGCACATGCGGGAATCCATTCAGGCCATCAAGGACCGTGACGAAGAGCGTCTGGCTGACATCCTGCACCGGTATGCCCTGCAGCAGTGCCAACAGGTTCTGGACGCCATCGAAGCCGGCGCCCCCAAGGGCGCCTGACCCGGGCATCAGTAAAACAGCTGGGTGAATGAAAAGCCGATGTTCAGGTAGGCCGTCCAGTTGTCCTTGTTATTATACGCAGTCGCCACCTGCACCGGCCCCAGGAAGGTATCCACTCCGGCAAATGCACTCCAGGAGCGGACCGAGTTGTTCCAGCTGGCCTCATCCAGAGAGTCCCATGCATTCCCCACCTCCAGCCCCACCCCTGCAAACCACGGCACCAGTGGCCCGCCAAAAGCCTGGCTGGCGTACAGCGCGCCCATCAGTGCGTTGTCGCCGGTAATCTGCCCCGGAGCAAAGGCGGACAAACGTCGGAATCCGCCCAGCCGGACGGCATTTTCAATGCCTGGCTCCCCGCGGGTCACTGCTTCAGCATAGAGCAGGCCCGTCATGTTAAAGCCCTTCCAGGTTCGGGTTCCCAACGCCATACTGGTGATCGAGTCAAAATGCCGATCAGAACCAAGATCTTCGCGCTCCAGGCGCCCCCGCATGCCCGCAAAGGCCCCCTGCCGTGGGAAAAAGGCATCATCCAGGGAGTCGTGAACCACCTGAAGCGCAAGGCCACCCTGGTGGATCGAATCATCGGGAGCCACCGCTTGCCCGACCTGCTCGTCTACCGTGGCATAGCCCCGGGTGTATTTGAGGCGGACCTCGGCAATGCCACCAAGCTCCATCCCCAACGCGAGATCCGCCTTGCGGAAAGTGACATCCACCTCCGCAATACGAGTATCGTTGCTATCGTAAATACTGAACGTCTCGCGACTGTACTGACCACCCAACACCATAAACCGCTGATAGCCATAATCGACTGGCTGATACCACTGGGTCCGCACCCAAGGCTCGGTGCCCAGCTGAATGCCCGTCTGCCATTCACCACCAAGCGCGTTGAGTTCAGTCATTCGAATGGATGAAGCAATGTTGAACCGGGTTTCGCCATTGAAGTTATCTTCATAGTTGAGACCAAATGACAGATAATTTGGCCCCCAGCTTTTCTCCTGAACCCCAATGGTCAGTACCGTTCCCTCGCGGGACGGCGAAAGCGAATAGGAGACGGTCTCGTAATAGCCGAGACCGTATATCCGTTTCAGGTCGGCTTCCAGTACGGCCACATCCAGAGGCATACCAGGCTGCTGTCGGATCCGTTCCCGCAGGAACTCACGGGCCAGCGAACTCCCCTGGTCAATTTCAATGCGTGCTATCGGACCCGCTGTGTAGGCACGAGACCCCATTGCCGCTTTGTACCCCGTCCACTCCGAGCGGGAGACCCTCAGCGGGTTTAGCTCCACGGCATGATTGCGCGCCGCGCTGGCACCCAGCTCGAACAATACCGGGGCATTGTAGAAATCCGCTGAGCTGAAACCTTCAAGGTCCGGTCGGATCAGCACATCTCCATCCCGGAGCAGGCCCAGCTGCTCCTCCGTGTTGCGGCGAGTCATGATCGTGGTCAGTTGCCCGACAACTGAGAACGCCTCCCTCAATTCATCGGTTTCCATCAACGAATCGGTAATGTCGACTGCAATAATAATCTCGGCACCCATCTCGCGAGCCACACTCACGGGCAGGTTGTTGGCGACACCGCCATCCACCAGCAGATGGCCATCTCGTTCAACCGGTGCATAGACCCCCGGAATGCTCATACTGGCACGGATGGCTTCCGCGAGATTCCCCTTCCCCATGACCACAGGCTCACCGGTCTCGAGGTCTGTGGCCACTGCGCGGAACGGCACGGCGAGGCGATCAAAGTCCTCTACCAGAGCAGCGTTATGGGTGAGTTCGTTGAGAATAAAGCCCAGATTCTGGCCGGCAATGATGCCTCCGCCCACATGTAGACCATCCGACCGGAGACCAATGCCCGGGGTTACCGGAAAACGCCATTCTTCCTGCTTGCGGCGGACCGGCTTGTAAATCCTGCCGGGATCATCCCGAAAGCTGGAAAGCCAGTCCATCTCGATGAACCGGCGCTCGATATCATTGACTGGCATGCCCGATGCGTAGAGTGCCCCTACTGCCGAGCCGGCGCTGGTCCCTACGACCACATCAACCGGAATGTTCATTTCCTCCAGAACCCGGATAACGCCAACGTGGGCCATGCCCTTGGCACCACCACCACTAAGGACCAACCCCACTTTCGGTCGCTCGGCTGCAAAAACAGGCACCAGCCCAAGCGAGCCGGCCAGGGCGAGAAAGAGGAGCACAGATTTCACAGGCCCGAATCCTTTCAGATTGAACGCGATCACGTTCGGTCAGATGAATCGTCGTCCGCAAGAGAAAGATGGGAGACGTCCGGCACTAACGGGGGCGGCAGATCCCGCTCAACACCCAGATCGCTACCGGCCGGAGCCAGCGTCCAGTCATCAAGATGCTGGAACATGGGCGCCTCGACTTCACTGTGCTCCGCCAGAGTCACCCCCACCGGATCGAGGGTCAGATCGGATCCGGAGAGAATGTCATCGACCTTTTCACCGGCCACCGGCAAACGATCGCCTGGCTCTGTTCGGGGGACCTGCCCCTGAGGTGGTGCCGCGGGGACCTTCTCCGGCTTTGGCGCCGCTGATGATGCTGAGGGCCGTGCCGGCTGTTCACGGAGGGGTTCTTTCGGTTCTGGTTCCGGGGCACCCGGCATTGGCTGAACGTAGGCCAGCATGCCATGCTTGTTCAGCACCGCCCGGTATTTTTCCGCCTGAACCTCTTCCAGCTTGTTTCGAATAACCACAGGTTGGCCGCTGAACATGCGATCAACCTGCGCGACACTGGCCTTGAACAAGGTCCGGGCATTATTCCGTGCGGTTTCCAGATCTGTACCGGGGGTACACTCCCCCTTAAAGACAAGCTGAAACATGGACCATCCTCTTACTGATTCGTTTAATCACATGATAGCTGATGGAAGCGCGCTCCGGCAGCGCCGGGCCATGGCCGTAAACTCATGCAAACTGCAAACAATTGAAAAATATTGGCACTACATCACGCAAAATGCGACAGACTCTGCAATAATCGTCCGTAACCTAAACTTACACTTTGTTACACTCACGCCGAGCGTCGCCAGGGAGTGGTCTTCATGAACCTCAAGTCCTCTATCTGCACCATCGCCGCAACACTCATGTTTTCGGTCTCCGGCGCCCACGCTGAGAACCTGGACATCCTGATGAACCAGGTGTTTCCTCAGGGGCAGGCAACCTACATTGGCTACCAGAGTGTCGAGCGTGAAGACATTCCGGTTACTTCGGCGGTAGACCGCAAGTACCTGATTGTTGACTTCCGCTTCGATGCACGACAGCCGCCCACAGAACAGCTGCAGGCGAGTGTTCACAAAGTCTGCATGACCCTCCTGAAAGACCGAGAGCTGGTGCGCCACCTATCTGACTCTGGCTACGACATGGTGTCCGTGGCCTTCGATCGCCGCTCGCAGTTCGACTGCCTCTGATTCCCCGACCTAGCTCTGGCGTCCCAGCAACTTGGGAAAGGCTTCCAGTGAACTGTTGACCGCATCCAGATTGAACGCCTCAACGTCCGCCAGCAGCTTCTCTCCGTACCGGGAAACAGAACCGGAGCGGTATCGCGAGCCCCAGGCCAGAACGCGGCGGGCGAAATCCTTCATCTGCTCCGGGTCACCGCTCTCCCGTATCGTTTTCCATTCGTCGCCAAAATCAGATGCCAGCTGCTCCCTCAGCCAGCCCCTTTCCTGCATGCTCAGAGTTTGTGCCAGTAGCCGTTCTGCTTCTTTCGGTTCACCTTCATCGCCGGCCTGCTCGCCGGTTGCCTCCACGTTCGGCAGCACCACGGTAAACACAGAACCTGTTCCGGGCTCGCTTTCCACCTCCAGCTCTCCGCCCATCATCCGGGCCAGCTTACGGCTGATCGCAAGACCGAGGCCGGTGCCCCCGTAGCGACGGGTATTCTGGCCTTCCTGTTGCTCAAAGGCGTCAAAGATACGTTCGCGCTGATCAGGCGGAATACCAATGCCGGTATCCTTGACAGTGACCCGCAACTTGTAGCGTTGCCGGTCAGAGCCATCCGCAACGTTTCTGTTCAGCTCTTCTCCGGATTTCAGTGGGATCGCGACCGCCCTGACGGTCACACCGCCCTCATGGGTAAACTTGATTGCGTTGCCGACGAGGTTGAACAGTACCTGACGCAACCGGGTCTCATCGAGCATCATCGCAGCCGGCATTTTCGAATCGACACTCACCTCCAGGGATATGCCCTGTTCCCTGGCTCTCAAATCGAAGATATGGCGCACGTCGTCTAGCAGACGGCGCATGGAAACAGCCGAGTAATCCAGCCGCATTTTCCCGGCCTCGATCCGCGAAAGGTCCAGAATATCGTTGATCAGCATCAGCAAACTTCGGCTGCCGGCCCTAATGGCATCCAGATACGTGCGCTGTTGCGGATCGGTAACGCTGTTGCTGAGCAGATCGCTGTAACCAATCACCGCATTCATCGGTGTCCGTATTTCATGGGACATATTGGCAAGGAACTCACTCTTGGCCAGACTGGCGGTTTCCGCCTCCCGGGCCAGACGCTCGGCCTCCAGTTTGGCCGCGCGCAGTTCGTCTTCGCTCCGGCGTAATGCATTTTCGGAGCGGATCCGCTCATCCACTTCCCGCGACAGCTTGCGGTTCCAGTAAAGGAAGATCAGCACCACCAGGACAGCGATCAATACCACCCGGCGCACCACGGTGTAGTCGGTTTCCTGTTCGATATCGAGGTGGATCCAGCGGTTATAGATGGTTTCTGTTTCCGCTGCATCCAGGCTGCTAAGAGCCTTGTTCAGAATTCTGTGCAGCTCAGGGCTATCCTTCCGCACCGCGAGTCTCAGGTCATACTGATAGGGCGTGATACTGGTGATTCTCAAGTTCGACAGTCCCAGCCGCGCCACGGTGTAACTGACCGCGGGAATATGCGTAACCATAACGTCGAGGTCACCGTTGGACAGGGCCAGCAGCCCCTCCTCAACGGTGTCGACGGGATACAGGTCAAGGTCGGGATGATTGATCAGCAGGTAATCGTGAGCCGCGTGGCGATTGACGACACCAACCTTCTCTGAGCGCAACTCCCTGAGATCCCCGATAAAACGGCCGTCATCACGAATAGCGAGAGCAATCGGCACCGTGAGGTAGGCCCGAGTGAAGAGAAAATCATTTTCGGTCCTCGGCGTCCGTGAGAGCCCGGGCAGGATATCGACCTCTCCGGCCTTCAACTGTTCTTCCGACTCAATCCGGTCTCGCAGAATAACCCGGTTAAACCGGACTTTGAGCTGCGACTCCAGCCGGGTCACCAGGTCGGGCGCCAACCCGGTGGGACGGTCATCCTGGGCGTATTCGAAGGGTGGCCAGTCAGAACGGAAGGCAACACGAAGATTCGGGTGCCGCTTGAGCCATTCCATGTCCGTGGCGGAAAGCTCCAGCCCGCTGCGTTCCAGGGCTGGCAAATCTGCCTGGAGCCAGGACTGCCGGATAACCCGGTGCTCATTGTGACTGATCGCAGCCACCGCCTTATCCATAACGCGGTAAAGAAGGTCATCATCAATATTGATCTGCAGCACAACGTCCACAGTGTTCTTGTCCAGCAAAACCGACAACCCGATGCCGTTTATCATCGCTGATTGCAGGTAATCGGACACAACCGGCACCGGCCCCAGGAACGCATCTGCCTGACCCGAGAGCACACGACTCACTGCCTCGCCGATACTGTCCACTGGCACCGGAGTAAAGCTCTCGACCGGGTCCAACATGGGAAACTGATTAGGGTCGCCCCGGATAACCGCAATTCGGCCGCCCTCCAGATCAGACAGCGTACGGATTGCCGCATCGCCAGCGCTGACAAACAAGCCATAGGTCAGCGACATCAAGGGTTCGGTATAGCGCTTTCCCGGCGTTACCGGTGCTCCGGGCATCCGGGTAGTCAGGATGGTTTCGGGTACTGGCACCCCCTGATCGGGCTCACCTTCCAGCGCCACCGGCTCAACGGGAACCCCCAGCTTATCGGACAGGCGAGCAAGGTAGTCGACGTAGGTGCCCGCCAGGGTTCCGTCGCCAGTATCGAATATCAGCGGTACCTGGCCAACCCGGACACCAACACGGAAGCGGTCCTGTTGGGCAAGCCACGCCAATTCTTCACTACCAAGCACCGGGGCGGGAGACGACTGGGGAGGATCAGCTCTCAGTGGGGCTTGAAAAAGTGCCAACAGGCAGAATAGTAATGTCGGAAGGGTGACCTTCACTGGATATCCTCAGGGGTTCCGCTACATTTCAGGGAACAATACCTGCAAACGGGCGTGATTTCATTCAACCAGTCATTAGTCAGGAGAACCGCATACATGGACACCAGCAAGCACTCGCTCTCGACCCTTTTCGAACAGATGGGCCTGGCTTCGGATGAAAAGAGCATTGAAGATTTTGTTTCCAGATATTCACCGTTGCCAAGTGAGATCGCACTGCAGGACGCGCCATTCTGGTCAGAGAGCCAGTCCCACTTCCTTGAAGAAGGCCTGGAAGAGGACAGCGACTGGGCCGAAGTGATTGACGAACTCGACGCCCTCATGCGCCACTGATCAGGCTCTCAGGCGAAGACGCGGACACAGTTCCGGCCGGCACCTTTGGCCAGGTAAAGGGCACGGTCGGCGCGCTCAAACACCGAATCTTCAGAGTCACCCGGGGCAAATCCCACCAACCCCGCAGAGAAGGTTACGGTGACCGGCTCACCACTGAAGTGAAACGGCAGGTTGCTGACATGCTGCCTGAGTTTGTCCATCACAACCTGAGCATCGTCCGGCAAGGTTTCCGGGAGTAGAAGCACAAACTCTTCGCCGCCATACCGGGCAATATAATCGGTATTTCGTAACCGGTCCCTCAATTCCTTTGCCACCAACTGCAGCACACGATCACCAGCCTTGTGCCCATAAGAGTCGTTGATCCGCTTGAACAGGTCGATATCGAGCACACCGATGGTAAGCGGGTGCTGATACCGCTGCCAACGGTTAAACTCGAAAGAAAGCCGCTCCTGCCAGGCTTCCCGGTTTGGTAACTGCGTCAGCAGGTCGGTCATCGCGCGCAGCCGCTCCCGGCGCACCTGCTCCTGCATCTGTTCAGAATGAGCCTCCATGGCTGCGAGTTTTTCCCGCATGGTACTGAGCTGTTCCGACAGCACCTGCTCCCGCTCGGTTTCCTGGGCATGAAAACGCCCAACTGCCCGACCGATCGATTCCAGATGGCCACTGACTGATTGCTTTAGCTGGTGCAGGTCATCGCTGGCCTCAATATCGAGACCGACCCGTTCCAGCTCCTCGCGGATTTCACGGTCCAGATTCTCAGTTGCATCGAGCCTGCCGGACTGGGCTATGGATTGGTCGGAAAAGTGCTGCCTCAGCACTTCCAGTCGCTCATCAAGGCGCTTCAGAAATGCCTCAAACTCTCGCTGACTCCGGGTAACGGCGGCAATGACAAGCTCGGCAACATGATTCAGGCCTTCCCGGAGCTCTTCCCAATGATCACTGGACAACAACGCCTGCTGGAGACTCCTGGCGCGGGCCTCGGCGGCTGGTTCTAGAGAAACCTGGTTCAGCAACTGCCCCAGAAGCTGACCTACGCGACGGGCAATACGAAGACGCTGGGTGTTATCTTTCAGGTCCTGCTCATCGCCCGGGGAAGGTTCACTCTCCGAGGCAGGGGCAGGCTCCTGAGGCTGTATCACCGGCTGAGGGGCGGGGCCCGCGGAAGAGGGCTGTTCATCAAGCAGCGCGACCTGCCGGTCGATCTGCTCCTGCAACTCACGCCAGGCCTCCACATCTACTTTTTTCTTTCGAAGGTCCTTTCGAACACGGACCAGAAGCCGGTCAAGTTCCGGTGTCTGCCCTTCTGATGCGAGGCTCGTGCGCACCAGCATTCGTTCCAGTGTGTTACGCTCGGCTTTCCACTGTTTTTCCCGGTCATCAGCAGCCCCGATTTCCTGAAGATATTTTTCCTTCCAGGACTGATCCGATGCCATTGAGCGCTCCCGTATTGCTCTTGTTAACCACATGAAGACGAATTGATACCTTTTTGCCGGCTACTCACCGGTGTTCATTTCCTTACGTTCCGACCCATCATACCGATGACGACGAGCTCTGGGGTGACTCTGGTCATAAACACGAGCCAAATGTTGAAAATCGAGGTGCGTATAGACTTGAGTGGTAGCGATATCCGCATGACCCAGGAGTTCCTGAACCGCGCGCAGGTCGCCACTGGACTCGAGCATATGGCTGGCAAAGGAATGACGCAGCATGTGGGGATGCAGCTTCTGGTCTGCGCCCTTTTTCAGCCCCCAGCGGTTGAGACGGGACTGAATACTTCGATGACTCAATCGGTCACCGCGGCGACTGACGAACAGTGCCGGTTCCTGCTCTGATGCCAGCCCTGAACGCACCGGCAACCAGCAGCGGATTGCCTTCAGGGCTTTGCGGCCGACCGGCAAAACGCGCTCCTTGCTGCCCTTGCCCAGCACCCGGACTTCGCCCCCCTTCAGGTCAACTGCATCCAGATTCAGTCCAGCCAGCTCAGAGAGTCGCAGGCCCGAAGAGTACATCAGTTCAAACATGCAAAGATCCCGCATTTCCAGCGGATCGTCAGGGCTGGCATCAAGCAGGTGATTGAGCTGATCCACATCCGTCACCCGGGGCAGCCGCCGGCCACTTTTGGGTGCCCGGATATCGAGGGCAGGGTTATCCGTCACCAGGCGTTCCCGCAAGAGGAACTGATAGAAACGGCGGGCAGAGGACAAATGACGCGCGATACTTCTTCCACTCAGCCCTTCCCGGTTCAGCGTCGCCACATAACGACGCACATCATGGCCGGAGACCACGCGCCACTCGCCGCCCCCTTCCTGCCATAACCAGGTTGCCAGACGAGTCAGATCGCGCTGATAAGCGTCGCAGGTACGGGGAGAATGTCGTTTTTCGGCAGCAAGATGGCGGATAAAATCGGAGATGGGGCCCGTGAGCACCTCGGGCGGTGTAACAGGCACCCTTGTCTCTGGCACTCTAGCGAGACTCCGTCGCAATATCGGCAACCGGAGCGGCACTGGTATGTCGCTGAACCATGGGAGGCAACAACCGACTCAGCGTATCGCTGATATAACTGAGAAACAGAGACCCCATGCTCTGGTCAAAATACCCCGACTGACAGCTACCAACGGCGAAGACACCCACCAGATCATCGCTGCGCAGGGGCACCAGAGCGACCGATGCGATCGGCTCTTCACGGTCAGGAAAAAGAAATTGCCGCTCGCTTTCCCGGAACTGGCCACAGACAGCCCGACTTCCTTCCAACAGGCTGCCCAGACGTTCCTGTGCTACGCCTGGGCTGACCACATGAAGCGCGCCCTGAGAGGCCTCAGGTAATTCTGCATCGGTGAACAGCAGCACCGAAGCTGCGTCGAGACCAAAATCGCCCCGAATACTGTCATCAATGGCCGACGCCATGTCATTAAGGCTTCGCGCTTCGATAACCTGCATGAGCAGGCGCTTGCTTTTCTCGAACAGACGGTCGTTATGGCGAGCAATGGAGACCAGTTCAACCAGCTCCCGGCGGAGCGTGTCACGCTGCTCGCGGAAAAGATGCACCTGGCGCTCCACCAGGGAAATTGCCCGGCCACTGTCATGGGGCAGGGTCAGACTGCGCAGCAGCTCATCCTGATCGATAAAAAAGTCCGGATTGTCGCGCAGGTAGTCTGCCACCTGCGTCCGACTCAGTTCTCCGGCCTTCTGGTGGGCCGCTTGTTCTGTCATCGTGCTCTCCTGAGTATCAGGACCGTTGTTTGAAAGGCCGGCCACCTCGGCGGCGACGCCCGTTATTATCACCCGGCAGCCGCAACTGGCCTTCAAAGACGCTGGTTGCAGGCCCTTCCATCATAACAGGGGTACCTTCACCCTGCCATTCAATGACCAGCGGCCCTCCACGCAATTCCACCTCGACCCGAGGGTCCAGCAAACCACGCAAACAGCCCGCCACCACAGCAGCACAGGCGCCGCTGCCACAGGCCAGGGTTTCTCCGGATCCGCGCTCGAATACCCGCAGGCGGGCATGCCCCCGATCGACTATCTGCAGGAATCCGATATTGGCCCGTGACGGAAAACGGGGGTGTTTTTCCAGGCGGGGCCCCAGAGTTTCCACCGGTGCGTGGTCTACATCATCCACCACCAGGACCCCGTGGGGATTACCCATGGAAACGGCGCTGAGCTCGACGGTCTGGCCGTCTACATCGACCGTGTAAACGTTCTTTCGACAATCGGCGGCAAACGGTATGGCAGGCGGATTGAACTCGGGCACGCCCATGTTGACCGTCACCATGCCCTCCTTACCGACCCGCAGCTCAATCACACCCTTGGCCGTCTGTACCCTGATCACCTTCTTGTTGGTAAGACGCTGATCCCGCACAAAGCGGGCAAAACACCGGGCGCCATTGCCACACTGCTCCACTTCGGATCCGTCCGCATTGAAGATACGGTAGCGAAAGTCGACATCGGGCAACCCCGGAGGCTCTACCACCAGCAGCTGATCAAAGCCGACTCCGAAGTTCCTGTCCGCCAACTCCCGAATCATCTCAGGGCGCAAACGAAACGGCTGACTGATGGCATCGACAACCATAAAATCGTTGCCCAGACCGTGCATCTTGGTAAAGCGGAGCACAGGACCCTGCCCACGTCGCTGCTGACTCATTTCCTGATTCCCACTCATTCCGGCAAACAGCTCTCTGGCGCAATCTGATCTTCCACGGTTTCGCGGCGACGAACGATGTGCACCTGGTCACCATCCACCATAAGCTCCGGTGGACGGTTACGGCTGTTGTAGTTGGAACTCATAACAAACCCGTAGGCACCTGCCGAACGAACGGCCAACAGATCGCCGGCCTGAAGTCGCAACTGCCGATCTTTGCCAAGAAAGTCGCCGGTTTCGCACACAGGCCCGACGAGATCCCAGGACTTCTCCTCACCATCCGAACGCGGCCTGACCGGAATGATCGACTGCCAGGCACTGTAGAGGGCTGGCCGGATCAGGTCGTTCATGGCGGCATCAATGATGGCAAAATTGCGGTGGGCCGTGCACTTCAGGAATTCCACCCGGGTCACCAGAATACCGGCATTAGCCGCAATGGAGCGACCCGGCTCCATTACGAGCTCAAGCTTGCGGTCACCCAGCCTTTCAGCCAGCGCCTTGACGTAATCCGAAGGTTGCGGTGGCTGCTCCTGATTATAGGTAACCCCGAGACCACCACCGATATCAAGGTGGTGAATCCGGATACCCTGTGCTGCCAGATTGTCAATCAGCGCTAATACCCGATCCAGAGCATCCAGGAAAGGTGACACCGAGGTCAACTGGGACCCGATATGGCAATCGACACCCTGAATGTCCAGGTTCGGCAATGTCGCCGCCCTGGCATAGACCTCCGGAGCCTCGGCAATATCAATCCCGAACTTGTTCTCTTTCAGGCCGGTGGAGATATAGGGGTGGGTCCCCGCATCCACATCCGGATTGACCCTCAGCGAAACCGGCGCCTTGACACCCAGTTCACCAGCGACCTTGTTGAGACGGTCCAGTTCGGTATCAGACTCGACATTAAAGCAGCGAACACCCGCTTCCAGGGCCCGCTGCATTTCCCATTCCTGTTTACCAACACCCGAGAACACGACCTTGCTGGCATCGCCACCGGATCTCAGCACCCGCTCCAGCTCACCAGCTGACACTATGTCGAACCCCGCTCCGAGCCTTGCCAACACGTTCAGAACCGCCAGGTTGCTGTTCGCTTTGACTGCGTAGCACACCAGGTGCGGGCGGCCGCTCAAGGCATCATCATAGGCACGATAATGGCGTTCAAGAGTCGCGCGGGAATAAACATAGGCCGGCGTACCGAAACGCTCGGCAATTTCGGAGACAGGCACATCCTCGGCGAAGAGCTCACCGTTGCGATAATTGAAATGGTCCATGGTTTTCCTGATTCGTTAAGCGGGGAAGGATTGCAGGAGGCTACTCGCCGGCACCCTGGTCATTGCGCGCATCATCGCTGCCAGCCCCGGAATCAACCGCATCCAGCGCAGCGAGGGCTGACGCATCCTGATGCTCCCTGTACAGCGGGCCTTTCTGGCCGCAGCCGACAAGCGCCAGCATCAGAACCAAACCGGTGACCAAAACTTTCACAGCGCGCATTCGTGCTACCCCTGGTTTCACTATGAAAGAAGTATACCTGAGAGGCCGCCCGTCCGGCGAGAAGGCTATCGCCCGGTTTGCAGCTCGCGGTTCAGTGATTCCTCAAGAACTGAACGATAATAAAGGTACTGGCTGGTCTGAATATCCTGCTGGTATATCTGGGGATCCAGATCATGAGGCAGATGTACATCGGTAAGGTATACCGGATAATGTTCGTGGCTCTGTCGCAGCGACCGGATGTAATGAGCAACCGCCGGAATCAGACGATCACCGTATTCCTGAACGGTAAATTCCTGTTCGCCACAAAAGATATCAAAGCGTACCCGGCTGCTTCCTTCCTGAACGCCTACGGCCTGAACTTCCAGGCCCGGCAAAGGCGTTCCTGAGTCATCCCCGGGCCGATAGTCGGCCCGCCAGTGACCGTCGCGGCTTATAACCTCATAACACTGAACGCCCGCAAGCACGGCCGGGACATCGCTACGCCGAAGCATGCGTCGCTCAATCAGGTTTTCGAGAAACCGCAACAGCGGCGTCAGAAAATAACGCCGGCTATCAACGCGTTGCTCCCAGAATGAAATCGACCCCAATTCATCCACAACCCATATACTGGCCCGCTCACCACGAATACGGTAGAACACCTGGATGTTATCGGGCTCACTGGCCTGGCACACCGCCCTGAGCGCCGGCGCTTCAGGTATGGCATAACGATCGAACACAACCGGAAGGTACTGTTCCTGAGGCAAGGACAGATGTTCCAGAAGCGCGCCGAAACTTCCCAGAACAATAAACCCCGGTTCGGCACCGTTGAACTGAAGCAAAAAATAGCGGCGGTCCATTTCTATTACGTAGCGTAACGGGTGCGGGCCCACACCACCCGCGAAGAACTGTCGCAGGACATCGCTGAACAACTCGTGAACCCGGCGGGCAATGGCGGTACCGTGGCCGCGATTGTGGCTATGTACTTGAATGTCCGGGATATCCGAAGGATTACTGACTACTGAAGCCAGCACATTTTTCAGACACTGAATCAGTGTATCCCCGGCGGCATAATGCTGGAGGCTCACCTCATGCCAGCTGTTAAAAGTAACCTGATCAATGGCGATAACCAGATTTTCCCTGCCGCCGCTGAATCCGAGAGAATCGTGCCTCGCACTCAATTTATGCAACCCCTTCTCGGTGAGGTGCGCCTGCGGGTCGACACCGACATTGATCAGCAGCAGGTTCCGCAATGGCCGCACTCCTCGGGAAAGCGCATCACGATCGGCCGGCTCAACAGGGAAGGAGAGGAAGCGGGAAAGCGCGTCCAGCATTTCTTTTAATTCGCTCACCGAAGCAACGCTATGACCGGCTTTTAAATTTAACCGGGTGGAGCGGGTGAGCAGACCATTGCAGTAACACCAGACCATCAATTCTGTCAGGTTGCCCGATCGCCTTATTACCGGCTGCCAGAAGGCGTCGGCCGGATCTTCAAGATCCCGGTACAACAGCCAGCCCTCTCCGTCACCGCCCTGCTCCGACTGATGATGGAACGCCAGGTTTTCTTCCGCCAGTGACGGCGCCAGCCCTGGATTGATCTGCTCGATCTTGCCGGCCTTGCGCTGAAAAGCGGCATACAATTTACGCCCGAGCAAGTTGATGTCACCCGCGCTGATAGCCGCGCGGGTGCCATGTTCCCGGGCCATTCTCGAGAGCAACCGGTAGCTGTGCGTAAGTTCCGCGACGATAGTACGACGCAGCACGGTGACCTCTTCCGCCCGCCACCGCTGCCGATTGTCGAGCTCACTCATCGTTGTTTCCGGCCAGCCCCAGCGGGCCACCATCTGCGTCAGCAAACGCACCCGCCATTGCTCGGGCGTCACCTCGGTGCGGGTCAGTGGAAGCCCCGCTTTCAGGTACAGGCTCCTGCGCACCAGGTCCAACCGAAGTCTGGCGTCCGGATCTGACAGCCAGCTTTCAAGCCGGTTATACAACAGCACATAGGGATCCAGCTCATCCGCATCGGTTGTACCCAGGAACACCGCCTGCTTGAAGACACTGGACAACAGTGGCTGCCCCCCCGTCTGGGCGTAACACTCGATAAGCAACAGCTTGAGAATGGACTTCCACGGCGCATCAATGCCCTTGTAAAGCTGCCAGACACCGGCTCCCAGAAACTCTTCTTCAGGTATCGCAGGTACCGGGCCAAAATCGATGTACTCCTCACCGGGTATGAAGCGGCAACCCACCAATTGTCGCACGCACTCGTCGTAGCGACTTTCGCGATCCGCCGGAATCAGCCACCATATCGGGTGACACCCGGCCAGGTGAATGCTGGTGCGGTAGAACTCATCCAACAAGAGGAAGTGCTGGGCACTGCCGCAGTTCTCGCCAGTCACTTCCGCTCGCTGGCGACCCGCCCGCCAGTCCTCTGCGCAGAACACGAACACATGCAGCTCGACCCCGAGAGTCGCCGCCCAGCGCGAAAGCTGTTCGGCCTTGCGTTCCAGGCACTGAACACCCCGGTCCGGCAGGTCGCTTCGATGGCACAACCAGAGGTCCAGGTCACTGGCTACCGAGTGTCCGAGTGTGCCGGGACTGCCCATGAGAAACAGGGCATCCAGGTCCGGCTTGCGCTTGCCTTCATCCCGCAGACTGAAGGTACGCGACAGTCGCCTCGCGGCGCTGAGGGTGAGCTCGGAAGGCTGATAGTGACTCAAACCGTAGGGGCAATCACCGTCAACGTAGCCAGGCAAGGCAGGATGATTGATGTGAAATACAAGAGGCAGGATTTCCAGCACGATCTGCTGGCGATAGGTCAGTGCCGAGTGCGCCCTTTCCCATCGCTGCCGATTAACCGCAAGAAACCGGTCCCTCAGGCGACGCAGGGTCTTTCGATCTATACCCTCATCAAAATCGAGGACAATCGGCACAGTATGAACAGTCAAGGCAGCTCCGGCGGAGAGGTTCTTTTCAGTCTCAGGATCAGTATGATGATCGCATCGTGGCAAAACCGACAAAAAAATAAAAGCGGTGCCGGCGCGCGCCTGGCGACTCGTCCAATCATACCGCAGTAAACCGAGGCTCACCCGTCGTGAAAGAATTCGTCATTCGCCGCTATCGTTCTGACCAGCCCCAGAATCCCGAGCGTAGCACGCTTCTGCGCATTGATGATGAGGGCCGGGTTCTGTTGGCCGATCACCATGCCGAAACGGTGCTGGGATACGGGGCCAGCGAACTGGAGGGCCAGCCGGTCCACCGGATACTCGCGTCGCAACAGGACGACCCCTTTGCTCCTGCCAACCGGCACCAGATTGAAAGCGGCCAGAGCGTTCTGGTTACTTTCCGGCACAAAGAGGGTTTCTTCTACACCGCGTGCCTTGGCCTGCGCCTGGACATGAGGGATTCAGACAAGGCTGCCAGTGCCAGTATTACCCACCGCGACAACTCCGCCATGGCCCCGAGTCTTCTGCGGTCCGCCGAAGACAATGCCAGTTTCGGAATCTGGGAACTCGACACCCACAGCAATAAGATGACCTGGACCGAAGGCATCTTCAGACTACTCGAACTGCGCCCGGGCAGCGAAATCACTCCGGAACAGGCACTGTTTTACTGTCAAAGCGGCCAGGCCAGGGTGCGTGCCCTGTTTCGACGCTGCATCCGGGCCGGGGCTCCCTTCTCGCTGGAGCTGAACCTTCTCACAGCAAAACAAACCACCCGGAGGGTGACCCTCTATGGCAAGGCGCTTAAAACAGCGGGCCGGAAACAACTGCTTGGGGGCACCCTTGTTGACCACACCGCCGAAATGCACCGCAACGCGGCTCGCCGTCAGGCAGAGCAGGTTTTAACCGCCACTACACAAGCAACGCCTGATCTGGTTGTTGCGGTAGACCGGGAACTGAACCTCACACACTGCAACCATTCGTTTGTCCGGCAGTTTGCCAGCACCTTCGGAGCGACACCCGCCCACGGAGATAATCTGAAGCAACTACTGCAAGATCACCCTAACGAACGAAGGCTGGTCGAACGGCTTTGGCAACGGGCGTTTGACCGGGAAAGCTTCGTTGTGGAAATGCCACTGGCCCAGCAAAACCGTGAATTACCCGTCTACGAATTCCACTACCAGCGACTTATTAACGACCAGGGGGACGTGATCGGAGCCGTACATGTGGCGCGAGACATAAGCAGCCGGGCAAACCATGCCGGCAGCAGTGAATACCGTATTCGTCACGACCCGGTCACCGGGCTGATGAACCGCCGTGAGTTCATTGCCCGACTCCTGCGAACGTTGGAGCAGAAAACCCACCGGGAATCCTGTGACAGCATTCTTTATCTGGATCTGGACGAGTTCGAACGCTTCAACGAGCTTGCCGGAAGCGGCACTTGTGACCGCTACCTTCGTGAACTGGCCGGCAACCTGGGTGTTCGCGTACGCCAGCGCGATGCTCTGGCCCGGCTGTCCGGCGATACCTTTGCCCTGCTCATAGAGAACTGCCCCGAAGCGAGGGCCCGAAAAATCGCCGATAACACTCTGGCACTGATTGGTGAGTTTGTTTTTGAGTGGCAGAACCACAAGCTACAGACAACGGCCTCCGGTGGTTTGCTGGTGATGGACAAAGATGCTCCCTGCGACCCGGAACACCTTCTGAGCCAGGCATCGGATCTTTGCCATACCGCAAAGACCTCCGGACGAAACCGGATTCATGCCGGCCATGCCTTGAACAGACACGCTGACGAGAGCATGGCGGGCAAGCGCCTGGAACAGATACGCCAGGCGCTGGATGGTGGCCGGCTGATCCTGGAGTATCAATCATTGCGTCCGGTCGCGAGTGTCACTTGGGGCGATTATATTGAAATCCTGTGCCGGATACCGGGAGACAGTCACGGCGAGGAGTTGCTGCTACCTGATCAGTTCCTGCCGGTGGCAGAACGTTTCGATCTCGCCAAACGGCTGGACCGCCAGGTTATTCGTCAGACAGTGGACTGGCTAGGCCAGCATCGCCTGCTGGAACCACGGATAAAGTACTGTGGATTCAACCTGTCCCTCGCCAGTGTACTGGACGACACTCTTGCGGACTTTATGGAAAGCGTTTTGCGGGAGAGCCCGTTTGCCCCCGAATGTTTCTGCCTCGAAATCAGGGAGTCCCATGCTTCCCAGTATCCGGACGACGTATCAGTGCTGTGCGACACACTTCATCGAGTCGGCTGCCGGGTGGCATTGGATGGCGCCGGCGCCTCTGTCGAGAGTTACAGCCTGGCGGCCAAACTGCCGGTAGACATCATCAAGCTGGACCGGAGAGTCATGCAGCACCTGGAGAACGATCCAGTACAGCAGGTCATGGTTGAAGCTTTACATCGCATTGCCGAAGCGGCGGGCAAAACCACCGTGGCAACGTTTATCGAAAGCGATAACACGCTCAGCAAGGTAAGAACCCTGGGCATTCACTATGGCCAGGGCTTCAGGTTGTCAAAGCCCAGACCTTTGGCCGACCTTACTCCGGCAGCCGTCGACCTGACCACCGGGCGCATCGGCGGCTAGCCGTTACGCCCGGGACGCTGGATTAACCCAGTTGCTGGCGGGCCCGTCCAACGGCAGCCCGTACTTGATCCGGTGCAGTGCCGCCAAGGTGATCACGAGCCTGTACTGAACCCTCAAGCGTCAGCACATCGAACACATCATCACCAATCACATCGGAAAATCGCTGCAGCTCTTCCAGGGTCATGTCCGACAGGTCACGCTCCTCTGCAACACCAAAGGCGACGGACTTGCCGACGATTTCATGGGCATCCCTGAACGGAACGCCTTTCTTCACCAGGTAATCCGCCAGGTCCGTTGCCGTTGAGAAGCCACGCTTGGCCGCCACACGCATGTTATCGGCCTTGGCGCGAATGGCAGGAACCATGTCAGCGTATGCCTTCAGGCACCCCTTGACGGTATCAACAGTATCAAACAGGGGTTCCTTGTCTTCCTGGTTGTCCTTGTTGTAGGCCAGCGGCTGGCTCTTCATCAAAGTCAGCAGGCTGACCAGGTGACCATTCACCCGGCCGGTTTTACCCCGGACCAGCTCAGGCACATCCGGGTTCTTCTTCTGCGGCATGATGGAAGAACCGGTGCAGAAGCGATCCGGCAGATCAATGAAATCGAACTGGGCAGACGTCCACAGCACCAACTCCTCACTAAAACGGGACAGGTGCGTCATCAGCAGAGCGGCGAAGCTGCAGAATTCAATGGCGAAATCCCGGTCACTCACGGAATCCAGCGAGTTCTCGCTTGGGCGGTCGAAACCAAGTAGTTTCGCCGTCATGCGCCGGTCTATGGGGTATGTGGTTCCAGCCAGAGCGGCTGCACCAAGGGGCATCACGTTGACACGTTTGCGGCAGTCCTGCAGTCGGTCCGCATCACGCACCAGCATTTCATACCAAGCCAACAGGTGGTGACCAAAGGTCACTGGCTGGGCCGTCTGAAGGTGGGTAAAACCCGGCATGATGGTATCCGCTTCTTTTTCCGCAAGCTCCAGCAGGCCCGCCTGCAGACGTTTCAGTTCCTCGGCGATGACGTCAATCTCGTCACGCAGGTAAAGGCGAATGTCCGTTGCCACCTGATCATTCCGGCTACGACCGGTATGCAGCTTTTTGCCCGTGATACCGATGCGGTCGGTCAGGCGGGCCTCCACATTCATGTGAACGTCTTCAAGACTGACAGACCACTGGAAGGTGCCAGCTTCAATGTCTGCCTTGACGGCCTTCAGACCTTCGATAATGGTGTCCCGCTCATCCTCGGTCAGAACACCCACAGCCGCCAGCATGGTGGCGTGAGCAATAGAACCGGTAATGTCATGATGATAAAGACGCTGATCGAAACCGACGGATGCGGTAAAGCGCTCAACAAAGGCATCGGTAGGTTCGCTGAAGCGTCCGCCCCAGGGTTTTTCGGAGGTTGAGGTCTGGTCAGACTTTTTCTGATCCGTCATGGTCTATCTTTCCTGCTGACAGCCCGGCATCATCTGGCGGGAATTGGGTACATTGAAAGTAACGGGAGTATAACATTCTGACCCGTGTAAAGGAGACACCCCTGAACGCCGACAAAGGTGTGACAGCCAGCGAATTCTTCGTTCCGGACCTGTGCCGGGTACGGGCGGTGTTTTTACTGCTGGTGACCAGCGAACTGCTGGTTCTGGTGCTGGCCATCGTGCAGGCGGAAGCCGGATGGATCGACTGGAACTATTTTGGCCTGCTGTCGCTGTTCGTGCAGTGGACGACCCTTACCAGCGCCGCCTTGATCTGCCTCCTTCGCAGCCGACTCGCCCGAATGTCAATCGCCCGGGCCACGCTCGGCATCGTGGCCATTGTCCTGCTGGATGTTCTTGCCTTCAGCCTGTTCGCGGACAGCGTACTTCACCCCCAGCCCGGCGTAGCGGTCTGGCAGGGCATCGCGAAGAAGCAGTTGTTGGCGCTTATGATCGTCCTGATGGTGCTCCGTTATTTCTACCTGCAGCACCAGTGGCAACAACAGCGCGAAGCGGAAATGCAGGCTCATCTGACCGCGCTTCAGGCGCGCATCCAACCCCACTTCCTGTTCAACAGCATGAACACCATCGCCAGCCTGATTGCAATCAACCCGGATCAGGCGGAAGAAGCGGTACTGGATCTATCGGAGCTGTTCCGCGCCAGTCTGCGAACGGGTGACCAGCTCATTCCCCTCTCACGGGAACTGGACCTTTGTAAGCGTTATCTTGCCATTGAGTCACTGCGGCTCGGGGACAGGCTGACCCTGGAGTGGGCAATTCAACCAGGGCTTGAGCAACAGGCCATTCCGCCCCTGACCCTGCAGCCCCTCGTGGAAAATGCCATCTATCACGGTATCCAGCCCCGGCCGGATGGCGGCATCGTTCGCATTGAGGCGCAGACCCGTGGCAATTTTGTATACTTGATGGTGCAGAACCCCAAGCCGGATCATAACAATCGCCAGCATGAAGGCAACCGCATGGCCCTGGCCAATATCCGCTCTCGCCTCCAGGCTCTTTTTGGCGAACCGGCGGTGCTCAAACAGAGCCACCAAAACGACATTTATACGGTTACCCTCAGGCTTCCAAAGCAAAGCGCCAATGCTCAGCCGGCTTCCCGGAAAAGGACATGACACCCGGATATGAACACTGAGGCATCCCCAACACGCAGCATCCTTATCGCGGACGACGAACCTCTGGCAAGAGAGCGCTTGCGGCGTCTTGTGGAGGCCTTGCCAGGCTATCGCGTATGTGGCGAAGCAGCAGACGGCGACGCTGCACTCAAGCAGGTCGCCGACCTGGAGCCAGACATTCTCCTGCTGGATATCCGCATGCCCGGCATGGATGGCATGGAAGCGGCGACTCGTCTGGATCAACTGGCCAACCCGCCTGCGCTGATTTTCTGCACCGCCTACGATCACTACGCAATTCAGGCCTTTGGCGTTCAGGCCAGGGCCTACCTGCTCAAGCCTGTTCGCAAGGAAGCACTGGCCGATGCCCTGGACCGGGTCGGGCGGGTCAATCGTGTGCAATTGCAGACTCTGACCGACCAGACTGACCAGAGCGACGAACAACTGGCTGTGCGCACACACCGGGGCACCGAGCTGATTGACCTGACCACTATTCTGTACTGTGAGGCCGACCAGAAGTACGTCACCCTGCACCATACCCGGGGCGAAACGGTCTGCGACTACACGCTCAAGGAACTGGAAAGCACCTACCCCCACCATCTTCTGCGCACGCACCGTCACACGCTGGTCGGTGTCCGCTTCATTCAGGCCCTTAATCGTTCACCGGATGGACAGAACACGGTTGTGCTCAGGGATGGGCGAGGCAAGCTGCCCGTCAGCAGGCGTCATTCGAGCAGCGTGCGGCAATGGCTTCAGGAACATCAACCGGGTTAATTTGCTCTCGGGACATCCCGGCATCCACGGCGGGACTTTTTTGCTGTCACAAGGTACCCTTGGCGGACATTTTCCGAACCGACAGTGAGTGTCATGTCAAAACGTACCCTTCGCATCGCAACCCGCAGCAGCGCACTTGCTCTCTGGCAGGCAGAATTCATCAAGTCCGAGCTGGAACGTCTGAACGATAACCTCGACGTGGAGCTGGTCAAGATCAAAACCCAGGGCGACAAGATTCTTGACGTTCCACTGGCGAAGATCGGCGGTAAGGGTCTGTTTGTGAAGGAACTGGAAGAAGCCATGCTGGATGGCCGTGCGGACCTAGCCGTTCATTCCATGAAAGACGTCCCCATGGAGTTCCCTGAAGGGCTTGGCCTCGTCGCCATCTGCGAGCGGGAAGATCCGACGGATGCGTTCGTCAGCAACCAGTACGACAACGTTGATACGCTGCCGGACGGTGCTGTGGTAGGCACCGCCAGCCTGCGCCGGGAAGCCCAGCTGCGCGCCTACCGTCCGGACCTCGAAATCCGTGTATTGCGTGGCAATGTGAATACTCGGCTGGCGAAACTGGATGCCGGCGATTACGACGCAATTGTACTGGCAAGCTCCGGCCTCAAACGCCTCGGTTTCCACGAGCGGATACGCTATTGCATGCCAGATACCATCTCCCTGCCCGCGGTTGGCCAGGGTGCTCTGGGTATAGAATGCCGGGTAGATGACAACGAACTGCTGGCCATGCTCTCGCCACTCAATCATATCGACACATGGGACCGGGTATCGGCAGAGCGAGCCCTGAACCGTCGTCTCGAAGGTGGCTGCCAGGTCCCGATTGCCGCCTACGCACTGCTTGAAGATGAGAACACCATCTGGTTACGCGGTTTGGTAGGAGCCGTCGACGGCTCCCAGATTTTCCGGGTCGAAGGCCGGGCGCCCCGCGCCGAAGGCGAACGACTTGGCCGGGAGCTGGCAGAAGATCTGCTCGCGTTAGGAGCCGACAAGGTACTGGCTGAAATCTATGGCCATACCCCGCGCTGAATTGCCCGATCTCCGCGGCCGGCGGATCCTGATCTGCCGGCCGGAACCCGAAGCCACCAGGCTCGCCGACCGCTTCCGCGATGCGGGCGCGATGGTTCGCGTACTCCCCCTTATCGAACGGGAACCGCTGCCGGAAACGCCGGAGCGGCGCACCCTGATTCTGAACCTTGACCAATTCTCCCATATCATCACGGTCAGCCCCTATGCGGCCCGGTTACTGCTGGACGAACTGGATGCCTGGTGGCCCCAGATTCCAGCCGGCATCCGGTGGTATGCGGTGGGTGCAGCAACAGCCTCTGTGCTCACAAAGCACGGCCTGAGCACACGTGCGCCTGCTCAGGGCTGGACCAGTGAAGCGTTACTGACGCTGCCATCCCTGACGCAGGTCAAAGGCCAAAAGGTTCTGCTCGCCCGAGGCACAAATGGACGCGAGCTGATCCGTCAAACCCTTGAGGCTCGCGGGGCCAGGGTCACCCCCTTGCCACTTTATCGACGGTTCAGTCCAGACTACCCGCCGAAAGAGCTCAGCGACATTCTCGGCGCCTTTGCACCGGAGGCCATCGTCGCCCTGTCTGGAGAAACCTTGAACAATCTCGTCGCACTATGTGCGAATAGCGGCCATAATCTATACGATAGGTTATTGATTGTTCCAGCTGAACGGGTTGCCGAACAGGCCCGGGCAGCAGGATTCAAAAATCCGTGTATACCAGGAAGCCTTGCCGATAATGACATCGTGGCCACCGTTGCAGCGCAACTCACCGGCCGGGACGGTGGCTCCGGAAAAGCCAAGTAAGGACGCCCGTGACTGAGACAACAAATCAACTGCCCGCCCCGATTCCCAAAGAACCGCCGGCTCGCCAGAAGCTCTGGCCGGTCTGGCTGGTTACCATCGTTGCCCTGGTGATTGCGGTTACCCTGGCCGCCTGGAGCTGGCAACAGTGGAACAACCACCAGGCTATGCTGCAGAGCCTCCAGAACCTGCAGCAGGACACGGCCCAGCTCGAAGACCTCTATGGCAATCGCGGGAGCCAGCAAAGTCAGCGACTGCAGTCGCTCGAAGAGAAGCTGTCAGCTCAGCGGGAACTGATCGCCACACAACAAAGGCACATTGATCACAACGCCCGGGAGCTGCTGGAAGCCGGCAATCGCACCCGGACCGACTGGCTGCTCGCAGAGGCTGAATACCTTCTGCGCATCGCCAATCAGCGCCTGATGATCGAAAAAGACATTCGCGGCGCGCTGTCGGCACTGGAGGCGGCCGATGAGGTGTTGACCGAATCCGACGACATCGGCGTGTTCCCTGTACGCCAGCAGCTGGCACGGGAAGTCCTGGCACTGAAAGGCATCAGCGGAGTCGATCGCACAGGACTGTATTTAAAGCTTGAAGCAGCCATCGACAGCATCCACCAGCTCACAGACCAGGCACTGATCAATGAACAGGCCCCAGGTTTTGTTGCTTCGCCTGGTGATCAGTCCGGCAGCACTCAGAACGGCGAACCAAACGCCCTGACGAAAGCCTGGAGCAAATTCAAATCGACGCTGATGCAAGTGGTGGTCGTCCGCCGTCTGGACGAGCCTGTCAAACCACTGCTATCACCTGACCAGAGCGCTTATGCCCGCCTCAACCTCCAACTGATGCTGGAAGAAGCCGAAATGGCTGTACTTCGTGGCAACCAGTCATTGTATGAACGCTCACTGGCAAAAGCGCGTGACACAATTGATACCTGGTACAACGCCAGCAACACCCGGGTGATGGCTCTGTCTGAAACCCTGGCCGAACTGGCCAGCCGCAATATCGATCCCAAGTTGCCGGACATCAGCAAATCCCTGGATCTTCTCAAGGAACGACTCGCCGGACGACTCAATGCAAGCGATGGCGAAAATGCCGGATCCGGTGCCGATGGGGGCGATGATTCATGATTCGTTTGCTCCTGATTGTTCTGCTAGCGCTGCTGATCGGGACAGGATTGTCTCTGGGACTTCAGTATGATTTGGGCTACATCCGCATCAGCCTGGGTCACTACATGATAGAAACCAACTTCTGGGTTGGTCTGGCCTTGGTATTTGCGGTGATTGTGCTGACGGTGGTCACCCTCAGCCTGTTTCGTCGGGTCCGACACAGTACCGGACTGGTCTCTGGCTGGATAGCCCGGGGCAATGAGCGCAGAGCCCGTCGGCGCACCACCCAGGGCCTGCTCGCTCTTGCTGAAGGTAACTGGCCCCGGGCCAGCAAACTCCTGACCTCTGCCGCGAGCCATGTTGATACCCCACTGATCAATTATCTGGCCGCCGCTCAGGCCTCGTTTGAATCCGGTGATTATGAAACCGTGGACGAATTGCTTCGTAAGGCCTTCGAAAGTACACCGGGATCCGATCTGGCGGTCGGTATAACCCAGGCCCAGTTGCAGTTGGCAGGTAACCGTCTGGAACAGGCACTGGCCACGCTGGTCCGGCTGCGCAAGCAGTCACCTCACCACCCGTTCGTGCTCAAATTGCTGAAAACCACCTACCTCCGCCTGGAAGACTGGCGTGAACTTTCAAAGCTGCTGCCAGAACTGCAAAAGCGCAACGTTCTGCCGGAAGAGGAATTCAACGAGTTGCAGCGCCTTGTTTGGCACAACCTGCTCGAACGGGCAGCCGAAGATTGTCGCCGGAACCGGAAAGAAGACCCCAATGCATCACTGGAACCGCTCACCCGTCTGTGGGACGAATTACCCGGTTTCCTTCGCCGTGATGAATTCACCATCCGGGATTACGCCCGCCTGCTGGCTGACCTCGGCGATGAAGCCCAGACTGAAACGCTGCTGCGCAAGGTGCTGCGCAATCACTGGAGCGACGAACTGATCAATCTGTACGGGCGGATCAAGGGGCATAAGCCAGACGAGCAATTGCTGCTAGCCGAGCAATGGCTGAAAGACCGACCAAATAATGCCGAATTATTGCTGGCACTGGGCCGACTGAGCCTGCGTAATGAGCTCTGGGGGAAGGCGAGAGAATATTTTGAGACCAGCCTGAGGTTGCGTCGAAGCCGGGAGACCCTGGCGGAACTGAGCCGCCTGAACGCTCACATGGGCGAGGAAGAGGTCAGCATCAAACTGATGATGCAGGGGCTGGCAAAAGACAATGGCCTGCCGGAACTCCCGATGCCCAAAGCCTGACCCGGAATTGCCGGGCTGACGCCGAAGGTCAGTTCCGGCACGCTCCCCCTTTCCACTTATGCCCCTTTATTTATTTCTGACGGGGCGCGTATTCAAGAACATCGGAGAAAAAGGCCTGTTCAGGCAAACCGGCTTCCATCAATGCATCCATCAGTGTGTACACCATGGTCGGTGAACCACTGGCGTGAACTTCCACGTTTTTCCAGTCCATGCCTGAGGCCAGAACCGCTCGCACGAGCTGGTCGTGATGGCCACTCCAGTCATTATCCTCGTCATCGCCCACTACCGGCCGGAAGCTGAACGACGGCCAGTCCTTTGCCCATTGCTGGGCCAGTGATCTCAAATACATATCCTCATGGCGACGAACGCCCCAAAATAACTGGACCGGCTGACGGTATTCGGTGCCTCGCAGGTAATCCACCAGGCTCTTCATCTGAGCAAAACCGGTACCGGCGGCTACCAGCAACAGCGGCTTCTCCGGAACGGCCGCCAGACAGGCCTTACCATGGGGCAGTTCGAGAGTAACTTCACCGCCAGAGGTCAGGGCATCGATCACCTTCTGCGCAGAAATCCAGTCCGGCGAGGCCTGGATATGCAGCTCAAGGTTCGGCTCTGAGGGACTGCTGGCAATGGAAAAATAACAGGGCTCATTACCGGGAAGGTTGACGGACAAATACTGACCGGCATGAAAGGACAGCTCACGACGTTTCGGAAGCTGAAGTTCAACGCGATACACGTCGTGATTGATGGAACGAACGTCTACGACCTTTGCCTGAAACTTGCCAGGCTGAATCTTTCCGGCTGCCATAACGGCGCTTATCTCCAGTTCAAGATCACCGAGCGCCAGGCTTCTGCAAAGCATCAGACGCTCACCGACCAGAATCTTCTGTTGATTTCGGGTGTTCAGGGCGGATCCGGCCAGCAGCCGTGCCTCGCATATTTCACACACCCCGTTGCGACAGGCCGCTGGCACATCAATGCCCCCACGGGCAGCCGCACTGAGAAGGTTGTCAGCCGGGCTGGCATAGTAAGCGAGCCCGGACGGATTCAGAGCAACCCGATACACATTGTCGTCCCTATCACTCGGGGCGATCCGGGTCAGTTTCAATCCCCAGGCTGTCCCACAGCCCATCTACCCGGCGTTTGACCTCGTCGGTCATAGTGATCGGGGTGCCCCATTCCCGGTCAGTCTCACCTGGCCATTTATTGGTGGCATCCATACCCATCTTCGACCCCAGCCCGGACACCGGCGACGCAAAATCCAGATAATCAATAGGCGTATTATCTACCAGCATGGTGTCCCGGCTCGGATCCATGCGAGTCGTCATAGCCCAGATTACGTCTTTCCAGTCCCGCGCATTCACATCGTCATCGGTGACGATCACAAACTTGGTATACATGAACTGGCGCAGGAAGGACCATACCCCCATCATCACCCGCTTGGCATGGCCGGGGTACTGCTTTTTCATGGTCACCACTGCCAGGCGGTAGGAGCAACCTTCCGGTGGCAGGTAAAAATCCACAATTTCCGGAAACTGCTTCTGCAGAATCGGAATGAACACCTCATTCAGCGCAACACCCAGAATCGCCGGCTCATCGGGAGGCCGACCGGTGTAGGTGCTGTGGTAGATCGGATCTTTGCGGTGGGTCATTCGCTCCACGGTAAACACCGGGAACTGATCCACCTCGTTATAATACCCGGTGTGATCACCAAACGGCCCTTCCGGCGCCATATCGTCCGGGTAGATAAAGCCTTCCAAGACAATCTCAGCGCTTGCGGGCACCTGCAGATCACTGAGGCCCGCTTTCACCAACTCAGTGCGGCTGCCGCGCAGCAAACCCGCAAAGGCGTATTCCGACAGGGAATCGGGCACCGGTGTCACTGCCCCGAGAATGGTGGCCGGGTCCGCACCCAGCGCCACGGCGACCGGATAGGGCTGGCCTGGATTGGCTTTCTGGAACTCCTGAAAATCCAGGGCGCCACCGCGATGACTGAGCCAGCGCATGATCAACCGGTTGCGACCAATCACCTGTTGCCGGTAAATGCCCAGATTCTGCCGCTCTTTGTGGGGCCCACGGGTAATCACCAATGGCCAGGTGACCAATGGCCCGGCATCTCCCGGCCAGCAGTGCTGCACCGGAACCTGATAGAGATCCACCTGATCCTTCTCGATGACCACATCCTGACAGGGCGCCGAGCGGAGCACTTTCGGGCTCATCCGCATGACCTGGCGAAACAGCGGCAGTTTCTCGATCGCATCCCTGAAACCCTTGGGGGGATCAGGCTCCTTCAGGAAGGCCAGCAGCTTACCGATATCCCTCAATGCCGTAACACTGTCCTGCCCCATGCCCAGTGCCACCCGCTTGGGCGTGCCAAACAGGTTGGCCAGCACCGGCATGTCGTAACCCTTCGGATGCTCAAATAGCAACGCCGGACCCTCTGCCCGCAGAGTGCGGTCGCAGATTTCCGTCATTTCCAGATGGGGATCAACTTCAACAGAGATACGCTTCAGCTCACCCAGCTTTTCCAGCTGGTCAATGAAGTCTCGCAGGTCGTTGTATTTCATCGCATGCTCCGAAGGTTTCGGGCTTTATACGGGCGCCAACGCTTATCGGATGATGACCCCAGGCGCAAAGTAAGGATGGGAACGCAGGTGCGCGCAGGCATCAGGAAAGCAGTGCCGGGATATCCTTTCCCGGACTGTGTCTTGCCAGGGACGGCAAGACCAAGCCTACAAGGACGTATCCACAGCGTGTCCGGGGAAGGATATCCCGGCACTGCCACCTCGGAGTCGCATGCGCCGGGCCAGAACCCTGGGCTTACCGACGCTTCATCGACTGGAAGAATTCGTCATTGGTCTTGGTGTCCTTGAGCTTGTCCAGCAGGAACTCGATGGCCGCCGTGTCGTCGTCCATGGAGTGCAGGAGCTTACGCAGGATCCAGACCCGCTGGATATCCGCCTCACTCATCAGCAGATCCTCACGGCGCGTGCCGGAGCTGCGGATGTTAATGGCAGGATAGGTACGCTTCTCGGCAATTTTACGATCCAGGTGGATCTCCATGTTACCGGTGCCCTTGAACTCTTCGTAAATCACTTCGTCCATCTTGGAGCCAGTGTTTACCAGAGCCGTCGCCAGAATGGTAAGGCTGCCGCCTTCTTCCACGTTCCGTGCTGCGCCGAAGAACCGCTTCGGCTTCTCCAGGGCATGAGCATCCACACCACCGGTAAGCACTTTGCCCGATGACGGAATCACCGTGTTGTAGGCACGAGCCAGACGAGTAATGGAATCCAGCAGTATCACCACGTCTTTTTTGTGCTCAACAAGGCGCTTGGCCTTCTCGATGACCATTTCCGCGACCTGAACATGACGCGCAGGCGGCTCGTCGAAGGTGGATGCAATCACCTCACCGCGCACGGTGCGCTGCATTTCGGTGACTTCCTCGGGACGCTCGTCAATCAGCAGCACCATAACATGGCATTCCGGATTGTTCCGGGTAATAGACTGGGCAATACTCTGCATCAGCAGGGTCTTACCGGCCTTGGGCGGGGAGACAATCAGGCCACGCTGGCCCTTGCCAATTGGTGCCACCAAATCCAGCACCCGCGAGGACAAATCCTCAGTGCTGCCATTACCGGCTTCGAGCATCAGGCGCTCTTGCGGAAACAGCGGGGTCAGGTTTTCAAACAGAATCTTGTTACGGGCGTTGTCCGGCTTGTCGAAGTTAATTTCATTAACCTTCAACAGGGCAAAATAACGCTCACCGTCTTTCGGAGGGCGGATTTTGCCGGCAACGGTATCGCCGGTGCGCAGATTGAAACGCCGGATCTGACTCGGGGATACGTAAATATCATCAGGGCCGGCCAGATAGGAAGCATCAGCTGAACGGAGGAAACCGAAACCGTCCTGCAGAATTTCCAGTACGCCGTCACCATAAATGTCTTCGCCGCTCTTGGCATGCTTTTTCAGGATGGTAAAAATTACATCCTGTTTGCGCGAACGAGCTAGGTTATCGAGGCCCATTTCTTGCGCAATTTCGAGCAATTCGGGCATGGAGTTCTGCTTGAGTTCAGTAAGGTTCATAGTTTATTGAATTTTTCAGGAATGGAAGTAAGCAAGTATTGGAATGACAGGGGTGCCCCTGAACGAGTTGATCAAATAATCGTTGAACTTGATGCTGGCCAGATGGAGCAACCGGTGTAGATGGAGTCCGGGATTAAGGTACTGAAGCCAGAGAGTGGGAACAATCGTTCGCCGGGCAAGAGCGATCATCGACCACCTGACTGGCGAATGTCAAGTGCGGCGACCAAATTAACGCCAATTTGATGACATGTCAGTGTTTAGGAGCCAGAGCCCTCCCTCTGAAGAGTTACTCCTCTTCCAATCATCATCCGTCCTGAGGATACTGACGAATAAAGATCTACGATAACTTTGCGGAGCCTAATCCATGAGCAGCGAACTCACCGGCGAACTGAAGCCACTGAACATTGCCCTTCTGACCGTGTCTGATAGCCGGGGCCCAAATGAAGATACCTCCGGCCAATTCCTTGAAGACAGCATCCTTGAGGCCGGTCACAACCTGACAGCCAGACGCCTGCTGCCGGATGACGTGTATCTGGTTCGGGCTCTGATCTCGGGCTGGATTGCTGATCCGCAGGTGCATGCAGTAATTATCACCGGTGGCACCGGATTCAACGAACGGGACAGTACCCCCGAAGCCGTCGGCCCTTTGTTCGACAAGGCTATCGAGGGCTTCGGCGAGGAATTTCGCCGATTATCTGCTGCCGAGATCGGCAGCTCTACGGTTCAGTCCCGCGCCTTTGGCGGTCTCGCCAACCACACAGTCATTTTCTGCCTGCCCGGGTCCACCGGCGCCTGCCGTACCGGCTGGAACGGCATTCTCAGCTCTCAGCTGGACAGTCGCCACGGCCCGTGCAACTTCTCGGCGCTGGTTCTCCGCAAACCTGAGAGCCCTTATCACCGGATAAATGAAGTGATTGGCAACCGCGCCCAGCGGTAAAGCGTGAAACTCAAAGGAGCAATAAGTCCGATGTCTGGCCAAAACCTGATCTCCGTTGACGATGCACTGGCGCATATACTCTCCAGAGCTCCAGCAATCACCTCGGTTGAAACCGTCAATCTGCAGGATGCACTGGGTCGGGTGCTGGCAGAAAACCATTACGTGCCGGCGGATGTCCCGCCCGCTGACAACAGCGCTGTAGATGGTTATGCCCTGCGCAAACAGGATCTCAAACCGGGTGAACCGCTACCGGTATCGGCCCGAATCCCGGCCGGCCAGGCACCCCAACCACTGGCAACTGGAACGGCTGCGCGCATCTTTACCGGCTCCGAGATACCCGAGGGCGCAGATTCCGTGGTAATGCAGGAGCGTGTCGATGTCTCCAATGATCAAATTACCGTGCTGGCAGAGGTCGCTGAAGGCCAGAACATCCGGCGCCAGGGCCAGGACCTGAATAAGGGCCATCTGGCACTGGCCAAAGGCACGCCCGTCCGCCCGCAGGAAATGGGCTTGCTGGCGTCGATGGGCATACCGCGAGTACCGGTAATGGTCCGGCTCAAGGTCGCCATCCTGAACACGGGCGATGAACTCGTCGATCCCGGTAAGCCTCTGGCGCCCGGCCAGATCTATAACGCCAATCAATTTACGCTGCTGGGGCTACTCTCGCGGGCTGGCTGCGAGGTGGTGCTCTGCGAGACTCTGAAGGACACTCGCGAGGCAACCCGAGCAACGCTGCAGCGAGCAGCCTCCCAGGCGGATCTGATTATCACCAGCGGTGGTGTTTCTGTAGGCGAGGAGGACCATGTCCGGGCGGTTATCGAGGAATCCGGAGAGCTTTCCTTGTGGCGGATGGCCAGCAAGCCCGGCAAACCCCTGGCGTTTGGCACTATCGGACAAAAGCCGCTCCTGGGACTGCCGGGAAATCCGGCCGCAGTCCTGGTAACAATGCTCGTGGTCGGCCTGCCTTTTATTCGCAAATGCCAGGGGCAGACGCGCAGCCGGGTCATCGGGGAAACCCTTCCGGCGGATTTCCGTGTCGATTCTGCGTCGATTCGCCGGGAGTTTGTCCGTGCCCGCAAGGAGATCCGGAACGGTGAAGCGTGCGTTGCAGCTTTCCCCAATCAGAGTTCCGGCGTTTTGAGTTCGGCATGCTGGGCCGATGGCCTGGCTGTCGTTCCCGAGCACACGACCATAGAGCCCGGAGATCTGGTAACCTACTATTCATTCACAGATTTACTGGCCTGACCATGACCACAGAAAACATCACCATCCGTTTTTTCGCCCGTCTCAGGGAGGAACTGGGTACAGAGGAGCTTACAATCTCTGCGCAACCGGGCCTCACCACCGGAGATATTTTGGCTGAACTGGCCGGACGCGGGGGTGCCTGGGCACAGCTAAAGGGCGATCAGCCGCTCATGATTGCGGTAAATCAGGCGATGGCAAAGCCCTCCACACCTGTCCAGGGCGGCGATGAAGTGGCCTTTTTCCCACCGGTAACCGGGGGCTGATGACATGATTTCGATCCAGACTGGCGATTTTGATTCTGCTGTGGAATACGCACAGTTGAGAAGCAGTGGTGCAGGCACAGGCGCGATTGCCACTTTTACTGGTCTGGTGCGGGACAGTGGCGACATGAAGGGGGTTACCGGGCTTTACCTGGAGCACTATCCGGGAATGACTGAGGAGGTGATCGGCGGACTGGTGGATGACGCTTCCAAGCGCTGGGATGTGCGGAAAGCGAGGGTAATCCACCGGGTCGGTCGGCTGGCGCTTCAGGATCAGATTGTGTTTGTCGGGGTGTGCAGCGCCCATCGGAGTGATGCGTTCGCCGCCTGCCAGTTCATTATGGATGCCCTGAAGACATCGGCGCCGTTCTGGAAGAAAGAGATTACCGAATCGGGCGAACATTGGGTGGAGCAAAAGGAGTCCGATGTTGCCCGGAGCAAGACATGGGAGTGATTGATTGCCCATAAGCACAAAAAACCGCCCGTGAGCCTTCGCTCAGGGGCGGTTTTTTCATAAACGGACGGCAATCAGAGATTGCTGTCCAGGAAGGCGGCCAACTGGGATTTGGACAACGCGCCTACCTTGGTAGCGTCGACGTTGCCGTTCTTGAACAGCATCAGCGTCGGGATACCACGAATATTGAATTTCGGCGGAGTCTGTTCGTTTTCGTCGATGTTCAGCTTGCAGATTTTCAGTTTGCCATCGTATTCGTCGGCAATTTCTTCCAGTACCGGGGCAATCATCTTGCAGGGACCGCACCATTCCGCCCAGTAATCTACCAGTACCGGTACGTCGGACTGCAGCACGTCCTGCTCAAAAGAAGCGTCGGTTACGTTTACGATATTTCCGCTCATTACGTTTTCCTGATTCACGCGCCCCGCGTCGTGCCAGCATGTTTGTCGTACTACTGCCGGAGCGCTGTTGACTGTCGCTGAAGAGACGCTATTGTTTCAGAAGCAACTCTTCACCCTCATCACGATACGCAATACTTTACGCGATTGATCAGCCGGATGTGAAGCAGTACATCCATCGGTATTAATCCTTAACAGGCTGATTCCTGTCAGGGTCGCTGGTTGTGCATTACTGACAGGCCCGAGGAATTTCGCTTATAGTAGCCGGCAAGTTCATCTCATAAGGATTTCGACCAACGTGACGGCCGCATCCACCGCCGAGAACGGTATACCTTCATCGGACGTTCTGGCAGCCATCGACATGGGTTCCAACAGCTTCCACATGGTGGTTGCCCGACTGGTCCATGGAGAAATCCGCACCCTCGAAAAGATGGGGGAGAAAGTTCAGCTCGGCGCCGGACTGGATCAGTTCAACCGCCTGACTGACGAGGCACAGGAACGTGCCCTGGCCTGCCTGAGCCGATTCGCCCAACGCCTCAACGGCATGCCTTTGGAAGCGGTACAGATTGTTGGCACCAATGCCCTCCGAGTTGCTCGCAATGCCTCGGAGTTCATGGCCCGGGCCGAGGAGGTTCTGGGGTATCCGGTGGAGATCATCGCCGGTCGGGAAGAAGCTCGCCTGATCTACCTTGGCGTTTCCCATACGCTGTCTGACGATATCGGCCGCCGACTTGTCATTGATATCGGTGGCGGCAGCACCGAGTTCATTATTGGCCAGCGTTTCGAGCCTCAGGTTCTGGAGAGCCTGCACATGGGCTGCGTGTCGTTCCGCAATTGCTACTTCCCCGATGGCAAGATTACCCGCCGGCAGATGGACAAAGCGATCACCCATGCCGAGCAGGAACTTCTGAACATCCGACAGCACTATCGGTCCGTGGGCTGGCAGAGTGCCGTCGGCTCTTCAGGCTCCATCAAGGCCATCGCCAGTGTTCTAGCCAGTCTGAAAATTACCGATGGCACAATCACACTGCAAGGCATGCAAGAGCTGCGCAAGCGGCTGGTTGATATGGGAAAAATCGAAAAACTCGGGGAACTGGGTGTGCGTTCCGACCGCCAGAGCATTTTCCCGGCCGGTTTCGCCATCCTGATGGGGGCTTTCCAGTCCCTGGGCATTCAGGAAATGGATTTTGCCGATGGCGCCCTGCGCGAGGGCCTGCTCTATGACATCGCCGGTAGAATCCGGCACGAAGATGTGCGTGAGCGGACCATTTTCGCCCTACAGGAACGCTACCACGTGGATCAGGAGCACGGGGCGGCGGTGGAAGCCACCGCAGTTGCAGCGTGGCAACAGGTCGCGGACGCCTGGGGGCTTCGAACCGTCAGTGACGAAGAAGTCCTGCGGTGGGCCTGCCGCCTCCACGAGATTGGCCTGACCATTTCCCATAGCCAATACCACAAGCACGGCGCCTACCTGCTACGTTATTCTGACCTGCCCGGCTTCAGCCAGCAGTTTCAGCGGGACCTGGCCACCCTGGTAAGGGGCCATCGACGCAAGTTCTCAGCGGCCATCTTTGATGGCGCGGACCCGGAAGACAAAACGCGCCTTCGCTACCTCTGCGTCCTGCTGAGACTGGCAGTGCTCATCCAGCATCCACGCAACATGGAGCTGCCGCCGGACTTCAATCTTCAGGCCCAAAACCGGAAGCTGACAGTGGCGTTCTCGGAAGGCTGGCTTGATGACCGCCCGTTGACGCTTGCCGACCTGGAAAACGAGCGAGAGTACCTGGCCAAACAGGATATTGAACTGGAAATTGTGGGAGTTTGACGGGCGGCTACCCCGCCAGCTCCGCCTCCATGGACTCCACTGTCTCGCTCACTTCCAGCCATTCCGCTTCAACGTCTTCCAGACGGCCTTTGGCCTCGGCCTGTTTGCCCAACAGTTCCTGTAACCTGGCCTTGCCGTTCGCTTCGTACAGTGCCGGGTCGGAAAGGTCGGACTCCATCGCCTTCAGGGACTGCTGGAGGGTATCCATTTTCTGCTCCAGCACCGTCTGCTTCTTTCGGTAAGGGCTAAGCTTCTGGCGCAGCGCAGCTTCCGAGCGCTTACGGGCCTTGCGGTCCTCGGCACTCTCGCCGACCGCCGCCAAAGACTCCTGCGCAGCGTCCCCATCCTCCGGACCAACTGCAACCTGGCGCCGGGGCGCCTCGGTGTCGTCCTTGCGACGGTCGGCAAGCCAGCGTTCGTAATCTTCGAGATCGCCCTCGTACTCGGAAACCCGGCCATCATTCACCAGCCAGAATTCATCAACAGTATTCCGCAGCAAGTGGCGATCGTGAGAGACAACCACAATGGCACCGTCAAAATTCTGCAGAGCCATGGTCAGCGCCTGGCGCATTTCCAGATCGAGGTGGTTGGTAGGCTCGTCGAGCAAAAGCAGGTTGGGTTTCTGCCAGGCGATCACCGCCAGTGCGACCCGTGCCTTTTCTCCGCCAGAGAATGACCGTATCGGGCTCAGTGCCTGATCACCGTGGAAATCAAACCCCCCAGGAAATTACGAACCTTCTGTTCCGATGCCTTTGGCGCGAGCCGTTGCAGGTGCAGGAACGGGCTGGCGTCCAGGTCGAGCGATTCCAGCTGATGCTGGGCAAAGTAGCCGATGGCCAGGTGTTCTCCACAGGTTCGCTCACCCGACAACAGGGTACTTTCGCCCCGCAGCGCATCCATTAACGTGGACTTACCAGCGCCATTAGGGCCGAGCAGCCCGATCCGGCTACCCGGTAACAGGGTGATGTTAATCCTGTTCAGAATAGCGACATCACCGTGCCCGGCGCTCCCGTTTCGGATAGACAGCAAGGGGTTTGATACCTTCTCTGCCACCGGAAACTCAAAGCTGAACGGCGAATCCACATGGGCTGGCGCGATTTTTTCCATCCGCTCCAGTGACTTGACCCGGCTCTGGGCCTGCCGGGCCTTGGTTGCCTTGGCCTTGAACCGGTCGATAAAGCGCTGGATTTCAGCGATACGGGCCTGCTGACGCTCAAAGCCCGCCTGCTGCTGGGCCAGCCGCTCACTCCGCTGGCCCTCGAAGGCGGAATAGTTACCGGTATAAATTTCCAGTTTGCACTGATCAAAGTGCACAACATGCGTCGCAACCCGGTCCATGAAGTCCCGGTCATGGGAGATAAACAGGAGGGTCCCGGCGTAACGGCGCAGCCAGTTCTCCAGCCACAGGCACGCATCCAGATCCAGGTGGTTAGTGGGCTCGTCCAGCAAAAGCAGGTCTGACGGCCGCATCAGCGCCTGAGCCAGGTTCAGGCGTATGCGCCAACCACCGGAGAAAGCCGACACCGGACGATCCGCATCTTCGTCAGAAAACCCAAGTCCACGCAGCAGCATCTCGGCCCTGCGCGGTGCAGACCAGGCCTCATGCACATCAAGCTCGCCGTGAATTCGGGCGAGGGCATGATCATCCCCCCGGGCCTCGGCGCGGGCAAGTTCTGCCTCGAGACGGCGAAGATCAAGATCGCCATCGAGCACAAAGTCCCTGGCACTTTGCCCGGATGCCTCAAACTCCTGGGCCATGTGGGCAATGCGACAGCCCCCGGGGAGCGAGATACTACCCTGCTCCGGTGAAAGCCGCCCAAGCAAGAGCTGGAACAGGCTGGATTTGCCTGCGCCATTGGCTCCGACAATAGCCACTCGCTGGCCAGGTTGAACAGTCAGGTTGACGGATTCTAGCAACCAGACGCCACCCCGTTGTAAACTGAGATCGGTTATCGTTAGCATGTCTGTATTTTATCAACGTAAAGTTTTCAGGGAAGGCTCTGTTGTCATGTCGGTCTCGCCAGGAATTACCCCAGAGTCACCGACAAATTCCCTGGATTTACCGGAAAATCTGGAACCGGATAACCCTCTTTGGCGTTTTGCCCTGAAGGTTTGGCAAGATCCCGGAGCACAAAAAAACTGTCTGGCACTCCAACAGCAGGGCTGGAGCGTAACAAGAATTCTATGTGCCGGGTGGCTTGCACTGGACGGCAAGTCGTATACCGGCATTGAGGACGCTACGGTAACAGAGTGGCGCGACCGTGTAACCGGTGCTTTGCGTGCCGCTCGAAAATGGCTGCCTAAGGCCAATGCCGACTGCAGCGCACTGCGTGAAGGCATTGCAGGCCTGGAGCTGGAGGCCGAACGAATCGAGCTGGCACTGGCTTGGCACTGGCTGACCTATAAACCTCCGGAAGACAGCAATATGCAAGGATGCGACAAGCTAATCCGAAACAATCTCGAGGCCGCCGCCCCGTTGCCGGGTTCAATCCGGAATGCGGCACCTCAACTGAATGCACTGGCCAGCACGCTGGCCAACTTCCCAAAGGGAGAACCCCGGCCATGATAATGAAATGGCTTATCCGGCTCTCGTTCCCGGCACTCGGATTGCTGTTGTTACTGATTTTTTTCGGCCTCAGCGACCCGGAGCAGGTCGCCAAGCCAGTTGCTGATGAACAACAACCCGCAATCCCGGCCTTTGAAGGGCTGGTTCCCTCCCCGATCGCCACGGAAGGGCCCGATATTGTTTTCAAATGGCAGGATACCGATGGTAATTGGCACTACGCTGACCAGCCTCCGGAACACGGCCCCTGGAACACGTTGGCGATAGAGCGATCCGAGAAAGGGCTGAACGCCGATCGGCCATCGGACCCGGAAACGGACTGGCAATCCCCATACAGTGCGCCCTTCTCTCTGGGGCCATCTGCCGGCCGCAACGGCAGCTGACGGATCCGCCCACATTCTTAACACATGTTCAGTGGCATCTGCCGCCAGAACCCGTTACCTTCGGCGTTCTCAAAACCAAAATTCAGGGGGCAGAGCCCCTGCGAAGACGTTAAAGGATGAAGCAATGAAGAAAACACTGCTCGCACTGGCAATGACCGGCATGATTGCTGGCTGCTCCACACCACCGGAAGCCCCGGAACAGCCGAAACTTGAGTCCACTGACCAGAAAGTCAGTTACGGTATGGGCCTGGTTCTCGGTGAGCGCATGAGCAATGACCTTCCGGGCCTGGAGATGGATCAGTTCCTGCAAGGCATACAGCATGGTCACGCGGGTGACGACGAAACCAAGCGCATGAGCCGCGAGGAAATCCAGAAGGCGCTGATGACCTATCAGCAGCAGATGCAGGAAGAGCAAACCAAGCAGGTGGAAGAGCTGGCCCAGAAAAACAAGGAAGCTGGTGCTGCCTTCCTGGCCGAGAATGGCGCTCGCGAAGACGTCGAAACCACGGAATCCGGATTGCAGTATGAAGTTCTGGAAGCGGGCGATGGCGAAAAACCCGCTGCGACCGATACCGTCGAGGTTCACTACACCGGCGAATTACTCTCCGGTGAAGTATTTGACAGTTCCCGCGAGCGGGGCGAGCCGGTCACCTTTGCCCTGAACCAGGTCATTCCCGGCTGGACCGAAGGTCTGCAGCTGATGAGCGAAGGCGCACGCTACAAGTTCTACATTCCCTCCGAGCTTGCCTACGGCCCCGGCGGGAACCGCGCTATCGGCCCCAACGAAACGCTGGTATTCGACGTGGAGCTGCTGAGCGTTAACCCTCAGAGCGACGCGAACGCGGATTCAGAATAAGTAGCAGCAACGGACCATCAAAAAAGCCTCAGCCCGGGATGACCGGTGCTGAGGCTTTTTTTCTGCAATGATGTCAGACAGTCAGGCCGAGGCAACCTTGCTGGCGTGAACATTGTGGAGATGCTCAATCAGAAAATCTTCCATCTCGAAACGGGTTTCCAGCATCTCACCCAGTTTTGACAACTCACGAAACAAACCGTCGACGTCTTCTTCGGACAACTCACGACCATCCAGACGATCATTGAAGTTAAGAGCCACCTCTGTGGTCTGCTCAATGCGAGGATATACCTTGGCCGCCAGCTCCAGCCCGCCATCGTTAAACTCGCGTGCTTCCCGGACCAGTTGTTCGTAGATCTCAAAATGCCCGGTAGACACGTAATCCACCAGAACCTCGCACAGGCGCACGAACTTTCCCTTCAGGGCTTCAGTCTGTGAAAAGTCAGTTTCCCCGGACAGGTCGCAGTAGTGAACCAGGAGCTCCTGGCGTTCCTTGAGCCAACGATCGATAAGATCGCTCACGCCACCCCAACGCTCCCTGGCATTTCTGCAATTTTCCAACATGACGCCTTTTCTCCGTTTGATAGCCCGGAACTTCAGTCTCGGTTTTGATTCTTCTCAGATTGGATTCAAGTTACCCCATGCCACCCGTTGACCGCAACCGTTTCACCCGGCAATCCAGTCTCTTGCCCTTGGCTGGCGAAACAGCAGAGCCAGGCCAACAATCACCAGCAACGCGAAGAAGACCGCCGTCCAGCCGGGAATGCTGAGCCCCAGGAATCGCCAGACAACCTCGGCACAGTCACCGGTGCCCCGCAGAGCAGTCGACAACACCTCAAAAAACGGCAGTACTTCAAGCATATATTCTACCGAAGGACCACAGGCTGGCACCTGATCAGCAGGCAAACTCTGGAGCCAGAGCTGGCGCCCAGCCACTCCCAGTCCGGCCCCGGCAGTGACCGCCAGCAATCCGCCGTAGATCCGTATGCCAAAACCTTTGGGACCATGTAAAAACGCCAGCAGGCTGACCGCCCCCGCCCCCATGAACCCGAACCGCTGAAGCCAGCACAACGGACAGGGCTCCAGCCCCATGACATGCTCCATGTAAAAGGCAACACCAAGTAAGCCGGCACAAACCACGAAAATAAGCCCAAACACCCATCTGCTCGTCAAAAGAACACCTCGGAATCATGAATTGACACTGCATACTCGCACCGGGCCTGCTATTCTCGTTTTCGTACATCCGGTGGCCCTGCCGCTGATCCGTCACTAAACCCTAAACCATGATCAACTTCAAGCCTATGACACTTCAGCCAAAACCCGTTCTGACCCTGGCAATCCTTCTGTTATCACTGCTTTCACTTCCAGTGTTCGCGCAAGAAGGTGACTTGGAAGAAGAGGAAGCCGTTGAGGAAACCGGCGTGACCGACTACATCGCCATGGATCCAGCCTTCGTGACCCATGTCGGGAAACCGGACAACAAGGTGACCTATCTGAAGGCGGCAATCAGCCTGCGAGCGTCCAGCGCGACCACGCGGCCAGCGGTTGACGCCCATATGCCAAGACTGCGCCATGAGATGGTCATGCTGTTCGGTGAGCAAACAGACACCGATCAACTAACAAGTATGGAAGGGCAGCAGGCGCTCAGAGAAGAAGCAAAAAAGCGGATCAATCAGGTACTCGAAGAGCAGCAAACCGGGGAGGCCATCACCGGTGTGCTTTTTACGGAATTTGTCGTGCAGAAGTAAACGCGCGCGAACGGCGCTCAGGCGATCCTGGAAAACAGGTCGTCACCGGGTAAACGCTCCTGCTGCCGAGTGACCTGTTCCGCGTCATCCCAGCCTGCTTCCCAGGCAGCAATAACCACGTCGCCCCGGTATGGGCACCGGGCTTTGCCCATACCCATGGACGAAGCCATGTACCCCTGGCGGTAAGCCTTGTTCAGTGCTTCCACGTCCCAGCCAAGTTTGATATCTCTGGCCATGCCGGCTTCCCCCCTGTCCCTGTTGTTACAAAAACTAACAGCCGCCTCGGGAGCTGACAAACTTTTATTCAGTTTCTGTGAGTCAGGTCCGGAAGGGATGTGAGACACACCGGTCAGGAGGCCAGATAGTCCTTGAGAAACTCTCCGAAGGACTGCGTTTCGTTTTCTTCAATGCGTTTTTGTTCGGCCACCGACTCTGCTGTCATTGCGCGGAACGCCGCCAGTACGTCTGGGGCCAGTGTCTCCTGCCGGAGGGTCTCCTGGTGACGACGGGATACGTCCATCACCCACTCTCGATGCCCAAGTCCTGAGCTCCGCATAGCCTCCAGAACCTGCTCCGATGGAACTGCCCATACATCGGTACCAGAGAGTTTTTTATCTTGCTCGGCCAGAGCGTTACGGTAGGTCTCACCGCCGTTCCAGCCGTCCAGCAGTTCGGCCAACGGTTCCAGCTGATCCAGCAGCTCCCTGGCAGCATCCCCGACAGGGGTGCGATGACCGCTCCGGCACAGTGTCAGCTCCCGGTTGCGACCACGAGCAACAACATCTTTGTAATTATCATCCAGCCGCTCGCACTCGGCATCACCGATGCGCGGGCTGTCGGTGAGCAGGCAGTCAAGCAAAAACAGATCCAGGAAATCAATCTGGGCCTCATTGACGCCCACCGGTGAAAACGGATCCAGATCCAGGCACCGGACTTCGATATATTCGACGCCACGGGCTTCGAGGGCCTGAATTGGTTTCTCCTCGCGCTGGGTTGTTCGCTTGGGGCGAACCGCACTGTAGTACTCGTTTTCGATCTGAAGCACACTGGTGTTGATCTGGATAAACTTTTCGCCCTGACGGGCACCGATCGCTTCGTAGGCCGGCCAGGTAGTATGAATAGCCCGGTCCAGAGTCTGGGTATAGGTGCTCAGTTCGTTAAAACAAATGTTGAGTGAAGCCTGGGCATTATTGTGGTAGCCCAAGTCCCCCATACGCAAGGAGGTCGCTTCTTTTCCGTACAAGGTGTGGTCGTCAAAACGATCGAGGTCGTGGCGGACATTGGCCACAAAACTTGCATCCAGCGCAGGCGATGCACCGAACAACAGCATCAGCAGCCAGCTGCGCCGGCGGAAGTTTCGGATCAGCCAGAAATACTGATCTGATTTAAAATCTTTCAGGCTTTGCCCGTTTCCAAGCATTTCCTGCCATTTCCGCCAGAAAGCGTCCGGCAGGGAGAGATTGTAGTGCGCACCAGCGATGCTCTGCATCATGCGGCCATAGCGAACCGCCAGCCCTTGACGATAAACGTGCTTGAGGTGCCCGATATTGGATGAACCGTATTCGGCAATTGGAATACTGGGATCACCATCCAGTTCGCAGGGCATACTCGCTGCCCAGAACACTTCGTCACCCAGGTTCTGCTGGACAAAGCGGTGGGTGTTCCTCAGCGACTCCATCATTTCAGAGGTGCTTTTGAAAACGGGGGTAATCAGCTCCAGCAGGGACTCGGAATAATCCGTGGTAATCCTCGGGTGAGTCAGCGCAGAACCGAGGGCTTCGGGATGTGGCGTTTGGGCAATGAAGCCATTACGGTCAACCCGCAGGCCTTCCTTCTCGACCCCTTTCAGAAAGCCGTTCCAGTCACTGGCGGCAAACTGGCGAAAAACAGAATGGCGGGATTCAGCCATGATGCACTCCTGCTGCAGCCGGCGCTGCCTCGTGAGCGGCGCCGGCTGATGGAAAGATAGAAAACCGGTTAGCGGCTATCCTTGCGGGCCGAGGCCAGGGCTTGGGCCAGTGCGCCCGCCATGGCGCCTTGCTGTGTTTTTTGTCCGCTTCCGGACTGACGCGCGTTACGGCCGCCCGCTTTTTGCTCGGAACGGCTGCGCCCCGAACCGGCTGACTTGTTGTCAGCTTTCTCGCCAGGCTGGTCGTCCAGACGCATGGACAAGGCTATCCGCTTCCGGGGAATATCCACATCCATCACCTTCACCTTTACGATATCCCCTGCTTTCACCACTTCCCGGGGATCTTTCACAAAAGTATGGGACAGCGCCGAAATATGCACCAGCCCGTCCTGGTGAACCCCGATATCCACGAATGCCCCGAAATTGGTAACGTTGGTTACAGAACCCTCCAGAGTCATCCCCGGCTTCAAGTCACTCAGGGTTTCCACCCCCTCCTCAAAGCTGGCAAAGCGAAACTCCGGCCGAGGGTCCCGCCCCGGCTTCTCCAGTTCGGAGATAATGTCCTTTATAGTCGGCAAGCCGAACTGTTCTGTTACGTAATCCTGGGGATTCAGACCACGCAGAAACGAAGAATCACCAACGATGTCTTCCACATTTCGATGGTTCCCTGCCGCGATGGCTTCCACGACACCATAGGCTTCCGGGTGCACAGAGGATCGATCCAGGGGATTCTCGCCACCGGCAATGCGCAGGAAGCCCGCTGCCTGCTCGAAGGTACGGTCACCCAGCCGCGACACCTTCATTAGCTGTTTTCGGTTATGGAACAGGCCATTCTGGTTGCGGAAATCAACAATATTCTGGGCGATGTTCTGGTTGAGGCCGGACACCCGTGCGAGCAGCGGCACAGAAGCCGTATTCAGGTCGACGCCCACACCATTTACACAGTCCTCGACCACGGCATCCAGACTACGGGATAACTGGACCTGAGAGACGTCGTGCTGATACTGGCCGACACCGATAGACTTCGGTTCAATCTTCACCAGTTCCGCCAACGGGTCCTGCAGGCGGCGGGCAATGGAGACTGCACCACGAATGGTTACATCCAGATCCGGCAATTCCCTGGAGGCAAACTCGGAAGCAGAGTAGATGGAAGCGCCGGACTCACTAACCACAATGCGTGCGAGTTTCAGTTCCGGATAACGCTTGCACAGGTCGCCTACCAGCTTTTCCGTCTCCCTGGACGCTGTACCGTTGCCAATGGCTACCAGTTCGATCTTGTATTCACGACACCAGGCTGCCAGCTGTTCAATGGATTGATCCCACTGATTCCGGGGCGCATGGGGGAAAATGGCGCCATGGCCAACCACCTGGCTGGTACCGTCGATTACGGCCACCTTCACGCCAGTCCGCAAGCCGGGGTCCAGCCCCAAGGTCGGGCGCGGGCCGGCCGGGGCCAGCAATAACAGGTCCTTCAGGTTGGCGGCGAAGACATTGATGGCCTCAGTCTCGGCAGATTCACGCACCTGAGCCATCAAATCTGTCTCAATCTGGGTAGACAGCTTCACCCGCCAGGTCCAGCGCACCACCTCCGATAGCCATTTGTCAGCCGGCCGATCGTTATCGCGGATATTCCAGCGCGCGGCAATACGATGCTCCGCCGGATGCGGCTGTCGACGGTCGCCTTCGCCGTCACCGACAACAATGGCGTATGTCAGCACCCCCTCGTTACGGCCACGGAGAATCGCCAGCACCCGGTGGGAAGGTACTTTTTTCAGCGGCTCCACATGGTCAAAATAATCCCGGAACTTGGCCCCCTCGCTTTCCTTACCCTCAATCACGGAAACTTTCAGCTGGCCCTCCTGCCAGATGAGATCCCGCAGGCTGCCCAGCAATTCGGCATCCTCGGCAAACCGCTCCATCAGAATGGAGCGGGCGCCATCCAGGGCGGCCTTGGCATCTTCGATACCGGCTTCCTTGTTGAGGTAAGCTGCAGCAGTCGTTTCCGGATCCAGCGTGGGGTCGTCATACAATGCATCCGCCAGGGGCTCGAGGCCGGCTTCCCTGGCGATCTGTGCCTTGGTACGGCGCTTGGGCTTGTAGGGCAGGTAAAGGTCTTCCAGGCGGTTCTTGGCGTCGGCCTCGTTTATGCTTGCGCGCAACTCGTCGGTCAGCTTGCCCTGCTCCTCAATGCTTTTGAGGATGGTTGAGCGGCGGTCTTCCAGTTCGCGCAGGTAGCGCAACCGGTCTTCCAGGTTTCGCAACTGGCTGTCATCCAGCGAGCCGGTAATTTCTTTCCGGTAGCGGGCAATAAACGGGACGGTCGCACCCTCGTCAAGCAGGGCGACGGTGGCATTAACCTGTTGCTCGCGTACGCCGAGCTCTTCGGCGATGCGCCTGGAGATACTGTTCATGCAACCTCTGTTGATAACATAAGGATCAAATAAAAGGGGAAAGGTACAGCGGCTCACCGCTGCAGGCAAGCAGACTGTCCGCGGTTGTTCAGGAATTGCACAAGGTCGGCCCAGGGCATGGGGCGGGCGTAGTAATACCCCTGGATCTCGTCACAGTGCTGCTGGCGCAGGAAATCAAGCTGACCCTCGGTTTCAACGCCTTCCGCCACCACACTGATCTGCAGGCTATGGGCCAGACTGATAATCGCCCGAATGATGTGCTCGGCATCGGCAGACTTGCCCAGATCCTGTACGAAGCTCTTGTCAATCTTCACCAGCGAAATGGGCAGATGCTGCAGGTTACTCAGGGACGAAAAGCCGGTGCCAAAGTCATCCAGCGCAAAGCTGATGCCAAGCTGGTTCAACTCCCGAAGGCACCGCTGGGCGTATTCAGGATCGTGCATCATGGCACTTTCGGTCAGTTCCAGCTCCAGCAAACTGGTGTCTACATTGGCGTTGAAGATGATCCGGAAGATCGTTTCCGTCATCTTGCGATCGTGGAACTGACGAAACGACAGATTGACCGCAAAAACCAGGCCGGGAAAGCCCATCTCCGCGGATTCCTGCAAACGTTTACAGGCCTGTTCAATCACCCAGTAACCGATAGGTACAATCAGGCCACTGCGTTCCGCCACCGGGATAAACTCATCAGGTCCGACCAGCCCACGCTCCGGGTGATTCCATCGCAACAGACATTCGACTCCCCGAACTTCTTCCGTAGCCAGATCAATACGGGGCTGATAATAGAGCTCAAGTTCGTTGCCCCGCAGCGCGCTACGCAGGTCCGCCTCGAGGCGCAGCTGATAGCCGGCAGAGATGTGCAGCTGGCGATCATAAAAGCGATAACTGGTGCCCGGGTCCCGCTTCGCCTCAAACATGGCACGATTAGCCCGGCGCAACAGGTTTTCGGCGCTGTCTCCGGCCTCCGGGTAAGTGGCCACTCCCAGACTGGCACTAACCCCAATGGCCTGACCGTCAATGGTGACCGGCTCGTCCAGGGCAGCGACCACTTTCCGGATGATCTGCGTGATATCCAGTGAGTCTTCCACCTTTTCGATGATAATGGCCAGTTCATCACCGCCGATGCGCATCAGCGAGTCCACCCGTCGCAAACTGTGGCGCAGGCGCTCGGCCAGTTTCATCATCAACTGGTCACTTTTCTGGTAACCAAAGGATTCATTGATACTTCGGAAATCGTCGATATTGAGGTGCAGCAAAGCCAGCCGATGACCGCCCCGCTCTGCTCGTAAAAGCGATTGTTGCAGCCGATCAAAAAACAGGTCACGGTTAATGAACCCGGTTGCCACATCACGGCCGAGCCGACTGTGGGGTGACTCTGACAGTTGCCCGCGATACCAGAGACCTTTGACGGCGCGCCGGAAGCTCCAGTGATCCAGCCCGTTACGGGAAAGGTAGTCGGACGCGCCAGAGGCCAGGAGTTCGGGGGCGCGCTCATCGGAGGATTCGGCGCTCAGGGCCAATACCGGCTTTTCATTACTGGCAACCGCCAGGTATTGCAGAAACGCAGACTCGGAACCTCCGTGAAACACGCAGTCCCAGACGACAAGATCAAAACTTGCATTCCGAATGAGGTCGTCACAGTCGATGAGGTCCGGACACCAAGTGGCATCGGCATCAAATTCGCCGTCGTCAGCCAATAGTGCATTAAGCCAGAGAAAATCCGAATAATCGGGAACGAGGACCAAAAGCCGCAACTGGCTGGGCCTTATCGTCTCCAGTGGCAATGTCATTAAGCAGAGTCCATTTGTGCGTGAACAACCAAGTCCGTTCCATCAAGAATAGCTGATAGATCTTCAAGGTACAGAAAGTCACGCTGGTGTAGAATAGGCCAGACGTCCAATACTCCCATTTAGTTCCATTCTGGCATCTTATTTGTGAACAAGCTCAACCCCAGACAAAGTGAAGCGGTACGCTACGCTGATGGCCCTCTGCTCGTACTGGCCGGCGCGGGCAGTGGCAAAACCAGTGTCATCACCCGCAAGATTGCCTACCTGATTGAGCACCTGGGCATTCCAGGCCGACACATTGCGGCCGTGACCTTTACCAACAAGGCGGCCCGCGAGATGAAAGAGCGTGTTGGCCGCATCGTCGACCGCAAGCTCACCCGTGGCCTGATTGTTTCCACGTTTCACAACCTTGGCCTGAACATGATCCGGGAAGAACACGCCCATCTCGGCTACCACCCCGGATTTTCGATCTTTGACGCCGCGGATGCCAAGGCACTGCTTCAGGACCTGATGCTCCATGAGGGCAGCACCGATGCCGGCGATGAGCTTAACGACGTCCAGATGACCATATCTTCCTGGAAGAACGCACTCCGAAGTCCGGGAGAAGCTCTAAGCAGAGCTGCGGACGAACGGGAACAGCGCATAGCGCTGATCTACAAGAAGTACAACGAGTACCTGAAGGCCTACAACGCGGTCGATTTCGACGACCTCATCCTGTTGCCGGTGCAACTGTTCCGCAGCAATCCGGACATTCTGTCCAAGTGGCGGCGCAAGATTCGCTACATGCTGGTGGATGAGTACCAGGACACCAACGTATGCCAGTACGAACTGGTCAAACTTCTGGTGGCCGAACGCGCCGCTTTTACCGTAGTGGGTGACGACGATCAATCCATCTACGCCTGGCGTGGTGCCCGGCCGGAAAATCTGGAGCAACTCAAGGAAGATTTCCCCAGCCTCAAGATCGTCAAACTTGAGCAGAATTACCGCTCCACCGCCCGCATCCTGCGCAGTGCCAACACGGTCATCGCCAACAACCCCCACGTGTTCGAGAAGGCTCTTTGGAGCGATCATACCATTGGCGAGGAGCTCCGGATCATCCGCTGTCGCAGTGAAGACGCGGAAACCGAGCGGGTGGCAACCGAGATCCTTGATCAGAAACTCAAGCAGGGTCTGGAATTCCGGGATTTCGCTGTACTCTATCGCGGCAACCACCAGGCTCGACTGCTGGAAATGAAGCTGCAGGCCTACCAGATCCCCTACCGGATCTCCGGCGGCCAGTCGTTTTTCTCCAAAAACGAGATCAAGGACGCCATGTCCTACCTGCGCCTGCTGATAAACCCGGACGACGACGCCGCGTTTCTCCGGGTGGTCAACGTGCCACGCCGGGAGATTGGCCCGCGCACTCTGGAGCAGCTGAGCCACTATGCCCGGGCCCGCAATGTCAGCCTGTTCAAGTCGCTGGGTGACATGGGGGCAGAAACCCATGTCACCGAAAAGGGCCTGGACCGCCTGCGCCGCTTCGCGCACTGGGTAGATGCCACCTGCGAGCGTCTGCACAGTGAAGACCCGATTCCGGTGATCAAGCAGCTGTTCACGGACATTGAATACGAGGAGTGGCTACATCAGCACTCGGGCACGCCCAAACAGGCTGAACGACGGATGGAAAACATCTGGTACCTGGTGGAATCCATCCAGCGCATGCTGGACGATGGCAAGGGCACGGCCGATGAGCTCGGCATCGAAGATGCCATCACCAAACTGATCCTCCGGGACATGATGGAACAGCGCGAGGAAGAAGACGACAGCGACAAGGTTCAGCTGCTGACCTTACATGCCTCCAAAGGCCTGGAGTTCCCCCACGTGTTCATTATGGGGCTTGAGGAGGAAATCCTGCCCCACCGAAGCAGCATCGAGGAAGGTAACATCGAGGAAGAACGGCGGCTGATGTACGTGGGTATCACCCGTGCCCGGGAAACCCTCACCCTGACCTACGCCGCCGCGCGCCGGCAGTACGGCGAAAAGATCGAGACCATTCCCAGCCGGTTTCTGGACGAGCTGCCGGAAGACGACCTGAAATGGGAAGGCCAGGGCGATCTGGATGTCGAAGCCAATCAGAAAAAAGGCAAAGCGACACTGAGTGCACTGTTGGGAGATCTGGGGATCTGAACGAAAAACCCCCCGTAAAGCGGGGGATTTCAATCAGGTAAAACGACCGGACTTACTTGCTTTGGGACACCATGTGTTCGACGGCGTTCTGAATTTCCTCATCAGGACAGCTGGCGCAGCCACCTTTTGCCGGCATCGCATTGAAGCCATTAAGAGCGTGGGTGACCAGGGTTTCGAGGCCTTTATCGATACGAGGAGCCCAGGCAGCGGTATCGCCTATCACGGGTGCACCGGCTGCGCCGGTGGTATGACAGGCCATACACACAGCGTCATATACTTCCGGGCCCGGACGCGGGCCGGAGCTGGCAGTCTCGGTCGGTGCCGCAGCGGCGCCGCATTCGTCACCTTGCACACAAACTTTGCCTACCGGCTCGATACGCGCGCGAATTTCATCTTCAACACTTGCCAGGGCGGCACCGGCGGTAAGGCCGAAACCAAGCAACACGACAGCCAGGACTCTCTTCATCTTCACAATGCACCTCGCATTAGAGCGTTATAATATTCGGTTGCCGCATTATAGCGACTGAACCCTGGCAAAAAAACCAAACGGCAAAATCATAATTTGATTTCAACCATTTTAATTGCCATTTCGTAAGTCCAAAGGCGTTTATCCAGCAATCCGGTTAACATAGTCACGCTCACATTCCAGCCCTCCAGGAACGACGACATGCCCCAGCCTGACAAACCGTCTCCACATCCGCTGCGCAAGCGGCTGTTGATCACCGAATTTTCGGCGCTTGCCGTACTTCTGGCCTCCATGAGCTGGTTCTCCAGCCACACCTCCGCTGGCAGCAAACTCGACCCAGCCTGGTTAATAATACCGGCGGTGGCGAGCCTGTGTGTGTTCCTGAGTTTTATCGGTCTGATGTACCTGCGCTGGGTTTCTGCTGCGGATTCATCAAACCGCTTCAGGCACAAAGTAGTTTTTTCTTTATTGGCAATCACCCTGATCGGCGTCTGGATGTATGGCATTGCCAACACCTGGTTAAGCCTCAACGCCAGCTGAGGAGTTCTCATGCACATCCGTTTTTGCCTACCGATGGTGGCCCTGTCGCTGACCGTATCTTTGGGCGCGGTTTCAGTGAGTGCCGAGGAAATCCGGAAGGCGAAGTATAACAACGGTCCTCTTTCTGCAGAGAACTGCGCTCTTGTTGAGAATGGCGTTCAGCGTTTGGCGTGTTACGACAAGGTTTTCAAGCCCGAGAAAGCCCAGCAACAGGCCGGCCCGGACAAAGTCGAAACCGTTCAGGAGCAAGCCGGCGAGGCCTTACCCCCCAGGGAAGAGCAATTGGAGGAGCTTGCGGAGGAAGAGAACGGTGACGTAGGCGTCATGAACTCCTTCGTGGAGCAATATATCGCGGCAGAAAAAGCAGTTTTTTCCTTTTCCGGCAGTTTTGTCGGCCACCGCCCGACGTACATCCTGCCAATCAGCTGGGTTAAGAACCCCAACCCAACGCCCAACAGTCCGCGACTGGGCGGCAGTGTCTACGACTATGAACTGGAGAGAGAGGAAGCCAAATACCAGATCAGTTTCAAGGTTCCGCTGCTGACAGGCTTTCTGGACGACCGCACGACACTCTGGTTCGGTTACACCCAGCAGTCATACTGGCAGGTCTATAACCGGGAAGATTCGGCACCTTTCCGGGAAACCAATTATGAACCGGAGATTTTTCTGCGCTACCAGACTGACTTCAGGATCGGCCCAGGTACACTCAATGGCGTCACTATCGGTTTCAATCATCAATCCAACGGCCAGTCGGAACCCCGGTCACGGAGCTGGAACCGGATCATGGGCTCAGCGGCTTACAGCTATGACCGGTGGCTATTCATCGTCCAGCCCTGGTATCGCATTCCGGAAAACAGCGAAGACGACAACGCTGACATTGAGCGCTATCTTGGCTATGCGAACTATACGACCGTTTACAAGCTGAGTGAGGACCGCACATTTTCCCTGAACCTGATGAACAATTTGCGCTCAGACGACAACAAGATGTCGGTGGAGTTCGGGTACAGCTTTCCGATGGGAGACACGGTGAAGGGCTTTTTCCAGTACTACAACGGGTATGGAGAGAGTCTGATCGACTATAACCACCGGATCGAGCGGTTTGGTATCGGGATTATGCTGAACGACTGGCTCTGAAAACCTTTGTAGCTAGGGTGAAGGTTGAGGAAACAGGAAGGGCGTTCAGAAACCCGCTCCTTGCGGCACATCCCTGTGGCGCTTGAGCTCCTCCATCCGTGGCTCCGCACAGTTTCTGAACGCCCTTCCTGCCCCCTCGCCCCAAGCTTGTGGCGTTAAACCTTGTTGTTATCCCTCGTCATCCAACCTCTGCATTTCAGTCAGTAATTCTTCGGTTTTGGCTTCCATCAGCGGGATATCCGCGCGGGATTCCACGTTTAACCGCACAACCGGCTCGGTGTTGGACATCCGGAGATTGAAGCGCCAGTTGTCGAACTCAATGCTGACGCCATCCACGTGGCTAACTTTCTTCGCGCCCACGCTGTACTTGGCTTCGATTGCTGCGATCACCTTGGCGGGGTCCGCAATGGTGCGGTTGATCTCACCGCTGGCCGGGTAGGCTTCGATTCGGGCGTCGATCAGGGAGGACAGGGTCTGGCCGGACTGGCACAGGCGCTCAGCCACCAGCAACCAGGGAATCATGCCGCTGTCGCAGTAGGCGAAATCCCGGAAGTAATGGTGTGCGCTCATTTCGCCGCCATAGACCGCGTCTTCATCGCGCATGCGCTGTTTGATGAAGGCATGGCCGGTTTTGCTTTCGATGGCTTCGCCACCGGCGGCTTTTACCAGGTCCAGGGTATTCCAGGTCAGACGCGGGTCATGAATGACTTTGCCGCCACCGGTTTTGCGCAGGAACTGGTCCGCCAGCAGGCCAACGATGTAGTAACCCTCGATAAAACGGCCATTTTCATCGAAGAAAAAACAACGATCATAATCGCCGTCCCAGGCGATACCCATGGCCGCGCCCTGCTCGACCACGGCATCGGCAGTCGCCGACCGGTTCTCCGGCAGGATCGGGTTGGGTACTCCATTGGGAAAATAACCATTCGGCTCATGATGCACTTTCACAAATTCGAACGGCAGATGTTGCTCAAGTTCGTCAATCACCAGGCCGGCACCGCCATTTCCAGCATTACATACGATGGTCAGCGGATTCAGCGAACTGGCATCTATATAGCCCAACAAGTGGTCTATATAGGCACTCATTGTTTCGAGTGGTTCATAACGGCCCTGTTCGGAGGCGTTAGTGAAAGGCTCGGGCACCCGGTCACGAATATCGTTCAGTCCGTTGTCTGAACTGATGGGGCGAGACTCGGGCCCCACCATTTTCATGCCGTTGTGATCTTTCGGGTTGTGGCTGGCTGTGACCATGATGCCACCGTCCATGCCATAGTGGCTGGTGGCAAAGTACACCATTTCGGTGCCACACAGGCCGATATCGAAGACGTCCGCACCCGCCGCCATCAGCCCGGAACTCAGAGCTTCTGCAATTTCCGGGCTGGACAGGCGGATGTCATATCCAACGATGACTTTCTTCGCCCCGGTAATTTCCACATAGGCGCGGCCGATACGCTCTGCCAGGGCCGGATTCAGTTGGTCGGGAACACGACCACGCAGGTCATAGGCTTTGAAACAGGACAGGTCCATTGTCTGGGCTTACTCCGAAGCAGTTGATTGAAGCTGGACGTAGTTCTGGATGCCCATCTGAGCGATCATTTCCAGCTGGGTTTCCAGCCAGTCGATGTGTTCTTCTTCGCTGTCGAGGATACTGCGGAATAACTGACGACTGGTGTAGTCCTGGACTTCCTCGCAATAAGCCACAGCCTCCTTCAGATCGGAATGGGCAATCTGTTCCAGCTTGAGATCGCAGGAGATCATTTCTTCCACATTCTCTCCGATCAACAGCTTGTTGAGGTCCTGCAGGTTGGGCAGGCCCTCCAGAAACAGAATGCGCTCAATCAGCTGATCGGCGTGCTTCATTTCATCAATGGATTCTTCATATTCCTTGGCCGCCAGCCTGGCGATACCCCAATCCTTATACATACGGGAATGGAGAAAATACTGGTTGATGGCGGTCAGCTCATTGGCGAGGACTTTATTGAGGTACTGGATGACCTTTTTGTCGCCTTTCATGGCAGGGCTCCCTTGATGAGGTTTGAAGACTATCACCAAGGATAGCCGGTTATAGTTCAATAAAAAATTGCAGGGAGGAAACAAATACAACAAAGCCGGCATCAACGCCGGCTTACAAACAACAGGTTTTCTGAGGACCGGCCTAGGCGGGCTGAGCCAGTAAATTGGCCAACGCCAGGTAATCCGGGGACCTGCTCTCCTTGAGAATTTCCCGCGCCATGCTGGCGCAGCGGCCGCACTGCCGGCCCACCCCCATCTCTTTGCCGAGCTGGCGCATGGACGTTACACCATTTTCGGCCGCTTCGCGGATTTCCCGGTCGGTGACTCCATGGCAAAGGCAGACATACATAAGGCTTTCTCACTAACGATACCAATGTTAGTGATAATTATTGCTATTCGCGTCCAGAAATGCAACCCATTGCGTTAAATTTGTTCAAAGGGGGTTTCAGCCACCGGCCTCACGGGTCAGGTTCGTTGCGCCGTCACCGGTGACCACCACATTGTCCTCTATACGAATCCCGCCGCAGCCCCGCAATTCATCAATCACAGCGTGATTGAAGTGGTCGCCCAGAGGGCCACTCAGCAACGGATCAAGCAGGGACGGTATCAGGTAAAAGCCCGGCTCGATGGTGACCACCATACCCGGCTCCAAGGTGCGAGTCAGGCGCAGAAACGGTGCATCCGCAGGTGACGGCTGGCGCTTACCTGCGACATCATGCACCAGAATTCCCAGAAAATGTCCTATTCCATGGGGGAAAAACGCGCGGGTGATCCCCCGCTCAATCAGAGTGGCGTCATCAAGGCCCGACACCACACCCGCCGCGTTCAACAGGGCCGCAATCCCTTCATGGGTCTTGCGGTGTATGGCCACGTAGTCCACGCCCGGTGCCACCATCTTGCACAGGCGGCGCTGCAGTTGCTCAAGGCCCTGCACCAGCGCTGAAAAACGGCCCTCGCCGGCAGCGGGTGTGGTTCGGGTAATATCCGAACAATAACCCCGAAAACGCACGCCGGCGTCAATCAGAAGACTGCGGGAACGGGCCGGCGCCTCGGTGTCGTAATACTGATAGTGCAGGGTTCCCGCGTGCTCGTTAACACCGATAATGCTGTGGTAGGGCGCCTCCGCCTCACGCTGACGGGTAGCGCGCTGATAGGCCAGACTGACCTCAAACTCACTCCCGCCAGCCAGGAAGGCATCCCGTGCGGCTTTATGCCCGAGCATGGCAATCTCATTGGCGCGGGCCAGGCAAGCGATCTCGTAAGGCGTCTTGTGCACCCGGGTTTCGTCGAGGTCCGCCAGCAAATCCGCCGGATTGTGTTCGCCCCCCACCTTGGCCAGGAGCGCAGGATCGCCAATAACTGCCAGCTTGCCAGTCAACGCCATGGGAGGGGCGCACTGCTGCTCCCTGAAATGTATTTCAACAGCCTGATGCCAGGGCTCTTCAGGCAAGTCCAGGTTCGCGTGCCAGAAATCCACTGGCTGATACAACCACAGGATCGGCACCTGACCCGGCCGAATCAGCAGCCAGCTGTGCTCCTGGCCGGCAAGGCCGGTCCAGTGCAGGAACGGTCCGTAGCCCTGAAAATGCCAGGACTGGTCATCGCCGTAACGCATCGGAGCGGCCCCGGCGCTGACTAACAGGCTGTCGTATCCATGAGCCACCAGCACCTGTTCGTAGCGTTGCTGGAGTATCTGGATGTGATCCCTCTGGAGCGACAATAACTCGGTATCAGGCATCTTGGCTTTCCAATGTTTTCCAGAGTGTTAAAAGATCGTCGGAGCGTGGCTCGTGCAAACGGATCAGACGGATCTCCAGGGCCACGTCCCACTGTTCGCCACCGGCCCGCGCCAGACTTCCGAATTGTTCGCTTTTTTCCGTCATACGCTGCGGCAGCCAGCCCATCCCGAAGCCCTGTTTGACCAGGGCCTTGATACTCGCTGACTGGGTGTTCTCGTTCAGTGGCAGCAGGTTTGCTGACACCTTCTTGCGACTCAGGTGGGCCTCAATGGCTGACTGCAGAAACCCGCGTGGATGATAGGCGATCAACGGCACTGGTTGCTCGGTACTACCTGGCAGGCCAAACCGCGGCTGGCCACCCTCGTCCGCCACACTCACGGGCACCAGTGATTCCCGGGCCAGCGTGATCGATTCATAACGTTCCCGGGTCAACCGCTCTCCCCAGGGCAAATCCTGGTGCCAGTAACACAGCACCAGATCGCAGTCACCGTTATCGAGGGCATCCAGAAACTGCTCACCCACCCAATTGGTGGCCTTGAGATTCAGCTGCAGCCGCTCCGCCACGCCGGCACGCTGCGCCCAGCCCTGATAAAAGTGGGAAAACAATCCCTGGGTAGAACCGACACTGATTCGCGCCGACGCCTCCGCTTCCATGTCATGGATGCGGTCCTTGGTTTCACGCACATCACGGGTCACCCGCTCACAAAGGTCCACAAAAACTTCGCCCGCAGGCGTCAGCGAGAGCGGCAGGGTCTGGCGATTGATCAGGGTGGCGCCCATAGCTTCTTCGAGAAGCTTGATACGCCGACTGAACGTCGGCTGACTCACGTGCTGCAGTTCAGCCGCACGTGAGAAATGGCGCGTTCGTGCCAGCGCCATGAAGTCTTCAAGCCAGCGTATTTCCATGGACTCCCCAAGGCTGAGCGGTTAACTGCAGGCATCATAGCTCATTGCAGCAACCCCGTTACAACCGCCCCTCTTCTACGGCATGGCAAGCCACCTGAGTACCGTCGGTGTTTATCAATTCCGGTATCTCCTGGCGGCAACGCTCGTTGGCGTATGGGCAGCGACCGTGGAACACGCAACCGGACGGTAGCTGAACCGGGGTCGGCACCTCGCCTTGCAGGCGGATGTGGCTGGGACGATCGTCAGCAAGCTTGGGAATGGCCGACAACAGTGCTTGGGTGTATGGGTGCCTTGGCGTACTGAACAGGGTTTTGGTGTCCGCCAGCTCGCACACGCGCCCAAGATACATTACCGCTACCCGGGTTCCGAAATGCTCTACCACGGCCAGGTCATGGGTGATGAACAGGTAGGTCAGGTTGCGACTTTCCTGAGCATCCATCAGCAGATTCAGAACCTGGGCCTGGATGGAGACGTCCAGCGCCGAAATCGGCTCATCTGCAACAATGAATTCCGGATCGACCGCCAGCGCCCGGGCGATGGCAATACGCTGACGCTGCCCCCCTGAGAACTCGTGACCAAAGCGACTGCCCCAGTCGGGATCGATGCCCACGGAGTGCATAACCTCATGAACCTTGTCGCGAACCTGTATTTGCGACGCCTCCGGCTGATGAAACCGGATGGGTTCTTCCAGCGTCTGCTGGATGGTCATGCGCGGATTCAGGGACGCGTAGGGGTTCTGGAAAATCATCTGCATCTTGCGACGGTACGGCAGCACGCTCTTGCCATCGAGGTTGTCGATGCGCTGGCCGCCGTAATGGATCTCGCCAGCCGTCGGGGACAGCAAACCCATGACGGTCCGCGCCACAGTCGACTTACCACAGCCGGATTCCCCGACCACACACAGCGCCTCGCCCTTCTGTACCTGCAGATCCACACCATTGATGGCATGCACGGCTTCCTGCTTTCGGTGAAACCGGCCAGCTTTAAACGAGATCTGCTCAAGCAGGCTACCGGAAAGATCAAACTTCTTCTCAAGCCCGCGGATATCTACCAGGGGGGAGGTCACGATTCCACCTCCTGCATGCGTTTCTCCTGTTCTATCAGATTACTGACCTCATAACAGGCCACATTCACATTCCCGGAGAGGACATAGTCCGGCATGGCGCGCTTACACTGGTCCGTCGCAAATGAACAGCGGGGGTGAAATGGACAGCCCGTGGGTACATTCTTCAGGGATGGCATGGCGCCGGGAATCTGGAACAGCCGCTCGCCGGGCTCGCCCATTTGCGGCAGCGCGTTGATCAGCCCTTGGGTGTAAGGATGCTGGGCATCGTTGATAATTTCCCGAGTCGGGCCCTGCTCGATAATTCTTCCCGAATACATGACCAGCATGCGCTGGGTCACCTGAGAGACGACGCCCAGGTCGTGGGTAATCAGCATGAGCGCAACGTTTTCCTGCTCGCACAACTCCAGCAGCAAGGCCATGATTTCGGCCTGAATGGTCACATCCAGCGCCGTGGTGGGTTCGTCGGCAACGATGATTTCCGGGTCCAGCAGCAGCGCAATAGCAATAATCACCCGCTGTCGCATCCCGCCGGACAGCTCGTGGGGGTACTGGTCCAGGCGCTTTTCCGGAGACGGGATCTGAACCTTTCGCAGCTTGTCCAGGGCAATGTTACGTGCGTCTTTGGTGCTGATCCTGCGATGGGCCTTGATGGCTTCCACCATCTGCGTACCGATGGTCAGCACCGGGTTCAGGGTCATCATCGGGTCCTGGAAAATCATAGCAATGCGGTTGCCACGAATTCTCCGCAACTCCCGCTCGCTCATGGCGGCCAGGTCTTTGCCTTCAAACAGAATCTGGCCACCGGCAATGTATCCGGGCCGGGCAATCAGGTTGAGGATGGAGAAGGCCGCCACAGACTTGCCCGCACCGGATTCGCCAACGAGGCCGAGGCGTTCGCCCTTATCGAGACTGAAGCTGATGCCGCGAAGAGCCGTAAGGTCACCGCCGCGCACCGCAAACCGGACATCAAGATCTTTTACTTCCAGCAATGACATGGTGTTACCCCTTATACAGCCGTGGGTTCATTACATCCCGCAACCAGTCACCCAAAAGGTTAATGACCAGCACGAGCACCACCAGCACAAGGCCGGGAATCAGGGTAATCCACCAGGAACCACTCTGGATGTAATCGAAGCCGGACTTGATCAATGACCCCAGAGACGGCTGGGTCTCCGGCATACCAAGGCCAAGGAACGACAGCGCCGCCTCGGAAATGATGGCGTTGGCAATCTGGACGGTGCCGATAACGAAGATCGGTGACAGGGTGTTGGGCAGAATGTGCCGAAACATGATCCGGCCGGTCCGGAAGCCCATCACCTTGGCTGCGTCCACGTATTCCTTTTTCTTCTCGGCAAGCACCGACGCCCTGACTGTTCGGGCAATCTGGGGCCACTCGGCCACGCCGATGATGAAAATCAGCATGTAGATGGCAATCTCACCGAACATCAGGTTGCCAAAGCTGGCCTTGAACACTGCGCCTACTATGATCGCAACCATCAGGGTAGAGAAGGACAGCTGAACATCGGCGATCCGCATCAGGACGGCATCCACCCGACCCCCGAGGTAACCCGCCAGCAACCCGAACAGAATCCCCAGCGCGGCCTGGAGTACAACAGCGCCAAAGCCGATCAGCAGGGAGACGCGGGTGCCATAGAGAATGGTGGAAAGCAGGTCACGACCCTGGGCGTCTGTCCCCAGTGGAAACGCCGGATCAGCCCCGTCCATTCCCGCAGGCGGCAATTCCGAGTTCATGATGTTGATCTGGGCCAGATCATAAGGGTTCGCAGGCGCCAGCAAAGGCGCGAAAATCGCCGCCAACACCATTAGCAACAGGACCACAAAGCTGGCAATGGCCACTTTGTCGCGTTTGAAGCTGTACCATAGGAAGGACTCGCGAAAGCGATCCCAGCGTGAAAGAGTCGCCGTCGTCATGCTTTCTTACCTGTCAGTTTTACCGTGGGGTTCACCAGTCCGTAGACCAGGTCCACCAACGTGTTGGTAATTACGAAAATCAGACCCACCACCATCAGGTAAGCCACAATCAGGGGGATATCACTGCGGGTGATTGCCTCCAGGAACATCAGCCCGACACCCGGCCACTGGAACACGGTTTCCGTGAGGATGGTGTAAGCCACCATGATGCCAATCTGCACACCGCCCACCGTAATCACCGGCAACATGGTGTTCTTGAGGGCATGAAGAAAGTTGATACGGGCCGAACTCAGCCCCTTGGCACGGGCATAACGGATGTAATCGCTCTGAAGCACTTCCATCATTTCCGCACGGATCAGACGGATAAACAGCGGCAGCATGATGGATGCCAGGGAAACAGAGGGCAGAATCAGATGCAGGATGCCACCCTGGGAGAAAAAGCCGGATTCCCAGGTGCCGAACAAGGGCGTCAGGTCATCACCACGGCCGTATGAAGGCAGACCACCTTCCGTGGACAACGCGCTATTCAGCCAACTGCCCCAACCGGTCTCCGCCGGAAATGCGTCCACGGTGACGCCGATAGAGAACAGCTGAATCAGCACAATGGCCGTCAGGAACACCGGGATGGAAATCCCGACGGTGCTGACGCCCATAAAGAATTTGGATAGCCACGCCTGGGGCCGGATCGCGGCATAGACACCAATAGGCACCGAGAACACGATGATAATCAGGCTGGCACCGATCACCAGCTCCAGCGTTGCCGGCAGGTGTTCGAGAATGACTTCAAGGGTGGGTTTACCATAGAAATAGGACGTGCCCAGGTCACCCTGGACGGCAGCGGTGGCGAAACGCAGGTACTGCACCACCAATGGGTCATTCAGGCCCATCTCCTCACGGATCGCTTCGCGCTCATCCTGGGAGACAGACATGCCCACCATCTGCTGAAGCGGGTCACCAAGACCATCCTGAATGGCGAAAGCAATCACACTGATCACAAACATGACCAGCAAGGCCTGGGATATCCGCTGAACCAAAAACGCTAACATGGAAAATTTCCAGATAAAGCTGCAAACAAAAGGCCGGCCACAGGCATTCCCGAGGCCGGCCCGCCCATAGAGGCTGTTACTCCACGACCAGGTCACCCAGGTACGGGAAGTTCATCACGTTGAGGATCTCCTCGATCTTCACGTTCTTCTTGCTGGCCCAGGCCAGGTCCTGCCAGTGCAGGGGCACGAACGCAGCGTCGTCATAGAGTCGCTGCTCGACTTCCTGCAGCATCGCGGTCCGCTTGTCCAGATCGGTTTCAACGTTGGCCTTGTTCACCAGAGCATCGATTTCCGAATTGCAGTAGTTACCCGCGTTGTACTGACCGGCACCACTGTCTGCATCCGGACAGAAGGTCAGGAACTCGTAGAAGTTGGCAGAGTCTTCGGTATCCGCGTGCCAGCCAATCATCATCATGTCCCCGGCACGATCGTCGTACTCAGGCCAGTACTGGGCCTTCGGCAGTGTTTTCAGATCCACTTTGATGTTAATGCGGGCCAGCATGGCTGCCACTGCCTGAGCGATCTTGTCGTCATTCACGTAGCGATTGTTCGGCGCCATCATGGTGATGGTGAAACCGTCTTCATAACCGGCTTCTTTCATCAACTGCTGAGCCTTGGCCACATCAAACCGGGGCTTGAGGGACTCGTTATGGCCCTGGTAGCCCGCAGGTGACATCTGGGCAGCCGGAGTGGCAAAGCCCTTCATGATCTTGGCGGCAATGCCTTCCTGGTTGATCGCGTAGGCAACGGCCTGACGAACCTTAGGGTTCTTGAACGCTTCAACGCGATCCTGGTTCATATGAAACAGAATGATGCGGGTGCCGCTCATGGTGACCAGGTCGGCGTTTTTGTCGCGACGGATACGGTCCAGGTCGGTCGGAGGTACCGGTGCGATGAAATCCACGCCGCCAGACAACAGAGCAGATACGCGGGTATTATTCTCCTTGATCGGCGTCAGAACGATTTTGCCGACATTGCCCGGAGAAGCCGTATCCCAATAGTCGTCAAACCGCTCAAACTCAACGCGGACACCTTGCTGGCGTTCGGTGACAACGTAGGGGCCGGTACCAGAAAGATGCTCGGACGCATAGGAATTGCCGTGCTTGGTGATCGCACTCTTGTCCTTGCCGTCTTCGGTTTTACCGGTGTAGAACTCGCTGTCCATCGGGAAGATATAGGTCGCGGTGTTGAGCAGCAGCGGGTATGGCTCACTGGTCACCAGCTCAAACGTGTAATCGTCAACAACATTGATACCGCTGAACGGCTTGAAAATCGCCTTGAAATCCTGGCTCTGCTTCAGGCGGTCGAAGGTGAATTTCACATCCTTCGTGGTGAGCTCATTGCCGGAGTGAAACTTCACACCTTCGCGCAGCTTGAAGCGCATGGTGTTCTCATCAATGCGCGCCCAGCTCTCGGCCAAACGGGGCTCGAAGCCAAGGTCTTTGGTCCAGCGCAACAATGGATCAAAGGTCATGTGGCTTAACTGCAACATGCCACCGGAAAGCTGTTCATGGATATCCAGTGTCACGGGGTCGGCGTCATACGCCATCTTCAGTTCCTTGTTCGCCTCGGCAGACATCGCCATCGGGGCGGCGGCCAGGGCCATGGAACCAACAAAAGCTGTCAGTAGTTTCTTCATCGCGTTTTCCGTCGCTGTTTTAAGAATTTTACGGCACATCGGCGCAAATTCGCTCCAGATGTATGCGCTAAAAACTAGTCGGGGAATCCCGTAACAGCAATCGAAATTGCAACATGGGGTTATTCGTGAAGTGAATGACCTTAATTGGGGCGGGTGTTACAGATGAAAAACCAGAGGCAGAATCAACGCCGTGAACACCCCGGTCAGCCCCATTCCCAGAGAAGCGAATGCGCCGGCCGTGTGGCTTATCTCAAACGCACGCGCGGTGCCGATAGCATGGCCGTTCAGCCCCAGGGCAAAGCCTAGAATCCTCTCGTCTTTAACAGGCAAAAGCCGTGCGAGCAGGTCAACGAAGAGGGTTGCCACCACGCCGGTGATCAGAAGCCCACCCATCATCAGGGGCACCGAGCCACCCAACTGCTCGGTAATACCGATGGCGATGGGAGCGGTTACCGACTTGGGCGCCAGCGAGGCCAGCACCTCCGGTGTCGCCCCCAGCGCCCAGCCAATCACGACGGCATAAACCGCAGCCATGGTGGCCGCAATCGGCAGGGTGACCACAATCGGGCGCCACATGGCACGGATATGGTGCATCTGCTGGTACAAGGGAATCCCGAGGGCAACAGTGGCAGGACCCAACAATACCGTCAGCCAGCGCGCACCTTGTTGGTAATCCTGGTAGTCCACCGCCAGAACGGCAATGACGCCGGATAACAGACACGCCGACAGGACCACTGGCGGCAGCCACAAAGGCCGACCAATGCGTGAGAACAGCCAGTTGCCGGCGAAGAAGGCACCCAGGGTTAAACCGATCGCCAAGATCGGAGTGGCGGCAAGCGTATCCGGCAACGTCTGGAAGCGGGCGAAGAGTTCACTCACGATCGCTTACTCCCCTGGCCGTCACCAACTTCATCAACAATAAAGTGGTCAGCACACTCAGAAAGGTGCCCAGAAGCAAAGCCGCCGCAACCGCCAGCCACTGCCCCGAGAACTGATCGGCGGTAAAAAACACACCGACAACTCCCGGCATGATCAAAAGCACAAGCACCGATATCAGGCCCTGGCTGGCCAAAGCCAGGTCATCACTGACACTGCCCTTGACCATCAGCGTGAAGGTCATGACCACCATCCCCAGCACGCCGCCACTCACTGGCAGCGCCAGAAGCAGACGCACAGACTCGCCAAGAATAAAAAACAACACCAGAACCAGAAAACCACGCAACATCGGCATGCGTTTACACTCACCCGGGAAAGAATTGCATTACACTAGCCCAAACCACTATCTCGATACTAATGCAGGAAGCCCATGGCGCTCAAAGCAACCATACTCAAGGTGACGCTCAACATCGCTGACATGGACCGCCACTATTACGCGGATCATCATTTGACCATCGCCCAACACCCGTCGGAAACCGACCTGCGCGTGATGATCCGGCTGCTCGCCTTCGCTCTGAATGCCAGCGACACCCTGGAATTCACCAAGGGACTGAGCACTGATGATGAGCCCGAGCTGTGGCAGAAAGACCTGACCGGCGAGATTGAATTGTGGATTGAACTGGGCTTACCCGAAGAAGACCGAATAAGAAAAGCCTGCAACCGCGCTGGCAAAGTGATCCTTTATACGTATGGCGACCGCGCCTTTCCCGTCTGGTGGGACAAACACCACGGCAAACTGGAGCGTTTCGACAACCTCACGATCGTCCACCTGCCCGGCGACAGCACCGAGGCCCTGGCCGAGCTCGCCGACCGCTCCATGAGCTTCCAGGTGACCATCCAGGATGGCGAAGTGACTTTCAGCAACGACAACAATCTGGTGGCGATAACTCCCGATCAGCGACTACCCCAAAACTGATGGCTGGACTTGCCTTCAGGGGCTGGACAGCGACCCGCTTCGCACGTAAGATTGCGCACTCGAAATCGGCACACCACTGCTGATTTTCGTTCCGCCCGTAGCTCAGCTGGATAGAGCGCTGCCCTCCGGAGGCAGAGGTCAGAGGTTCGAATCCTCTCGGGCGGGCCATTATTTCAAAGGCTTGCGTGAAAACGCAGGCCTTTTTTGTTTGTCTGTGTCCAACCTGTATGGCGATATTTTCCGCGGATCAAAAACCTCACCTATGCATATCAGCGACTGCAATCAGGCCGGCTCGAACCTTTCCTGCAGCCATGCCTTGATCTCGGCAGACTCGTACAGCCAACGCTCACTGCCATCATCCTGTTGAATCTTCAGGCAGGGCACTTTGACGCGGCCGCCACCGGCTTCCAGGGCGGCACGATGCTGCGGGTTATGCTGGGCATCGCGGGTTTCAATGTTCAGGCCAAGTCGGGCGATTTCCTTGCGTACCTTGATGCAGAACGGGCAGGCTCTGAACTGGTAAAGAGCGAGATGTTTGCTGGCCTCGTCGGCGAGTTTCTGTTTTTCAGGGGTGCGGGTCACGCTTTTAGGCGTGCTGAGCTTTTCGCTGAGCAGCATGAATGGTGTCAGGACCAGGCGCAGAGTGCGGAAAAAATAACGAATAATAACTCTCATAGGTAAGGCTCAAACTCCGAATTGAAGGTGGCCTGCCGGGTGTTCGGCATTCAGGCTTGATTTGCGTGTTTAATAGCGGTGCGTGAGGATATCACTTCATCCGGTTAATTTGGTACTGACCCTGACCCCGTATTAGGGCGGGCCATTATTTCCAAAGGCTTGCGTGAAAACGCAGGCCTTTTGTTTGGGTTTATCCGCCATTACGGCCTTAAATCTTGGTTGCTCTGGGCAATTTCTTGTCGACGCACCCAGGCAGCGCGAAAGGTTTCCGAAGCCACCCCGGCCAGAAGCCCAAAAAACGGATCCGCCCAAATGGTAATCAGTGCTGTTATTACGATGACAGGCCAGCAAGATGGTTTGGCTTTCCAGAGGCGCCTGGACAAAGCAAGCTCAACGGCTGCGACAAACAACAAGGCCCCAAGACCAGCCGTTGGAATTGCTTCAATGACTGAAAGGCCACCCGGTAACAAAGCGACCATGAGCAAACTTATTCCCAGCAAAACGGGAGCCATGCCGGTCCGGGCACCGAAGCGATAATGCGCCGCCACACCGCCGGCTCCGTGACACATAGGCATGGCGCCGAGGGGTACCAAAAAGAGGTTGGCCAAGCCAGTGGTCACCGACAGCCGGGCTGGCGTAACTCGATGCGATTGCTCGCCGAAGTAATCCTCAACCACGAGCGTAGTAAGCACGATGGCATTGGTTAACGTCAGGGCCAACTGGGGCAACACCAGCGTGGAAATGGCCTGTTGCCAATCGTCCATGCTCGGTAACTCAGGCAGTGCGAACGCAACCGAATCCATCACGGGAAGCGTGAGTCCAGGTGCCCCCAGAGCCGCACCGATTGCTACGGACCCAACAAGCCCTATCAACGCCGCTGGCCAATTCGGCAACATCTTCAGAGTAATGACCAGCATCGCCAAAGTGACCAAACCCAGCGGCAAGGAAGTGGCCATCAAACCTAGACTCATGTTGGCCAACATCAACCCCAGCCCCAGCTGAAGACCGCTTAAAACTGATCGGGGTACCAGACCTGCCGCTCGGTTAATCCATCCGGTTGAACCTAGTAACAGCAATATCGCCCCTATCAGCACGCCACTCGCGACCAGGCTCTGGGAGCTCACTTGGACAGTAAGCAATAGTGCAGCAACAGCTTTCATAGGCTGTACTGGTATGGGGAGACGATAATACAGCCCCGTTGCGATGTAGAACACGGCAAAACCAAGGAGTACGGGTACCGGGGCTAATCCTGCGAACCCAATAGCCCCAAGACCGAGCGGCACCAGGGTACCGATATCACCCAGCGATCCACTGGCATCCCTCACTAAATCTTTCGGTACTGAAGGCATGCAGGCTCCTGATTGATTCGCCTGTTTATTGTTATTGGCCCTGTTCAAGCGTTATAGACGACCTTGCCCAGCTCACTGATATCGTATCCACAGAGCGCTTCGGCGCGCTGAACAAAGCGCTCGCTACCGGCGAACGCCAGCAGCCGCTGCACCGCTGGCTCAAAATAGTGACGCCGACGCATGGCCAAGTCAAAGTGCTCCTGCTGCAGCGGAATAAAATCCAGCCCTTGACGCCGTGCCGCAGCCTCGATTCCCACGCCAATATCCGCTTCGCCCTGGCGGATGGCCAAAGCCAGATCATCCTCACTGAGTGACGGGTGAGCAGTCCACATGAGTTGCCTGGCATCGATACGGTGACGAGCCAGCAAGCTCTGCAGTAAATGGCTGACGCCGGCATCGGGCTGGCGATGAGCGACCCGTATGCCAGGGCGGGCGATATCCTCAAGTCGTACAAGCCCATGAGGGTTATCGGGGGCCAAAAGAAGCCCCTGCTGGCGTTTTGCCCACCGAATCAGCACCAGGTCGCGCATCCCGCTCAGCCCTAGCGTAGCAGGGTCATTGTAGCGCTGATTTTCGGCATGCCAGATATGCATGCCTGCAAGCATCGCGCGCCCGTCGACTAATCTTTGTACGCCATCGCCGCTGCCCTTGCACAGCAAAGCCAACTCCGCGCCGCTCTCCTTCAAGGCCCACTCCAACAGCGGGTCCTGGCTTCCGGCGAGGACCGGGGGGATCGGCGAGCTGACGGCGTCGTCACCCTCCAGATGGTTCATCAGCCACAGATCAATACGTTGGCGCGGAAACAACAGCTTTCCAGTCACCCGCACACAGGGAATAACCCCCTGACTGACCAGGTCGTAAACTTTGCGCTCTTTCAGGCGCAGATACTCGGCAGCCTCAGCCGTTGTGAGGTAGGCGGGAAGGGGCATCGATCTCTCCTGCAGAGCGTGAAAAGCACAAGGCTGTTTTTAGCTGCATATTTTTCAACAGACTGTGCAAAGCGTAGCCATAAACGCCACGATGCTCAATATCAAGGAGACGCAGCTGTGGAAAATAATGCGTTTTATGTGGCGCTGTCGCTACTGTTAGACCTGGATGCTTCGCTCGTTCAGATCGTGGCACTCTCACTGCAGGTTTCGCTTCTCGCGGTACTGATCGCCGCTGTGCTGGGCTTCCCCCTTGGTGCGGCGGTTGCGCTGTGGCGCTTCCCCGGGCGCGGCGGGATGATTGTCGTGCTCAATGCCCTGATGGGGCTTCCTCCGGTAGTAGCCGGGCTCATGGTGTATTTACTGCTCTCGCGCTCCGGGCCACTGGGTGAGTGGGGGTTTCTGTTTACACCGGGCGCCATGGTCATTGCGCAGGTGGTGCTGGTATTGCCGATTCTGGCCGCGCTTTCGCGCCAGAAGGTAGAGGAACTTCTGGGTGAGTACCGCGAGCAGTTTATTTCATTGGGCATGTCACGCTTGCGCATGATGCCCACACTGTTATGGGATGCCCGCTTTGCGCTATTGACCATATTGCTGGCCGGGTTTGGCCGCGCCAGCGCCGAGGTGGGCGCAGTGATGATGGTGGGCGGCAACATTGACGGTGTTACGCGGGTAATGACTACCGCAATCGTGCTGGAAACCGGCAAGGGCAACCTGCCCTTGGCGCTGGGGCTTGGAATTGTGCTGCTGACACTGGTCATGCTGATTAACGCAGGCGTCTATTTGATGGGTGAACTGACCAAAAGGCGGGTAGGATGACCTCATTTAACGCTCCGCTCCTCGCCTCGTCCGCCCTTTTCCCACCACCGGCGTTGTGCTTCGATGGTGTCGCCTTCAGCCACCAGGACAAGTTACTGCTGGGACCGTGCTCCTTCACACTGGAGGGCGCAGGTCCCACCCTGGTGTTGGGCCCCAATGGGGCGGGCAAAAGTCTTCTGCTGCGCCTGGCTCACGGTTTGCTCTCACCCACTCAGGGCCGGGTGGCGTGGTCAAGTAAGGCGCGCCCCCGCCAGGCGATGGTATTCCAGCAACCGGTGCTTTTGCGCCGCTCGGCCGTGGCCAACCTCATTCACGCGTTGGCGGTGAATGACGTGCCTCGCAAGGCACGTGCGAAGCTCGCTGTTGAGGCGCTGGAGCGTTTTGGCCTCACCGCCTGCACAGACACGCCCGCGCGCGTGCTCTCCGGCGGCGAACAGCAGCGCCTGGCACTGGCGCGCGCCTGGGTGCTTTCTCCTCAGGTGCTGTTTCTGGATGAACCCACTTCCGCGCTCGACCCCGCTGCAATTAAAGCCGTAGAGGCCGCAGTGCGCGAGTTTCATCAGCGGGGAACGCGCATTGTAATGACCACTCACGATCTGCATCAGGCCAGGCGACTCGCCGGAGATGTACTGTTTCTCTCTGGCGGAAAATTACGTGAACACAGCCCCGCAGAAACCTTCTTTAACACGCCCGTCTCGCGAGAGGCGCAAGCGTTTGTTGCCGGAGAACTCGTTGAGTAGCTCGGTTTTAACCCTCGACAGGAGACAAACAAGATGAAAAAAACGTTAACCCTAGTACTCGCAGCTATCACCACCATGGGCCTGGCACTTAGCGCTTACGCCGATGACTACATCACCCTGGCGTCGACGACCTCGACCGAGAACTCAGGGCTATTCGACTCCATTTTGCCGCAGTTCGAAGAGGCCACCGGCATCGAAGTTCGAGTCGTTGCTGTGGGCACCGGGCAAGCGTTTGAAATCGCCCGCCGAGGCGACGCCGACAGCCTTCTGGTCCATGATACTGTTGGCGAACAGCGCTTTGTCGCGAATGGTTTCGCCAGCGAACGAGCCGATGTCATGTACAACGACTTCGTGCTGATTGGTCCGGCAGATGATCCTGCCAATATCAGTGAAGCACAAAGCGCCGCCGAAGCATTCGCGGCTATCGCCAATGCCGAGGCGCCCTTCACTTCACGCGGCGATGACAGTGGCACCAATCGCGCCGAGTTGCGGCTCTGGAAAAACGCCGGCGTCGAGCCCGACGGTGACTGGTACCGCGAGCTTGGCAGCGGCATGGGGCCAACACTCAACACCGCCGCCGCCATGGATGCCTACGTGATGTCGGACCGTGCCACCTGGGTGGCATTTGGAAACCGTCAGAATCTCGAATTGCTCTTCGAGGGCGACAAAGTGTTGTTCAACCAGTATGGCAGCTTGCTGTTGTCCGAAGAGAAGCATCCGCACCTCAAGCACCATCTGGCCAAGCAGTGGCACAATTGGCTGCTTTCCGAGGAGGGCCAACAAGCGATTGCCGACTTCAAGGTGAGCGGACAACAGCTGTTTTTCCCGAATGCCAAATAGGCTAATCTCTGACAATCTCCGTAGATATTCCATCCCGCGGCATTCATGAAACGGCTATAACAAAAAATGACGATTAATCCCCTACTCCCCGATCCTAAAGACCCTCGCTTGTCCCGCACAGTCGAGGGCGTTGATGAAAACGGTCAGGGTAAATCGATTAGCGTAATCGAAGAACGCCCACTGACCATCTATCTGAACAGCCAGGAAATCGTCACGGCCATGACCATCGGCGATCACCCGGAGTATCTGGCGCTTGGCTTCCTGTTGAACCAGGGCATGCTGAAAGAGAGTGATCAGGTCACCGGCATCGATTTCGACGAAGAGCTTGAGGTCGCCGTGGTACGCACCGCAGGCGTTACTGATATCGAAGACAAGCTGGAAAAGAAAACCCGAACTTCCGGCTGTGCCGTGGGCACTGTCTTTGGTGACATGATGGCGGGGCTGGACGGTCTGTCGCTTCCGGACACACCAGTCCACATCAGCACCTTTTACGATCTCTCCTATCAGATTAACCACACGCCCAGCCTGTACATGGAGACCGGCGCCATTCATGGCACTGCCCTGTGTCAGGGCCGCGAAATCCTGGCCTACATGGAGGATGTCGGGCGTCACAACGCCGTCGACAAGATCGCAGGCTGGATGCACCTGAACAACATTTCCGCGGCCGACAAAGTCCTGTACACCACCGGGCGCCTGACCTCTGAAATGGTCATCAAGACCTCCCTGATGGGCATTCCCACACTGATCAGCCGCTCAGGTTTCACCGCCTGGGGCGTCGATATCGCCCGGCAGGTCGGACTGACTCTGATCGGACGGATGCGAGGCAAGAAATTCACCTGCCTGAGTGGTCAGCATCGTCTGGTGTTCGATCAGGACTTGTCGCAGATACCCGATGAAGACAAAAAGCTGCGTCGCAAGGGCGCCCGGCATGATTGACGGAGGCGGAGCATGACTGAGTGCGCAGTCATTCTGGCGGGCGGCCAGGCAAACCGGATGGGCGGCGGTGACAAAGGGCGATTGATGCTGGGCGACCAGTCATTAATCCAGCGAGTCATCGATCGGATCACGCCACAGGTTGATGCCGTGGTGTTGAATGCCAACGGGGATTTGAGTCGATTTGATGATTTGGGTCTGCCCGTGGTGGCCGACTCGGTTGCCGATTTTCCAGGCCCGCTGGCCGGGGTGTTGGCGGGCATGGATTGGGCCGCCGAACAGGGGCATGAATGGCTGATCAGCGTCGCCGCAGATACCCCGTCGTTCCCTCGGGACCTGGTTGCACGGTTGGCCGAGCATGATACCCCCGTGGTGTTGGCGGCCACGCCGGATCCAGAGCGCGGCCGAGTGCCTCAGCCAACTTTTGGCCGCTGGCAGGTTTCTTTGCGTAATGATTTGAGAGCCGCCCTGAACGACGGTGTCCGCAAGATTCGCCAGTGGACGCAGGCCCAGGGTGAGACACTGGTCATTTTCGGTGAGAACGACTTTTTCAACATTAATACGCCGGACGATCTGGCTTGGGCGGAGAAGCACCTGAAGTGAATGTTATAGGCATCGTAGGCTGGAAAAACTCCGGAAAGACCACACTGGCCGCGGCTCTGATTCGGGAGCTCTCCAGCAGAGGGTTAACGGTCAACTCGATCAAACATGCCCACCACATGGTGGATGTGGATCAGCCCGGAACAGACAGTTACAAGCACCGGGACGCCGGCGCCCGTGAGGTCATACTGGCCGGCGGTCAGCGCTTCGCAATCATGCACGAACTCCGAGGGGCAGCAGAGCCAACGCTGGAAGAATTGCTGTCCCGGCTGGGCCCCTGCGACTGGGTGGTGGTGGAGGGTTTCAAGACCCACTCCCACGCCAAGATCGAGGTGCACCGGCGAGAGGGATCGCGGTCACCGCTGTTCACGGAGGATCAGAGCATTGTTGCCGTGGCGTCGGACTACGCTGCCGAGTTCTCGGGCCCCGTTTTCGACATCAACGACATCCCCGCCATCGCTGATTTTATTCTCAACCGTCAGCCAGCCTGAACAGCACAACCAGGAGCCGAAGATCCATGAAACCGCTTCGCAACGACTGCTTTGCCCTGCCCCCCGGCGTCAACTGGACCCCGGTTGACGAGGCCCTCGAGCGTTTGCGCTCACGGTTGCACCCAGTGGTGGAAGTGGAGCGCGCTGTTCCACTGTCACAGGTGAACGGTCGGATCCTGGCAAGCGATGTCTATGCACCTCGCGCCCATCCCCCAAGCAACAATTCCGCCGTCGACGGCTATGCCCTTGCGGGACCGGTGACGGATGCTCCCTGCACACTGCCTCTGATGGATGGCCGCAGTGCCGCCGGTGAGCCTTACACGGGCCGGGTGCCCGAAGGCCACGCGATCCGGATTCTGACCGGGGCGGTCATTCCAGCCGGCACGGATACCGTGGTGCTGGAGGAAGACTGCGAAGTCACGGATGGCCAGCTGCATTTGAACGGCACGTTAAAAGCGGGCGCCAATGCCCGCAAAGCCGGCGAGGACATCAAGGCACAGGACAGGATCCTCACTGCCGGAACCCGCCTGAGCCCGACTCACATCTCGGTGCTTGCCAGCGTGGGCGTGGAGTCAGTCGATGTTTTTCAGCGTCTGCGGGTCGGGGTCCTGTCTACCGGTGATGAGGTGAAACCGGTCGGTTCAGCGGTCACCGATTGGCAGATCTATGACGCCAACCGCCCGATGCTCAGCGCCCTGGTCTCGCAACTTGGCTACGAACTGGTAGACCTTGGCCATGTGCTCGACCAGGCCGACGAAGTCAAAGCGGCGCTGGAGCGTGGCGCTAAACAGTGCGACTTGATCCTCACCAGTGGCGGTATTTCAGCAGGAGACGAGGATCATGTTTCGAAAACCCTGAAAGCCCATGGCGAAATCAGCAACTGGCGCATAGCGATCAAGCCGGGCCGCCCTCTGGCGCTGGCCATGTTCCAGGGGACACCCGTGGTGGGTTTACCAGGAAATCCGGTTGCGGCCTGGGTCTGCACTCTGCGCTTTGGCGCTCCGGCGATGGCACTACTGGCTGGGGGGGAGTGGTTCGAACCCCAAGGCTACGTCATGCCCGCTAATTTCTCGAAGAACAAGAAGCCGGGGCGCAGCGAGATGCTGCGCGCTCGGATCCGTGATGGAAAGGTTGAAGTATTCGGCTCGGAAGGCTCGGGCCGGGTGACCGGCCTGGCCTGGTCCGAAGGCCTGGTGGAACTGGATGAGAGCGCCCAACAGATAGAGCCGGGCACTCCCGTGCGGTTTATTCCTTACGGCAGCTTCGGCCTTTAATCAGTCAACGCTGCCGTGAACCGCAAAGGCCTCCAGTGAAGCATCCTGCGGCCCCCGGGAGCGGTAGGTTTCCTCAACACCCAGCTCGGTCAGGGTGCGGCTGACCATCAGCAGGGTGTTGTCCTCGAAGTCTTCACACATACTGCGCATCTGATCGATCTCTTCACAGGCCACCGGATAGGCCGCATCGATATCCGGCGCGCCGTAATGGTCAACAAACGTCTGCGCGAGGGTCCGGCGCACCTGCTCCAGTTCCGGTTCTGTAATGTTGCACACACCCACGAAACTGGCGCGGCCGCCTGACTCAATGCTATACCAGCCGTTGCTGAACGCCTGACGGGCTTTCCCCTTCAAATCTGCTTCGGTCCAGTTGGAGAATTCGAAGCCACCGGAGATTGCCCATTCGCCGCTGGGCGCAGGCTTTTCAAATACGTTTTCGTCGGAAATATCCAGCTGCAGGGTTCGGGCCAGTTTCATACGTGCTCCGCGAATTCAATCAAACTCAGTGTCTCGGTCATGACATCCTGGCGTAACAGCATCCGGCCTTTTTCATCCAGGCCAACGAAGATGCCGGGCCTGGGCAGTTCAATCATTTTGCCCAGGGTGTCGCATCTTGGCCGCCACTCGTTGTGTACCCGCTCAAAGCCGCTGTCCATAAAGTAGGTCAGCCACAGCAAAGTGTGCTTGGACCAGCTTTCCAGCAGGGCCATGGGCGTGATTTCGATACAGCCTTCTTCATACAGACAGGTCTCGTTCGGGTTTTCTCCCGGCTGGTCCGTCATCGGAATAAAAGGTACCTCAATACCAATGACCAACCAGTTGGGATAGGCCTTGGGATCGGAAACATCCGCCGCGAAACGGACACTGCCGCACAGCGCACCGTTTACCTTGATGCGGTCGGGCCACTGAAAGTGCACGGGGACTTCCGGCGGGGCCAACGCACCCAGACTCTCGGCAAGGCCTATCTGGGCGACGTAGACTGCCTGAATCGCCTCTTCAAGGGGTGTTTCCGGCGCCAGGACCAGGGCCGCGCGCAGGGTGTCACCTTGCTCGGAGTAGAACACCGTGCCGGAATCGACACCCGCGATGGCCCGGCTGACGGCTTTATCAAACGGGTCCGTGTGTCTGGGCACCGCTTCTCCCGTAAGTAACGGCGGGAATTGGGGTGATTCAATCATTTGATGGCCCGGGCATAGACGTCAGAAGCAACGATTTCATCGGCGATGCGCTGGAAAGCCTTGGACTGCGGGCTATCCGGTTTTGACACCACAATCGGGACCCCCCCGTCCGAACCGATACGAATATCCAGATCAAGCGGGATCTCACCCAGGAAGGGCGCTCCAATCTTTTCTGCCTCCGCCCGGGCGCCACCGGAACCAAAGGGGTGGTGCTCTTTACCGCAGCCGTCGCAGACAAAAGAGGCCATGTTTTCGATCAGGCCAAACAACGGCACGTCCATCCGGTTGAACATGTCGATGCCTTTGCGAGCGTCCATAAGAGCAATGTCCTGTGGTGTAGAGACCACAACCGCACCGGCAACAAAGAATTTCTGGCTCAGGGTCATTTGTACGTCACCCGTGCCCGGGGGAAGATCCACCAGCAGCACGTCCAGCCTCCCCCAGTCCACCTGGTTCATCATCTGTTCCAGGGCGCCCATGAGCATGGGTCCGCGCCAGACAATGGCTTCGTCATCCGGAGCCATCAGGCCGAGAGACATCAACGTCACGCCATGATTGCGCAGAGGCAGGATGGTGTGGCCGTCGGGGCTGGACGGGCGACCGGAAACACCCAGCATGCGCGGCTGGCTCGGTCCGTAGACGTCGGCATCCAATAGGCCCACTTTGAGGCCTTTCGAGGCCAGTGCAACGGCCAGATTGGAGGCAACGGTGGATTTGCCAACACCGCCTTTGCCCGAGGCGATGGCAATGATCCGATCAATCCCCCTCGGATTTTTGTCCTGCGGCCGGGGCGCGTCGGTACCGATCAGGTTCGGTTTTCCTACTTCGGTGTACTCAACCATGTTGTGTCCTGTTGTTTTTTAGCTGTCCAGATAATCATCACTGGTGCGAACCCGTGGGCGTTCACCGCCCGCCATGGGTGCGCTCTCCCCATGGAACTGGGCCTTGACCCGACAGTCGTCACACATCTTGATGAGCTGAACGTTATCAGAGTTCTTGTACATCCAGTGCTGGTTTTCCAGTTTCTCGACGATCCGGTTAATGGTGCTCGCGACACCAAACGGAGTGCCACATTTGACACATTCGAAAGGTTCTTCGCCATGCAATGCCCGCGCACTCAGTGCACCCTTGGAGACATCCAGCTGGGGTTTCAGAGTGATAGCTGTCTCGGGGCAGGTGCTTTCGCACACGCCGCATTGAACGCAGGCGTTTTCCGTGAACTGGACCTCCGGCCGGTCTGGGTGGTCGCCAAGCGCACCGGTCGGGCACAGTGATACGCAGGCCAGACAGAGCGTGCATTTGTCAGAATCAATTTCTATCGCACCATACGGTGCGCCCACCGGGAGAGGAATCGGCTCTTCGACCTTTTCGGACATGGCGGCAACAGTCACCCGTGTGATGTCACGTCGGCCGCCGACCAGCAAAACCGGCTCACTCACCCGTCCGGCGTTGTCGCCAGCAGTGCAGAGTTCTATGGCGGAAATAACCCGGACCCGGCTCGGCGAGTTGTGGGTGCCTTTGAGCATGGCCTGGGCCAGCTCAACTTCCGAAGTCACTGCCCGGCGGTCTATCTCGTTGTCCGCAAGGATCAGGACTTCGGCGTAACCGGCTCCGAAGGCCGCCATGATCTCGGCATGGCCGATCCGGTCTACATGCTCCAGTCCCATCGGGATCAGATCGTCCGCCAGGCCATCGTCGTACCGGGCAAGGTTGGCAATGGCTTCAGTACCTGCGTCAAGCGTGTGGAAAACCAGGCGCGGAGATTCGTTGGTATGCTCACGATAAACCCTGGCCATGACATCCACAGCCTTGGTCAGCGCCTCGAACGGGGTTTCGTTCATAGTCACCGCAGACGTCGGGCAAACCGCCGCACAGGATCCGCAGCCGGCGCAAATATCCGAATCGATCTGTATGTGGTCTCCGGCGGAAAAAATAGCCTCGGTGGGACAGACATCCAGGCAGCGGGTACACCCGGGTTTGTTAGCCCGAGAGTGCGCGCAGAGGGATTCTTCCAACCTGAAATACACGGTTTTCTCGAACTCGCCGACCCGTTCCCGGGCAGTCAGGGCAATACGTTCCAGCTCGCCTGTTTTCTTCGGGTCGGCCCAGAAGTAGCCATTGCGCTTCTCATGACTCGGAAATGCCGGAGCTCCGCCCCGCAGGTCGATAAATACGTCGCATTCGCTGCGGGCAGTGGCCTTTGCTTCGCCATAACCCAGCTCGCCTCGTCCGGCCGGATTCAGGGTTTGCAAGTGGGCAAATTCCAGCTTGAAGTTACCCAGCGCGCCGTAGGCCCCCGTCAATTGCCCTTTGGCCACGTCGTAAGCCGCGGACGGTAGCTGTATCGGGCCGGCATCATTAACAATACAGGTGACTCCCAGCTCATCCTGCACCAGTTCTGCCATCCTGACAGCTTGCTCGGTGGGGCCGACAATACAACAGATACCGCTGGACTGAATGGTTTTCGCGGGCGCCATGGGGGCCGGCAGCTGGGCAGCTGCGATCAAGGCCGCTTGCTTGGCATGTAAACGCTCGGGCTTTGCGCTGGAAGCACTCCAGCCGGCGCGATCCCGAATGTCGATGGAACTGAACGGCGCTGAGTGCTGAATCTCAGCGTATACGTCTTCACCCAGACGCTCGAATAAGGCGGCCTGCTGGCCACAGGCGATGAGCAATTCGTTACTGGCACCCAGGTGCTCAGCGGCAATGCTCATGTCTTTGCCACACAGTTGATCCACCGGGATCACCTGCTCAGCTGCCGCTGCCTTCCGCAGTGCCTCCGGATCAAAGGACTGCGTTTTATCGCAGCTACATAACAGTAGGGTCTTGTGTGCCGTCATCAGAAGTTTGACTCTTTCGTTGTTTTTATACGTATACGTATCAGTTTTACTTTTCGAGCATGCCACAGCCATCTACTTTTGGACAATTGGATAATTGTTTGGGTCCTGCTAGCTTTAAGCTATAACAAAAAGAGAAATGCCATGAGTAGTCGCACAGAGGATTGGAAACGGGAATTGCAGGTCGGTGCCGTGGTTCGCCGGTCACCAGGTGTAACCCGGTGGGTGCGGGATGTCTGGAAGCCCGTAGCGGTTATACCGGGGGCGCCGGAAGCCTTTTGGAAAGAGCTTGTCCGGGATGGAGACGTGGTTGATTACCATGCAGGCACCGCGACAATGGAATTATTTCGCGCCGATGTTGAGGGTTATCTTGTATCCCTGAATATGATCGTTCCATCAGCCTGGATCATCATGGACAGAGATGTAACTAGCCAGTCGCCCTCCGGATGGGTCGTCAGCACTATCACCGCCAGCGCCCATGAGGCACTGGACGCCCTTGACAGTGGCGAAAGCATTGTCGAGGCGGTTCCCATTCCCGAATCGATGGCGGCCTGGATCAAAGAGTTTATCGACATGCACTACATCGAGGAGCCGTTCAAGAAACGCCGTCGCGACGAGGTCCATGTTGATGGCGCCGAGGATGCCAAGGGCGACCCGCGCATTCGCCAGGAAAGCGACGTTTACCGTGCCCCTGCGAACATCAAAAAGCCGAGAATCCAGTAATGGCCGAATCAAGACTCCAGCGCTGGGCGCGCAAAAAAGCTGAAGCCGGTAAGCGCCCAGAGCCATCCGCTCCTCCGGTTATCGAGACCGAACCGACGCCGGAAGAGCAGGAACTTGCCAATAATGAAGCATTGCCAGAACACGAGCTGCTAGAGAAATATGGCTTGCCCGATCCGGCAGATATCGAACTGGGCACGGACATCACCGGATTCATGCGCAAGGAAATTCCGGAGTTCCTTCGGAGGAAGGCGCTCCGGGGGCTATGGAAATCCAACCCGGTACTGGCAGTTCTGGACGGCCTCAACGATTACGATGAGGACTACACACTGGCCTCGACGGCCGGCCAGACAGTGACAACCTTGTACAAGGTTGGCGAAGGACTCGTCGACAAAGCCAAAAAAGCCGCTGACGTCGTGGAAGATCAGTCGGAAAAGCAGGCAATCTCATCGATGGCAGCCCCTGATTCGAAAACTGCCGAGGAACCGGAACCTGAGGACAGCCCCGAGCTGGAGGACATGGCAACGCCGACGGAACATCCCGAGCAACAGCTTGCCCAAGAAGAGACCAGCCAGTCGGAAGAGGAACCGGAAGTACGATTCCGTCCTCGTATGCGTTTTGACTATTAGCAGAATACATTCCAGCTATTAGCAAATTCAAGGTCGGTCAGGCCACTATTCTCGGATATGTACTAGAATAGCGTGACAGACCGCAAATAATAATTAGAAGGAACATGAATTGAGCAATACTGCGGAAATCCAGTGCCCGCGTTCGGTCTCCGATGAAGATCGTGCCAGGGCCCAGATCTATCAGCTGCTGGGCGTCCTGCTTGTAGACCCGCCCTCCAGTGACTTATTGAAGGGGCTGGCGTCACTGCAGGGTGACGAGACGCCCCTGGGTTCAGCCTGCAAGAACCTCGCAGCCCTCGCCGAACGCACCAACCCGTACGACGCAGAACGAGAGTTCAACAACCTGTTTGTTGGCCTCGGTCGTGGCGAACTGCTTCCCTACGCCAGTTACTACCTCACCGGCTTCCTGAATGAGAAGCCCCTGGCGGAGCTGCGAACCGATCTCATGTCCCGCGGTATCAAATCCCGCAGTGATGTAAGGGAGCCGGAAGATCACATCGGCACCCTTTGCGAAATCATGGCGGGCATCATTACCGGCGAATTTCCCTGCGACAGCGGACTGCCGTCGCAAAAAGCGTTTTTTGATGCCCATCTGGCGAAGTGGGCAGCCTTGTTTTTTACTGATTTGGAAGAAGCGCAAAGCGCCATCTTCTACGCGCCAGTAGGTTCGCTTGGTCGAGCCTTCATGGCCGTGGAAGCCGACGCCTTTGCAATTCAGTAACCGGGATCTGAAGGTCCCATAAACCCAGGGGGAGGTGTCCAATGGACAACCCGAAGCGTGAAAACAGCCGTCGCCGTTTCTTGCAAATGGCCGCAGCCGCAGCTCCAGCTGCCGTTGCCATGACGGTTGCACCGAACGCCGCTGCCGAAGCCGTCAGAAAAGACGTGCCGAAAAGCCGCGGTTTACGTGATACCGAACACACACGTAAGTATTTCGAATCGGCTCGCTTTTAACGGGGATTTGAGTTGATCGAGGTTGCGAAAGGCCCTTGAGAGACTCTGCTTTCCGGAAAAACGAGAATAATAAAGAGAGAGGTAAACGACATGTTAAGGAAGAAGACCAACGGGGTAGCGAAAGGCTCCCGTGCAGGCTCTTTGCTTTCTTCTCTCGCTGCCAAGACTCTGGACCGTCGTCAGTTCCTGACAACGTCTGGTGTGGCAGTGGGTGGTTTGGCCGCATTATCGCTGACTTCGGGGCGGGTTGAAGCCGCAACCCCAGCAACCGGTGGCGGGGAAGTTGTCGTCAAGAAATCCGTCTGTACGCACTGCTCAGTAGGGTGCACCGTCGAAGCAGAAGTTCAGAATGGCGTATGGACAGGCCAGGAACCAGGCTGGGACAGCCCTTTCAATTTGGGCGCTCACTGTGCCAAGGGTGCTTCAGTACGTGAACACGCCCATGGCGAGCGTCGTCTCAAGTCGCCCATGAAAATGGTCAACGGCCAGTGGCAGAAGATTTCCTGGGATACCGCCATCAACGAAATCGGCGACAAGATGCTCGAAATCCGCGAGCAAAGCGGTCCCGATTCGGTCTACTGGCTGGGCAGCGCAAAGTTCAACAACGAGCAGGCCTACCTGTACCGTAAGTTTGCGGCCTACTGGGGCACCAACAACGTGGACCACCAGGCCCGTATCTGCCACTCCACGACCGTGGCCGGCGTAGCCAATACCTGGGGCTACGGCGCAATGACCAACTCCTACAACGACATCCACAAATCCAAGGCGATCTTCATCATCGGGGGCAACCCCGCCGAAGCGCACCCGGTGTCGCTGCTGCACGTACTGAAGGCGAAGGAAGAAAATAACGCGCCGCTGATCGTCTGCGACCCGCGTTTCACCCGAACAGCGGCCCATGCCGACGAGTTCGTGCGTTTCCGCCCGGGCTCCGACGTTGCGCTGGTGTGGGGTATTCTCTGGCACATCTTCGAAAACGGCTGGGAAGACAAAGAATTCATCCGTACCCGTGTGTACGGCATGGAAGACATTCGCGAGGAAGTGAAGCGCTGGAATCCCGAAGAAGTTGAGCGTGTAACCGGCGCGCCGGGCGCACAGCTTGAGCGTGTGGCTCGTACTCTGGCCAACAATCGGCCCGGCACCGTTATCTGGTGTATGGGTGGTACCCAGCACACCAATGGTAACAACAACACCCGCGCCTACTGCGTGCTCCAGCTGGCCCTTGGCAACATGGGCGTCGCCGGCGGTGGTACAAACATTTTCCGCGGCCACGACAACGTTCAGGGGGCCACCGACCTCGGCGTGCTCGCCGATACCCTGCCCGGCTACTATGGTCTGTCTGCTGGTTCCTGGGCCCACTGGGCAAGAGTGTGGGAAGAGGACCTCGACTACCTGAAAGGCCGCTTTGCCGTTTGGGATAAAGATGGCAAGTCCCGGGCCATGATGAACGAGAAGGGCATTCCGGTTTCACGCTGGATTGACGGTGTTCTGGAAGCCAAGGAAAACCTTGAGCAGCCGGACAACACCCGGGCCATGGTTCTGTGGGGCCACGCGCCCAACTCCCAGACCCGGATGCCGGAAATGAAGGAGGCCATGGAAAAGCTCGACCTGCTGGTTGTAGTGGATCCCTTCCCGACCGTTTCTGCCGTACTCCACGATCGCAAGGAAGGCGCCTACTTGCTGCCCACGACCACCCAGTTCGAGACCTACGGTTCGGTAACAGCGTCGAACCGCTCTCTGCAGTGGCGTGAAAAAGTGGTAGAGCCGCTGTTCGACTCCAAGGTCGATCACGAAATCATGAAACTGTTTGCGGACAAATTCGGCTTTACCGATCGCATGTTCCGCAACATCGCCATTGATGGCGATGAGCCGTCGATTGAGGACATTACCCGCGAATTCAACCGCGGCATGTGGACCATCGGCTACACCGGCCAGTCCCCTGAGCGTCTCAAGAAGCACATGAAGTATCAGCACCACTTCGACAAGACCACGCTGCGTGCAGTCGGTGGACCTTGTGATGGTGATTTCTACGGCTTGCCGTGGCCTTCCTGGGGCACACCGGAGATGAACCATCCGGGCACTGCCAACCTGTACGACATGTCGTTGCCGGTTTCCGAGGGCGGACTGACGTTCCGGGCCCGTTTTGGTGTTGAACACAACGGCCAGAATATCCTGGCTGATGGCGTTTACTCCAAGAACTCGGAAATCAAGGACGGCTATCCCGAGTTCACCATGCAGATGCTGATGGACCTGGGTTGGGACGGTGATCTGACGGCTGAGGAGCGAGCCAGCATTGAAGCAGTGGCCGGCGCGTCAACCAACTGGAAGACAGACCTGTCTGGTGGTATCCAGCGCGTGGCAATCAAGCACGAGTGTGCGCCCTTCGGTAACGCCAAGGCCCGTGCCATTGTCTGGAACTTCCCGGATCCGGTGCCGCTGCATCGTGAACCGTTGTACACGAACCGTCGTGATCTCGTGGCAGATTACCCGACTTATGAAGACAAGACCTTCTGGCGGGTCCCGACCTTGTACGAGTCAATCCAGAAGAACGACTTCAGCAAGGAGTTCCCGATCATTCTTACCTCCGGCCGTCTGGTCGAGTACGAGGGTGGCGGTGACGAAACCCGTTCAAACCCCTGGCTGGCCGAATTGCAGCAGGACATGTTCATTGAGGTGAACCCGCGTGATGCCAACAACCTGAATATCCGTGACGGCAATGACGTCTGGGTTTCCGGTCCGGAAGGCGCGCGGATCAAGGTCAAGGCCATGGTGACAGAACGTGTCGGAGAGGGTGTGGCGTTCATGCCGTTCCACTTCGGCGGGCACTATCAGGGCAAGGACCTGCGGGACAAGTATCCCAAGGGCGCCGACCCCATCGTTCTGGGCGAATCCACCAACACAGTTCAAACATACGGGTATGACTCGGTCACTCAGATGCAAGAGACCAAAGCCACCCTATGTGCGATTATGCCGGCATAACAAGAGGTGTAGACCATGGCACTTGAAGGACAAGCAAGAGCAAAATTCCTTTGCGACGCCGAGCGCTGCATCGAATGTAATGCGTGCGTAACGGCCTGTAAGAACGAGCACGAGGTCCCCTGGGGCATCAACCGTCGCCGCGTGGTGACCATCGAAGATGGTAAACCTGGCGAGCGTTCGATCTCGGTAGCTTGCATGCACTGTTCAGACGCCCCTTGTATGGCCGTCTGTCCAGTGGATTGCTTCTACCAGACTGAAGACGGCGTTGTGTTGCACTCCAAGGATCTATGTATTGGTTGCGGGTATTGTTTTTATGCTTGCCCCTTCGGCGCACCTCAGTTCCCGCAAGCGGGCAACTTTGGTAGCCGAGGCAAGATGGACAAATGCACGTTCTGTGCAGGCGGTCCTGAAGAAGACAATTCAACCACCGAGTTCTCCAAGTACGGGCGCAACCGTATTGCGGAGGGCAAGTTGCCAATCTGTGCGGAAATGTGTTCAACCAAAGCCCTGTTGGCCGGTGACGGCAATGAGGTGGCGGACATCTATCGCCAGCGTGTGGTGAACCGTGGCTTCGGTTCAGGCGCTTGGGGATGGGGCACAGCCTACGAGAAGAAGGGTGCATAAGCTGGCCTGAGTATTCCGGGGTCCTTGGGCCCCGGAATTCACTGAAGCAATGAACTCTTCTTGTTGATTCCGTTGGAGTGCTCTCATGAACTTTAAACTATTGGGTGCCGCCGTCTTTGCACTGGCGACGCTTTTGATCAACCCTGTCTGGGCGGAAGAGGCCCCGGCGGTTGATCGGGCAACAACCGGGGGCGCTCAGACCCTGGAAGACATCATGGCTCGTCAGAAGCAGTTGGAACTTGACGAGAGCTTCAGGTCTGAAAACCTGGGGAATCCCGCCAACGCGGCGCCGATCACCGATCAGTTGGGTACCCGAGGCGGGGTTTCCGACTCCGACAACTGGCGCGCCATCCGCTATAACGAAACCGAACCCTCCACCCAGGTCCGCGGGCCCGCTACTGGCGTCCTGATCCAGGATGGAGGCATGCCTTGGTACAAATTGCGGGAGGGACCGGTCATCACCTACGGCGGTGGCGCTATTCTGGGCATCATTGCACTGCTGGTGTTGTTCTACTTTGTTCGTGGCAGGATCATGATCGACGGTGGCCCAGCGGGCACCACGATTGAACGGTTCAAGGCTATCGAGCGCTTTGGCCACTGGTTGTTGGCGGGCTCTTTCATTGCCCTGGGCCTTACCGGGCTGATCACCCTGATGGGTCGTAGTTTCCTCATTCCTGTCATGGGACCCGAAGCCTTCGCGACTCTGGCAGCCGGCTCCAAGTGGATTCACAACAACATTGCCTGGGCTTTCATGCTGGGGCTGGTGATGACGTTCGTGATGTGGGTTGCCCACAACATCCCCAACAAACTGGACTGGCAATGGATAAAGGCAGGCGGTGGCATCTTCACCAAGGGCCATCCCTCAGCGAAGAAGTTCAATGCCGGTCAAAAGATCATTTTCTGGACCGTGATGGTGCTGGGTTTCTCGGTATCCCTGTCGGGACTGTCGCTGCTTTTCCCGTATGAGATACCGATGTTTGCCGACACCTTTGCCTTCATGAACAGCATCCTGGGAACAGACTTCCCAACTGTTCTGGCGCCACACGAAGAGATGCAATATGCCAACATCTGGCACTCCATCGTGGCGTTCGTGATGATGCTAGCCATCATCGCCCACATCTACATCGGCTCGGTCGGTATGGAAGGGGCGTTCGATGCCATGGGTAATGGTCAGGTAGATATTGAGTGGGCACGTCAGCACCACGATCTATGGGTTGAAGAAGTGCAGGCCAAACAGGGCAAAGGAGGCTCATCATGAAGGTCATGATTTCCGCTTTTGTCGTAGCGCTGGTGATTGCCTTCGTCGCCCCGGTTGCTCTGGACCAGTTCGGCTGGTCGTCAGCCGAGCAAACCAGTAGTGAGAGCGTCCGTCTTGACTGATCAATCAGAGGTACACCAAATCGACGCCGTCGGTTTGGTGTGCCCACTTCCCATTTTGCGCTTCAAAAAACGCACCCAGGGTTTACCGAGCGGGACGCAAGTCGAGTTCCTGGCCGATGACCCCAGCGGCCGTCGGGATTTACAGGCGCTGTGCGAGATAACCGGGCACAGGATTGAGTGGATCCGGGAAGAAGACGCGGGCGTCCTCCGTTACCGCATCTGTTTAGCGTAGTTGGGTGTTCGGCAGCGCCGATGCTTCAAGCGCTGCAAAAATCTTCGAAAGCCCTACAGATGTGGAGGTTTATTCGCTGCAGCCCGTTCAGCTTGCCATTCGGTCAGGGTCTGCGCAGCTTCTTCTCCCTCAAGCGACCCCACCACCTCAAAAAAGTCACTACGCAGTTCGTCGTCCACAACCTGATCTCTTGGCTTACTGCGAACCACGTAAACCGTCTGCAGGTTCTGATGATCGAACGCTCGCCACTGCTGGCGGTCCTTGAGAAGGCTGTATGAGTGCCCTTCCAGCGCCTCTATGAGCGCTTTAGTATTGGTGGTGCCTGCACGTTCAACAGCCTCTTTGTATTGATAGACAATGCCATATGACGTGGCAGCGGTAGAGGTTGGCCTGACACCATAATGTTCGGTGAACGATTCAACAAAAGCCTGGCCACGTGGGAAGTCGAGTTGGTAGGGAATCATCCACTCCCAGGGTGTTGTGGAAACTACGCCTTCCATAATCGTGGCGCCGACGGTCTGGGCGATTCCCAGAGAAATGTTCGGAATCACGATCTGCACTTTGTCTTTCAGGTCCATGTCATACGCCACTTTGAGCGCCCGAACCAGGTCATCGCCGTATAAAACCAGCATGAGCACGTCTGCTTCGCTTTCCTCTGCAGATCTCAGTGCCTTTGAGAAATCCCTCATATGCGCCGCCGGGAACGGGGTGAGCGCATGAGGATGTGCCTGCTCATCAGTGGTGTTCGTGAACTTCCGGATCGATGCTTCCGAGGACTGGCCCCATGTATAGTCGGCGGTCACATAAAAATAACGGAGGCCATCGTAGTTTTCCCTCAGGTAGTGACCCAGCGCGTTCGCAGTCATCCAGGCATTGGGGTACTCCCGAAACATATGGTCGTGCCCTTCGCTGCCGGTGGTGGCATTGGCCGAGGTGGTCGTTCCGAAATATAGGCGATCCAGTTTTTTTGCAGCCTTGCCGGAAGCAATCGCCACTGCGCTGGAGGCGCCGCCAAAGACCATGTCCACGTTTTCCTGACGGATCAATTCTTCTGTGTTGGAAACACCGCGCTCAGGAGAGCCCGCTGTATTGCGAATAATCAGCTCAACCTTATTGCCAAGGATTCCGCCGGCCTTATTGATTTCCTCAACCGCGAGAAAGGCCCCAAGCCTTTGCTGTAGTCCGAGATCTTTATAGCGACCTGATTGCGGGTAATTGAATCCAAGCTTGATGGAATCTGCCAATAGCGGAAAACTGGAAAGGAATAAAATGAGCCCTGCCAGAAGGGTTGCCCTCCTTTTCATTGATACCGTCCTCTTCTTTGCCTTGTGTTTTATTTGAGGATAAGAACTATACCTTTATTTGAAAGTCCAAAGGGGGCGTGGACAGTAAGAACGAACCCACTTTTCGTAACCAACTGTATTTTTGCGACCTGAAAACGCATGTCAGTTACATCAATTCCATCGGCCAATGCAGACGCAACCCTGGAGGCAGCGGGCAAGCACTTCCTGATAACGTTCCTGAAACCGTCAGTCCACCCCTCGCAATTCGGATCATAGAAGGCCTGCACATTGTTGATGAGTTCGAAACCTTGCACGCGAATCTACTGGATTTGGCGGACCTGATTCTTCGTATCTCACTTGTTGTGGGGACCAGACGATCTCGAATAAACCTTGTGCAGCTGAGAGTCCTGTTCCGCCAGCATCGACGCCATGGCAATAATGGATCTGGCCATACCGCGAACAAGGTTCAGGAGCATCAGGCAGAAGGTGCTCTTCCCTGGGATGGAAGAACCGGGCATGAGGCGCCCGGTCCCACTGAACCAGACGTTCGGCCCGTTCCGATTCATGCATTGTGATATCGGTACAGGTCTGCTCCAACCAGTCCTCGAAAGCCTGGTTGCGGGCCCGGATCTCCGGCGTATTCGCGGCGAAGAACGCCCGCATGTTATGGAATGAGAAACCGGATCCGATCACCAGCAGGTTGTCGTAATCCAGTGCCCGCAATGCCCGGCCAATCGCCAGATGGGCGCCGGCATCCAGGCTGTTTACCAGTGACAGCTGCACACACGGAATATCCGCCTCCGGATACATCAGCTTGAGCGCTACGAACAAACCGTGATCAAAGCCCCGCCGATCATCGAGCCGCGCCGGGATCCCAGCCTGATCCAACGCCTGGTATACCTGGCGCGCCAGCGCCGGTTCGCCCGGGCACGGGTATCTGATGTCGTAAGCTTCTTCCGGAAATCCGTAGTAGTCGTAAATCAACTGCGGGTGCTCACCCACAGTTGATTAATAGTCGCGGGGCCGGCGCTCCCGTTCAGAGTTCGCCTGGACCTTCGGGCACAATGCCAGCCGGATTCAGCGCCTTGATGGAATAATACCCCGCCTTGATGTGATCAAGATTTACCGTGTCGGCAATCCCGTCAAGTGCCAGAATCCGGTGCATGTAGGCATGCAGTCGCGGCATGGACCGCAGCGTATTGCGGTTGCACTTGAACAGGCCGTGGTAGGCAGCGTCAAAGCGAACCAGGGTCACGAACAGACGTATATCGGTTTCTGTCAGTTGATCACCAAACAGATAGGTTCGCCCGTCCGCCAGTCGTGAATCCATTTCGTCCAGGGCGGCAAACACCTTGGTGTAGGCTTCGCTGTAAGCCGCCTGGCTGGAGGCAAACCCTGCCTGGTACACGCCGTTGTTAAGGTCTGTGTACAGATACTCGTTGAGCTTGTTGATTTCACCCGCCAGGCTTTCGGGATACAAGTCCGGCCCCTGATCAACAACGTCTGCAAACGCGCTGTTCAGCATCCGCAGAATATCCGCGGACTCATTATTGACGATGGTTCCGGTATGTTTGTCCCAAAGCACCGGTACGGTGGCGCGACCAGAGATCGTTGGATCGGCACGGGTGTACAGCTCGTGCATATAGTGCGCACCGTTGAGCCTGTCCTCATCCGCGCCCGGGTAGCCGCCAAACTGCCAACCCTGGTCTGTCAGCCGGGGATTGACGACGGTAACATCAAGCACATCCTTCAGCCCCTTAAGCTGGCGAGCCATCAAGGCTCGCGATGCCCAGGGGCAAATGTACGCCACGTACAGGTGGTAACGTCCTTTTTCCGCCTTGAAGCCGCCCGCTCCGGTGGGTCCCGGCGTGCCATCCGGCGTAATCCAGTTTCGAAAGGGCGAGGTCTGGCGAATGAACCGCCCCGCCTCATCTTTCGCCTGTACCGGCTGCCAGTTCTCTTGCCAGATACCATTTACCAGCATGGTTCACCCCTTGTTCTGGAATACATTGTCCAGAGCGAACCGGCCCCCTCCCTGGATTGCCAGCGCCAGGGTAACTACGAACAGGGTGAGGGCATACTCGTAACCATTGTTGGACATGAACAGACCGTTGCCGATATGAACGGAGAATATGGCCACCAGCATGGTAAAGGCCGCGACCACGGCCGCAGGTCGTGTCAGCAGGCCAAATACCAGTGCCAGGCCACCAAAGAATTCGGCACCACCAGCCAGCAACGCCATCAGGTAACCCGGCTCCAGGCCAATACTCGCCAACCACTGCCCGGTGCCTTCCAGTCCGTAGCCGCCAAACCAGCCAAAGAGTTTCTGCGCACCATGGGCGGCGAGAATCAGGCCGACCGGCACCCGGAGAACCAGTGCGGCAAAGCCACCGCTGGATTGGAAAAGTGCCTGTGTGAATTGATTGTTCATGATGGTCCACCTCGAATGTTTCTGTCGTTGATTTGCCCCGAAGCCACGCCTCAGGTGATGGACCCACTGTACTATCACCAAATCAAAAGACTAAGATGGCCAACGTTGCTTTATTATCAACAATTCATTGGCAATAATGGGAGCACAAAAAAGGGAATAAGCTAATGGACCGAATTGATGCCATGCGGGCCTTTGTCACGGTAGTGAATGAGGGCACCTTCACACGCGCCGCTGACCGGCTGGAAATGTCGCCGCAGCTGGTCAGCAAATACGTGTCACAGCTTGAGCAACACCTCGGCGTGCGCCTGCTTAACCGAACCACCCGCAAGATCCACCTGACCGAAGCAGGAACCCACTACCACCAGCGCGCCCAGCAGGTACTCAACGACATCGACGACATGGAAAACCAGCTCGGCGACCTGCAGACACAGGCGCGTGGCCTGCTTCGAATCAGTGCCCCGGTTTCCTTTGCCATCCGTCACATGGCCCCTTTACTGAGTGAATTTCAGAACGCCCATCCCGCCGTAGGCATTGATCTGCAACTGAACGATCGCAAGGTCGAGATCGTCGAGGAAGGCTTCGATATCGCGTTGCGGATCGGCCACCTGAAAAGCTCGTCACTGATCGCCAAACGGATCGCCCCCGTCCGCCTGGTGATGTGCGCCTCGCCCGATTACCTGGAACGCCACGGCACACCAGAGCGGCTGGAAGACCTCCAGACTCATCGCTACCTGCGTTACAGCTATATGAACCAGGAAGCCAGCGAACCGGTGCACCGGTGGCTGCAGAGTGCTGCCCGGAACCGCGGAAGCGACATGGTCAGCAATAACGGCGATGTGCTGGTAGAAGCGGCCATCGCCGGAGCCGGGATTGCCCTGCAACCCACCTTCATTACCGGCTCGGCGATCAGGGAAGGCAAACTGCGGATTATCCTGCCCGAGTGCGAACCGGAACCGATGGCGCTCTACGCGGTGTATGCGCATCGGCAACTGCTTGCGAGTAAAGTGCGCAGCTTCCTGAATTTCATTGAAGGCTATTTTGGCGAGCCTCCGTACTGGGATCACTTTGAGTAATGGGCTCACTCAACTCTATACCTCTCTATTTCGGTTGCACCACCGATTAGAGTTTTCCGCCGGCCGGTACAGGCTTTGCTATAGTCTGATAACCTGTATCGGGACTCGAACGAAAACAAAAAAACATTGAGGATCAAAACATGGCTGCTTTAAAAACCAAACTGATTGCTTCCGCAGTTCTCGCCGGCTTTATGTCAACGGGGGTGCAAGCGGCAACCGAGTGGAATGTTTCCCTCTGGGGCAAGCGCAGGGCCTTTACCGAAAACGTCGAAAAGCTCGCCGAGCTGGTCGAATCCAAGACCAATGGGGAGTTCAAGCTCAACATTTCCTATGGCGGTTTGTCGAAATCCCGCGAAAATCTTGATGGCATCTCATTCGGTGCCTTCGAGATGGCGCAGTTCTGCTCCTTCTACCATGCGGACAAGAATCCGACGATTACGGTCACGGAGCTGCCATTTTCTCAGGACGTTTCCCTGGCAAGGGTTACCGAGATTTACCAGGAGGTCTTCAAGCATCCTCTGGTAGCCAAGGATCTGGCTCGCTGGAATGCGACGCTGCTGATGCCGACCCCCATGCCTCAGTACAATATTGTCAGTAAGGGTGACGCCATCTCATCTCTGGAAGATTTCGACGGCCTTCGGGTCCGGGGCCCAGGTGGCATCATGGGTGTGCTGGGCAAGCTTGGCGCGGTCAAGACCGGCGTCCCCTTTTCAGAAGTCCGACAGTCCATGGACTCTGGCGTTATTGACGCAGCCTCTTTTGCCCCTCACGCGCACCTTGCAACCAACACCTACAAAGTCGGCCAGTGGTACACCACCAACCTGAACCTGGGCTCGGCAAACTGCCCGGTGGTCGTCAACACTGACGCCCTCGACTCCCTCGAGCCCGCACACCGGGACGCCCTGCTGGGTTCCGTGGATGAGGCTCTCGATTTCTACGTTGAGAACTACGAACAGAAAACGACGGCCAGGTACGAAGCCGCCGTTCAGGAAGAAGGGCTGACGAAGATAACATTTACCCCCGCTCAGACCGCCGAACTGAACAAACTCGCCGAGTCCGTTCGTCAGAGCTGGATTGAGAGCCACGCAGACGAGTTCGACTCACAGTCTCTGTTCGACTTTACGGCCGCGCAATTCGCCGGACAGTAAGTTATCCGGAGCCTTTCACAGCAATGTGAACACCCAAGGGGCCCCGCCTTTGGCGGTCGCCCCGGCTTCTCTCCGCATTTTGTAAACGAGACACAGGATCCCTATGTCTGCTGCAACGGTTTTGGAGGACGACTCCGTATTGAGTCGGGCCGATCGATACTTTTTCCGACTCGAGTCCGTGCTCAACCTGGCGGGCGGTCTGGCCATATTTCTGCTGGTGTTGATGGCTACCGTCAATATTCTCGGGCGCTGGCTGTTCGCGTCACCCATCAGTGGCTATGTCGACTGGGTTGAGCAGGCAATGGCCTTTATCGCGTTTCTGGGTATTGCCTACACCCAACGACTGGGCGGACATATCCGAATGGATATCTTTGTCAGCCAATTACACGGGCGCTGGCTGTGGTTCAGCGAGCTACTGACGACCACTCTCATGCTTCTGCTGACCCTCGTTCTCATTTATGGATCGACTCTGCATTTCTGGCGCGCCTACTCCATTGGCGATTCATCACTGGATATCAATCTGCCAACCTGGCCTGCCAAACTGGTGGTGCCCGTTGCCCTGACCATACTCGCACTGCGACTGATGCTACAGATCTGGGGTTACATGCGAGCGCTCCGCCTAGGTGGCGACCAACCCGTTGCCGTCCCTCTTGTCGAGTCACCCGAGGAAGTGGCAGCCAGGGAAGCAGAGGCCGTCAGCGGTCACGATGACCCGGGAGCGGCACGATGATGGAATGGCTTCAGTCTCTCGGTACGATGGACCCCATTCACATGGGGCTTTGGGTTACCGGCGCAATGCTGGTTTTTGTCGTACTCGGTGTCCGGGTTGCGTTTGCCGCTGCGTTAGCCGGTTTTTTGGGGTTGGTGTGGATCTTTTCTGCCAAGCTTGGTTTCGAAAAGGGATTTATGGTTGCGGTGAAGATGGCCGGGACCATTCCCCACTCGAAAGTCTCTTCACTGGCATTATCGCTCATTCCGACCTTTCTGCTGATCGGATTTCTTGCCTACCACGCTGGCTTGACCCATTACCTGTTCGAGGCTGCGAAGCGTTGGGTTGGCTGGCTGCCGGGTGGCATGGGGGTTGCGACGGTATTCTCTACTGCCGGCTTCGCAGCGGTTTCCGGCGCCTCGGTGGCCACCTCCGCAGTCTTTGCCCGCATCGCCGTCCCCGAGATGCTCAAGCTCGGTTATGACAAACGCTTCGCCGCCGGCGTGGTCGCTGCAGGCGGAACCCTGGCTTCCCTGATCCCGCCGTCCGCGATCCTGGTGATCTACGCCATCATTGTTGAGCAAGATGTGGGTGCTTTGCTGATGGCAGGGTTTCTGCCCGGCGCGGTCTCCGCACTGATCTATGGTGGTTTGGTGATTTTTCTGGCGACGACCCGCAAGAATTTTGGCCCTCCGGTGAGAGGATTTACCTGGAAGCAACGATTCGAATCACTCCCCGGTGCTATGCCAATCTTCATTGTTATCGCAATTATCATGGTCTGCATTTATGGTGGCGTCGGAACACCCACCGAGGCAGGCGCGCTGGGTGCTTTCGTTATCCTCTGCATGGCTTTGTACAATGGCAGCCGCTGGCCAGAGCTGAAGTCCTCGCTAATGGAAACCGCGAAACTGTCCGCCATGATCTTCGCCATCATCTGGGGCGTTCTGCTTTACGTTCGCTTTCTTGGTTTTGCCGACCTGCCCTCCGCATTTTCTGATTGGATTGTCAGTCTGGACCAGAGCCCGATGCTGACTTTTTTGCTCATCCTTTGCGCTTACGCCGTGCTCGGGATGTTCATGGATGCGATCGGTATGCTCTTGCTGACGCTACCCATTGTCTTCCCTGCGGTAATCGCACTGAACGGGGGGGAGGGCGTGACGGCAGCCGAGTCAGCATTCGGAGTTTCCGGGGTGGGCTGCGCCATCTGGTTTGGCATTATCGTGGTGAAAATGGCTGAATTGTGCCTGATCACACCACCCATCGGCCTGAACTGTTTTGTCGTGGCCGGGGTGCGGCCCGAATGCTCGGTACAGGATGTATTCCGGGGCTGCATTCCATTCTTCGTCGCCGACGTTCTGACCATTGCCGTGCTCATTTCGTTGCCGGGGATTGTGCTCTGGCTGCCAGGGTTAATGGGGTTTGCCTGACACAGGCCCGGGGCACTGCAACGCCAATGTGCTACTGCAAAATACTCATTAAGGAAAGCAATCATGAGAAAAAACATCCTGATTACCGGAGCAAGCACCGGCCTGGGTGAGGGAATGGCCCGGGCATGGGCGGCGCAGGGCTGCAACCTGGCGCTATGTGCCCGCAGCTACGACAAGCTCTCAACATTGCAGAGCGAATTACAGGCCAGCTACCCCAATATCCGCGTACTCGTGCGCCCTCTCGATGTGTGTGATTACGAGCAGGTATTTGAGGTCTTCCAGGCGTTCCGGCAGGAGTTGGGCGGCCTCGACCGAGTAGTTGTCAACGCGGGTATCGGCAGCTCGTCGGCAATCGGCCGGGGCCAGTTTCCATCCAATCGCAAGACTGTCGAAACCAATTTCGTCGCCGCCATCGCCCAGAGCGAAGCAGCCATGGAGATTTTCCGGGAACAGAACAACGGCCACCTGGTGCTGATGTCCTCGGTCAGCGGGGTTCGCGGGTTCCGTGGACCATTGAACGTATATGCTGCGACCAAAGCCGCCGTGGCTTCACTCGCCGAGGGCTCGCAGCTGGACACCCGGGGTACACCAATCCGGGTAAGCAACATAATGCCGGGCTACATTCTCACTGACATTAACCGGGACACCAAGAACGCGCCTTTCCGGGTGGACCTGGACACAGGTGTGCGGGCTCTGGTTAATGCTATAGACAAGGAAAAGCGCCGGGCTTACGTACCCTGGTGGCCATGGACGCCCCTGAGTTATGTGCTGAAGGCCCTGCCCTTCGAACTGTTTGCACGGGTCATGTAGTGCACCGAAGCCGGTGCCTGCAAGCCCGGCTATAGTGGGTGACTTCCCAGGAGATTAACCACACTCCCGTCCTGAATTTACCCAACCTTTACACCCCATTGACAGTGTTTTTCGTTCCCATTTGCAAAGATGGAGCTAACAAAAACAGGGCAGTGAGGTCTTATGAAGATGCGGGCGGGGTTACTAATCGGGTTGTTTTCCGTTCTTTTGGGTGGCTGTAAGGTCACTGTCTCAGAAAGCTACGACGTTTCGGCAGATCCGCACACGTTCACACCGGGGCTGTACCTTGATGCCCGCGACACCGGCGAATACTTCCCGGCCTCAAGCTGGAACCTGAGCCAGCATTCGGACGACTGTATTGATGAAACACTGTATTTCGAAACCGACAGTGGCCGGGTGCGGATTTATGGCTCACCGGCCTTCAGTGATATCGATTTTCGTGCGGCAGCCACGGAACTTGAACACAGCATTGATAGCGTATTGAGTCGTTTCCAGCTGCGCTGGTGGGAGTTTGTTGCCGACCGGTCAGCGGCGGCGCCCTATCCCAGGCAGATACTGGGCTGTCTTAGCCCGACGGTGTCACGAACCGAATTTGCCGATGCGTCCATCTCCGCCATCGGCATCCTTCCCCATTACAGTCAATGGCCCTACGACACCGGCCGGATCATCACCCATCAGCTCACCCATTTCGTTCAGGAAAACCTTAGCCGTTATCACTCCAGATACAGCCTCCTGCCTTACTGGTTTGCCGAGGGCCAGGCCTCTGTCGTGGCCGGTGAGAATGAGGCATCCGCATATCAGCACTATGATTACGACCCGCTTGAGGACGCAACCCTGCTCGACGCCGGGCCAGAGGATTACCGCTTCAGTCACTATGCGCTGGCGTACCGTTACCTGGAAGAAGCCAACGGCAAGCTGGCCATGACCATATTGCTGGACCTGATTCAATTACTGGACTGGGAAGGAGGCTTTGACGGATTCACAGGCACGGGGGAAACCTGGGCCTTTGTCGAAGCGTTCAATGCCGCAGGGCTGGTGGACCACCTCAATCAACCCCTGACGTGGCAGAGATATAAGGCCGACTACCATTACCTGCTGAGCCACAGTTACTAGACACAGGGGCATGGCCCACGGGCATACTGGATTAAAAACGACCAATCAGCGATAATCTCGACCGTTTTTAGTCAGATGTAGATTTCGGTAGCCCTTAATCATGACCTTTTTATCGTTTCTTCAAGTCGTTATCTTTATCACGCTGCTTTTGAACACAGTGCACCTGATGCCGGCCTTCGGCCGATGCCTGCGAAACGCGGAGACCGTATTCCAGTCCGGCTATCTCGGCGCGATGCTGACCATCCGTCTGGCGCGCAATGCCCTCGGGCTGATTCTCGTCACCGCCAGTACCGCACCGGACCCGCACATTCACGCTCTGGTCCCGAAGGGTATTCTGCTGTTTCTGGTACTGGCCGTGGTCAATGTTGTGCTCACCCATTATCGGCAGCGCGACGATATTGAAGGGGTTCGTTTCTAGGCCTCCCGGCGCCTCAGGCGTACAAAGACTCAATCACATCCGTGTACTTCTCATAGATGTTGCTGCGGCGCACTTTCATGGTTGCCGTAACCTCATCATCGTCATGGTCCAGTTCCTTGGTCAGCAAATGGAAGCGTTTGATCTGGGCTACCTGGGGCAACTTGTCGTTACCCCTGTCCACCTCGCCCTGAATCAGAGCCCGGACCCGCTCATCTTCGGTAAGGCTCCGGAAGGTGGTGTAGGCTATCCTTTCCTGCTCCGCCCACTTGGCGACGGTTTCGAAATCAATCTGGAGCAGCGCCGACACATACTTGCGAGCCTCGCCAATCACGATGCACTCTTTGATGTAGGGGCTCGCTTTGATAGTGTTTTCAATCTCGGTGGGTGACAGGTTCTTGCCCCCAGCGGTGATCATGATGTCCTTCAGGCGATCGACGATTCTGAGCTGTCCGTCCTGCCACTCGCCCACATCTCCGGTGTGCAACCACCCATCTTTCAGGGTCGATACAGTGGCCTCATCATTTTTGTAGTAGCCCTTGAACATACTGCCACCACGCATGATGATTTCGTTGTGCTCGCCCAGCTTCACCTCCACGCCGGACACCGCCACCCCAACCGTTCCGAGACGGATATCGTCCACAGGCTGCGCAGTCGCAACACCGGTACTTTCGGTCTGACCATAAACTTCCACCAGCGGCACACCGATGGTCCGGAAGAACTGCAGGATACCTGTTGAAATCGGTGCTGCCCCGGTGAGCGCGATGGTACACCGACGCAGGCCGATAAAGTTTTGCAGGGCCCTGAATACGAGCCAGTAGTACGCCCCATAGGTCAGGCGTTCCATCAGACTCCACTGGCTATCCGGCTTTGTTGCCATGGGCTCACAGGCTTTCATGGCGCGCCTGAACAACCCCTGCCGGAACCGACCGGTTTCCTGCATCTTGATGTAAATTGCAGAGTGTAGCTTTTCCCAGATTCGCGGCACGCCCAGGAAAAAGGTCGGAGCAATCTCCCTCAGGTCTTCCTGCACCGTGCGCAGACTCTCCCCGAAACTGACCGTGCTCCCTGCATAGACCGGTGCGATATTGGTCAGAGCCTGTTCCGCCACATGGCACAGCGGCAGATAGGACAAGCTGGAACTGTTTTCGTCCACGCGCAGCAGCTCAAACAACCCGGGCGCAGCCGCGTGCAGGTTTCCCCAGCTGATCATGGCGCCCTTCGGGCGACCGGTGGAGCCGGAGGTATAGATCATCAGCGCTGTGTCTTCCATCTGCTGGCTATCCAGCAGCTCATCAATCAGCCCGGCATGGGTTTTCTCGAATTCCCGGCCTCTGGCCTCAATGTCCTGAAACGATGACGGCGGCGCCGGGTAAGACCTCAGCCCTTTCATATCAATGACAATGTTGTGTTTGAGTTGTGGCAGCCGGGGCCAGGCTTCCAGAACTTTATCGGTCTGTTCCTGATCCTCACACACCACCATCTCGGCGTCACTGTGCTCAAGTACATAGGCCACTTCATTCCAGGGGCTGGTGGGATATACCCCCACACAGATGCCATTCACCAGCCCTATCCCCATCTGGGCGATCACCCACTCCACCCGGTTCTCCGAAATGATAGCGACATGCCCACCCTCGGACAGCCCCAGTGCCCGAAGACCCAACCCGAAATGCCGGGCCCGCTCGTAATAATCCTGCCAGGAATAGGCCTGCCAGATACCAAAGTCCTTTTGGCGAAGGGCCAGCATCTCCGGACGCTCTCTTGCGTGCGCCCGGAGCATCTGGGTGAGGGTCAGATCACGAACCTCGGGTGTTATCATGACAGCCACCGTTTACGGCGTTTATAGTGCTTTATATCGCGGTAACTGCGGGCCGCTCCCTCCTTGCCGCCAACCCCCAGGTAGAACTCCTGCACATCTTCATTGGCCGCAAGTTTCTCTGCCGGCCCGTCAATCACAATTTTTCCGTTTTCCATGATGTAGCCATAAGAAGCGATCGCCAGCGATACCGCCGCGTTCTGCTCCACCAGCAGGATAGCCGTGCCCTGCTCGCGGTTAATGCGAGAGACGATCGTAAATATTTCTTCCACCAGCAGTGGCGCCAGTCCCAGGGAAGGTTCATCCAGCATGATCAGATCCGGCTGGGCAATCAGGGCACGACCCAGCGCGAGCATTTGCTGCTCGCCCCCGGACAGATAGCCCGCCAATTGCTTGCGGCGTTCCTTGAGGCGTGGAAAGTAGTTATAGACCAGGTCGTAGGAGTCACCGAGAGACTGTTTGCGACCACTCAGGGCATAAGTGGCCGCAACCAGGTTTTCCTCAACTGTCAGGTCTTCAAACACGCGGCGCCCTTCCATCACATGGAACAGACCGCTACGCACCAGCTTTTCCGGTGCCATTTCCTTCACATTGGCACCGTTAAACCGGACTTCACCCGCGGTCACTTCACCGTCTTCCAGGCTTAAAAGACCAGACACACTTTTCAGTGTTGTGGACTTGCCAGCACCGTTGGATCCCAGCAGCGCCACGATGGCGCCACGGGGTACCCGCAGTGACAAGCCCCGAAGGACCTGCACCGCCTTGTTGTAAACCACTTCGATATTATCGATTTCCAGCAAGGCTTCCATACAACAGCCTCAGTCCAGTTGGATCCAGTCTGATACCGGCTCGTAACGGCCTTCCTTTGCATTGACCCGCCAGATACGGCCGACCGGGAAAGACATGTTTTTCGCCGTCACGGGAACACCGATAATACCGCCGGTGTCCCAGTCCTTGATGGAGGAGAGCGATTCGGCCATGTTCTTCGCATTCAATTCCTTGCCTGCATCGAGGGTACGCTTGACTACCTCGGTCCAGACCATGGCATTGAACCAGCCCTGCATGTAGCCCGTCGGGCGATAGCCGGCTTCAGGGTCGCTCTTTTCAGCCTGGGCACGCAGCGCATCCAGCATGGGCCCGCTTTCCTGACTGTCGTAGTAGTTGTAGGGCATAACGCCCATATAACCATCGGCATCCTCACCCATCTTGTTGATGATCAGCTTGTCAGATGACCAGAAGGTGCCCATGAACTGGGTATCCAGCCCCATCTGGCGCATCTGAACCATGAACTCGTTGATGGGTGACAGCACATAGCCATGGAACACCACGTAATCCGGACGCACGCGCCGCAACTTCAGCACCTCTGCAGACACGTCCACGCTGCCCGGTTTGGTGACGATTTCCTCCACCACATCAATGCCCAGCTCCGCAGCTTTTTCCTTGCCATTTTCAATGGGATCTTTGCCGAACTCGGTATCACTGTATACAAACGCCACCGTTGGCTTTTCTCCACCCTCACCCTGGGAGGCAATGTATTCCAGGATGATGCCGAACATCTGGCTATAGTTCGGGCCGGGAATGAACTGATACGGGTACTGTTCATTGTCCGTCAATGCGGTCGCAAAGGAGGCACCACTCATGAGTGTGGTGCCTCTGCTGTTCAGTTCCGAGGCAATGGTCTTCATGAACCCGGTACTATCGCCGTAATAAACCGGAACCGTGTTGCTGCCAGTGATTTTCTTGAAGGCGGCCACGGAACGGTCCACCTCATAGCCAGTGTCTTCCATCACGTACTTCACCGGGTGACCGTTGATCCCACCCTGGCTGTTTATCCAACTGGTGTAATCCGTCAGCCCGGCATGCAGATGCACACCGGCGAAGGCAAAGACGCCGGAAAGCGGGATCGACCCGCCAAATACTATAGGCTCCTTGTCCTGAGCCAATACAGGCGCCGTCACCGTCAATGCTGCGACAAGACTGCCCAGGCCTGCCAGCCGGCGGCCGCTTTTGAGGATGTTTCTTCTCCTTGCTGCTTCTTGTTGTTGCTGTTGCGTAGGTTCTGTCTGAAACCCGAAAAACGAACTCGTTTAGTTTCTGAAGGGCCACAAACTGAAAAAGCGTCGAATTCGATGCCAGATCTCTGCCAGCCCGTGCGGTTCGAAAATCAGGAAGCCGACGATCAATGCGCCAAAGATAATCTCCAGCATTGGCGACATAAATACCGGGGCGTTGGGGTAGAAAGGCGTCAGGGCAGCCGTTAGCAATTTCAGAATCTCCGGAATCAGCGTCATGAAGGCGGCCCCGAGAATCCCGCCCAACAGATTACCCATCCCCCCGACGATCACCGCCGCAAGATAGAAAATGGACATGGACAGAGGGAAACTCTCCGGCGTTACGACCCGGTAGAAATAGGCAAAAAGGCCGCCTGCCACGCCCGCATAAAACGAGCTGAGCGCGAATGACATGAGCTTGTAGCGCAACAGGTCGATCCCCAGGATCTCCGCCGAAATATCCCGATCCCGGATCGCGATGAATGCCCGCCCGATACGGGTCCGGAAGACATTACGCGCTGCGAACACCATCAGTACCGCCAGCGGTACGATGATAAAGTACATACTGAAATCACTCTGGAAGGTGGCCCCGAACAGATGGGCGGGTTCCAGGCTCAGCCCGCCCATGCCTCCGGTAACGGACTCCCATTCGGCAAAGATAAAGTGTAGGAATACACTGGCCGCCAGCGTGGCAATGGCCAGATACAGCCCTTTCACCCGTAAAGACGGCAACCCCACCAGAATGCCCACGGCGGCGGCCAGTAGCCCAGCCAGTAAAAGCGTTATCGGGAAGGGCAAACCGGTATTCAGGGAAAACCAGGCCACGGTGTAACCACCGACACCCATAAATCCGGCCTGCCCCAGGGAAATAAGGCCAGTAAAGCCGGTCAGGATGTTAAGGCCCGTTGTGCTGATTACTGCGATGCCAACCAGGCAGCCCAGGTACAAAAGGTAGGCATTCGCCATGAAAGGAAAGACCAGAAGCACGAGCAGGAAAAGGGCGAACCATAATTTCTGGGTCTGGCTGGTCCAGATGGCCTCATCAGCCTCATAGGTTTGTTTGGCGTCACCGATGCGCATCTTACACTCGCTCTATTTCGTGGGTGCCGAAAAGGCCATAGGGGCGAATTACCAGAATCACTGCCAGCACGGCAAAGGTGGCCGGCATCCGGTATTCGCCGCCGAGATAGGCGCCGGCAACGGTTTCCAGCCAGCCGATAAACACCCCGGCAATCAATGCTCCCAGAATGCTATCGAGGCCGCCGACGATAACAACGACCAGCACACTGAGACCGATAGCGCCGAACTGCGGACTGAGGCCGCCGGTCGCAGCCACCAGAACCCCGGCCAGAGAAGCGGCAAGTGAGCCAAAAACCCAGGCCAGGTTAAACACCCGGCGTACATTGATACCCATGGAGTACGCGGCTGCCTGATCCGAGGCAGTCGCACGCAGGGCAACGCCGCCCCTGGAGAAACGGAAATACAACAGGTAAAGGATCAGCAGAGCGGCACCAATGAGGAAGCCATAGGCGATTTTTGGCGCCAGATACATCTCCCCGATAAACACCGGTTCACGGGGCAGAAAGCGGGGAAGCAATTGAGGATCTGCGCCCCAGAGCAGCTCCACCAGGCCCACCAGTATGCTGGCAATACCAATGGTGACCATAACCACCGATATTGGCGACTCCCCGAGCATGGGCCGGATCATCACTTTCTCGATCACGCCACCGAGAATACTGCCCCCCAACACTGCCAGCGGAAGCGCAACCCAGGGTGACATCTCCAGCCCTCCGGCAAAGGCCAGGAACAGGTAGGCCGCGAACATCATAATTTCGCCGATCGCAAAATTGATAACACGGGTTGCCTTGTAAATGATCACAAAGCCCAGAGCGATCAAGGCATAGAGGCCGCCCATAGCCAGCCCGGCCAGACTGATTTCGCCAAAAAACAACCAGTCCATTAGGCCACCTCCCGCTCGGGATTCAGCTTCTTGCGCAGGCTGTCCATATCACTGTTGCCGAGGTATGCCTTGATGACCTCAGGGTTCTGCTGGACGTCGGCCGGCAAGCCCTCGGTAATAACCTGGCCGAAATTGAGCACGGCAATGTGGTCGGAGATGTCCATCACCATCCCCATATCGTGCTCCACCATCAGCACCGTCACGTCCCACTCTTCCCGGATATCGAGAATAAAGCGAGCCATGTCTTCCTTTTCTTCCCGGTTCATCCCGGCTACCGGCTCATCCAACATCAGCACTTTCGGGCGCATGGCGAGGGCACGCGCCAGCTCTACCCGCTTCTGCAGACCATAGGAAAGACTTGCCACCGGCTGCCGGCGAATATGATCAATTTCCAGAAAATCAATAATGTGGCGCTCTACCTCACGGCGCACGGCCATTTCTTCCCGACGGGCCGCCCCGAAATAAGCCAGCGAACTCAGCAAGCCGCTCTTCATATGCACGTGGGCACCAAGTTTGATGTTATCGAGCACCGTCATACCCCGGAACAGGGCAATGTTCTGGAAGGTCCGTGCCAGCCCCATAGCGGCACGGGCTGGAGGCTTTACCCCCGCCAACACCTCACCCTGATAGCGAATGGTGCCCTGCTGGGGCTTGTAGAAGCCGGAAATGCAGTTGAAAAGGGAGGTTTTCCCGGCGCCATTCGGCCCGATGATGGTGGTTACCGTGTTTTCCGGCACCCGGAAACTGACATCCTGCAATGCCTTGACACCGCCGAAGGACAGCGACAGGTTACTGATTTCGAGGATACTCAATATTCCTCCCCGCACTCCTGGCGCGGGGAAACAGAGCCATGAACGCTCCGCTTGTTTTGCCTCGCACACAAGAGATTGTGATTATTGTTGTTGTCGTAAACGTCAGGTCAATTTCCCGAGCCACATTTAAAATAGTCCAACCCGGCCATAAAAACCAAGGCAGTCTGTCCTATGCTTCATCAAATAAGCAAAGACGGGAGACAAACAACAATGACAAATCTACCTGTGACCCCTGCGTTCAATGAGCAAACCGGTGTCGCCACCCTGACCTTCAATCGACCCGAGGTTCTTAATGCCATTGACGTGCCCATGGCCCAGGCCTTTCACCAGGCGGTCAACGACCTGGCTCGCAAACCCGGGCTTCGATGCGTGGTTCTGACGGGTGCAGGGCGGGCATTCATGGCTGGAGGTGATGTCGCAAGCATGTCCGGCTCTCCCGTTCAGGCCCGGCAGGCTGTGAACGGAATGCTGGATGCACTGATTCCGGCCATTCTCAAGCTGCGAGCAATCGATGCTCCGGTGATCGCCGGAGTTAAGGGCGCTGCCGCCGGTGCCGGCCTTAGTCTTGCGCTGATGGCAGATCTGATAGTGGCCGAGGAAAACGCCCGATTCCTGATTGCCTACAATGGTATAGGCACTGTGCCCGACTGCGGTGGCACATGGTTTTTGCCCCACAAGATAGGATCGGCGCGGGCTACGGAAATGATGATGCTTGGCCGCACCCTGACAGCATTTGAAGCGCAACAATGGGGCCTGGTGGCCGAGGTGTCACCGGAAGAAACGTTTGATGAGGTTCTGGCGGCCACCGTCAGCCGGGTCGCCAATGGGCCAACTCAGGCTTTTGGTGCGTTTCGTCGACTGGTGGACGATGCCCATGGCCGCCCCCTCGACGTCCACCTGGAAGCTGAGCGACAGGCGTTTCTGAAGGCCACCGAAACAGCCGACTTCGCAGAAGGTGTATCGGCGTTTCTCACCAAGCGGCCAGCTGCCTTTTCCGGCAGGTAACTCCCACACCTGGCCATGCGGTTATTCAATTGGTCAGAAACGTGCTGCCGGTTCGGTCCTGTTCGATCACCACCTCTTCCGTGCGGTCCTTGAGCTCCACTCCTGAAAGCTTGAGGCGATCGGCTTCGCGAATCAGATAGAGAAGCCGTTGGCTGGCGTCGTTAAAACCGAGCCCGGCGGGCCGGACGTTGGAAATACAGTTCCGGCGGGCGTCGGACAGGCCCGATTCCGGCCCAAACGTGAGGTAAATCCCGAGGCTGTCTGGCGAGCTCAGCCCGGGCCGTTCGCCGATCAACACCACGACTATTCGCGCTTTCAGTAGTCCACCAACCTCATCGCCGATAGCAACCCTGCCCTGCTCTACAATCGTCAGCGGTGCCAGTTGCCAGTCCCGGCGCTCTCGTTTCAGGTCGCTGAGAAAGCTGTCCAGAAACGGAACCACATTGTTCTGTACCGCAGAGGAAGACAGCCCGTCGACAATAACGATGGCGAGGTCAGCGGTCGGAGCCTCGGATTGTCCGGCGGCCAGCAGCCGCTCATACCCTTGCTCCGACAAACGCCTGCCCAGATCAGGCCGTTGCAGGTAGGTGAAGCGGTCCTCAGCCTGGCTGTGCACAACCACGGGCAGGCCGAGGGCGTTCGTCGTGTCCAGGGTCTTGAGGGATTCAACGAGCCGGTTCACATCCAGTGGAAAATGCACCGCGTCCCGCGCCTGGGCGTGGGCTAGCTGGAACGTCAGCAATTCCGAAGTGGGCAGGCTGATACCCGCCCGCCCCAGGCCAATCCGGGCATCGGTGTAACGACGCAAGGTCCGCCAGACATTCTCTGTGACCAGTTCCCTGTTACGTTCAGTCATGGGTCAGACCCCCGAGGCTGTTCTGGAACATGGCCGGCAATGTGGCACTTGGCTCATGCCTCGAAGCGTCCTCGAAGATGTTCATCCGGTCGAGCCAGGCTTCAAACTCCGGTGCCGGCTTCAGATCCAGTACCCGCCGCGCATAAAGCGCATCGTGGAAAGAGGTGGTCTGGTAATTGAGCATGATGTCGTCGGATCCGGGAATTCCCATGATGAACGTGCAGCCTGCTACCCCGAGCAGAGTCAGCAGATTGTCCATGTCGTTCTGGTCCGCTTCCGCATGGTTGGTGTAGCAGATGTCACACCCCATCGGGACACCCAGCAGCTTTCCGCAGAAATGATCCTCCAGGCCGGCGCGGATAATCTCCTTGCCGTCGAACAAGTATTCAGGCCCGATGAAACCGACCACGGTGTTCACCAGTAGCGGGTTGAACCGACGGGCAACGGCGTATGCCCGGGCTTCACAAGTTTGCTGATCAAGCCCGTGATGAGCGTCGGCCGACAGGGAGCTGCCCTGGCCGGTTTCGAAATACATGACGTTCTGGCCAACCGTTCCCCGCTTCAGGGAGAGCGCTGCATCCCGGGCCTCCTCGAGCGTGGACAGGTTGAACCCGAAACTGCTGTTGGTGGCTTCCGTGCCCCCGATCGACTGGAACACCAGATCCACCGGTGCGCCCTGTTCAATAGCCTCAATCGTATTGGTCACGTGGGTCAAGACACAGGACTGGGTCGGTATGTCGTATTTGCGGATAACCTCATCCATCATCCGCATCAGTTTGGTGGCCTGAGCCACGTTATCGGTGGCCGGGTTGATGCCAATCACCGCATCTCCACTGCCATACAGCAGCCCGTCCAGAATGCTTGCGGCGATGCCGGCCATATCATCAGTTGGATGATTGGGTTGCAGCCGGGTAGACAGATGGCCGGGCAGGCCAATGGTATTCCGGAAAGCGGTCTGAATCCGGCACTTTCGGGCCACGAGAATGAGGTCCTGATTCCGCATCAGCTTACTCACTGCCGCCACCATTTCCGGCATCAGGCCCGGCCCCAGGGCCGCAAGCGCCTCAGGCGTGGCGTGATCGCTGAGCAGCCAGTTCCTGAAATCACCGACCGTCAGGTGGGCGACGGCCTGAAAAGCCCGGGCATCATGCTCGTCCACAATGAGCCGTGTCACTTCGTCCTGCTCATAGGGAATCAGCGCTTCCGACAGGAAAGCGTTCAGCGGCAATTCCGCCAGCCGCATTTGCGCAACCACGCGCTCTTCGGCGGATCCGGCGATCACACCCGCCAGCCGATCACCGGAGCGGGCCGGCGTCGCTTTCGCCATCAGGTCTGCCAGATTCCGGAACTGCCAGGTCCGCTCACCGAGCATGTATGAATACTTGTGCTGCATCCCGCCTCTCCGCCAATCACTGGTTTATTCATCAAACGCTCGTTTGCCCAGCATAGCAAACAGTTATTCCAACCCTCCCTGACTCCCGATATGCTTTCCGGATGAAAAGTATAATAAAACACGATTCATCCACTCCGCCCCGCTTGCGCACACTGCAGCGCAATGGGTTGGCGAGGCGGTACCTTTTCAGCGCCCTCCTTATCGCTCTTGTACCCCTTGGGCTGTTGGCGATTGTCTACGACACCCAGTACGTCCGGGCTTTGGACAAAGTGACCGAGAGTCGCACCAATGCCAGGTTATCCGGCGCCGAAAACCTTCTGCGAACCTTCCTTCAGGAACGTATTTACGAACTGGAAGGGCTTGCCGATATCCCGGAGGTTTTTGAGTGGCTTACCACCGCGCAACCAGGCGATACGCCTGATCGGGTTATGCTCGCCCAACTGAGGCAACAACTCGACAGTCCGCACATTTATGGCGTGGTCACAAAACCGGCCCGGTTCGACCAGCCACAGTGGTATTTGACACAGACCTTGCTTGAGGGGGTTTCCTGGCGAACTTTGCCCGTCACCCGCTTTGCGGGTGCAGAACTGCTGGGCCCGGCTCTACCAACTCCCGACAGACCGGGCTGGATCATCCTCAGGCTCAGCCCAACGGGCTTTGATCCGGCGCCAGAGGCCTGGATTGGCCTGGTGATCCGGCTCGCCAGCCTCACTGAGCAAATCCAGGACCTCACCCTGCCCGGGTTACAGGCGCCTTTAATCGTGCCTCCCCAGAAGGTGCTGCTAACCTCCGTGGGCAATCTTAAACCGCCTGGCCCGGGCTCAAAAAAGGACATCAATTCCCGAGCCTTTATTGAAGGGTGGCATATTCGTCTGCAATGGTTGGGTGACCCCTTGCTTGGCCCCTTGGAGTCCGCCCGATTCGGACTGATTTTTCTGGCCATGGGTGTGGCACTGGGCGTTATTTTCCTGTCCCGCCATTTATCGAAGCGGCTCGATAGGCAGGTGACTCCCCTGATTGAGGGCGCCGACAGGGTTGCCAGCGGTGACTTCGACACACCGCTCGGCATCGAGGGTACCGCTGAAATCGGATATCTCTCATTCGCCCTTGAACGCATGCGTCTACGCCTCAAACGGCTGGTAAAAAGCATGGTCGACGTGGAGCGGCGAGCGGTTCTCGGGCAGTTTTCGGCGGGTGTCGCCCATGAAATACGAAACCCTCTGGCGACAATAAAAACCACAATTCAGGCATTATCCAGAAAAGAATCTGATCCCAAGCGCCAGAAACTCATGGAATCCGTCGATCACGAAATTGATCGCGTAAACGATGTCGTACAACTGTTGCTGGACTACGCGCGGCCAAGGGAGGCGAAGGCCCAGAAGGTGAACGTCCTGGACGTGGTGGAAACCGTCAAGATCCTTGCGGATGCGGTTGCCCATCGTCATGGTGTCGAGCTGGTTCAGGTCGAGCATTCACAGGTTTTTGCCTGGGCAGATCCGTCGCAGATCCGCCAGATCGTCATGAACCTGGTGATGAATGCCATTCAGGCTCTCGAAGCCATTGGTGGGCGGGTAGTCATCAGAGTCAGACAGCAAGGGCTTGCGGTTTATATTTCCGTCAGCGATAACGGCCCGGGAGTCAGCGCCGACCACTTAAGTCACCTGACAGAACCTTTTTTTACAACCAAGACCAATGGTACGGGGCTGGGCCTCGCCATCTGCAAGCAACTGGCACAGGCAAACCAGGGGACTCTGAGGTTTCAGAGCGTCCCCGGCGAAGGGCTGAAAGTAACCCTGAGGTTGCCACTTTATCTGAACAACTCGAATCCGGAATGACCTGATGCGCAAACCAAACGTCCTGATTATCGACGATGAGAGAAACCTCGTCAGCAGCCTGATTTTTTCCCTGGAGGAAGAAGGCATGACGGTGCACGCAGCCTACACGGGCAAGGACGGCCTGGCGGCTATCGAAGCAGCAACACCAGACATTGTGCTACTAGACCTCAAACTTCCCGACCAGTCGGGTTTCGACATTCTGGATATCATCAAGACAATGCCAGCGCCGCCAACGACCATCATGATTTCCGCACATGGCGATACCCGTGCAGCGGTGGAAGCCGTGAAAAAGGGAGCTCAGGACTACATCACCAAGCCCTTTGATCTGGACGAACTCATTCTGCTGATCCTTCGCAATCACCAACATCGACAGCTCACTGAGGAGGTGGCTTACCGAAGAGAACGGGAAGCCAACGCTCAGGGTCTGATTGGCCACAGTAGTGCGATGCGCACACTGCTTGGGCAAGTGGAGCGGATTGGGAAAAGCTCTGCACGGACGATTCTGCTCCAGGGGCCCTCCGGGAGTGGCAAGACGATCATTGCCAAGGCACTGCATTCGGTGAAAGACAAACAGGCACCTTTTGTCTCCGTGAACTGTGCCTCGCTGCCGGAAAACCTACTGGAGGCAGAATTGTTCGGCGCCGAGAAGGGCGCCTACACCGGAGCGGATAAACGACGCACGGGACTGGTTGAGCTGGCGATTGGCGGAACCCTTTTCCTGGACGAAATTGGTGAGTTGCCGCTCCCTCTTCAAGCCAAACTCCTGACATTCCTGGAAACACACAGGTTCCGGGCAGTGGGAGGCCACACCGAAATTGAGGCGGACATTCGGGTCATCGCAGCGAGTAATCGGGACTTGCAGGCGGAAGCCCAGTCAGGTTCATTCCGGGAAGACCTGTTTTACCGCCTGAATGTCATGCCACTGAGCATCCCTGCTTTGGCAGAACGTCGGGACGACATACCTCAACTTGTGGCGCATTTCTCAGAAGACCTTGCCCTTCAGGAAGGGTGCAGTCCTATTGTTGTTCCCCCGGAAACCATGGCGCTGTTATGCGACTACCAATGGCCCGGGAACATAAGGGAACTGCGCAATACCATTGAGCGACTAACCATCCTTCACGCCGGAGAGACAATTGTACCCGCTCGGTTACCTCCCGAAATTACCGATGCTGCCAGGACACAACCCGCTGGCGCAGAAAATACCGCAGACGCCGGCACAGGAGGGGATAGCCTGCTGGCAAGCGAAATGGCCAAGCGAGAGGCTGAGTGCATTCGTGAGGCGCTTCTGCAGTCACGGGGCCGCAAGGGCGACGCCGCAAGCTCCCTGGGAATTTCGCGTCATGCGCTGAAACGCCGAATGCAGAAGCTGGGGCTGGCAGGAGAGGACCGTTGAGCAGGCAACGAGCCGGAAAATTTTTTCGCAGGCTGATGCTCTTTAGCACAGTTTATCTGGTGGCCATGGCAACACCACAGGCTTCCGCAGAGGCATTAGGCGCACCCAAAGAGCAGGCCGATGTAACCGTCGGCTGCCTGTACCCGATGTCGGGCCGTGCGGGTGTCCTGGGACGGGACTCCGTTGTCGGCATTCGCCTTGCCCTCAAGTACCTTGAGGAACAGGCGGCACCTGACAGAGCTCGCCTTCGCATTCTCCTTGGTGATACCAAATCCAAGCTTTCAACGGCCACCACCCTGGCCCGGCGTTTTATCGAAGACGAAGGTGCCAGTTTTCTGTGTGGCGTAGTCAATTCCTCTGTCGCCATTGAAGTAACGTCGATTGCGGAGTCCGCCGGCGCATTTTTTATCGGTACCGACCATGCATCTTCAAGACTCACCGACGAGTTCTTCCACGATCGCTATTTCAGGGTGACCAACGATACACGGCAATCCATGACTGCCGGAGCCCTGTTTATCAAGGATTACTTTTCAGACCATCTTGCACGAAAACCTTTACGGATCTCCTACCTCGGTCCCGACTATGAATATGGCTATCAGGTCTGGGCCGATTTCAGAGAGGCCCTGGAGCGTTTCGGAGTAAATTATGAAATTGCCGGGGCACTTTGGCCAAGACTGAGCGAGCCGGATTACAGCCATTACATCAATGAACTAATCACAGAGAAGCCGGACCTGGTGGTAAACAGCCTCTGGGGCGGAGATTTTGTCGCGTTCGTCACCCAGGCTACCGAGACCAGACTGTTCGAGACTGCTCGTTTTGCCAATTTTGAAAAAGGCGGAGATTATGAAATTTTTGCGCAACTCGGGGAGAACATGCCTTTGGGGCTTCTATTGGCATCGCGGCATCACAATAACTGGCCTGAAACAGAGTTTAATCAGTGGTTTGTAGAGGAATTTCACCGTGAAGCCGGGTATTACCCCTCCTCCGGCGCACAAGGTGCATTCACCGGTATTGTCGCTATCGCAGAAGCCGTGAAAAATGCCGGAGCCAATTACAAGGACCCGTTAGCTATTGAGCAGGCATTTGAACAACTGGCACTGACCACGCCTGAAGACCCTACCGGGTTCCAGTCCTCCATGGATCCGGACTCACACCAGATCCAACAGGTCATGGCCATCGGCGAAACCGTTCCCGATGACCGCTACCCTCCGGCAAAAGTGATGCTGGGAAACTGGCACATATACTATCCAGCCGAACTTGAGCCCAGGCGGGCAGAGACAAAATGAGCGAATTCCGCTCGAAGCGCTCATCACATGCGAGCGAAAACCGCTCATTCTCTCTGGCCGCCCTCGAGGCTGAAATCTTATTTCTTTAATATCAAAGAGATAAAAGTTACTCCATTCTGGCACAGCGACTGCTTAGTCCAGGTACCGACTTGATAGAACGTCGGGCAGGACACCAGAAAATAACAATACTGGTCGTCCGACCAAACGACACAAGAACAACAGTCTGGAGAACCAAAATGAAACACTCTCTGCTGACCGCAGCGACGGTCGCCTGTGCCATGACAACAGGTGGACTGAGCCTCAGCGCGCATGCCGCCGACGACTACAAACTGGGCCTCGTTACTTTCCTTTCCGGGGCCGCGTCCGGCCCGTTCGGAATTCCCGCCAAAAACGCCGCCGACCTCGTCATCGATGCGATCAACGACGGAACTCTGCCTGCCCCGATCCAAGGCAAGGGCATTGACGGTCGCATGATCACCCCGGTTTACGTGGATGAAGCGGGTGGCGCCACCAAGCAAACCTCTGAATTCCGTAACCTGGTAGAGCGGGATGGCGTCGACGCCGTCGTCGGTTATATTTCTTCAGGTGACTGCCTCGCCATTCCTGCTGTTGCCGAAGAACTGAAAATGCTGACTGTGCTGTTCGACTGCGGGACGCCCCGTGTGTTCGAAGAGGCCGATTACAAGTACGTCTTCCGTACCCACTCCACCGCCAGCATGGACAACATCGCGGCAGCACGATACATCAACGACAACGTGCCGGACCTGCAATCCGTTGCCGGGATCAACCAGAATTACTCCTGGGGCCACGACAGCTGGCGCGATTTCACCGAGACGCTGAAAGTGTTGCGTGACGGTGACATCGAAATCACCACCGAGCAGTTCCCGAAGCTGTTCGCCGGTCAGTATGGTGCTGAGATTTCTGCGCTGCAGGTCAACTCTGCCGATGTCATTCACACCTCGTTCTGGGGCGGTGACACCGACGCTTTTGTATTGCAGGCAGCAGCCCGGGGCCTGCTGGCAGACAACCAGGTTATTTTTACAGCCGGTGAGACCGCACTGAACAGCCTGGGCGAACACCTGCCTGATGGCGCCATCATCGGTGCCCGTGGCCCCTTCGGTCCTTTCGCACCTGAAAGTGAACTGAACACCTGGTTCCAGACCGAGTTCACGGAGCGCTTTGGCACACCGCCTACCTTCCCTGCTTACCACATGGCTCACGCCCTGATCGGCCTCAAGCTTGCCCAGGACAAAGCCGGTGTTGGTGCTTCCACCGAAGATGTTATCTCCTCCTTTGAAGGCCTTGAGTTCGAAGGCCCGGGCGGCAAAGTTGAAATGAGCCGTGGCAAGGGCCACCAGGCCGCTACCGAGATGGTTTATGGCCGCCTCAAGCGGGTTGACGGCGAAATCACTTTCACCGACATCACCCGTTACCCGGCTGACTGCGTAAATCCGCCGGAAGGGACAGAAACCGTCAAGTGGATTCAGGCCGGCATGCCGGGCGCTGAGTGCGACTGATCGTCCTGACCTAGCAGCACACTCATCGGAGGCCCCGCCCGGGGCTCTCCGATGCGTCTACCCAATGATCTTTCACCCCTGCTCCGCCCCTATTCAGTGCACGATTGGGCAACAAGGGCCGTGCAAAGAATCGGGAGTATCGAGATGAAACAACTTCTAGCAATCCTGGTGGATGGCTCGGTCTACGCGTCCTGGCTATTCATCATTTCCGCAGGCCTCACCTTGATTTATGGGGTCATGCGGATCCTTAACATGTCCCACGGCAGCTTCTACGCCCTGGGTGCCTATTCCGGCGCCGCCATGGTCGGCTGGTATTTCTCGACCGGCTCCGTGCCCTGGTTCAGCTTCGTCGCCTTGATCGGCGCGGCCCTCGTGGCCGGTATCACCGTGGGCCTATTGGTGGAGCGCGGCTTATTACGTTTCATGTACGGCCGGGACGAAGTGGTCATGATTCTGGTGACCTACGCCGTCCTGTTAATTATGGAAGACGCCATCAAACTGGCCTTTGGTGTTGAGCCCTATTTTGCGTACCAGCCCTACACCATGTTGGGAAGATCAAAGTTCATGGGGCTGTCATTCGCCAATTACGACTTCATGCTGATTGGTGTGAGCATCCTCATCGGGCTGGCGCTTTGGTACGGACTCAATCGCACCCAGAATGGAAAGCTGCTGAGGGTGGTTATCCATGATCGCGAAATTGCCGGTGCACTGGGGATCAACGTATCCAAGATCTTTACCATTACCTTCCTGATTGGTGCCGGCATTGGCGCGCTTGCCGGTGCTCTGACCGCACCGGGCCTGTCCGTCGTGCCAGGCATGGGAATTGAAGTAATCGTACTGGCTTTCGCCGTGGTGGTCATTGGTGGCCTGGGCAGTATTTCCGGAGCTCTGGTCGGTGCCCTGATCGTCGGAATGGCGCGTGCTACCGCCGTGCATCTTTACCCGGAAGTTGAACTGTTTGTTATCTACGCAGTGATGGGCCTGGTGCTGGCATTTCGCCCGCAGGGTCTGTTTGCCGTTGCCAACGCGAGGAAAATCTGATGAGCAAAAAATCCTTAGCGCTGCTATTTTTTCTCGGGCTTGCCATCCTCGCGGTTGGTTTGGTTTTACCAAATTGGATGTCCTACCTGCTTACCATTGCCATGGGTAAAGGGTTGGTGGTTCTGGGCCTGGTACTGCTGATGCGGGCAGGGTTGGTGTCCTTTGGTCAGGGCCTTTATTACTGTGTAGGCGCATACGTTGCCGGCATGCTGACCCAGTTCGCAGAAGTCACTGATGTGCTTCTGATACTCCTGGCCTCAATAGGCGTCAGCGTTGCCATAGCCGCCATCATTGGTTTGCTGCTATGCCGGTATCGGGAAATCTTCTTTGCCATGTTCTCGATGGCCTTTTCCATGATTCTCTATGGTCTGCTGGTGCGCAACCAGGTGTTGGGCTCAACCGATGGCTTCAACGTTGCCAACCCGAGCTTGCTGGGCTGGGCTCCGGGGCCCGAAGCTGCCTCGGACCTGGTGCTGGCTGTCGCCGTGTTCCTCGTCTTTAGCCTCGGCATTCTCGCCTGGCGCTATCTCAAATCGCTGTCCGGCTATGCTGGCGAAGCGGTTCGGGAAAACGAGATCCGCCTGGAGTATCTCGGTGGCTCGGTGTTCAAGATCGTCTACGTCAAATACATCATCGCCGCAGGGCTGGCCGCCATCGGTGGCACTGTCACCGCACTGGTCAGCGGTCACGTTGATCCGGAAATGGCGTACTGGACCACCTCCGGCGAGTTCGTCTTTATTGCCTTAATGGGTGGCACGGCACACGTCGCCGCACCAATCATTGCGGCGGTGTTGTTCGAAGCACTGCGCACCTATGCGTTCGCCGTTGCGCCTTACACCTGGCAAATGATCCTCGGTTTCGCACTGCTAGCCATCATCCTGTTCATGCCTTCCGGCCTCTGGTCGCTGGTTGAACGCTTCCAGACCAAGAAAGCGAGGAAAACCACATGAGCGCTTTACTGAAAACGGTCAACCTGGAAAGAACCTTCGGTGCTGTCACGGCCGCCACCGATATCAATGTCGAGCTCAGCAGTGGTGAAATCGTCGGGGTTATCGGCTCAAACGGCGCGGGCAAGACCACCTTTATCAATATGGTGACCGGCTACACTCAACCGTCAGGCGGCGACATCCTCTTTCGGGGAAAATCGATTATAGGTAAGTCGCCCAGGGAGGTGTCGCTGGCCGGCGTCGGCCGCTCCTTCCAGGTAGCACAGCTGTTCCAGGAACTGACTGTTCTGGATAACATGCTGATTGCCTTTGGCTTTTCTGTAGATCGGAAGCTGAGTTTCCTGAAGCCCCTGCGATCCACTGACAAGATAGATAAAGCCCATGCGGTGCTGCGCGAGTACGAGATCGAAGACTACGTGGATGAAATTGTGTCAACACTGCCACAGGGCGTCCGCAAGCTCCTTGATATCGCCATGGCCATGTTGTCGGACCCCGGCCTGATGCTGCTGGACGAGCCCACATCCGGTGTCGCCGTTGAGGATAAATTCATCCTGATGGACACCGTCATGGCCGCCGTGCGCAAGAGTGACGCCGCCACCCTGTTTGTGGAACATGATATGGAAGTGGTTCTGCGTTATGCCGACCGGGTATTGGCGTTCTACGATGGACGCGTTCTCGCTGATGGGCCAACCCAAAAGGTTCTGTCGGATCCCAAGGTGCAGGAACTGGTTGTAGGCCACCACCTGGATTTGAGTGACGAAAATTCCGTTACCAAGAAGGAGTCCGGCAATGCTTGAACTCAAGAACGTAACCACTGAAATAGCCGGCACCACCATCCTCCGCGATGTCAGCTTCTCGGTCACCAAAGGCTCCATGGTCGGGCTGATCGGTCGCAACGGTGCCGGCAAGACAACCTCATTGCGCTCGATTATGGGTTTGCTCAAACCAAAATCCGGGCAGGTCATTATTAATGGCACCGATATGACCAAACAGGGCTCATTCGAGCGCGCAGGCATGTCGATTGGCTACATGCCGGAAGATCGTCGCCTGGTACCCGATCTGACGGTAGAAGAAAACATCATGGCACCGGCGTGGGCCTGCAAGCTGAATAATGCTGAAGCCCGACTGGCCTGGATCTACGAAATGATGCCGGAAGTCGAAGCCTTTTCGGATCGCCGGGCGCTACAGTTGTCCGGCGGCCAGCAAAAACTGGTAGCGCTGGCCAGGGCCATGATGACGGGAACCCACCTGTTACTGCTGGATGAACCTTTTGAGGGGGTAGCTCCCGCCCTGTCGCGACGCCTCGTCAGTGTATTAAGTACACTCAAAGATGAAGGGCTGACCGTGTTACTGTCAGAGTCGGACCAGTCACACTCTGCGGATCTGGTCGACAAGGCGTTTCAGATCGAACGAGGCAGCGTTGAGCCTTTGGCATCCCTGACCTAGGAGAGAATCATGACAGCATTTACCTTTAACACGACCAAAAGTGTCATCTGCGAACCCGGATCGATCAAACGCCTGGGCACCATTGTAAGTGAGCAGATTGGCAAAAGCGTTCTGCTGGTGACTGATCCGGGGCTAATCAAGGCTGGCTTGCTGGGCGCCGCAACGGATTCCCTGGACCAGGCTGGCGTACACTATCGTATATTCGACGGCGTTGTTGCTGACCCGCCCGTTGCCGTCGTTGAAGCCGCGCTGGCAGAGGCACGGGCCGCAAACATCGACGGAGTCATCGGCTTTGGCGGGGGTTCCTCCATGGACGTCGCCAAACTGATTGCACTGTTGATCGGAGGTGGTGAGAAACTGGATGACGTGTATGGCGTTGGGCAGGCCAAGGGGCAGCGACTGCCGCTGATCCAGATTCCTACTACCGCAGGCACAGGCTCGGAAGTCACTCCAATTTCCATCATCACTGTTGGTGAAACTGAGAAAAAGGGTGTGGTGGCGCCACAGCTGCTTCCAGACATTGCCCTTCTTGACGCTGAGCTGACCCTTGGGCTGCCGGCCCCTGTCACCGCCGCGACAGGGATCGACGCCATGGTTCACGCCATCGAGAGCTACACCTCCGCATCCGTGAACAACAATCCCGTGTCGCGCTCACTGGCCCGTGAAGCGCTTCGACTGCTCGGTGCCAATATTGAAACCGCAGTAAAAGAGGGAAGCAACGTTCAGGCACGCTCTGACATGTTGCTGGGCGCCATGCTGGCCGGTCAGGCCTTTGCCAACTCGCCGGTGGCGGCAGTGCATGCACTGGCCTATCCCATCGGTGGCATTTTTCACGTCCCTCACGGTCTGTCCAATGCCCTGGTGCTACCCCATGTCATGCGCTTTAACGCCAGTTCCTGCAGCGAAGCCTACGCCACACTGGCGACGGATGCCTTTCCGGACCTGGCCTCGGTACCCGAGGAACAGCGAGTTGACGCATTCATCGACCGCATGGAAGCACTGAGTGCGGACCTGGGACTTGAGCAGACCTTGCGTGAGGTTGGCATTGGCGAATCCGATCTGTCAGTTATGGCATCCGACGCCATGAAACAGACCCGGCTGTTGGTGAACAACCCGAGGGAAGTCTCGGAAGCTGACGCATTGGCTATCTATAAAGCCGCTTTCTGAAACAGCCGCCCGCCACTCGGGCGTCTACCGATCCCCTTCAGGCGCAGTCGCCTAGCTGCGGCAGCGCCTTTTTTTATTGAGGTTAGTTATGTCTCTTGAGCTTAAGAATCCGGAACTCCTCCGCGATCGCGCCTATATCAACGGTCAGTGGACAACTGCAGGCTCCGGCAAGACCTTTGAGGTTACCAACCCAGCCAATGGCGAGCACCTGGTCAGTGTCCCGGATATGGATGATACAGATACCCGGATAGCCATTGAGGCTGCTGAGGCTGCATGGCCCGCCTGGCGTTCCACACCCGCCAAGGAGCGAGCCAACATTCTTAAGAAATGGTTCAACCTCCTGATGGAAAACCAGGAAGATCTGGCCCGCCTGATGACCGCAGAACAGGGCAAACCCCTGGCGGAATCCCGTGGTGAGGTTGGCTACGGCGCCAGCTTTATCGAATGGTTCGCGGAAGAGGCCAAACGTGCATACGGGGATGTCATTCCCGGCCATGGCAAGGACAAGCGTATTGTCGTAATCAAACAGCCGGTGGGGGTGGTAGCCGCGATTACACCGTGGAATTTCCCGATTGCCATGATCACCAGAAAGGTCGCGCCAGCGCTTGCGGCAGGTTGCCCGGTCGTGATCAAGCCGGCAGAGGATACGCCATTGTCTGCTCTGGCAATCACCGCACTTGCAGAACAGGCGGGGGTGCCGGCCGGACTGGTCAATGTTATTACCTGCTCAAAACCAAACGCCGTTGCTGTTGGCGGTGAACTCACCGGCAACCCCATTGTCCGCAAGGTCTCCTTCACCGGCTCCACGCCGGTCGGAAAGCTACTGATGCGCCAGGCCAGTGATACTGTCAAGAAAGTCAGCCTGGAACTGGGCGGCAACGCACCGTTCATTGTCTTTGACGACGCCGATCTTGATGCGGCTGTTGCCGGCCTGATGGCTTCCAAATACCGCAACACCGGCCAGACCTGTGTATGCGCAAACCGGGTGTATGTGCAGTCCGGTGTTTACGATGCCTTCGTCGAGAAACTGAAGGCAGCGGTCAGCAAGATGGTGGTGGGCGCCGGTCTCGAGGGCGAAACCCATCAGGGGCCGCTGATCAACCAGGCTGCACTGGATAAGGTGAAGCGGCACATCGCCGATGCCACCGCCAAAGGCGCCAAAGTGGCTCTGGGCGGCCAGGCTCACGCTCTGGGCGGTACCTTTTTTGAGCCTACGATCCTGACCGGTGCCACCCAGGACATGCTGATCGCCAGTGAGGAAACTTTTGGCCCGGTTGCCCCCTTGTTCCGGTTTGAAACCGAAGAGGACGCCATTGCCATGGCCAATGATTCCGAGTTTGGACTCTCTGCATACTTCTACAGCACCAATATTCACAGGGTCTGGCATGTCGCCGAAGCCCTTGAGTCCGGCATGATTGGGGTTAACGAGGGCATCATCTCTACCGAGGTCGCCCCGTTTGGCGGCGTAAAGGAAAGTGGCCTTGGCCGCGAGGGCTCCCATTACGGGCTGGATGAGTATATGGAGCTGAAATACCTTTGCCTGGGAGGGATGCGTTAACACTCTGACGACAACCTGAGACTCCCCGGCACAAAGCCGCCTGGGAGTCCCTTAACCTACCAGAGGAGAGCCTCCATGGAACGAAGCGACTTTCAGGTGTTCTATCCCATCAGTACCCGCTGGATGGACAACGATGTGTATGGCCATGTGAACAATGTCACCTACTACTCCTACTTCGATTCCGCCATCAACCGTTACCTCATCGAGGAAGGTGGTCTCGATATTCATTCAGCAACCGTAGTGGGGTATGTCGTCAGTTCAAACTGTCAGTTTCGCAAACCCCTTGCCTACCCCGACGCCATTGAAGCAGGCCTGAGAGTCGCAAAAACAGGCAACACTTCGGTAACCTATGAAGTCGGCATTTTTAAACAGAGCGAAGACGAGGCATCAGCATTCGGGCAAGTCGTGCATGTTTTTGTTGATCAGAAAACAAACAAACCCACTGCAATTCCTGACCGGATCCGGGCGGCTCTTGTTCAAATAAAAGGGGCTTGAAAGGGTCAGCAATGCGGGAAAATCCGGTGTATGGCTTTGCGCACTGTCTGCAAACACCCTATCCTCCATTTTTTAAAAACGTTCGTATGCTACCTGGAATTCACCGATTGCGAGGCCCCATGAACCCAACCATCGAACTCCTGAAATCCCACCGTTCCATCCGGAAGTTCTCCGATCGCAAAATACCCCGCGAGCTGCTGCTGGAACTCATTCAGGCGGGCCAGAGTGCCGCCACATCCAACCACGTTCAGGCCTACTCGGTCATTCACGTGGTTAACCCGGAAAACCGTCAGAAAATTGCAGAGCTCGCCGGTGGTCAGACCTACATTGCCGAATGCTCGGATTTTCTGGTGTTCTGTGCGGACATGAAACGGTCCACGGAAGCGGCAGAAAGAGCGGGGGCTGAGGTCGTTCGCGGCATGACAGAGCAACTCGTGGTCGCCAGTGTCGACGCTGCCCTGATGGCCCAGAACGTCGCCATTGCCGCCGAGTCAGAAGGCCTGGGGTTATGTTACATCGGCGGCATCCGGAACAACCCAGCCGAAGTGAGCGAGATTCTCCGCCTACCCGAGCATGTGTATCCGGTATTCGGAATGTGCATCGGCTACCCGGACCAGAACCCAGAGGTTAAGCCTCGCCTGCCGGTCGAGACCATCCTGAAGGAGGACTATTACCAGGATGAACAGGATATAGCACAGGTCGCGGAGTTCGACAAAATCATGAACAAGTACTATCTGGAGCGCACCGGCGGCAACAAGGATACAAACTGGTCAGAGCAACTCAAACCCCTGTTTACCAGCAAACTGCGCCCACACATGAAGGATTTCCTGCAGGGCAAGGGCTTCAAGATGCAGTGAACGGCTCAGAGTAGTCGCTCGATTTCACGCCACAAACGCCGGTAAGCATCCGCAGCCACCGAACCAGGCGCGATCAGTTCGACCGGCGTGCCTTCTTCACCCATTTTCTCGACCACACTGGCATTGGGAATAATGGTTTTCAGGCTCTTGGGTAAATACTCATCCTGGCCATCAATAAGGTCCCGATGGAGACTCTTCCGGCGGTCCGCCATGGAGTAAAAGGGGTGCAGCCGTGAAGGTTTCAGTTTTTTCTCCCTGGCAAACGCCTGCAACTGTCCCCAGCTATTGAGGGAAAGCCAGGTTGGTATAACCGGCACAAAAACGGCATCGGCGGCTTTCAGAACCTGTTCAGACAAACGAGACAGCGAGGGCGGGCAATCCAGCACGACAAGGCTGGTTTCTTCGGAAAGCGGCGCCAGCCACTGCTTAATCAGGTTCGTGCTCTCATCCTGATCAAGTTTCACATCGAGATTTCGGAAGCTGGTATGAGAAGGAATGAAATCCAGGTTGGGATAACCGCTCTCATGGACAAATTCGGCGATCGGGGTCTTTCCTTTCAGGAGCGCAGACAGTTTCTGGCCCTTGATCATTTCCGCCCCGGCAAGGTACCAGCTCGATGCCCCTTGTGGGTCCAGATCCCAAAGCAGTGTTGAGTAGCCCGCCTGACTGGCCAGGTACGCAATATTGACTGCAGCGGCGGTTTTGCCCACGCCTCCCTTAAGACTGTAAAACGCGATCGTCCTCACTTTCCCTCTCCTATCGTGCAGGCATAAAAAAACCGGGGATGTCCCCGGTTAAAGCATTCACACGATGCACAACACAATGCATGCTGTCCTGATGAGGGGTCATCCTAGTCCGATAACGGTGACAGTTTAATGACAAGCACCGGACCCGGCCATCAGACGTTCTGACCGGACATTCAAATAGTGACCTTCTGCCACACAGTCAGTTCCGAAAAACTGTGCTGAAACTTGTTGCGGGTCTCGCGGATCACAAACGGCAGACTGCGCGGTTGGCCCAACATGCGGAAATGAGGCGCAAGCATGTTTCTCAGGCCATCCAGCGTGGTGTAATCTTCCCCGTTTTTCTGAAACCCGCCAACCCAGTCCTCGATCGGAGTGTATTCCTCAAGCCAAGTATAAGGCGACGCAATGACCAGCAACCCGCCATCATTGATGCGCTCATGTATCGTTGTCAGGAAGGTCGATGGCTTGTACAGGCGATCAATCAGGTTAGCTGCGAGCACCAGATCGTAACCACTAAACTGCGGCTTCAGATCGCAGGCATCCCCTTGATGAAAAGCCACCTGATCCACGGTCTGCTCAAGCTCCAGTCCCGCCAATGTGCGTTCATGATAGCTCACCAGCCTGCCTTCCTCCGGGCGCGCATAACGGACCACTTTCTGATCCGCCATCTCCTTACATTTCTGGATAAAGCTGGCCGAAAAGTCTATCCCGTCCACGTGGTCAAAATCTTTCGCCAGTTCGAACGTGGACCGCCCACAGGCACAGCCAATATCCAGGGCCTTACCCATGGATCGACCGTTCATCGCATCAATACACGCCAGCGCCAGTTCTTTCGGAAAATTCGGCTCCCCATGCCACTGCTCTCCAAAATGGAACTCGCAGTACTGGGCAAGCGTCGTATCGTTTTCGTAATAACCGCTCGGTTGCATTTTTTCGGCCTCCAAAGACGTGTATCAATGCTTCATCATACTCGCCAGCACTTTGAAAAGCGTAGGCGTATAATAAGCAGTGCATGTTATTCTTGAGAGCATTCGATAGCTCACTACGAATACCATTTATCTGCATGGACAACGGCCCATGAGAATTGTCTGCATCTCCGACACCCACAACATGCACCGACAAATAGAGGTGCCCGAGGGGGATCTTCTGATTCACGCCGGGGACTCCCTGGGCGTGGGCACACTGGAGGAGCTGGAAGATCTGGACAACTGGTTTGCGGAACAGCCGCACAGGCACAAAATACTCATTGCCGGCAATCACGACTGGTGTTTCCAGGATGAGCCCGCCGAAGCCAGAGAACTGGTGCGCCATGCGCATTACCTGCAGGACAGTCCGCTCGAACTGGAAGGCCTCAAGTTCTGGGGCAGCCCCTGGACACCTGTCTTTTTTAACTGGGCCTTCAACCGCGAACGGGGGCAGGCGATTGCCGAACGCTGGGCACAGATTCCCGACGACACCGATGTTCTGATTACTCATGGGCCGCCCGCAGGCATTCTCGACAGAATTATTTCACCGACCGGCACTGTGCGGCCGGGCTGCGATGATCTCGCCCGAAAGGTTGAAACCCTCGCCCTCAGGCTCCATGTTTTTGGTCACATCCACGAAGACCATGGTCAGGAACAAATCGGCAACTGCCTGTATGTCAATGCCAGCACATGCACTGGCAGCTACAAACCCCTGAACCCGCCGATTGTTATCGACCTCTGAATTCACCCAAGTGCCCCGGAGCCCCATGTCCAGACGACCCGATTATTCCCTGCTTGAACTTGCCTCTGTACGTGAGGGGGACTCCGTAGGCGCCACACTCGCCAACAGTGTGGCCTATGCCCGACATGCGGAGGGTCTGGGCTTTAAACGCTTCTGGCTCGCCGAACACCACAACATGGAGGGCATCAGCAGCTCCGCCACATCTGTGCTGATCGGCCATATTGCTGGCCAGACCAATGTTATTCGGGTCGGCTCCGGAGGCGTCATGCTTCCCAACCACCCGCCACTGGTCATTGCGGAACAATTTGGCACCCTCGAAAGCCTCTACCCCGGACGCATTGACCTGGGCCTCGGCCGGGCGCCCGGGACAGATCCTGTCACGGCTCGCGCGCTCCGCCGGGACGGCCTCGGTGCGGAACAGTTCCCGGAGGACGTGGCAACACTCCAGGCGTTGCTGGGCCCTTTGCGGCCAGGCCAGCCGGTCAAGGCCATCCCCGGTGCCGGCACCAATGTCCCGATCTGGTTACTGGGTTCAAGTCTTTACAGTGCCCAACTGGCTGCCATGCGAGGTCTGCCTTACGCCTTCGCCGGCCACTTTGCGCCGAGACTATACCGGGAAGCCCTGCGTGTTTACCGGGACAATTTCCAGCCTTCAGATCAGCTGGATAAGCCCTACGCCATGCTCGCAGTTCCTGCTGTGCCCGCCGAGTCAATGGATCAGGCAAAATTCCTCGCCACCACAAGTTACCAGCGCATTCTTGCCTTGTTCAGAGGCCAGCCTCTTTGGATGCGGCCACCCGTGGAATCCATGAACGGCCTCTGGAATGCTGGCGAGAAGGCCAGCGTGCAGGACTTCCTGGCGCTTCAGCTACTGGGCGACGCGCATTCTCTGAAACGGCAAATAGACGACCTGCTCGCCACTGTCGATGTCGACGAGCTTATGTTCACGGTCGACATATACGATCCCGAGAAGCGCCGGCACGCCCTGGACATTCTCGCGGAAACCCGCAGCAACTAAAGCACGGACTCGACGGCTCTGATCAACTCAGGGTCGTTCGGTGTCACCCGGCTTGGAAAGGCCTGGACTACCTCGCCATTGCGGTCCAGCACGTACTTGGAAAAATTCCAGCGCGGCGACTGGCTCTGCTCATTGATGTGCCGGAAGACCGGGTTGGCCTGGTCGCCGGTTACCGGCCCTGGCGCAATCATGGTGAATGTGACTCCGAAATTCTTGAAACACACCGTCGCCGCTTCTTCTTCGGTTGCGGCCTCCTGACGAAAATCGTCACTGGCGAATCCAACAACCACAAGCCCTTTGTCCCGGTACTTCTCATGCAGTGCTTCCAAGCCTTCAAACTGACCGGTGTAACCACAATGGCTCGCAGTGTTCACAACCAGCATCGGCTTGCCGGCGGAAACCTCACACAGATTGATATTCTGGCTGGAATGAAGCTTCCTCATCTCATGATCAAGGAACGCCGGGCACGCTCCCTCTGCGGCAAAGACCGGAAAAGCCACCCAGGCAATCAGGCATCCAAAAAATAATCTGATCATGCTCCAACTCCTTTCGTTAAATGGGATTTACGCCTGTACCCCGGTATTGGTTTAAAATTTGGTGTTAACACACACCCGCAAAAGAGCACTCGTCATGACAACGCCCACCCTTCATGTTTTTCTCTCCCACGGCCTCGAGAGTGGGCCCGGAAGCACCAAAATCCAGGCCATGAAGCGCGCTGCGGAATCCTTTCCCGGAGTAACAGCCATTGCCATCGACCACAGGAGCACCAAAGACCCCGCCGCCCGACTGAAGCAAATGGACGCCGCCCTGAAAGGCTCGAACGCCGATCCGGAACGAACCGTGCTCGCGGGCTCCAGCATGGGCGGCTGGGTGTGCGCTCAAACCAGCGCAATGCTGCCGGTGCTGGGGTGCTTCCTGCTGGCGCCAGCCCTGGCCCTGGAGAAATACCCTCAGTCCAGCCCGCGCATCAGGGCCCAGCATTCCCAGATCATTCACGGCTGGGATGACGACGTAGTGCCCGTGATGCCGGTGCTTGAACTGGCAAGGCAGCAGGGGCTGCCGGCACTGGCATTACCCGACGGACACCGTCTCGAAAACAGTGTCGACCGGGTTGTCACCGAATTCCGCCTTTTCCTCGAAATATGTCGCTTCACTCTGAATAAGAAATGATTTCAGGAACTTGCAATAACGTAAGAACCCAACAACAGATTCTCCTGATTTTCGTCATTTTCTTGCGAAAACCGCTTTGTTTTGCCAGTCTTTAATACCGTAATAATAATTTTTAGTAAATAAACGAACGGAGAAAGCCCTGATGAGCAGCATGAGTAAGTTCAGAAAACTGGCCGGAATTTCAGCGTTCGCATTTGTGGCCATGACCGCCGCTAATTCCGCGAACGCCGACAACTGGCGTTACGCACATGAGGAGTATGAGGGCGACGTACAAGACGTATTCGCCTATAAGTTCAAAGAGTATATCGAGGAAAATTCTGACCACACCCTGCAGATCTACCGCTTCGGCGAGCTGGGTGAGTCTGACGACATCATGGAGCAGACCCAGGCCGGCATTCTGAACTTTGTTAACCAGTCTCCCGGTTTCACCGGGTCTCTGATTCCCGAAGCACAGATCTTTTTCATTCCGTATCTGATGCCGACTGACATGGACACGGTCATCAAGTTTTTCCGGGAAAGTGAAGCGATCAACAAAGATTTCCCTGAGCTCTATTCCGAGAAAGGCCTGGAGCTTCTGAAGATGTACCCGGAAGGGGAAATGGTTGTCACGGTAGACGAGCCGGTCACCAAGCCGGAAGACTTCAACAACAAGAAGATCCGGGTAATGACCAACCCGCTTCTGTCCGAGACCTACGCTGCTTTTGGCGCGACACCGACCCCGCTGCCATGGGGTGAGGTCTATGGCGCCCTGCAGACCAACATGATCCAGGGCCAGGAAAACCCGATCTTCTGGATCGAGTCTGGCGGACTTTACGAAGTATCGCCGAACCTGGTTTTCACCAGCCATGGCTGGTTCACCACTGCGATGATGGCCAATCAGGATTTCTACAGCGATCTGTCTGATGCAGACAAAAAGCTGGTTCAGGACGCATCGGATTATGCGTTTGAAGAAATCATCGATCACATCGACGGCCTCGCCGAAGAAGCCCTGGCGAAGATCCAGAAAGCCAGTGACGAAGTGACCGTTACCCGCTTGAACGATGAACAGATTGATGCTTTCAAGGCCCGTGCGCCTCAGGTGGAAGAGAAGTTCATCGAAATGACTGGTGAAAGCGGCAAGGAGCTGCTGAACCAGTTCAAAGAAGATCTGAAACAAGTTCAGAGCAACTGAACCTGAAGGAACAATTCCCGCCAGCGTATGCTGGCGGGAAGCTGTGCTAACCCCGCCCCGCCGGGGATTCCCACCGGCCGGGAGCGACATGCTCTGGAGCAGACCCCATGTCCGAGAATTCCCCGGATCTTGAAGATGATACCGGAACCTACGAGTCCGGCCTGCCCGGGTTCCTGGGGACCATTGATGAAGTCATAGCCAAGACAGAGGCCGTCATGCTGGCGGTTGGCGTCATCCTCATGGCTATCAATACATGCGTTAACGTTATTGCACGCTTTGTCTTCGGTGAAGGCCTGTTTTTCTCAGGTGAGATTAACCGGATTCTCATTATCCTGATTACCTTTGCAGGCATCGGCTACGCAGCCCGCCATGGTCGCCATATCCGTATGTCTGCAGTTTACGATGCGGTCCCGACCAAGGGGCGCAAAGCACTGATGATTTTCATCGCCCTGTTTACATCAGTGGTGATGTTCTTCCTCTGTTACCACTCCTATGGATACGTCGAAACCCTCTACAGCCGTGGGCGAATTCTCCCTGCGCTGGGTTTTGAAATCTGGTGGATTTACGTCTGGGCCCCGGTGGGCTTTGCGATCACTGGTATTCAGTATTTTCTCACGGCCATCAAAAACCTCACCAGCAAGGATGTTTACCTCTCCACCGGTGTGATTGACGGCTACGCGGATAGTGAATCGGAAGTCTGAAACCTGCAGCTGCTTTAACAAAGGATAGAAAATCATGGCAACTATAATGATGGTGATCATGATCGGGCTGCTACTCCTGGGCTTCCCGATGATGGTTCCGCTGATCACGGGTGCGGTGGTCGGTTTTGTAATGATGTTTGATGGCTTTGGCCAGATGGGTACTTTTATCCAGCAAATGATGGGAGGAATCCGGCCCGCCTCCCTCATTGCCGTACCCATGTTTATTCTTGCCGCTGACATCATGACCCGTGGACAGTCTGCGGACCGCCTGATCAATATGGTTATGGCGTTTATCGGGCATGTGAAGGGTGGCCTGGCCATCAGTACTGCAGCCTCCTGCACTCTGTTTGGTGCGGTTTCTGGCTCTACCCAGGCGACTGTCGTAGCCGTTGGCTCTCCGCTGCGGCCAAAACTGCTAAAAGCAGGTTATTCCGACTCGTTTTCACTGGCCCTGATTATCAACTCCAGTGATATCGCATTTTTGATCCCCCCCAGTATCGGCTTCATCATTTACGGGGTTATATCCGGGACATCCATTGCCGAGCTCTTCATTGCCGGTATAGGCCCCGGCATCATGATTCTGGCCATGTTTTCACTCTACTGCCTGATCTATGCTTACGTTAACAAGGTTCCTACCGAGGAAAGGGCCAACTGGAAAGAACGGGGGGTCGCTGTCCGTGACGCGCTATGGCCACTGTTCTTCCCGGTTATCATTGTGGGCGGTATCTATGGCGGCATCTTCAGTCCCACAGAGGCTGCGGCTGTCTGCGTGCTGTACGCGTTCCTCCTCGAATTCGCGGTCTTCCGCTCACTGAAGTTGCCGGACATCTATCGGATTGCCAAGTCCACCGGACTGATTACCGCCGTGGTTTTTATACTGGTAGCGGTTGGAAACGGCTTTTCGTGGATTATCTCCTTTGCACAGATTCCTCAAGCCATACTCGAATCTGTCGGTGTTAATGAAGCTGGTCCGGTCGGCGTGCTGATCGCAATCTGTGTCGCCTTCTTCATCGCCTGCATGTTTGTTGATCCGATCGTGGTGATCCTGGTGCTGACACCGATCTTTGCACCGGCGATTGAGGCGACCGGCCTGGACCCGGTACTTGTCGGGGTTTTGATTACACTTCAGGTTGCGATAGGCTCGGCTACGCCACCGTTTGGTTGCGACATATTTACCGCCATAGCCATATTCAAGCGGCCATACTGGGAAGTTATCCGCGGTACGCCACCGTTCGTCTTTATGCTCGTGGCTGCCGCAGGGTTGATCATCGCCTTCCCGCAGATTGCACTGTTCCTGCGTGACGTGGCGTTCCGCTGAAAGCTGTAGAGACCGATTTCAGGGAGAAGAATATGTTCAAAAAAATACTGGTGGCCGTTGACGGCTCAGAGTCTTCCTTTAAGGCCTTGGATAAGGCCATTGGACTTCAAAAGCTCATGGACGCCGAAATTTATCTGCTCTGTGTTTACAAACATCACAGCCTGTTTGAGGCGTCCCTATCGATCGGACGCCCTGAAGGAATGGACATTCCGGACAAGGTGCTGTCGGAGTACGCCAAAGACATCGTAGAGCATGCGAAGGTACAGGCTGCAGAACGTGGAGCCAAAGACGTCCGGGGTTTCGTAAAAGCGGGCAAACCCTCAAGAGTCATTGTTGAATTTGCCAAAGACAAAGGAGTAGATCTGATTGTGATCGGCACACAGGGCACACACAGCGGCAAGGATGGCATGTTTCTGGGGAGTGTTTCACACCGGGTAGCATCGAACGCAAAGTGCCCGGTCCTCGTGGTTTGAGATCACCAGATTGGTGAAACCGAAAACCTGAAAGAAAAAGGGGGGCTATGCCCCCCTCCTTTTTTTATGCCGCCCGGCTTCCGTATATTTCGACCCGGTTGCGCCCTTCTTCTTTGGCCAGATAGAGCGCCTTGTCTGCCAGCCCCAAGAGCTCTTCAGGCTCAGAGCCACTGTCGGGCCAGCACGCCACGCCAACAGACACCGTTAGCTGTCCAAGGTCTTCACCCTGAAAGATTACCGGCACATCACTGACGGCTTTGCAGAGGTGCTGTGCGCGGTCTTTCGCATCTGGCGTTATAGCTCCCGGCATAATGACAACGAATTCCTCTCCGCCATAACGGCACACAATATCGCTGTCCCGGAACTGCCGTTGCAGCACCATAGCCACTGATTGCAGCGCCCTGTCTCCGGCCTCGTGGCCATGGGTGTCGTTGAAGCTCTTGAAATGGTCTATGTCGATAACCAGCAGAGACAAAGGCAGTTCCCTGCGATGCGCCACCGCACATTCATGCTCGAACAGCTGATCAAAGTATCGACGGTTCTTGAGACCGGTAAGCGCATCTTCATAAGAAAACTTCTGGAGCTCTTCCCTGAGGACGATACTTGAAAGCGCAATACCAATGCGCTGGGCCGCCTGGTTCAGGGCGGCAAAAAGCCTTGCTGAACCATATTCATTTTCGACCGGAGCAAACACGCCATCGCCCTCAAGCAGAAGCACCCCTTCAGTCACGGTCCCGTCACTGGCGGACTCCAGGTTGATCCAGAAACACATGAGCCCGGCCAGTGCATCACTTGCGCCCTCCTTCGCGGGACCATGAGGGCCGGGAGGCGAAATCGTGGGTTTTGGCAGGTTTTTACCAGCTTCAAGTATGGACGGAAGCATACCGGGCTCCTTACCAAAGCCCCAGTCCGCAATACGCTCGTATACACCATCGCCTGACCGACCATAGAACACCCCGGGCAAGGGGCTGCAAAGATCCGGCATGGTTCTGCCCAGAAGGCCAAGGGCCTGTTTCAGACCCACACAGTCCTGAAGTTCGGTAATCATGTCGCCCAGAACCCGGCTTTTCTCATTTTCGAAGGTGAGCATGCGGGCCCTCGCCTGTTCCCGGCGGGCTAGTGACTCTGCGCTCGCCGTCCGCTCAGCCACCTGCTCCTCAAGAGACACATTGAGGTCGCGGAGAGCTCTCTGCGTGCTGACATAATGCCACAGGGAGATGATTACGATGGTCAGGGAAAAGATCAGTATGCCCCAGCTCACCGGCACCCGTCCCCAGGGCAAGATACCGTGAGCCACAGCCATATCGCCAATGAGAAGCGCGCAGAACACAGCATAGGCCAGAAGAAGGAATTGCTGCTCCTTCGACATGGACCAGAAACGCCGAATGACCACCGCACTGATCGTTAACAGAGAAATGAGAAACAGGCCATCAAAAGGCGGGAACGTGGACGAAAGATCCACTGCACCTACCAGAGACAGACCAATCGCAGCGACCAGATATACGGCATGCAGTTTCCAGATCAGATTAATAACCCAGGGACGATGGCTTGCCAACCATTGCGCCAGCAACAATGCCATTGCTACAGGCAACATATAGTAGGAACCGGCAGCAAGGTAATCCCATAAAAGTGGCTGGTAAGAAATCAGTAGACTGGCCTGAGTCTCAGATACCAGCATCACAGAGGAGGACAAGGTAAACAGGGCGATGCTGCCAAAGGTTTTTTTCTCTGTCTGCAGCAGGGCAAAAATCAGCGCGAGGATGGCTATGAGAGAGGAAAAGCCGGCAATAATGAGGGATTCCAGCGAGTTCTCCAAAACGTAAAGAACCAAATCCCGATGATCCATGATGGAGACTTCACCCCACAAACCGATATCGGTGTAATCCGAGAACACCCGAAAATAGACCGTCTTGTTCTCATACCCTTCGGGTAGACGAATTTCGTGCCAGGGCCAGCCCTCAAATCGCCCCCGGCCCTCCTCGTCAAACGTTCCATACTGATAGATCTTTTTGTTATCCAGGTACACCTGGACAATGATATCGACGCTGTAGATGTAAAGGACCGGATCCTGCCATTCACCCGGGGGTAGCGTAACCCGATACCAGACATGCTCATGACCATTGCGGTCGGGCGGATTGGACGGAAACCCGATATCGTGCCATTGCCCCGGCTCGTCCTTGTAGGCCCATTCAGGCACGCCGTCGGTATTAAACGGCGAATCCCCCCAACGGTACTCCCAGCCCTCGGTAACAGGCTGGGAAGCAGCATGGCCCAATTGGGGCACAATGAGAACCAGCATGAGCGCAATAATCAGGTGCCAGGGGCGAACCACATGCATGAAGATAACGAACCTGAAAGATGAGAATCGAAACCTATTATAGATGAAGGACGCGCTGCTGGTTTACCCAATCTGACCGGATAACAATATTTGATCTTTTATTTACACAAAGATCATCCTCTGACGGAGGAATGGCGGCCAAGGGCCACAAGCGCCAACAGCGCTGACCCGACCATCAACAGTAATGCCACCGCGTTCAGTACGGGCGTGGAACCTTCTCGCAAGCGGTTGAACAAGGCTACCGTCAGTGGCGTGTCACTTCCGGTCAGCATCACTGTGGTATTGAAGTTCTCAAAAGACATCAGAAACGCCATGGCAGCGGCTCCGAAAATGGATGGTAGCAACCATGGCAAGGTCACCGTGAACCAGGCAACGACAGGTGTGGCACCCAGATTCAGGGCTGCCTCTTCCAGTTGCGGGTCGAACTTGCGCAACCGGGCAGCAATAACCAGCGTGCTCAGGGTGGCGATGAACGTTACCTGCCCCATAACCACAAGGGTCATGCCGGGCCGGAACAAATCCAGCTCAATACCCCAGGCCTTCGAGATATCATTGGCCATGCCGCTGTAGAACACAAGAATGGAAACCCCCAGGATAACCCCCGGAATTACCAATGGCAGGAGCATCAGAACGTACAGGAACTCCTTGCCACGGAACTGCACCCGCTCAAACAGAACGGCATTCACGCACCCCAGCCCGACGCTCACCAGCGTCACCCACACGGCTATCTGGGCGCTGACCCAAAGTGCTGATAACAGACCATCATCATGAAAAAGGCCGGTCCGGCCAGCGGAGCCATCCGCGAAGTACCAGTCCAGAGTAAACCCCTTCCAGGGCAGGGAGGGGAACGGCGCATCGTTAAATGCAAATACCGCCGTTACAAGCAATGGCATCGCCAGATACACGAAAAAGCCCACCAGATAGGCCAGGTACAGTCCGTCAAACCAGCGGGAACGGTGCACCGAACGAATCATGGCTTCACCCCATCACCTTGCGCAGCGACTGGCCGGTGAGCTTCAGGCCCAGCCAGACAATCACCGACGACAACACCAGCAGTAACACGCCCAGGGCTGCTCCCTGCTCCCAGTTAAACCGGGTTATAAACTGGGTGAAAATCTGTTGAGTAAACCAGGCACTGTCCTTGCCTCCCATCAACACCGGTGTCAGATAGCTGCCAAGCGTGAGCATAAACACCACAATACAACCTGACACAATGCCCGGCATCGCCCAGGGCACAACCACTTCCCGGAGCACTGTGGCATGGTTGCCGCCAAGGTCATAGCCCGCTTCCACCAGGTTTTCATCCATGCCATCAAGGGTTGTGACCAAAGGCACCACCATGAACAGCAAACCGTTGTACACCAGGCCGATGATCACCGCGACATCGTTGTATAACATCTCCACCGGGCCATCCGCCCAGCCCAATGCCTGCAACCAGGAACTGAACAGGCCGCTTTCCCTCAACAGAATCATCCAGCCATAGGTGCGCACCAGCTCACTGGCCCAGAAAGGGATCAGACAAGCCAGAAACAAAAACCCCTTTGCCCGTCCACGAGCCAGTTTGGCGATGTACCAGGCAATCGGGAAAGCGATGACCAGAGTCAGGAAAGTAGTAAAAAGCGACATGACTCCCGTTCGCACGAACGTTCGCCAATAATAGGATTCAGTGAAGAAATTCCGATATTGCTCCAGCCCCCAGGCCAGTGTGTCCCAGCTTTCGCGAACCTGGAGCGACACCCTCAGCATTTGCAGGTGCGGGACCAGAACCAACAACACGATCCAGAGCAGAAACGGCGTGAGCAGCAGCCATAGCGATAATCGGCTGGCGGAAGACCTCATGGCAACTCTGCCTCAAAAACCCGTGCCAGCATCGGGTCCCAGGCCAGTCGCAGCGACGCACTTTCATTGAGATTCGGCGCCGAACCGTCCTGCGGCAGGCGTGCGTATACCGCCTGCCCGCCGGCTTCGGCTTCCACGCGGCTGTTGGCGCCATCAAACAGGGTTGTTTTCACCGTTGCCTGGATAGCGGAAAAACCATCCTCAAGCGCCCCTCCGGTCAGCAACAGCGATTCCGGGCGAATGAAAAGCTCGGCACGACCACCCGGCGCAAGCCCATCGGAGCCCACTCGGCCGTTGACTATCGTACCGTCATCAAGGCGCAGCCGGGCGAGGTTGTCACGCACCGCTACCAGCTCGCCACCCAGGAGATTATTGTCACCCACAAAGCCGGCAACAAAGGGTGTGGCCGGTTCCCGGTACAATTCTTCCGGCGGCGCGACCTGGTCAAACCGGCCGTCACGCATGACGGCTACCTGATCTGACATGACCATCGCCTCGGACTGATCGTGGGTGATGTAAACAAAAGTGGTGCCAAACGATTTCTGCAGGTGTTTGAGCTCCACTTTCATCTGTTCACGCAGCTTCAGATCCAGCGCGCCGAGCGGTTCATCCAGTAGCAACAGAGTGGGTTCCAGTACCAGGCAGCGGGCCAGGGCCACACGCTGGCGCTGACCACCCGACAACTGCTGGGGGTTGCGGTCTTCCAGACCCGGAAGCCCTACCTGCTCAAGCACACCGGCAATGCGCTTGCGGCGTTCCGCCGCCGACACCCCCTGCCGTTTCAGGCCATAGCCGATATTCTCGCCTACCGACATGGTCGGAAACAGCGCCAGATGCTGGAACACCATATTGACGGGGCGGCGATTGGGCGGAACGTCGTTCATTCGCTGGCCACGGATGTGAATCTCGCCCTCATCCGGCTTATCGAAGCCCGCCAACAAACGTAACAGGGTGGTCTTGCCACAGCCCGACGGCCCCAGAATGGAGAAAAACGTGCCTGCAGGCACGTCAAGGGAGATATGGTCCACCGCGGCATTCGAACCGAAGCGGCGGACCAGATCTGAACAGAAAAGGTCTGAGTCCATTCCCATACGGATCAGTTCGCTGCCTGGACTCGATCCAGTACCTGCCCCTCCATAGTTTCCAGCCCCGGCGGTACCGGCGGATACCACTTGATGTTATTGATGGCCTGATCGTTGAAGCTGGCACGATACGCATCCCGCAGCTCTGCTTTGACAAACTCGTCCGCACCCCTGGATGCGGTGAAGTTACCGGAGGCATTGGTGATCTTTGCGGCGATTTCCGGTTGCATCACAAAGTTGATCCACTTGTACGCAGCTTCCTCATTGTCACTGCGACGGGGAATCGCAAAGGTGTCAATCCAGCCCAGAGCTCCCGACTCGGGCGCGACGAAACGAATCTCCGGGTTTTCGGCATTGAGCTTCCAGCCACCGGCATCCCAGGCCATGGCGGCCTTCACTTCCCCGGTACGCAGAAGAGCCAGCAACTGGTCGCCACCGGTCCAGTAGGTCTTTACGTTGCTCTTGCAGTCAATCAGCTTGTCTTCCACTTTCGCCATGATGGACTGGTACTGATCCCGGTCGTTGTATGCTTCGAACGGGTCCATGCCCAGTGCAAAAGCAAAACCAATCAGAGTCGGCCGCTTGAGCCGGTAGCTCACCTCATTCGCCACTGCCGGATCACAGAGATCGGTATAATCTTCTACTGTGTCGGAGACAGAACTGTGCACTATAAGGCCACTGGTTCCCCATACCGACGGCACACCGTAGTATTTGCCATCCAGCTCGGTGGAATTCTGGGTTGCCTTGACCATGGAAGACTGAAGGTTATCGGTGTTGATGCGGCTGAAATCTACCGGCTTGTATATATTGAACTGGCGCTGGACTCCGACAATCCGGTCCTGGCTTGGTTGAGCCAGGTCAAAGCCGGCACCGCCAGTGGCACGGAGCTTGGAAATCATATCCTCATTGTTGGACAGGGTAACCTTCACATCTATTCCGGTTTCCTTCTCAAACTGCGCCACCACATCATCCGGCGCATAACCACCCCAGGTGATCAGACGTAACTCTTCCGCCAGCGCCGCGCCCGAGAAGCTCCCAGCGGCCAGCGTGGCAGACAACAGCAATGCGTGTTTCCGTGTCGAACGATAGGACCTGGTCATAACGTTTCCTTGATAACCGTTTTGGGGGAGTTTGCTAACGAATTGTTATCACGAATGTATAGACCATCTGTTGCAGTTTTGTGAAACCCCGGAGACAAAAAACGGAGGCCAGGGGGCCTCCGTTTTTATCGGGAAAGGTGCCGCTCTCCGTTACTGGCCAGACTTCAGCATTTCCCAGTATTTGGCGTAAACCTGCAAGGCTTCGTCACCAATGTCGGTCTGAAACTCCGCGTTCACCATATCTTCCGGTGTGGGGTAGCTGGCGCGATCCCCGGCAACCGACTCATCCAGCATGTCCCGGGCCGCCAGGTTCGGGGTAGCGTAACCGATCTCCTCGCTGATCATGGCGGATATTTCCGGTTGCAGAACAAAGCTGATGAACTTGTGGGCCGCCTCCGGATTTTTGGCGTTTTTGGGAATCACGAAGCTGTCGAGCCAGGCTATGATGCCCTCCTTCGGGTACACATACTCCAGTGACGGCATCGTGTCCTTGCCCATTACCGCTTCGCCGTTCCAGATCATGCCCACGTCCGTTTCGCCTTCCAGGTAGGGCATCCGCGGCGCGTCCGAGTTAAATGTTCGCACCGAGGGCATCAGCTCGGACAGTTTTTCGTAGGCCGCCTCAATCTCGTCCGGATCGGTACTGTTGCCTGAGTAACCCAGCACCCGCAAACCGACATGAAAGACCTCACGCATATCGTTAGTCAGCATGACGCGGCCCTTGAAACGCTCATCCCACAAATCTTCCCAGGCAGTCACAGGGTCACCGTCCACATCCGCGGCATCCACCGCCAGGCCGGTGGTGCCCCAGAGGTACGGAATGCTGTACTGGTTATCCGGATCAATATCCAGGTTGGTCAAATCGGGATCCAGCTGGTCAAAGCCTTCAATCTTGCTGCGATCGACAGGCATCAGCAGCCCTTCCTGTCGCATCTTGCTCACGTAGTACGTTGAGGGCACCGCCAGATCATAAGCCGCGCTGTCATCCAGCAGCTTGAGACGGGCATACATGGCCTCGTTGCTGTCGTAGGTGGTGTAAACCACCTGAATACCGGTTTCTTCCTGGAAGCGGTCAAGCACCTCCTGGGGCATGTACTCGGACCAGTTATACAAGTTAAGAACCTGCGGTTCCTCGGAACTGCAGCCTGTCAGGCCCAGTACAAGCATGCCGGCCAGCGCTAGTTTCTTCATCGTTTACTCCTTATCAGTATCCATTGAGACAACATCAGCATAACCAGCGAAAACACCAACAACAGGGAGCCCAGGGCATTCACCTCCGGCTTCAGGCCTACACGGACCATGGAGTAAATGCGCAATGGCAGAATTTCATAACTGGGACCGCTGACGAAGGTGCTCACGACCACGTCGTCAAGAGACAGTGTAAAACCCAACAGCCAACCCGCCAGCAGAGCCGGTATAATGACCGGAATCAGCACGGTGCGAGTCATGGTAAAATCGCTGGCACCGAGATCCCGGGCGGCTTCTGGCAGACTCTCGTCAAACCCGCTCAAGCGGGCCATGACAGTAATTACAACAAACGGAAGACAAAAGGTCACGTGGGCAAGTAACAGAGAAACATACCCCAGCTGCAAACCCACAAGCAGAAACAGCGCCAGCAATGAAATCGCCAGCACAATCTCTGGCGACATCATGACTACAAACAGCATACCGTTCAGGATCCGCTTTCCCCGAAACCGGTAGCGATGCAGGGCCAGTGCCGTCAGCGCGCCGATCATGGTAGACACAGTTGCGGCGGAAAGTGCCAGCCAGAGCGAATTCCACATGGCCCTGACCATCGCAGTGTTGTTAAACAGAGCTTCGTACCATCGCAGACTCAACCCGCCCCATGCGTAGCCGGTTCGGGACTCATTGAATGAGAACACCACCAGCACCACGATAGGTACGTAAAGAAGAACATACACCAGCGCCAGATACGTCCGCGGAAGCCATCGGGTCATGGACCATCCTCGTCGCCCAAACGGCGCTTACTCAGCCTGTGGGCGAACATCAGCAGCGCCATGGTCAGTGTCAGTATAATGCTGGCCGCCGCACCGAAGGGCCAGTTCCGGGCATCCAGAAACTGGTTTTTGATCACATTGCCCACCAGAAGGTTGCGGGAGCCACCAAGAATATCAGGCACAAAGAACAACCCCATGGCAGGTAACAACACCAGCATCACGCCGGCCAGAATACCCGGGAGTGTCAGCGGCACAATCACGTGAATAAAGGTGGCAAATCGGCCAGCCCCCAGATCATGGGAAGCCAGCAACAGCTCCTGTCGCAGATCATCAAACACGGAATACAGAGGCAAAATCATGAACGGCAGCAACAGATAGACCAGACCGATGATCACGGCACCTTCGGTATACAGCAGTCGCAACGGCTCATCGGTGACACCCAGAGACATCAGTGCGCTGTTCAGTAAGCCATTGGTCGCCAGAATCAGTTTCAGTGCATAAGTGCGAACCAGAGAATTGGTCCAGAACGGCACAATCAGCAGAAAGACCAGCAGAACCTGGCGCTGCTTGCCAACCTTTGACAGCGCCCACGCAAAGGGGTAGCCGATAAGCAGGCACACCAACGTGGTCATTGCGGCCATATAAAGGGAATGGAGAAACACCTCCAGATACAGCGGATCAAACAGCTGCCGATAGGCATCCAGATTGAGCGGCAGTGAAATGAACGTTGACGGATTGCGGGTCAGCACACTGGCGCCCACCACCAGCAGGTTCGGGGCCAGTACCAGAAAAAGCAGCCAGCCCCACACCAGAACCAGAACAGCGGTTTTGAACGGCTGCTGCCTGATACTATGCATCAATCAGGGGTTCCTGGTCGGCCGTCTCGCCTTCTTCCGGGAGCAGCCACTCCCAACCGTCCACCCAGCTCACGCGCACCGGTTCACCGAGGCGATAGTCGAACATCGGATCATCCTCATCGAAGAATTCGCTGGCGAGTATTTCGGTACCATCGTCCAGGTGGATCACTGAATCCAAAGTGCTGCCCTTGTAGTTGCGCTCGACAATCTTGCCTGCCACACCCTGCTCGCTGTTCGGGTCCAGTACGCGGATATCCTCCGGTCGCAGAAGAACGTGCAGTCGCTGCGCCTCTCGCACGGCAAACTCCGGTCGGCGCAATGTTCGCTTGAGCCCCAGGACATCCACGGTGATCAATCCGTCGTCAATCGCCTCAACCGTGCCGGGCAGAAAATTGGTCTCACCAACGAACCGGGCGGTGAAAAGGTTCGCCGGCCGTTCGTAGACTTCCCGCGGTGTTCCCAACTGCTGAATGGCACCGTCCTTGAGGACCACCACACGGTCCGACATGGAAAGCGCTTCTTCCTGATCGTGGGTCACGAAAACGAAGGTAATGCCCAGCTCCCGCTGCAACCGTTTCAGTTCAACCTGCATGGTACGACGAAGCTTGAAATCGAGCGCAGACAATGGCTCATCAAGCAGCAACAGACGCGGGCGTTTTACCACAGCCCGGGCAATAGCCACACGCTGTTGCTGGCCACCAGACAACTGGTGGGGTTTTCGGCGGGAAAAATCCTGCAGCTGCACCATCGCCAGGGCATTGTCCACACGATCGCGGATCTCCTCTTTAGGCCGCTTCTCCATCTTGAGGCCGTAAGCCACGTTGTCGAACACCGACATGTGGGGAAACAACGCATAGTGCTGGAAAACCGTGTTCAACGGGCGATGCTCGGGCGCTGTCCGGGTCAAGTCCTCGCCCGCAAGCGTAATGACACCACCATCCGGGTGCTCGAAGCCCGCCATCAGACGCAGTAATGTAGTCTTGCCACAACCGGAAGGGCCAAGGAGGGTAATGAATTCACCATCAAGGATATCAAGGTCCAGCGAATCCAGGACGCTTTTGCCGTCAAATTGCTTGGAAACGTCGTTCAGAGAAAGCAGTGTCTTTTTCATCAGCCGTGCCCAAAGAATGAGCGGCCTATTTTTCCAGAAAGCGCCCCAAACAAAAAGGGGCGCCAGGATATTACGAACCCTGGCGCCCCTTAATGAGACCGGCTTTTGACAGACCGGTTTATCAGCAGTCGCTTATTCGGTAGCCACGCTGTCCAGATAAGCCTTGTCTGAAATATTGGTCCATTGGCGCACCTTACTCAGGTACTCACGCTGGGAGGTGATAATCTCCTTCGCCAGCTCGTCCTTCTCGGCAGCCTCCTTGAGAAGCTTGTTGGTGGCACCACGCAGCGCCTCGATCACTTCCGGCGGGAAGGTCTTGTGAGTCACGTCCGGATAATCTTCCTGCATGCGAGCCCACGCAGCGCCACTCTCGTCATAGCTCTGGATGTACATGTCATAGGCAGCCGTGCGCATGGCAACCCTCAAAATCTCCTGCAGGTCTTTCGGCAGGCTTTCCCAGGTTTTCTGGTTAATCAGGAACTGCACTTCGGCACCCGGCTCCTGCCAGCCCGAGTAGTAGTACTTGGCGATCTGGTGGAAACCCATCCGAAAATCGAGGGCAGGGCCAACCCATTCCAGTGCGTCGATGGTTCCACGCTCCAGTGCACTATAGAGTTCGCCTGGTGGGAGGTTGGTGACAGCAACGCCGAGCTCGGACATGACCTCGCCGGCAAAACCCGGAGTCCGCATCTTCAGGCCCTTCAGGTCGTCCACTGATTTGATCTCTTCACGGAACCAGCCGCCCATCTGATTGCCGGTGTTACCACCCGGGAAAGACAACAGGCCGTAGGGCTCATACACTTTCTGCATCAACTCCATTCCTTCACCATGATAAAACCAGGCGTATTGCTCTGGCGCAATCATGCCGAAAGGCACGGTGGTGAAGTACATGGCATTGGGAATAGTGCCCTTGTAGTAATAGGACGCTGTGTGCCCCATGTCGTACTGGCCATTGCGAACCAGATCGAAGATGCCAAACGGCGCCTTATGTTTGTTGGAGGCGTCAATACGGATCTTGAGGCGCCCGGCAGACATGGTTTCTGCCATATCAGCCATGTGTTGCACGGTCTCTCCCAGAATCGGAGAGTTTGGTCCCCAGGTCTGCGCAAGGCGCAGCGTAAAGTTTTCCTCAGCCAGGCTGAGTGAACTGACAGAGAAAAGCAGCGTTACCGCCGCCATTCTGAATAGACGAGTCATCATTGTTAGCACCATACATCGAGTTATTATGTAATATTGTTATTCCAATAACGCTCCAATATTAGCCCGTGATGGCCTTTCAAGCCAAGGACAGTCTGACCTTCTGGCTCATTCGTATTCCATAGACTAGGTTCAACAACAGGGCCTGACCCGGGCCTCGGTTTTCTGGATGAAAGCGGGACTATGGATATGGATACCAAAGACAAGAGTGACAGCCACCGTGTTCGGCTGGATGAGCTGCGGGAAGGCTACCTGGAGACGCTGCCCGAGCGCCTGGAAAAGCTTGAATACTTTATTGCCAACATACCGGTGGACAGCAATTACCGGGAAGACGGCGGTAATTTGAGAGCAGGCCTGAATCTCGCCTACCAGGAAGCACACAAACTGGCGGGTTCTGCAGGCGCGTTTGGCCTCCGGCTCATTTCGCAGGCAGCCGCGCAGGTGCAGGACGTGATCGATAAATGGTTCGATCCTCCCCCCAAAGACCCTCGGCTCAAACAGCAGGAAATGCTGCGACTGGTTAGGGCCATGAGCAGCATGGATACTGACGAAAAGCCTGGGCACAGCCCCCAAGCCCAACACAGCTCAAGCACGATCCACATTGTCGACGACGACGAACTGGTTGCCGAGGAAATGCGCTTGTGGCTGGAGGAAGCCGGCTTCGATGCCCAGGTTTTCCTGTCGGCTTCGGTTTACGGAGATACCTATGAAATTCTCCCACGGCCAGACTTGATTATTATGGACATCGTCTTTGGCAACGAACGGTCCGCGGGCACCCGGATCATCCAGTTTCTCAAACAAAAGTTTGGACTTCTTCCGCCAGTGGCGTTCCTCTCGGTCCGTGATGACATTGGGGCCAGGCTTTCTGCATTCCGCTCCGGCGCCGCACGTTATCTCGCGAAACCCGTTTCCAGAACAGACCTTGTGGAGCTTGCCCGCGAATTTGCCGACCGCAAAGGCACGCCCGCCTTTCGGGTTCTGATGGTGGACGACGACGAAACCGTCCTGAAGGTAAATCAATTGATAATGGAGCAGGCGGGACTGAAGGTTCGCTCCGTAAGCAACCCCCTGGAAACACTGGACGCTGCCAGAGAGTTCGAGCCTGACGTCATCATTCTGGATGTGCTGATGCCCGAAGCCTCAGGCAGCGAGATTGCCGCTGTCCTGAGGGAGGACAGACACTATGACCCGGTACCCATTCTGTTTCTGACCTCAGCCACGCATCCGGACCAAAAGGTTATTGGCGCTGCCCTTGGGGGGGACGATTTCATCAACAAACCATTTGACCCGGATTATCTGATCGCAACCGTGTTCGCGAGAGCCCGCCGTTCCCGGCGGCTTCGCGAACTGTTAAGGCAGAGCCAGGAAAACTGACTCAGACCTTGAACTGGCTGACCAGCTCTCTCAGGCTTTCACCCAGGCGAGCCAGCTCCTGACTCGCCTCGTTGGTTTGGGTGACGCCGGTGTCGCTGCGCTGAGCCGCATCCACAATGCGCACAACATTCTGATTGATTTCTTCCGCCACCTGGCTTTGCTGTTCTGCGGCTGTCGCAATCTGGGTCACCTGATCATGGATCTGTCCCACCGATTTCTCGATAGTTCCCAGAGCGCTGGTGGCGTGATTGATGCGCTCAACAGTCTCGGATGAGCGGTCCCGGGACCGGTTCATCCGCTCGACCGCAGAACGGGACTCGGTCACGAAGCCATCTATCATTTCACGAATCTGATCGGCTGACTCAGCGCTGCGTTTTGCCAGCTGACGGACTTCGTCCGCAACCACCGAGAAGCCGCGGCCATGCTCACCGGCCCGGGCGGCCTCAATCGCTGCGTTCAGTGCCAACAGGTTGGTCTGCTCGGTGACGGCGTGAATGACATCCAGAACCTGTTGAATGTCATCTGACTTCTCAGCCAGAGCATCAATGCTTCGGGCGCTCTCCTGAATCTCTTCGGAGAGCTTATTCACGGCGCCTTGGGCGTTAATAATGGTTTCACCGCCATCACGGGCCATACGATCAGCATCCGACGCAGCCCCTTCCACTTCATTGGCATTGCCTGAAATCTGCTGGATGGTCGCTGCCATTTCATTGATGGCAGAGGCAATCTGGTCGGTCTCGGAACCCTGTTCCTGAACCGATGCCCGCGTTTCGTTGGCAACACGGCTCAGCTCTTCGGCCGCAGACGCAACCTGATCTGTGGTGGCACCGACCTCACGGATCGTGGTCTGGATCTTGATAACAAAGGCGTTGAAACGACGACCCAGCTCCGCTAGTTCGTCGGTGCCCTCTTCCGGCAGACGCTGACGCAAGTCACCGTCACCACTGGCGATTTCCTGCATCATATCGCTCACGCTCTTGAGCGGCTTGGTCACCGTACGACCCACGAATACGCCAATGATCAACGAAATAACCACGATGACCGACGTCACCAGCAAAATAAACCCGAGCGCAGAGGCCATGTCCTCTTCAATTTCGGCCCTGGCCTCCGCCACTACCTTATCAATATCGGTCACGTAGACCCCGGCGCCGATCATCCAGTCCCAGCCGGGAATAATAGTGGAATAGGAAACCTTCGGCTCCTCATTGCCCGATGCCGGGTTAGCCCAGCTGTAGGAGAAAAAGCCACCGGATTCAGCCGCATCGAACAGAGCTCCAACCAGCTTTTTCAGGGTAGGGTTACTGGTTGGGCCTTCCTTTGACGGATCCGGAGCGTACGCCAGGTTGTAGACATCGCGCGTATAGGCAAACACGTAGTTGGTTTTATCAAAACGAATGGAACGCAACCGTTCCGCCGCTTCTTTCTTGGCTTCCTCTTCCGAGAGCTCCGGATCGTTTTTCGCGTGCAACACGACCGCCTGGGCAGCATCAATCATATTCTTCAGCCCCGCTTTACGGGCATCCAAAAGATTTTCCTCCATCCGCTCGAGCTCTGCCTTGCCCTCGGCACGTATCTGGCTCACGGTGATCCACGCGATAGTGGCCGCCGTAATCAGTACCGGCACCAGTACGGCCAACAGTAATCGGGTTCGTATGCGAAGGTGGTTCAAAAAGTTCATTACTCCGGATCCTCGGAAAAGAAAGAAAAACAGCCGTAGATTATCCACAGACGCGCAAGAAGCACTGTTCCAGTTTGTTAAAACAGATTACCAACACTCACACAGCGAGCCACCCAATCGGCAACTACACTGTCAGCGCTCACGCGTTTTCGTATACTCTGTCTAACGACCGACGCACGATGACCTTGAGCATCTCTCAGACGAAAGTCTCGGCACCAAGGTAGCAGCATGAAGCACCTCTTCCTTATCCGGCACGCCAAATCCAGCTGGGCAGACGAAGGCCTGAACGACCACGAACGCCCCCTCAACGGACGGGGTGAGGCGCAGCTGGCACCACTGGGTAACGCTCTGACCCACGCTGGCGCTTTTGGTGGCCGCCTGTATGCCAGCGACGCCATACGCGCAAAACAAACCCTTGAAGGAGTGCTGCCGGAAGCCTTTCCTGTGCAACACGTGCAGACTGTCCCGGAGCTTTACACCTTTGACTATCAGCGCCTGCTCCAATGGCTGCAAAGCCTCGAAAACACTGACCGGATAGCCATCATCGGCCACAACCCAGCGCTCATTGAGCTGGCGGCATGGCTGCTGAAACACCCTCCAGCCCACCTCCCCACCGCCAGTTTCATTCACATTTGCGTTCCGGTAACCGACTGGCACAACCTGAAACAAGGCAAGAGCAAGCTGGAAACGTTTCTCACCCCGAAAGAGTTCAGTTACCAGCACTTTGCCCGTACGCTGAAAAAGCGCGCAAAGACCGACGGTACGAATCCAGGCAAGGACATTCCGGCAGCACTACGGCATCAGCTGACGGTTATCCATCAGCTTGAGCCTGGCGTCATTCTCGGACTGGATAACGAATTTCTGCACCAGTACCGCATTGCCATCCGCCGCAGCCGCGCCATCGCCGAATCCTTGCAGGAAGTTACCGGAGACCGCCGGCTGTCAAGCTCCACAAAGGAACTGAAACGGCATGCCAACGCCACCGGACGGCTGCGGGATTTACACGTATTGCTCGAGGACCTGCCGGGGTTGTGCCAGGAAAACGGCGAGCTCCAGACGACTCTTCATACTTACTTTGGAAAACAGGCCAAGGAGGAGCACACCCGGCTCGTCAAGAAGCTGAAAGGCAAACGCTACCACGACAGCGTGAACGACTGGCACCACCTGATCGATTCCCGCAAATTCCACAAACTCGCCGGTAAACTTGCGCCAAAAGACATCCGGAACGCCGTACAACAACGTATCAAGCAGTTCAACACACGCACTGCAGAGTTGATGCATACCTCGCCCGACGAAGACATACACAGACTACGCAAACAGCTGAAGCGGATTCGCTACCTGATGGAGCTGGACAAAGCGGGCTGGAAACAGTCCCTGAAGACCCTGAAAAGCCGGCAACAACTCTACGGCAATTTCCAGGATCTTCATGTGCAGCTTGAGCTGATGAAGGAGTTCCGCAGCAACGCTTCCAACGTACTGCCGGCCGCGATCAATGGCCTGATAGACACGCTGGAGCGGAAAAAGTCAGCCGTGCGCAAACAGATTCTTGCCCTTGGAGGACTCGATGGAGCCCAGGTATGACACCCTGTTTTACGATGGAAGCTGCCCCCTGTGTGCCCGCGAGATTCGTACCCTTCGTAAACTTCAGGACGGAACTTTGATATTCGCAGACATTCATGAGCAGCAGGGCGACAACCAGGGCCTGCCAAGCCACGAACTGCTGCTGCGCCGCCTGCACCTGATGACCCGGACCGGCGAATGGGTCATCGGTCTGCATGCCAACGTGCGCGCCTGGTCCCATACCCGCTTCGGATTCCTCTTCAAGCCACTGCTTTGGCCCATAATTTTCCCGACTGCCTCCAGGATTTATGAAGGCTGGGCAGACCGCCGGTATGAGCAGAAGTACGCCTGCGCGATCGGTGAGAACGGCCGGGGTGATCAACCCTGAAAACCAATGGCCTCCAGGTTAGGCGGCCGGTAATCCGGATCAAGCCGCCATCGATCGTCTACGGAGGGGTGAATAGAAGTTTCAGTATCCTTTGGCTTCAGGGGGCGTACCAAAGGGGTGGAGAACCGGAAAATGTGCCTGCGGGAATTATGCAGTCGGGCCTTTGGGCTGGGGTTTATGGCTGCCGGCAAATGCGGTTCGATGTCCAGGCCCGCAGCAACCGCCTCGCTCACCATCCACTCCAGGGCAATATCCGACGCAAGGAGCCCGTTGTCATCAGCCGGATAACCGCCACCAATATCGCTGTGGGAGCCGGCAAACCAAACTTGCTTCAAATTCAGCCCCTTTCTCGGTAGCCACAGTGTTGGCTCGAAATCCTCCCGCCGCTCATCAATAGCCAGAGCGTGGCGGGCAATTCGCACATTGCTGCCCAGCTTGGTGTCGTAGAACTCGTCCTTCCGGTCAAATAACCCAAGGAGCGAGAATGGCACACCCAATGCTCCGACCGTATCCCAGGCGCCCACAAACCGGATCTCGCGGGATTCATGACTGTGTTCCGCACGGAATCTGAGAGACTCCGCTCCTGAAGGCGCATAGTCCTTTCCGGCTTTCTTGTAGTGATCAAATGCTTTCTGGATCAGCCTTGCGTCCGGCCGCTGGAGGATGCCGCAATTATTGATCAGACCGCAAAGCGAACGCACGGTGTAAGCGCCCCGGCTGAAACCGAAGAAATAGAGCTCTGAACCCGGCTCGTAATTCTGAACAATGTACCGGTAGGCATCCATGATGTTTTTGTGGATACCCTGGCCGGTAACTCCGCCAATGACCGCATTGTGGTATGAGCCGATGCCCCAGTCATAGAACACATGCTGGGGGCTGTCACCCAGGGCCACCGGGCGGATGGCGCGGGCCAGACGGAGGACGTTGGTTGGTACGTCTTTCTGCAAATCTTCTTCAGGACGGTTCCATGTGCCATCGGCACAGATAACGAGGCGCTTAACCATGGCAGACTCCTTTGCCAAAGAGGTGATCAGACTATAATCACACTATAGCTCAGGGCCGTTCATCCGGCGGCGCGCCTGCCTCACACTTCTTACACTCCAGCTCAAAACCCAGCATGGACGCCCGGCCTTCCAGAGTCGTTACCCAAGGGCGATTAACCCAGGGAGGTGTATGGCGCACATGTTGATTGTGACCACAAGCCAGTTGGGCGACCCATTCATTTTCGTCGTCTTTGTGGTAACCGGTAATGGGTTGTTTCATAGGCCTCCATGTTGAGCCTTAATTCGGGCGCTTATGGAATTGAATAATACTCAGTTTCCGGGTGACGCAAACCCGCCCAATCCCTTATCCTGAGCATAACCTTATTTCGTTATCTCGATTCAGGAGACTGCCATGAAAACTGCTCACGACCTGGTTGAAGAAGCCAAAAAAGAGATCCGGGAAGTTTCACTGAACCAGGCTGACGATGCCATTAAACAGGCGGATTTGTTGTTAGATGTGCGGGATCCGGATGAGTACCGTTCCGGCCATATACCGGGAGCCACCAACGTTTCCCGTGGCATGCTTGAGTTCAAATTCACCAACGATCCGGCACTGGAAAGCCGCGACATGAAGATGGTGGTTTACTGCAAGACCTCCGGTCGCGCGGCCCTGAGCGCCAAAGCGCTAAAAGAAATGGGGTATCGGCACGTACAGTCTATTGAAGGAGGATTTGATGCCTGGGAGGCGGCTGGCAAAGATGTCGTAAAGCCGGACTTGCCCTCTTTTGAATAATCCTACAGGCAGCAGGCCTTGTGTTTCTTCCCGCTGCCGCAGGGGCAAGGTTCGTTTCGGCCGGGTTTTAGCAGCCCTTCGCTGGTATTGCCCTTAAGGTAATACCAGCGACCGTCTACTTTCACGAAATCGGAATGCTCTTCAAGGTAACCCCAGCCCTTGCCGGCCCTATAGATGGCCTGAAAATGCACCGTGCCTGAGTGGTCGCTCATTGCGCTGCCCAGGATGCGCAGCGAGGTCCAGTCCGGCGAATTTTCCAGGCTCAGAGTCTCCGGCCGGGTGCTGGAATGCCAGGTAGCCACCAGGTAATCGACCAAGCCAAGCACGAAGGCACTGTACCGGGAGCGCATCAGGACTTCTGGGCTGTCGGCAGGTTCGCCAAGGTGTATGCGCCCGCAACATGTGTCGTAACTTTGCCCTGAACCACAGGGACAGCTCGAAAGTTTCACAGCGACTGGCTCACTCATGGGGTTTCGCTCATTTTCCAGGGATCTTATGGGCGCCTGCATTCTATCATTTCAACCACTCACAGGCTGTGCTATCAAAGCACGCATCTTTCAGACCGGTGGCCCATTTTGGATGACATAACCCTTCTGCAAATTCTGCTCGCCAATGCTGCGCTCCTTGCTGGCGCGTGCCTGCAAGGTGTGGCGGGTTACGGGATCGGTACGCTGGCGGCGCCACTGCTGTTCCTGATCAGTCCCGTTTTGTTGCCCGGACCGCTAATCCTGAACGCACTCGTTTTAACTGTTCTGATGCTGGCCCGAAACCGGCGTGCGCTTCAGATTCGCGAAGTCCGTTTTGCCATTGGTGGCGGGGCGGTCGGCACCGTCCTGGCCGGGCTGACCTTGCTGGTTCTGTCCTCAAAGGGCTTTGAGCTGATTTTCGGGGTTCTGATCCTAGCGGGTGTCGCACTCAGTATTGGCGGCCTTCGCCCTGCACTGAACGCCCGTAACAGTATCCTCGCCGGTGCAGCTTCAACGTATATGGGCACCATCACTGCCGTGGGCGGGCCCCCGATTGCGCTCATCTACCAGAATGAAAAGGGGCCTTTGGTGCGGGCCAATATGTCGGCCTTTTTCCTGGTTGCCAGCTTTTTCAGTTTGGCTGCGCTGTTGTTCTCCGGTTACCTTGGGGTCCGTGAACTGACACTGTCTGGCCTTACCTTTCCGGGTGTTCTTGCGGGTTTCTGGTTGTCCGGGCGCCTGGTCAACCGAATGCCCTTCGAAGGCTTGCGGCCAGTGATTCTTGCCATCGCGGCAGTGGCTGGAGGAGCTGCCCTGATCCGGGGACTACTTTCCCTGTAATCGTCAGCCAACCCAGAGCCGAACGCGAAATCGGTTCTTTCGCCACAGCAACGCCAACCAAAGAGCATGAGCATTGATCAGCAATGCGAGAATCCATTCAAAGGCATCATCCTTTCGGCTGTAGAACTCGGGCGCGATGCCGTTGAGGATCACAGAGAGAATGCCAACGCCCAGAATCAACTGGCACAGGTTCAGCAGCCTCATGCCGGAGTGTTTCCAGAACGGATGGCCTCGCAACCCGGCACTGACAAGCAGCTCGCAGATAAACGTGAGAGAGAAGTACAAAACAACACCAACCCGGCGAATCAGATTAAAACCATCCCCTGCATGGCCCAAGGCAAGCGTATACAGGCCCAAGGATATGCTGGCCACCAGTCCGAGCCAGGGAATCCAGGCCACTCCTGCCGAATGAATACCCAACTGGCGCAGCCAGCGGCCATTCAGCCACCAGAAAAAAACTCCCAGCAAAGCCGCAGGCAACATGGTGCCCTTGAAGATGAAATAGGAGGTGCCGTAGCGACCGGTACGACTGATGCTGGTGCAGCTGTCCCAATAGGGCATGCACAGCTCAATGCGCCCCTCCAGTACCGAGACCACAAAGGTGGTATGGATGGTCAGCAAAGGTAGAAGCCCGGCGGCAAGCGCCAGCCACCATAGGTGAAATGAACGATGATCGGCCACGGCAGATATATCTCGAACCATTGATCAAACTGAACTATCGTAAATTTTGGCGAACTTAGAGCCCGCTCAACAAGCCAATACTATTTGACCAGATTTTGCAATTGAGCCCATCCTGTAAGCACCATATTCCGTCAAAATGGAACTGTTTCGAATTAGGGTCCGATCATGAAAACGAGCCGCCACGAGATTGTCGAAACCCGGGTAGATGTATCCGTGCTCGACAATCTGGGGGGCAACTCAGGGAAAGAAATGTTGGGAAGCACTGCAGGATAACGACGCCCCTTGCAGCTTTTGCACGAACCACTTGTTAGTTGATGGCGAGGCCCCGGGCAGACGAGGCGATGTACGAGTCGAAAGCCCTTGGCCGAAGCCGGGTGCGCGTCAAGCCCTGATCTGCACTCCGGCTCGATCAGCTATGGCCGTTTGGTCACCGCCATGGTCAGCCGGGAGATACAGGTTGTCTTGCCCTGCTCATTCTCCAGGCGGATTTCCCATACCTGGGTCGCACTGCCAATGTGGATGGCTTTTGCCGTTCCATAGACCCATCCTTTGCTGACCGGGCGAATGTGGTTGGCGTTAATGTCCAGACCAACAGCAACCGTCTCAGGATCCTTCAGGCAACAGTTTGCTGCCATGCTTCCCAGAGTCTCCGCCAGCACCACCGAGGCTCCGCCATGCAGAATACCAAACGGTTGTACAGTGCGCTCGTCCACCGGCATACGGCCTTTCACATAATCGTCGCCGATTTCCACATACTCAATGCCCATATGGGTAACGGCGGTATTCTTGCTCGATTCCACCAGGTGGTCCAGATCAGGCTTACGGGTCCAGATCGACATATTTTGTCCTCTGCTAACAGTTGGCTCAGGAGTTGATGGCAGAAGTGTATAACGTTAGCTAGCAAACAACCATAATGCTCTTCCGGGCTACTATTGAACGAGTGTCGCCCTATTCAGACATCACGACGGCACGCTCGAAATCCCCAGCCGCTACCGGACGCCCAAAGTGTTCGATCAACCCCGTCTCTTCGGCCAAAGGTATGAAGTTGACGGGCGGAACCCTGCCTCGGCTCGGGCATTCCCAGCGAATCAGTGCTTCAGCACCAACTGGAACGCCTGCTTCATCTTTTTGCGGTGTGACACCAGTGGCGCACCATTCGTGGGTATTACTGAGAGTCAGAGTGTTGCGGTCGATGAGAAAGAGGTAACTCCTGTGGCCACCGATTGCCAGACCGACTTTTCGAAGAAATCCGTCAATGGCCGGATCGATCCCGACACTGGAGGATTCCGCGAAATCCAGTGCAAGGCCAATCAGCAAGTTATCATCAAGACCCACCGTTGATCGTACATCCATGAACGGACCTGTTGTTCAGGTTTACGAATTCCCACTATCAGCCATACGTGGCACTGGAAATTCTGGTTCAGTAATGATCGATACCGGGTAACACCGGAACCAGCTCCCCGGATTTCCACCCGAGCCGCCCGGTCCCGGCAACCTGCCTGCGCATGCCCGGTACCGGGCGGATCATGAACAAGTCTCCGTTTCGGCCCACCAGAGCTCGGGGGACACCCCAGCGTTTGGCGATGTCGGCATGGGTCTCCATATGCTCGGCCTCGCCATGCACCGGGATCGCTATGTTCGGCTGAATCCACTGGTACATGGCCTGGAGTTCTTCCTGAGCAGGGTGTCCGGAAGCGTGAATGGGAACAATGGAATCCTCGGCGGTGACCACCGCTACACCAAGCGCCCTGAGTTTGCTGATCAGCATCTCAATGGCCTCCTCGTTGCCGGGGATCGCCCGGGCGCTGAAGATCACCGTATCTCCCGCCTCCAGCTCAATATCCGGGTGATTGCCGGCTGCCAGTCGTCTCAGTGCGGTCCGGGGCTCTCCCTGACTGCCAGTTGCCACCGCGAGCACTTCCTCTCTCGGCAGATACCCCAGATGAGAGGGATTAATCAGCTCGTCCGCTGCATCCCACAACCCCGCGGCGCGGGCGGCACCACTCATATTGATCAGCGAACGTCCCAGCAATCCCATATAACGGCCAGTTTCACGCCCGATTCGTGCAAGGGTGTGCAAACGGGCAATGTTACTGCCAAAGCAGGCCACAATCACACGACCCTCGGCTGCCTTGACCGCACTCAACAAACCCTCGTGCAGGGCCGCTTCTGAGACCGAATGGCCGGCCACCGTCGCATTGGTGGAATCACAGACCATGGCAGTCACACCTTCTTCCGCCAGGTCTGTGAACGTTTTCCGGGAGTAGCCGTGTCCCACCAGGGGGTGGTCATCCAGCTTCCAGTCGCCACTGTGGAAGATATTCCCGATGTCGGTGCGAATCATCAGGGCGTTGGGGTCGGGGATGGAGTGGGTCAGTGCCAGCCACTGCACGTTGAAGGGGCCAATCTGGCGACAGTCTCCGGTCTCAACCACAATGATCTGCACCCGATGCAGCAAATCGAACTCTGCCAGCTTCCGGCGCAGTATTTCCGCCGTAAACCGGCTGGCATAAACCGGACACTGCAACAGCGGCCAGAGGTAGGGCACCGCTCCGACATGATCCTCATGGGCATGAGTAATGATCAGGCCTGCCAGTTGCTCGCGCCGGTCGGCAATGAACGCCGGGTCCGCCATTTGGACTGGCGGCTCACCCTGATGATGCACGGTACCGTCTGCCGCAAGGCGCCCGGGTTTCGGAAAGGTGACGCCACAATCCACCATCAGCCACTGACCATCGTGGCCGTAGAGGTTGAGGTTCATACCGATTTCTCCGGTGCCACCAAGCGGCAAAAACCAGAGGTCGTTATGATCTGGCGTCATCGAACGGACTGTTCTTGGTATTTAAGTACCAGATTCTCGTAGATGCCTTCCATTTCAATCAATTTCAATGCGGCCCGGATGTCGTCTGCATAGGCTGCTGCGGGAGAGTTCTTCGCGACCGCAATGTAGGAGCGCGTGCCTGGCATGAAGAAAGGCGAAACGGATACGTCCATGTTGAGCTCATCAACCGTGTATTTACCGACAAGTTCGGGCGCAATAACCACATCCACACGGCCTCGCTGCAACATTTTCATCAGGTTCTCATACCGCGGTGCAGACTCCTTTACGAGTTCCTTGTCGTCATCAAAACGGGAGAAATAGGTCGCGCCGTCCAACACTCCGATGGTCTTTCCGTAAAGGTCGGAGTATCGCTCGATACGATTGGCCTCGTCGGTGAAGAAAAACAGTCGCCGCTCTGGTGGGAAAGCCGGCGCCACAAATTCCATCATTTTTTCCCGATCTTCCGTCTGGAGCGGGCCGAGCATTATGTCGATTTCACCCATCTGCACCATGCGAAGAATCCGCCGGAAGGGTGCTTCCCGGTAATGTACTTTCCAGCCCAGCCGGGCCGAGATTTCTTCAAAAATGTCTACGTAAAGACCCGTAGGCTGACCCTTACCAAGGATCCGGTATGGCGGCGCATCGTTGGCGCCCACTGTCACTGTGAGCGGCTCAACCGTTTCCGTACCCTGTTGCGCCCAGGCGGGCAATGCCACCAACAGCAAGAGAAGCATTATCATTACTTTCATTCCCGGATCGATCACGACAGACTCCAGCTAGTATAGCCTCTATCAGATCTATCGTTACCCGATCTGCGTATTCGCTGGTTGAATTTGAGCATGCACGGCACAAGATTCTCTGGCAGACACAGTTGAGAAGTGCCATTCATTCGTCAATCAAAAGGACGGACACCCTATGAAAATTCTCATGGTTCTGACATCCCACGACCAGATGGGCGATACCGGCCACAAAACCGGTTTCTGGCTGGAAGAGTTCACAGCTCCCTATTATGTATTCAAGGATGCTGGCGCAGACATCACCCTGGCATCTCCGAAAGGTGGCCAACCGCCAATCGATCCCAACAGCGAGGCGGAAGACGCTCTGACGGAAACCACGCGCCGATTCCAGCAGGATGCTCACGCAAAAGAGTCCCTCGCCAGCACCAGGAAGCTGGGCGATGTGGACATGAGCGACTACGACGCCATCTTCTACCCGGGCGGCCACGGCCCCTTGTGGGATCTGGTCAACGACAAGAAATCTGCTGAGCTGATCAAAACCGCCTATGAGCAGGACAAGGTCATCGGCGCAGTATGCCACGCACCCGCTGTGTTCCGGGACGTAGAAGTGAAGCCCGGCCAGAATCTGGTCGGCGGTCGCAATGTCACAGGCTTCAGCAACAGCGAAGAAGAGATTGTGGGCCTGACCAACGTGGTACCATTTCTGCTGGAAGACATGCTCAAAGAGAAGACAGCAAGCTACTCCCGCGGTGACGACTTTACTCCGCACATCGTGGTGGATGGCAAGCTGATCACCGGTCAGAACCCTCCCTCCTCGGAAGGCACTGCCAAGGCCGTCATCCAGGCCCTTCAGGAAGGCTGATCAGCTCTCCTGAAGCAGCTCCCCGGCGTGGCTGATCAGCACGCCGGGGGCTCCCGCCTCAAGCAACCCCCTGACTCTCTCCGGCACCGCAATCTTGGCCATCCCAGACGGCTGAATCATCACGTAGGTAATGTCAGCATCCGCTATCAATCTGTCATCACCGTACCGATAGAATTCCAGGTGCAGCGTGAATGACGTGTTGCCGATCCGGCCTGCCCGAATACGCGCCTCCAACACATCGTCAAACTTCGCCGGTGCTTTCCAGTTCACCGTCAGGCTGACCACCTGGATGTCCAGGTCCCGGTCCAGCAGGTGCTGATAATCACCAAACAAAGTACGGATATATTCGTTGACGGCAATGTCTACGTAATCGGCGTAGCGGGCGTTGAAGACCACACTCTGGGCGTCGCATTCGCCATAGCGGACGCGGAAACGAAAACGGAAAGGCATCGGGGGCGTCATAAAACTCCTTAATTAATCTACAGTCATCTGGGCCACAGCATCTCACATTCTGTGCTAACGTTTTCAGGAACACTTCGAAAGGCTGACCATCTCCATGAGCAATCCGAAGCACACACTTTTCTGGATGACAATCTTCCTGGCCGTCGTCGCTGTCGTGGGCGTGCTTATTCACAAGCCCCTGATAACGGCATTCATGGCCAACTGGGTGTTTAACCTGCTGATCGTCGGGGTTCTGATTGTCGGCATCGGGCTGACCTACCGTCAGGTTTATGTTCTGTTCCCGGAATTGCGCTGGATCGCGCAGTTCCGGACCGGGCACTCCGGACTCTCGGTTTTACAGGAGCCCCGGCTGCTCAAGCCCCTGGCTCGTCAGCTCGGCGAAGACTCCAAGCGGGACCGGTTCTCTCTATCCACCCTGTCCTTGCGCACCGTTCTGGACGGCATTCACTCACGCATGGACGAGCAACGTGAAATTACCCGTTACTTCATCAGCCTGCTGGTTTTTCTCGGCTTGCTGGGTACGTTTTGGGGGTTGCTCGGCACGATCAATGCCGTAGGTGAAGTTATTACCAACCTGGACATGGGTCAGGGCGACTTCGGCAAGGTGTTTGCGGACCTTCAGGCCGGCCTGTTAACACCTCTGCAAGGCATGGGCACGGCCTTCAGCTCTTCCCTGCTGGGGCTTGGCGGCTCTCTTATTCTCGGCTTTCTCGATATCCAGGCGGGCCATGCCCAGAATCGTTTTTATGACGGGCTGGAGGAGTGGCTCACAGGTGTCACCAATCTTGTGGACTTCGTTGACGAAGACAAACACGCCTCATGATCGGGTCCAAACGCCGTAGTCGCAGCACCACCAATGTCTGGCCTGGCTACGTGGATGCCTTGTCGGCATTGCTGATGCTGGTGATCTTCATGCTGCTGGTGTATGTCGTCAGCCAGCTTTACCTTTCCCAGACATTGTCGGACCGGAATTTCGAACTGGCCCGACTGAACGAGCGTTTAAACGAAATTTCTCAGCTGCTGGGGCTGGAACAAAGCAAAAACGAAGCTCTGGCACAGCAAATGACCGAGACCCAGGATCGCAGCGAGGAGTTGCAGCAACGACTGGAAGTCACCCGTAACCAATTGATGCAACAGACGGCCACAGCCGAAGCCCAATCGGAACGGCTGGCAAATCTGAGCGACGAGGTGTCGGAGAAGGACGAACTCTCGGCCAGCCAGCAATCGATGATCATGCGTTTATCCAACCAGATCGCGTCATTGCAGGCGCAGCTGAGCCAAATTACAGCGGCTCTGAAGCTGCAAAAGGAGATGACCGCAGAGAAAGAGGGCGAGCTTGAGAATGTCAGCCGCCGCCTCAATACCCTGCTGGCCGAGCGGGTCAATCAGCTTGAACAGTATCAGTCGGAATTCTTCTCCAGATTGCGCGATATTCTGGCAGCCAATGAGAACATCCGGGTCGTTGGCGACCGCTTTCTGCTGCCTTCGGAACTGTTGTTCGCATCGGGATCTGCTCAGTTGGGACAGGACGGTAAGCGGGAACTCGACAAACTGGCCCAGGTGCTGCTGGATGTAGTGGACTCCATTCCCGACGATATCGACTGGATTCTCCGGATTGATGGCCACACTGACCTGATTCCGATTAACACACCGCAATTCCCGTCCAACTGGGAGCTTTCAACAGCCCGGGCTGTGGCGGTGGTGCGTTACCTGGCGGAACAGGGTGTCCCCGAGCGCCGCATGGTTGCCGCCGGCTTCGGCGAGTTTTTCCCGGTTGCCAGCGGCACCTCACCGGATGCCCTGCAGAAGAACCGGCGCATCGAACTCAAGCTGACAGACCGCTAGCTTCGGCGTGCGCCAACAGGGCGTTGACGGTGGTGGTGTAGGGAGCGTCGATACCCAACTGCCGGCAGCGCCGAAGCACCGCGCCAGCAATGCTGTCCAGCTCCAGTGGCCGGCCTTTTTCCTTGTCTACCAACATGGACGTCTTGATGGCGTTGAAGCTGCTGATCAGCTCGAACATTTCCTCCAGGTCCTGAGGCCCGAGATTGACGCCATCGGCTTTCGAGGCTTCAACCGTTTCTGCCATCATCCCGTGGACGATTTTTCGGAATTCCGGGTGATGGGTAAGGCTCCGGGTATCCAGGCCAGTCAGTGCCGATAGTGGGTTAACACCGTTGTTGATCACCAGCTTGCGCCAGAGCTCGTAACTGATATCACCCGTCACCGTTGTGGGAATTCCGGCATCGTTGAACGCCGCTTCCAGAGTCTTGAGTAATGGCCGCCGCACATCCGCTGGTTCGCCAGCCCTGGGCCACTCGCCCATGACGATCTGGGCCACGCCCTCAGCCGACACCAGACCCGGTTCAACAATGTGCCCTCCAATACGAACGGCCAGCCCACCGAGCGTCCGGCCAGCACCGATGATGCCGGCAATTATCGGTTCGTTATCCACGCCGTTCTGCAGTGACAGCACCGGCACTGAACCTTGCTTCAGCCAGGCACCCAGCTCCTCCAGAACCGGAACCGTTGCGTTTGACTTGAGAGCGATCAGCACCAGATCAAACTCATCGGGATCGTATCGGGCAACCAGAGTGCCGTGATCAAAGGCAGGCGCCCTGCATCTCAGATCCTCATTATCGTAGCGCACCCGGAGGCCATGAAGCTGCAGCGCTCGCAGGTGTTCTCCGCGCGCGGTCAGCACGACCTGGTGCCCAGCTTCGGAAAGTCTCGCTGCGTAATAGCCGCCGATGCCACCGGCACCAATCATCAGTAACTTTAGCATTTACAATATCCCGACGTTTTTCAGCAGTTTACTGCATCCAGCCGTAGCCGGCGAGGGACTGCCTGCCCTCGTTCAGAGCGCTGCCGAAAACCCGCTGGGGGGCCTTGAGCCCCCCGAGACTGAAGGCAGTATTCAGCATGCACAGGGTCGGGTTACTCAAAGGTTCTCCATTACGCACACTCGCTTCCTTGCCCATCTCGGATTTCGATAAGGCCCGCGCCCAACGCAACTCATCCTCCCACTGCTTGATCAGATCGCGAATATAGGTGTCGTGCGGCGGATGCAAGGCACCATTAACTTCTGCGGCCGTGATCTCATCAAAACAGATGATCAGCACACCCTGGTCCCTGAACCCTTCCAGACACTGGCCGATACGCCGGTAATAATCGCCTGGCATTCCGACGCTCAAGCGCAGCTCGGCAACCTCGACGGGAGCCGGTGAAACCAGTGTTGTGGCAAGGACTTCCAGGTCTCCGGTGCCGCCGGCTCGCTCCACCGGACTGAAATCCTCGGCTGACAGCAATGACCAGAGCTGGCCCCCTACGTGATTCCTCCCTGTCGGACCATGAATTTCCGGGGCATCCAGGCCGACACTCAAAGTGATAAAAACCACACTGCAGACTTCCGTGCCCCGGATCAGTCGCCTGAGACTGGACTGCCCCCTGGGAGACTTGAGCGCTTCCGTATCGCACGATATGTACAACACTGGCAATTTTGTCACGTTGCCTCCCTTGGGCAGAGGTTCACATCGATGAGACCGCCGGAGCACTAACGCCCCAGTTTTTTCGCCGACTGCCCGGCAATGCCAAAATGCTGCGCGGGCATTTCGGTAATCATCACCCGAATACGCTCCATCGGCGCATCCAGCGAACGGGACATGGCTTCCGTTACTTCCCGGATCAGGGTTTCCTTCTGCTCATCCGAGCGGCCTTCAATAATGTACAACTGGGCAATAGGCATAAGACCTCCTTACTCGAACCGTGCGGACACAGTTCCCAGGCCCTGGTAACGAACCGTGATGTTATCGCCCGGCTCCACCGTAATGGCGGCGGTTATACCACCGGTCATAATGAAAGTACCTGCCGGGATATGTTCGCCGCGCTCTGCCAGCAGGTTGGCCAGCATGGCCACACTGGAGGCCGGGTGGCCCAGTACGGCGGCACCGGCGCCCACGTCCACTACCTCGCCGTTTTTCTCTACCACAACACCCAGGGTTTTCAGGTCCACATCAGCAACGTCGGCCATTTGGCCACCGGTAATGAAACGGGTGGAAGAGGCGTTATCCGCCACCACACTTACCAGGTCGAACTTGAAGTTTTCGTAACGGGAGTCGATCACCTCCACCGCCGGGATCACAAAATCCGTTGCCGCCAGCACCTGGCCGATGTGACAGCCCGGCCCTTTCAGAGGTGCCTTGGTAACGAAAGCGATCTCAGCCTCAATCTTGGGGTGGATCAGTTCTTTGGTGTTGACCACCCCACCGTCCGGCACGCTGAAATAGTCGGCAAGGAAACCGTAGATCGGTGTCTCGACGCCCATCTGGGCCATCTTGGCCCAGGAGGTCAGGCCCATTTTCATGCCCACGATCTTGTTGCCCCGCTCTTCCTTGCGGCGGCGAATTTCCCACTGGACATCGTAGGCGTCTTCGAAGTTCATGTCCGGGTAATCGTTGGTGACCTTGGTGATGTCATGGGCCTGCAGTTCGGCATTTTCCACATGCTCGGCCAGGGCCAGCATCTGCTCGCGGCTCAGTGTCTTGCTCATGCTTTTTGCTCCTTTTGCGCCGCCAGCAGATCCAGCGCCACGTCCACAATCATGTCTTCCTGGCCACCCACCATGCGGCGCTTGCCCAGCTCCACCAGAATATCCACGGCCTTCAGGCCGTACTTCTGCGCCGCCACTTCGGAGTGGCGCAGGAAGCTGGAATACACACCGGCATAACCCAGGGCCAGGGTTTCGCGGTCCACTCGGACCGGGCGATCCTGAAGTGGGCGCACGATGTCGTCAGCGGCGTCCATCAGCGCGTACACATCCGTGCCGTGCTCCCAGCCCATCTTGTCCGCTGCGGCGATAAACACTTCCAGCGGCGCATTACCCGCGCCGGCACCCATGCCGGCCAGGCTGGCGTCAATGCGGTCACAGCCTTCTTCCACCGCCACGATGGAATTGGCCACACCCAGGCTCAGGTTGTGGTGGGCGTGCATACCGGTTTCGGTGTCCGGCTTCAGCACGTCTTTCAGGGCCCGGAACCGGTCCCGGATGTCGTTCATGTTCATGGCCCCGCCGGAATCGACCACGTACAAGCAGGTGGCGCCGTAGTCTTCCATCAGCTTGGCTTGCTCCGCCAGACCCTTCGGGGTCTGCATGTGGCTCATCATCAGGAAGCCCACGGTGTCCATACCGAGTTTGCGGGCGTGCTCGATGTGCTGCCGGGACACATCCGCCTCGGTGCAGTGGGTGGCCACTCTGACGATTCTGGCACCGGCGCTGTAGGCGTTGTCCAGGTCGTGGACGGTGCCGATGCCGGGCAGCAGCAGGGTGGCAATTTTCGCGTGTTCGATCACTTCGGCCACCGCTTCAATCCACTCCAGGTCGGTGTGGGCACCGAAGCCGTAGTTGAAGCTGGAGCCCTGCAAGCCGTCGCCGTGGGCGACTTCGATGCTGTCGACTTTAGCCTTGTCCAGGGCCCGGGCGATGTCCTGCACGTTCTTGATGGAATACTGGTGACGAACCGCGTGGCTGCCATCGCGCAGGGTCACGTCGGAGATATAGAGTTTCTTGCCGGGGTTAAAGGTCATGGTTCGTTCCTCCTCAGTTAACCAGCGATTCAGCAATGCGCTCGGCGGTGCCCAGTGCAGCAGACGTCATGATGTCCAGGTTGCCGGCGTAGGCCGGGAGGTAATGGGCAGCGCCTTCCACTTCCAGGAAGATGGAGGTCTTCAGGCCGCTGAAGCGGCCGAGGCCCGGGACGTTCATGGGCTGGTCGGCCGGAATCACGTCAAACTGCACTTTCTGCTTCAGGCGGTAGCCCGGCACGTAGCTGTTCACGGCCTTGACCATTTCTTCCACCGAGGCTTCCACTTCCGCCTGATCGGCGGCATCGGACAGCACGTAGACGGTGTCCCGCATCAGCAGGGGCGGCTCGGCCGGGTTGAGGATGATGATGGCCTTGCCCTTCTGGGCCCCGCCCACCACTTCGATGGCCCTGGAGGTGGTTTCGGTAAACTCGTCAATGTTGGCACGGGTGCCGGGGCCGGCGGACTTACTGGAAATCGACGCCACAATCTCGGCGTAGTGGGCCTTGGCAACGCGGGAGACTGCCGCCACCATCGGGATGGTGGCCTGGCCACCGCAGGTAACCATGTTGACGTTACCTTCCTGAAGCTGTTGCTCCAGATTCACTACGGGCACACAGTAGGGGCCAATCGCCGCCGGAGTCATATCAATGATCTTGATGCTCTCTTTGTGGCCGCGCAGAAACACCTCGTTGTGCATATGGGCCTTCGCGGAGGTGGCATCAAACACGATATCGATGTCGGCGAATTCCGGCATCTTCACCAGCCCATCCACACCCTCGTGGGTAGTGGCCACGCCCATGCGAGCCGCACGGGCAAGTCCGTCCGATTCCGGATCAATGCCCACCATGGCGCCCATCTCAATATTCTTGCCGTTGCGCAGGATCTTGATCATCAGGTCGGTGCCGATGTTGCCCGAACCGATAATGGCTGCTTTGATTTTCTTGCTCATAGCCGTTTCCTCATTGTTCTCTTCGGTCAGGCAAAACGCACAGAAGCGCTTCCGATGCCGCCAATATCAACACGCATGTAATCACCGGCCTTGACCGGCTCCAGTGGAACCAGGGAACCGGAAAGGATGACTTCACCGGCTTTCAGGGGAATACCGAACTCGCCCAGGGTATTGGCCAGCCAGGTCACACAGTTCACCGGGGAGCCCAGTGCAGCGGCGCCGGCACCGGCGCTCAGCACGCTGCCATTCTTTTCCACGACCATACCGCAGGTCACCAGGTCGACCTTGCGGGGAGACACCGCCTGATCACCCAGAACAAACAGGCCGCAGGAGGCGTTGTCGGCCACCGTATCCTGAATGGCGATTTTCCAGTCGCGAATGCGGGAATCGACAATCTCGAAACAGGGCATGACGCATTCGGTAGCCGCCAGCACATCGGCATTGGTGATGCCCGGCCCGTTCAGATCCTTCTTCAGGATGAAGGCGATTTCACCCTCGGCTCGGGGGGCGATCAGCCGGTCGCTGATCGGCATCACTTCACCACTGTTGAACACCATGTCATCGGTCAGGTAACCGAAATCCGGCTGGTGTACGTTCAGCATGTTCTGCACCGCCTTGCTGGTGACACCGATCTTTTTACCGATGACCGAAGCCCCGTCCGCCAGACGACGCTCCAGCATGCGCAAGGAAATGTGGTAAGCATCATCAATGGTGATGTCCTCGCCCCGGCTGGTCAGGGGCGACACGGCCTCTCGCTTGATCATGGCGTGGTAGAGCTCGTCACCGAGCGCCTGGATTCGTGTTTGTTCCATCAGGAGTCTCCTGCAGCCGCTTGATCGGCCTCATTGAGAAAATCGTTTACCAACCGGGCAAATCGGTCAGCATGTTCAATCTGGGTCCAGTGGCCACAACGACCAAAGACATGGAGCTGGGAACGGTCGATCAATTCCGCCAGTTTTAGCGAGGCTGCCAGCGGAATCACTTCGTCTTCGCGGCCATGCAAAATCAGGCTTTCGTGGGGCAGCGCGCGGATGTCTTCCTCGTCGCTGGCCAGGTTGTCGACCCAACGCTGTCTCGGGGCCGGGAACATGGCCGAGAAGGACTCCTGGAAGCCCGGGCGAACGCTGGCCTGGTATCGCATCTCTGCCAGCTCGTCGGTGAGCAGGCCCTTGTCGTATGCGAATACATCCATTAACCGCCGCATATTTTCCCGTGAGGCTTCGTAACCCCAAACCTCGTCCAGGCCTTTGGTGATCGGGAAGCTCACGCCGACCGATCCCATCAGTACCAGCCGGCGGATCCGATGCGGATGTTCGATGGTCAGGGCCAGCGCCAGGCCACCGCCGAAGGAGTTCCCGACCAGATCCACCTGATCAAGACCCAACTCATCCAGAACACCGATGGCGTGATTCACCCAGCGCTCGCGGTTATAGATCTGATCTTCCGGACGTTCGCTATACCCGAAGCCCAACATGTCCGGGGCGATCACACGCCGGTTTTTTGCCAGCTCCGGTATCACCAGGCGCCAGTTGGCCCAGGCGGTAACGCCGGGGCCGGAGCCGTGAATCATCATGACCGGGAAGCCCTCACCCTGGTCATGCAGGTTGGTTCGGTAGCCGGCGGCCGTGATCTCTCGCCCTATTTCCGGGCTGTCTACAGGTGCATTCATGGCTACCTCACAGTTTCACGCAGATGTTCTTCATCTCGGTATAGAACTCCAGAGAATGAACGCCACCCTCACGGCCGACACCGGATTGCTTGCTGCCGCCGAAGGGCGTCCGAAGATCCCGCAGGAACCAGCTGTTCACCCAGATGATGCCCGCCTCAACCCGGCCCGCGACCCGGTGTGCACGGGTGATGTTCTCGCTCCAGATCGCGGAGGCCAGGCCATAGGGCAGGCTGTTGGCCAGCTCAATGGCTTCTTCTTCGGTGTCGAAGGGTCGGATGTGGCAACAGGGGCCGAAGATCTCGTCGGTCACCACTGCGGAATCGTCCGCGAGGCCAGTCCAGATCGTGGGCTGAACCCAGGCACCACCAGCCAGCTCTCCGGGCATATCCGGAACACCACCACCGGTGACCACGGTTGCCCCGTCATCAACGGCTTTCTGATAGTAGGAAAGGACTTTTTCACGATGCTTGAGGCTGACCAGCGGCCCCATGTTCGCTTCCGCATCGTCTGGCGGGCCGATTTTCAGGCCTTCTGCCGCTTCTTTCAGCCGACCGACAAACTCGTCAAAAATGGAGCGCTCAACGTAGACCCGCTCGGTACCCAGGCAAACCTGACCACAGTTGGCGAAGGCGGAACGCATGGTGCCTTCGATGGCCTTGTCCATGTCGCAGTCGGCGAACACCAGACCGGCGTTCTTGCCACCCAGCTCCAGGGAAATATCCCGGATGCCCTTGGCGGCTGCTTTCATAATGACCTCGCCAGTACCGGTCTCGCCGGTAAAGGTAAAACCGTCAACCTGCGGATGCTCGGTCAGATAGGCGCCGGCGGAATCACCTCCAAAACCATGAACCACGTTGTAGACGCCATCCGGCACGCCAGCCTCTTTCATCACTTCGCCCAACAGGGCCGTGGTGGTCGGTGTTTCTTCTGAAGGCTTGACCACCACCGTGTTACCACAGGCCAGCGCCGGCCCGACTTTCCAGGTCATCAGCAGCAACGGAAGGTTCCAGGGACTGATGACACCAATCACGCCCTTGGGGCGACGAACCGCGTAATTCAGCGCACCGGCGCCATCGGGGGTTGGCATTTCAAAGGCTTCCGTCGGCACGTTCTTGATCATGTCCGCGAACACTTTGAAGTTGGCGGCGCCCCGGGGAATGTCGATATGGCTGGCCAGGGATTTCGGTTTGCCGGTATCGAGGCATTCGGCCTCCAGGAACTCATCAAAACGGGCATTGATGCCGTCCGCCACCTTGTGCAGGATGGCGGTACGCTGCTCCAGGGTCATCTTTCCCCACGGCCCGCGCAGTGCGGCCCTGGCCGCCTGGACAGCGGCATCAACTTCTTCCCGGCCAGCTTCGTGAACCTTGCTGATCACTTTGCCATTCGCCGGATTGACGTTGTCGAACAGCTTGCCACTGGCCGAGCCAACGTACTGCCCATTGATGTAGTGTTTGATGTCTTTCATTGCTGCTTAGTCCTGTTTAGTCAGTTCGGGATCAGGTCAGTACCGTCAGGAACCGCTCGTTCAGCACCCGGTCGTGGTAGAAAATTGCCTTGCCGAGCTCGTCCGCAGTCCAGGTAACAGGCTTGTGGTCCGGATAGGTGTAGTCACCGCCACAGAACACTTCGTTGCGGTTGCCGGAGGGATCGAAGAAATAGATGGTCTTGCCGTGGGTCAGGCCGTGGCGGGTCGGTCCGATATCAATGGAGGTATCGGTCATGGTGATCAGGTCCGCGGCTCGCAGGACGTCTTCCCAGGTCTCCAGGAAGAAGGAGGCATGGTGGAACTTGCCTCTCTCCTCGTGGTGAATGAACGCGATATCATGTTCTTTCATGGATACGGTCAGGAACTGGGCAATGCGGGTTCCCTCGGGATCCAGCACCTGTTCGGCCAGGTGGAAGCCCAGAACATTCACGAAAACATCGTAGACGGCCGCCAGTTCAGGGCCGTAGAAGAGGCAGTGGTCAAAGCGCACGGCTTTCATCCCGGAGAGACCACGGGGCCAGGCTTCCGGGTTCACTTCAGTCACACCCCATTTGCCGGTGTACAGCTTGTCGGTATAGAGTTCGAACGCATGCCCTGATGCGACCGTAAAGCGAATGCGGCGACCGCAGTCCTTCAGCTCACCCTCGGGCACCTGTTCGACCACCACGCCATGGGCAACCAGATCCTTCTCGAGTTGAATCAGTGCCTCCTCGTTAACGACCTTGAAGCCCATGAAATCACAGCCTGGCTCATCGGCCTCGCGCAAAACCACGGAGAACTTGTCCACTTCGGTCCAGGCCTTCAGGTATACCCGGCCCAGATCATCACGGTCGGTTTCGATCAGACCGAGAAGGTCTGTGTAGTGTTTGAGGGCCTCATCCATATCGAGAACACGGATCTGAACGTGGCCGGGACGCATTACACCTTTTTTCATGACAGTTACCTCAACGCTTTTGTTTTTGTTTGCTTGCTCGCAAGGTCCGCCGCCGGTTGCGGCAGACACTCAATGATCAGGTCAGTCAGCGGGTAGATCCGGCAGGCCAGGACTTCGCCCTTTTCCACGGCTTCGGGCGGTGCGTGTGCCTTGCTCATCTTTCCGCACTCGAACTCGCCCTCAACCACCCGGATCTTGCAGTAGCCGCAGCCACCGCCCCGGCAGCCCACGGGCACGCACTTAAGGCCGCGCTGCTCCATGGCTTTGAGAACGCTCTGCCCGTCACTGCAGGTAAAGCTGTCCCCGGTTGTCCGGTTGGTGACCTGGAAACCCATACCCATGGCCCACCTCCGGTTAAATCTTCTTGAACAGCGCCGAACGCTGGCTGTCTTCAGCCCCGTCCGCCGCTGTCAGGAATTTCTCCATGAAGATGTCACGCTCGAACAGCCGCCCCTGCATCAATGCCGTGATAGCCGCATCGATCATTGGAGGAGGTCCGCACAGGTAAGCCTTATTGCCGGCAAATCGGCCATCAAAATGGGCCTTGGCCGCGTCGTGCACATAACCACGGAAGCCCTGCCAGTCCACGTCTTCCTCGGCCTGGCTAAGCGCCGGAACGTACGAGAAGTTGTCGTGATCGCGATCCAGCGCCTCGAACAACTCCCGGTTGTAGAGTTCCGCCAGGTTGCGAGCGCCCTGGAACAGAACGATCTTGCGCTTATCGTTCTGCTCCAGAAGATCCAGAATCATCGATTGGGGGCTGGACAGCCCTGAACCGCCAGCGATGAAGATCAGATCGCCCGGCTGAGAGCTGCGCACGAAGAACTGGCCATAGGGACCTGAAAGATTCAGCGCATCACCCGCTTTCAGTTGTTCGTGAATGTAGGTAGTGGCAGCGCCGCCCTCAACGAGACGCACATGCAACTCCACTTCGTCCGCTTTGCCTGGTGGGTTAGCCAGGGAGAATGCCCGCGCGCCATCGACACCGGGCAACTCAATATTGATGTACTGGCCGGCCTGGAACGTCATCGGCCGGTCCAGTTTCAGGTGCAGGCCCTTGATGGTCGGCGACAGTTCGACGATGTCGGTTACGGTGACGGCGTAATCCTCAACCGGGTAACCCTCGAAATCCGGGTCCACATCGATGTCTGCCTCGATGGTGACATCGCTTTCGACGGTGGCACAGCACGCCAGAACCTTACCCTCGTCACGCTCGATATCCATCAGGGCAAAGGGCGAGGCGTCTCCGATCTCGACGTCACCTTCAAGCACCTGAACCTTGCAGGTGGCACAGGTACCGTGACCGCAGGCGAAAGGCAACCAGACGCCCTGGCGAAGCGCCGCCTGCAGGATAGTCTGCCCATCCTCGACTTCGATCTGTTCGCCAATTGGCTCGATAGTTACGGTATGACTCATGGCGCTTACCTCAGGATGCAGAGCCGGCGATGCCGTTCAGCTCAGGTGTGATCACCGTCAGCATGCTCTTGTGATCAATACCGCTGTCCTTGAGCGTGGCCGATGCATCCGGCGTGAACGGTTCACCGTTCAGTTGCCATCTCGCATCCAGGAAACTGGCATTGCCCGCATCTGGATGAGCTGCCACCGCAGGCTTCAGAACCTCCTCGATAAAAGCACCGAAGGTCATGTCTGGCTGCACCAGAAAGGCGAATGGCGAGCAGTACATCAAGTGGTGAGGCCAGTAGAGATACAGCAACTGCATGCCATGGAAGTTCTCTACCTTGTCCCGGGGTTCAAACTTGTAATCGTATAAAGCGTTAACACTCATGATGGTCACCTTGTTGTTTTTGTGGGTGATGGGCCCGGTGCCAGTTACACCGGGCGCATCCCGAATCAAGCCGCGTTTTTGTCCGCGCCACCTGCCTTCTCGTCGGATGACTTGCCCTTGATGGCCAGCCAGCGTTTGTGATCCGGGGACCCTATGTACTCGAAATTGTCCTCGCCGATGTTGATGTGGTAATACTTCGAGACCACCGTCTCCACATCGCCACCTTCGCAATTGCCCTGATAGATCTGATGCACCGGCAACCATGCCTGCACGTACTTCTCGGGTTCGTCCTTGAAGATGTCGCAGCAACCATCAGAGCAGAAGTGATAGCGCTCGCCTTCATGCTCGATCTGGCGGTGGCTCAGCATGCTCGGGTCGTCTTTCTCGGTGAAAATGGTCGGAATCTGACACACCTGGCATAGCTGGGGCAGTGTGTTGTTGTAGAAGCGGCGACCTTCAGCGTGCTCCTTCGCCCAGTGCTCGAAGCGGGGGCGGTAGTACTTATCGAAGGTGTCCGGGTACTTTTCGGACAGCCAGTCCAGCTCTTCCTTCTCTGGCATCCAGGTGTGGAAGTTGGTGGCGTGGCCGTACTGGTAGAAAGTGGACCAAGCCTGGTGGCTGACATGGTGCTTGGCATCATTGGCGATATCCTGGTACTTCGGCGGGCGGATGCCATAACGCTCCAGATCCTTGAACAGGGCACCACCGTTCTGCTCGTAGTACACCTCCCAGGCTTCGGCCCAGGACATGACCTTGTTCGGCAGCATGTAGTCCATCATCATGCCGACCAGGCTCAGCAGGCGGAAACCGCGCCAGAACCATTTGTCGATCCACTTCTGGACAATGGGAACGTTGTCTTCATGCTGCTCGAGGATGAACTTGATCACCTCAAGGCCCAGGGTCATGTGCCGTGCTTCATCGGACTGCGCCGAGAAACCGAAAGTGACGGTGGCCATATCGCCGTTGTAGGCGGCGCCGGACATAAACGGCACGAACAACAGGTTGGTCAGCACATATTCGAACGAGAATGAGATGGCCGTCAGGAACTCGAACGGACCAGCAGAGCGGGCGTCGTCAAAGAACGACTTGGGCACCGACAGGAACCACACGCGGTCGTGCATGTGCGCTGCGTCATGCAGGCCGTTAAAGTGCTTGTTGTAATGGCTCATGGCGTGTTGCTGGGTCTGGGAATGACGCAGCTCGTCAATGGCCTGCATCTGGCATGCGACCCGCGCACCGGCACCACTGAACTGACGACCGACCTTGGCATAACCCTGGAAGGCTGCGTGCTCCAGAGGAGAAACACCCGTCAGGAACAGTTTAAGCGCGTTGACGTAGCGGGCATCTGAAATGTTCTGGTGGCCGTTGTTCTGGGCAAAGGCATCAAAAATGGCGTAGAGCTTTTTCTCTTTCTCGGCCTGATACTTCCAGTAGGCGTCCATGGTCAGTCGGAACGGGTCTTCCCACTGGGACCAGTCGGTAATCTTGATACCCTCGAAACGCTCGTCCGGATAGATGTCTTCTTTGTTCTGATAGGTTGGCTCCCAGGACATATCCCGGGTCAGGTACTGGTACTTGTCTTTGAGATTCAATTTCTTGTTTTTAACAGCCATGATGTTTCTCCCGATTAGTTCCACTGAAGAATGAAGTGGTCGTCGTCTTCGTCGACATTCCCGCCAATACTGATCACGTCGATGAGCATTTCCTGGACGTCCCAGTCGCGGCCCAGCTTTTCTTCCATGGTTTCGCGGTTGATCACCAGGCGTTTTTCCGCCTGGATCCGGATCATCGCGGGCTGGTGCTGCAGCTCCGCTTCCGGGTTGTCTTCCATAATGGCTTCCGCCAGGTACCGGGCGTTGTCGTTGTCCTGAAAGGCAATAAATACGAGCTGGCTCATGCGGATACTCCCTGGCTTTGCAGTCCACATTTCTTGAGACGGGTGGCAAGTTCGGCACGGGCTTCATCCAGTGCTTCAATACCGGCGGAGGCTTCTGCCAGTGGCTTCAGTGCGTTATAGGCCTGGGGTTCCCAGTGATCGATCCAGGTCTGCAGCAGTTCACGGTTGGCGTCGTTTTCTTGGGCCACGACTTTCACCATGGCGTTGATCCAGCGCAGCGACTCCTTGTACCAGTCGCGCATGAACTCGGTGAGCATGGAGACATCTTCTGCACCCTGGCTTTCGAACCACTGGTCCATCTTGTCGTAGACCAACGGGTACATCAGTCCGTCCATGAGAACGTTCTGAATCAGAGTCAGCTCAAACCAGTCATCAACAACAAGCGTGTCTTCCACCAACTTGCGCATGGGTTGCCACATCTCGTCATCCATCCAGTAGCCCTTGGACTCGTCGAGCCCGGCGCCGGTACTGCCGTCAATCATCAGAGCAATACGGGACAGATACTGGCCAATGCCCAGGCGATCCATCCCGGTGTAGATGTGCATCTGGGAGACAGTCGTGGCGGTGGCATCACCGGCGATTTTGCTGTTATTCATGTTGGCGCCAAGCTCGACATGACGCAGGGGAACCAGCAATCGCAGCAACTGCTTCTGGGTTTCTTCTGGAAGGCGGGTCAGCAGATTACGCTTCTCGCAGAAGCCGAAGCTGGTCTCGGCCGCTTCCTGCATCTTGGCCCGGTTGCCAACGTAGGCGCCGTAGTAAAACTGACGGGGATCAGTTACGGCGTACCAGTCTTCCATGCGGATGGCAGTGCGCGTGGGGTCGTTCAGTGTGTGTTCGGAATCCCACTGGGGCCGGTAATGGAAGTTGGTCTTTGCCTCAATGTCGTAGCTGGCCTCCTGGTAACGGGTAGCCGGCTTGTCACCGAAACGACGGGCGATGTGGCCATAGGTATGGCGGATGGGTTCCACCGAGTTGGTCTTGATTTCGATACTCATATCAACCTTACCGTTTTGTTGTTGTGAAACTGGATGTTGATGCGTCTTGCTCAGTAGCGTTTGCCATGCTCCCCGAACCGCCACTTGACCATGTCTTCGTCAATCTTGCGGATCATGTCGGAGTCCATGTGGACGACTTTGTTGTGTTTGCAGAAAATCGCGAAGGCTTCGCGAGGCAGCACGAGCTCAACGAAGAGCTCCGGATAGCCAATGGCGAAGTCGAATTCCACGAACTTGTCGCCCGGCTCACTGCGGACCCGGATGTATCGGGTCAGCTCGTCAAAGGTTTTGTTTCCGGTTTGGGTCATCACTGTTTGCCCCATTGTGTTTATTGTTGGCTGAGAGGGGAGGAGCAACGGGTGTGCCAAAGCGCAAAACGGATCCCAAAGAAAACTGCAACCTTCTGGCATTAAAAGGTTTTATTTTGTTTTCCGGGGGAATTGAACAGGGGAATTCGAAGGAAAAAACCAATGCAGCACAGAGCATTTTTTACTATTTGATCAACTTCAGAAGGGCATCTCAGCAAATGCTCAGGTGTTCCCCGAGCCGTCAGACCAAGATCAATTTTTTACCATTTGATTGATTTTTGACTTCCATCGGGTGTTATATAGAGCGGCAACATTTGTTGCCGGCACCCTGAGCTTTCATTCCGGGCGCACCCTACCCCACACAACAACAAACGGGGCTCCTGACATGGCATCCAGCTATAAGCCACAGCTGCAATACGTGGATTTTCAGGATCTTACGGAGCAGATCCAGTTCCAAAGCACGGAAGGAAAAATCTGGTTCGGCGAGCAACGCATGCTATTGATGCAGCTCTCCGCCCTGGCCGCATTTCGCCGGGAAATGGTCAACACCATCGGTATCGAGCGGGCAAAAGGGTTCTTTCTGCGCCTCGGTTATCAGTCCGGCCTTCGGGACGCTGAACTTGCCCGCAAGCTGCGCCCACACTGCAGCGAACTCGATATATTTCTGGCCGGGCCCCAGCTTCACTCCCTGAAGGGTATGGTGAAAGTGATCCCTATCGAGATCGATATTGATCAGGAAACGGGGGGCTTTTACGGTGAGTTGGACTGGATTGATTCATTCGAGGTGGAGATCTGCCAAACCGAGCTTGGCCAGATGGACGAACCCGCCTGCTGGTCCCTGCTAGGATATGCTTGCGCCTACACCTCCTCATTCATGGGCCGTCAGATCATCTTTAGAGAAGTCACCTGTCGCGGCTGCGGCGATGAAAAATGCCATATCGTCGGCAAGCCGGCGGAAGAGTGGGACGACGCCGAAGAATTTACCCAGTACTTCAAAGCAGACCCGATGATCGAAGAGCTCTACGACCTGCAGTCGCAGGTGAGCTCGCTGCGCAGCAGTCTTGAGAAACAGCAGGGCCAGTACTACGGGATTGGCCAGTCGGCGTCGTATAACAAGGTCTGCAAAATGATCGACAAGGCCGCCCTGGGCAAGGTCTCGGTGCTTCTTCTGGGTGAAACCGGGGTGGGCAAAGAGGTTATTGCCAGAAGCGTTCATTTACGCAGTGAGCGGGCAGAACAACCTTTTATCGCCGTGAATTGTGCGGCCATACCACCCGATCTCATTGAAGCGGAATTGTTTGGCGTCGAGAAGGGCGCCTACACCGGCGCAAACCAGTCCCGGCCCGGCCGGTTTGAACGCGCCCATGGCGGCACCATATTCCTGGACGAGGTAGTAGAGCTTACGCCTCGAGCCCAGGCTACCTTGCTCAGGGTTCTGCAGGAAGGCGAACTGGAGCGGGTGGGCGACAATCGCACGCGCTCAATCAACGTGCGGGTGATCGCTGCCACCAATGAGAGCCTTGCCGAGGCGGTTGATAGTGGCAAGTTCCGGGCGGATCTCTACTACCGTCTGAATGTTTTCCCGGTCAAGATTCCACCCCTGCGGGAGCGCCTGGAAGACCTGCCATTATTGGCGGAACATTTCCTCAAGAAGTTCCACTCGGAATACAACAAGCGGACTCTCGGCCTTTCAGATAAGGCGCTCGCTCTATGCATGAATTACCAGTGGCCAGGCAACATCCGCGAGCTTGAAAACGTGATTGAGCGAGGCGTGATCCTTACGGACAACAATGAATCCATCAGCCAGGAATCCCTGTTCGCAGTCTTTCCGGCCACCTGCTCTGAAAAGGCCCATGAGTTTGTGGATGTCGAGGGACACCTGGTGCAGGAGCATGCCAGCACCGGGAGCTGGGCGGACCAAATCCTCGGAAGTGCGATCAGTCTCGATGAAGTGGAAGAAACGCTGATGCGCAGAGCCATGGAGCAGGCCGACCAGAACGTATCCAGAGCAGCCCGCATTCTTGGGCTTACACGCCCGGCCCTCGCCTACAGACTGAAAAAAACAGGCATTTTTTCTGAGACCTGAGAAGCAAAACGGCATTGCAGCAACAGGGATGTTGCGCTTTCTCCCTCCCGCCTCATGAAATAAGCAAACAGATTCCACGTTTTACCATTTGATTAAAATCAAGCCTTCCAATCGGCGTGACACCGCCAGACCCTGACTGCCAAAAAACCCTTTATTTCATTATTTTTCAGTATCTTGAAATCATTAATCAGGAGATGGCATACCGGTTGCTCATTCCCCGTCAGTCGCTTTTTCACAAAAACAAAGACGGTGACAGATAATGCAAAACACCCCTCTGCGCAAACGGCGCACTGTCGGTAAGGCCATCGCCATAGCCAGCACCTCATCTTTGCTGCTGTCCGGTTGCGAAGCGCCTCTCAATCTTGAGGCCGTGCGCCAGGTATCCGAGCAATCGTCCAAACGCACAGACTTCTACCAGGCCATGGCCCAGAACCAGGAGACCATCGTTGTTTCCGGCAATGATGGCGTGTTGCTGACCAGTTCAGACAACGGCACCACCTGGAAACGCCAGGCACTGAAATCAAACGCAAGCTTTCTGGCCCTGGATGTCTGCCCCGATAACACCTTCATCGCGCTGACCTTCAACAACCAGATCTGGCATGGCAACGCTCAGGCAAATCACTGGACACCACACGCCCTGCCCAGCCAGGAGCAAATGATGACCGCGGCCTGTGCGCCCGATGGCAGCTGGTGGACCGCGGGCAGCTTTACCACTATCCAGTACAGCTCCGACCAGGGTCAGACCTGGGACGAAACCTCTCTCTTCGAAGATGCCATCATCAATAACCTTCAGTTCATCAATCAGGATCAGGCCATCGCAACGGGCGAATACGGCATGGTTCTTCGCAGTGATGATGGCGGCCAGAGCTGGGACTACGCCGGCTACCTTCCGGATGAGTTCTACGCCCACACCAGCTACTTCCGCTCAATGGATGAAGGCTGGGTCGGTGGTCTGAACGGCTTCATTTACCACACCACCGATGGCGGCCAAAGCTGGGAAAAGATGCATGCCGACACTAATGCACCGGTGTTCGGTTTCGTCCCCGGAGATTCCGCGCTCTATGCGGTTGCCGACAATGCCACCGTGCTTCAGTTGCGGGACAACGCCTGGAAGAAGATTTCAGAATCCGGTCAGCCTCTCTATCTGCGGACCGGCCTCCTGCTGCCTGAACGGACACTATTGGTAGCCGGCGGCCGTGGCCTTCTTTTCGACCTTGAACTCCCCGCGGCCCTTGCGGCCAGCAAAGACTGAGGATATCAATCATGCCCGGACTGCACCGTTTCACACATCTGCTGCATCTGCTGGAAATGTGGATATTCAACAACCCCCGCAAGGTACTGTCAGTCATCGCGATACTGACCCTGCTGTTTGCCCTGCGTATACCCGGCCTGAAGATCTATACCGATTTTGCAGACCTGCTGCCCCAGCAACATCCCTACATTGAGCTGCACAACAGCATCAAGGACAGTTTTGGGGGGGCTAACGTTCTCGTGGTGGGGGTCGAGTTTGAAGAGGGTGATATTTTCACCAACGAAAACCTCGCCCGGATTGACCGCATCACCCAGGCGGTCGACAGTCTTCCCGGGGTCAACCACAACCTCGTCTCCAGCGTTACTCACAGGAACTCCCGGAAAATCTGGTTAACCGAAGTCGGCAGCATCAACTCCGAGCCGTATTACGACTCCACCAGTGGCGACTACTCGCAGCAAGCTCTGAACGCAATGCGGGCCGACGTTGGTGCCAACCCCCGGGTTTACGGCCCCCTGGTTTCCCCCGACCTGAAAATGGCGCTGGTCAAGGCACAGCTGATCGAAGGCAAGCTGGATTACGAGGAAACCTTTGCCCAGCTTCAGGAACTTCGCGCCAACGAAGGCGGTGAAGGTGTGACGATCTACGCCACCGGGCAACCAGTCCTGGTGGGCTGGGCCTATACCTACATGGACCAGATTCTCCAGATCTTCATCTTCACTGTGCTGACCATGCTGGCCCTGCTCATTTTTCACTTCCGTAAAGCGTACGGTGTACTTATCCCCCTTGGAGGCGTTCTCATCTCCACCGTGTGGGGGCTTGGGATTATCAGTGTACTTGGCTACAACCTGGACCCTTTGGGTCTGGTAATCCCCTTTTTGATTGCAGCACGGGCCATGAGTCATGGCGTCCAACTGGTCGAGCGCTATTATGCCGAAACCCTGGTTCTGGGCAGTGGCCCGAAAGCGGCGAAAGCGACCTTTGACAGCCTGTTCAGGCCCGGCTCACTCGGCGTTGTTTCCGATGCCATTGGCCTGTCGTTGATCGCCATCGGATCCATCCCCCTGAACACTCATCTGGGCATCTACGCCTCGCTCTGGGCAATCACCGTGGTGTTTACCGTACTGGTTGGTGTGCCACTGCTGCTCTCCATTCTACCCACTCCCAAGAATCCGGAGATCAGGGAAACCGCCTTGCGCCATATCGGTGCCAGCTGTTCCCGGACCGTCACCAGACCCGGCGCCGCACGCGTGATTCTCGCTATCGCGGCCGTTTCCATGCTTGGCGGACTGCTTGCGGCTTCGAACGTCCAGATCGGCGATTCGGAACCGGGCTCCCCGATCCTCTATCCGGACCACGACTACAACATTTCCTCCAGAGTTGTGAACGATCGCTTCCCGGGTTCGGAGGAGCTCTACATTGTTGCCGAGACCAGTGAAAAAGGTGGACTGAAGCGCCCCGAGGTACTCGAGGCCCTGTCTGACCTCCAGGCACATATGCTGCTGGATCCGGAAGTTGGCGGCAGCAAAGGCCTGCCGGACTTGGTCAAGCAGGTTAACCGCCTGATGCACAACGACGATCCGCGCTGGTATCAGATCCCCCACGATGCCGGATATGTCGGTGGCTTGATGTTTACCTACATGGCTTCGAGCCCGGTTCCCGGAGCCCTGGATGAATTCAACGACACCGATGACCGGATCGCCAACCTGGTGTTCTATTACAAGGATCGCCAGGGCGAAACCATCCGGCGCGCGATCCACATGGCAAAAGAATGGATTGCCGAGAACGGCGACAGCGTCGAGGGACTGACCATCCGGCTGGCCGGTGGAACGCTGGGCGTGGCCGCAGCCATGAACGAATCGGCGTTCGAGACCAACGTGATCGTTCTGCCCCTGGTTTTCCTGCTCATCTTCGCCTTCGTAATGCTGTTCTACACCTCCTGGAACGCCGGTCTGATGATGCTCATGGCCATGCTGTTTGCAACCACCCTGACCTACGCCTACATGGGCCTGAACGGCCTGAGCATCGACATCAACACGGTGCCCGTTATTGCCGTCGGAATTGGTGTTGGCATCGATTACTCCATCTACATGATGGACCGGATCCGCGAAGAGATGGCGAAGTGCGGCGATCTTCGGGAATCCGTCCGAAGGGCCATTTCCACTACAGGTATGGCCATCAGTTTCACCGCGCTGACCCTGATGGCCGGCATCATCATGTGGGTCATCTTCTCCAACCTCCGCTTCCAGTCCGATGCAGCCCTGCTGCTGTGCGTGATGATCGTCATCAACGGGCTGGCCGCCATGTTGCTCGTGCCCTCCTGGGTGCTTGCCTTCAGGCCCCGGTTCATCACCGACGTGTACGCCGATGAGGACGGAATCCTGCACTCCGATCACAAGGAAACCACATCAGCTCCATCCCCTGTTTTGACCTCAAAGCAGGACGATGGGTTTGTGACGGGAGCGCCACACCAGGCCTGAGCCTGGTGCCGCGCCCCACTAAAACCTGTAACGAGGACATGCCATGCAAACAACAATAAAAGGCCTGAGGTTCTGGTGCTGCACCCTTGCGGGTAGTGCCAGCCTGGCGCTGTTTCCAATAACCACGACGGTGGCTGCGGAAGACACCCGCGTCAACGGCTTCGTCGAAAATGCGACGTACGGACGCGACAGCGTTGGTCTGTCGAAGTTTCGCAACACACTGCAACTTGAAGGCGAGAAGAAACTCGGGGACGTTGGTATTTTCAGCAACGTGTCCGTCAATGGCACGCTGCGCGGCACTTATGACGGCGTCTACGACCTGAACAAGGACGAATATGGCCGCACAGCCGGCGGTGCCATTTTGCTGGAAGACACAGCTCCGGCGCCGAACCCTGATCCCTTTGTGCCTCACGGCGGCGGTATCGTCCCAACGCCGGACTTTGGCTTTGACATCAACCAGAACCCCAACGACGGCATGATCGTACTGGGTGAAAACCTGCACCCGCAGGATGGCGGTGTCGGTTTCGGTGTACCGGTGCGGCCCTGTGATGTCGACAGCCGTGGCTGTATTGATGATTACCTGGATAAAGATCTGAACGAACTCCGTTTCCAGGAGTTCAATGACCGGGCAGACTTCATCCGCGAGCTCTATGTCGATTTCGATCTGAACTTTGACAGCGGCAATGTACTGAGTACCCGCCTGGGTAAGCAGCAGGTCATCTGGGGACGGACAGACCTGTTCCGGGTACTGGATGTTATCAACCCGGTGGACTTCTCCCGCAACAACATCTACGACGAACTGGAAGACATCCGCATTCCCATGTGGATTCTGAAATCAGACTATCGCATGGGCCCGACAGAGGTTTTCGACGGTTTAGCCTTCGACGACCTGAACTTCCAGGTAGTCTGGAACTTTGATCAGTTCCGGCCTCATGACATTGGCCAGTGTGGCCAGCCAAACGTGATCCTGGATGCAGGCTGTTTCTTCCGCGGCATGAACAACCTCTGGGAGAATGGCGGCACTGTCGCCAACTTCGCCAACGGCAGCATCGCGACCGATTTCGGCCCGGGCCAGATCGGTATCCGTGAAGCGCACCTGCCAAGCTGGAGCCTGTCCAACACCCAACTCGGCCTCAAGCTCGAAGGTGTGTATGGCGACCTCGGCTTCTCTCTGAACGCCCTCACCTATCGGTCACAGCTACCGTCATTGCGCGGTGGCATTCCGGCAGAAAATGCCTTCACCGGAGAAACTGCCGTCTGGCCGGGCCTGATAGCCTTCGATATCCACTTCCCCAGGGTCAACCTGGTGGGCGGCTCGCTGGACTACTACTCCCAGGGTATCGACACCGTGTTCCGGGTTGAGACCGCCTATACCTCCGGTGAAGAGTTCGCCAACACCCTTCGCGAGAAGTTGTACTCCGAATCCGACGTGGTTCGCTATGTGGTGGGTGCGGACAAGAGCATCTTCATTCCCATGCTGAACGAATCCCAGGCGTTCCTGTTCTCCGGTCAGATCTTCGGGCAGCACATTCTCGATCATGAACGCGAGCAGCGGCTTCTGGGCGAAGCCGGTATTCCGGACTGGGAGCAGAACTGGATCGCGACTCTGCTGATCAAAGGCTTCTACATGAACGGCCGGCTCAGCCCACAGATCATCGCTGCCCATGATGTCCGCGCTCAGGCCACAGCCATCGCACCGAGCATCGAATGGCTGGTCAATGACAACTTCAGGCTCACCGCCGGCGCCAACGTCAAAGTTGGCGATGGTGCCCGCAAGTTTGACGACTGCCGCACCTGTAACCCATGGGACCCGTTCACCGCAGCCTATCCTGGCCAACCCGCTGGCGAGACTGCCGGTCTTTCCGGTTACGAGCCGCTCGGACGCTTCCAGTCCGGCCCCATCGGCATGGCCCAGAAAGAAGACGAAATCCAGCTGACTGCACGTTACAGCTTCTAAATCGAGAGGACGAAAATGATGAAAACAAAACAAACACTCCTTGTCCGCTGCCTGACCGCCGGCCTTGCCACTGGCATGCTCGCGGCTCACGTGCAGGCGAGCGAGGAAATCGTGAACAACTCGTTCTATCCCTATGCGAACAGCGTTCCGACCGAGGAGGGGCTGAACGCCGGCATGACCATTGACCAATCCAACGTGGCCGAATTCAAGGATGTTATCGACCCGGCGTTCTACACCTTCATTGAAAATGGCTGGACCTCCATTGAGGTTGGCGCAACGACATCGTTTGATCTGAACGAGAATTACGTTGAAGCAACCCGTACGGGGCTCGGTAACGTAACGCTGGGCGATCAGGTCGGTGAAATCAGTGGCTGGCAGGCTGGCCGACCGTTCCCGCAGGAGCCGGATGCCAACGACCCAAGGGCCGGCGAAAAACTCGCCTGGAACTACAAGTATGGCTACAACTGGGGTGACAGCGCCGCCATTTACCCGTTCTACTGGAAGTACCGGGACATGGATTCCGCCAAAGTGGAGCGCACCATCAAGTTCAACTTCCACTTCCTGAACTACAAGGGCCGGGTGATCCAGGAGCCGACGCCGGAAATCACCCCGAACCCGTCTGACCTGTTCCGCGCCATCTACGTTCAGGTTCTGGACCCCGCCGACGTGCGCAATACCCAGCTGTTGATTCACCGGGCTGCGGATGACCTCAAGCGGGACAACTCCTGGCTCTACCTGGGCTTCCAGCGCCGGGTTCGTCGTCTCGCGACCGGCCAGGTCACCGACGCTTTCCTCGGGTCTGATCTGATGATCGAGGATTTCGAAGGCTACAACGGTCGTATCTCGGACATGGACTGGACCTACAAAGGCACCCGTTACATGCTGATGCCCTTCTACAACCACAACGACCTGACGCTGGATTCCGAAACCCACAGCGACAGCGACGGTTATCAGGTTGTAGCGTTCAGTGGCCAGGGTGGCTGCTTCCCGGACATCACCTGGCAGTTACGCAAGGTGTACGAGGTTGAAGCGGCACCGGTGGATGAAAGCCACCCACTGTCCAAGCGGGTTCACTACATCGATGCCCAGACCTTCACCATTCCCCGTACCGTGTCCTATGACCGTAAAGGCAGCCTGTGGAAGACCTTCACCATTGGCCAGGCCCACCCTGACCACCACCTGCCGAAGAACAAGGGCAGCGGTGTCTCCATCGATGACAGCTTCAGCATGATCGATGTTCAGGCCAGCCACTGCACCACCGGCCAGTTCAAGGGACAGGTTGATCCGGAGCTGTCACCGCCACAAATGTTCAACGTTCAACACCTCCGGGCAACCGGAAGCTGATCCAGGGATCCTTGTTGCTTCTCCATTGGGCCCGCTTATGCGGGCCCCTTTTTTGGATTATTGAGGATATCGAACATGACCGATAACCAGTCACCCACCAGCGAACAAAACTCAATGGAGCCCCTGACGGTTGTCGTCTCCCGTCGGGTCAAAAAGGGCAATCAGGAAGCATTTGAGGCTCTGAGCAGCAAAATGACGGAACGGGCCTCCCGTTTTCCGGGGTATCTCGGTACTGCCATGTTCAGGCCTGCCTCACCGGACGATCCGGAATACCGCATCGTGTTCAAGTTCCGTGACCGGGAATCGCTGGCTGCCTGGGAAGCTTCCGAGGAGCGAGCAGAGTTGCTGGAGCAGATAGAGAGTCTGCTGGTACAGCCCAGTGAGCGGGAAGTTACCTCGGGCATCGTGACCTGGTTTACATTGCCGGGCCAGAATCCGGTGAAGCCGCCGCCAAAATGGAAGATGACCATTGTCAGCTGGCTTGCCCTTTACCCGTCGGTCACGCTCGTTTTCGTGCTGTTTGGGGACTTGCTGGCACAGGTGCCGCTTCTTTTGCGGACAATGCTCGTGACCATAGTGGTGATGTTGTTGATGAGCTATGTGCTCATGCCGAGGATGACCCGCTGGTTTGCATTCTGGTTATTTCCGCTGAAGGACAGAAAGTACCGTTAAGCGGAGTACCTCGCACCGAAATACCATCATTAAGGAGCAAGCCAGACTAAGCTGACCTGCTCCCGACGATATCAGAAATGAATAACCGTCCGAATACTCTTACCCTCATGCATCAGGTCGAAGGCCTTGTTGATATCCTCCAGTGGCATGTTATGGGTAATAAACACATCCAGCGGAATCTCACCCTTTTCGGCTTTTTCCACATAGCCCGGCAGTTCGGTACGGCCTTTCACACCGCCGAACGCTGAACCACGCCAGACCCGACCGGTGACCAGCTGAAACGGACGGGTGCTGATTTCCTCGCCGGAACCGGCGACACCGATGATGGTGGATTCGCCCCAGCCCTTGTGACAGGCCTCAAGCGCCGCACGCATCAGTTTCACATTGCCCACGCACTCGAAGGTGTAGTCGGCACCGCCGTCGGTCATCTCGACAATCACTTCCTGAATCGGCTTGTCGTAGTCGTTGGGATTGACCACATCTGTGGCACCCAGCTGTTTGGCAATGTCGAATTTGCCCGGGTTGATGTCGACGCCGATGATCCGGCCGGCTTTGGCCATCTTGGCACCGATGATGGCGGCCAGGCCGATGCCACCCAGACCGAAGATAGCGACGGTTGCACCCTCCTCAACCTTGGCGGTGTTCAGCACCGCGCCAATACCGGTGGTGACGCCACAACCCAGCAGACAGACCTTGTCCAGGGGGGCTTCCTTGGGGATCTTGGCCAGGGAGATTTCCGGCAGCACGGTGTACTCGGAGAAGGTGGAGCAGCCCATGTAGTGATACAGCGGCTGGCCATTGTAGGAGAAGCGGGAGGTACCGTCCGGCATGACGCCCTTGCCCTGGGTCGCCCGCACGGCGCCACAGAGGTTGGTTTTGCCAGAGGTGCAGAACTTGCACTTGCCGCATTCGGCGGTATACAGGGGAATAACGTGGTCACCCACTTCCAGTCCGGTAACGCCGGGGCCGACCGCTTCAACAATACCGCCACCCTCGTGGCCGAGGATGGTTGGAAACAGGCCTTCGGGATCGGCGCCCGAGAGCGTGTAGGCGTCAGTATGGCAAACACCGGTGGCAACGATGCGCACCAGAACCTCGCCTTCCTGGGGCGGGGCAACGTCGACTTCAACGATTTCGAGCGGTTTGTTGGCTTCGAAGGCCACCGCGGCGCGGGATTTGATCACTGTCAGGCTCCTTTAATATCGGATCGCACCCTTGGGGCTGCGACATTTCAGGCGTTACGTGTTTGAATCATTTTAGCCGACTTGGCGTTGTCGATGTTATTCAAAATCTTTTCTGAACTTGAAACGTATTTAGAAGGCACAGTCTTGAGGTTGAGGAGCTTTTACGTTGCATACGCTTTACTGGTTTACACGGGACCTTCGCCTGCATGATAACGCAGCTCTGCTGGCCGCCTCGAAATCAGACATGGTGCTGTGCGTTTATGTGGTCGATCCGCGCTGGTTCCAGCCCGGTCCGCTGCAGAGCAAAGCCATGGGCGATCATCGCTGGCGTTTCCTCTGGCAAAGCCTGATGGCACTGGAGCGCACTCTGAGACCACTGGGACAGCGCCTGCATATCGCCTTTGGCGAGCCCGAGTCCGTGATTCCCGCCTTGGTGCAGGCTCACGGAATCCAGCGAGTGATCCGTTCCCGACAGCCAGGCACCGACGAAGCCCGGCAATGGCAGATGATCAAGGAGCGGAAACCGGACACCCTGTTCCAGCAATTCGAAACCCTGAGTCTGTTTACCGAGGGCTCCCTGCCCATGGAGTTGGGGGATCTGCCGGATACCTTTTCCCAATTCCGAAAACTGGTCGAGAAAACCGGCGAACGCTGTTCCGAGCGTTTACGCATACGCACCCTGACAGCCCTGCCGCCACCTCCAGGATTCCCTGAAGACAACCGGGGCAGCTGCCCACCCATTGCCGAGCCACAACATCCGCTCCGGTTTACCGGGGGCGAAGAGGCGGGGCTGCAACAACTCCGGGACTTCCTGTTCGTCACCCATGCTGTCGACACCTACAAGGAAACCCGCAATGCGCTCGACACCTGGGGCGCCTCCTCCAAATTTTCACCATGGCTTGCCAACGGCTCGCTGTCGGTCCGGGAAGTGGCAGACACCATCACAGAATATGAACGTAGCGAAACCAAAAACGAGTCCACCTACTGGCTCTGGTTCGAACTGCTCTGGCGGGAATATTTTTACTGGTACGCGCTGAAGCACGGCGTCAATCTTTTTCGCCGTGACGGTGTTCAGCGAAAACGCCGCCCCGCCACATTTTATGGACACCGGTTCAAGGCCTGGTGCCAGGGCAATACCGAATACCCTCTGGTAAACGCCGCCATGAACCAGCTTCGTGAAACCGGCTACATGAGCAACCGGGCCAGGCAACTGGTGGCAAGCTGTTTTGTCAACGAGCTGGAGCTGGACTGGCGATATGGCGCGGCATGGTTTGAAGAGCAACTGATCGACTATGATGTAGCAAGCAACTATGGCAACTGGCAATACCTGGCCGGCGTAGGTGCTGACCCCCGCGGGTTGAGGCAGTTCAATCTGGAAAAACAGGCCAAACAGTATGATCCCCTCGACACGTTTGTGGATCGATGGGGTGGCCACGCAGATCAGCCGGTGGGATTACACACAGTGGACGCAGCGGACTGGCCCATTTCATGACAGCATCCAGAGACACCAGCACACCCCGGGAAACCCTCGCGCGGATCATCGACACTGCCCGGCCCGAAACACTGCTTTGTTGTGGCTCGATCGCCGGCGAGGTCGCCGAGATGTGGCAGCAACATAAAGAAGGATCCCGCATCAGGACGCTGGACACCTCTGACCCTAATGCCACGCTGAAGCTGGACATCGTTCAGGACCTGGCGTTGATCTCCGACACCCTTGAGCACCTGCCCCATGACGAGGGCGCGTTATTGCTCGGGCAAATACGTAATTATGGCACTCATCAGATTGCCGTCCTGGTTGGTGAGGCGCCGGACTGGGCCTTTACCGATTTTATCGGTCTGGGGTTCCGGCGCCACGCAGAACTGGACAGCGATAAGGGCCCGCTGACGCTGTACACATACAACCTGGACACATACAACCATAAACGGGCCTGGAACAATCCCAGAAACTGGGCCAATCCGGAAATGTGGGGAAAAGCATGGTGGTGAACAGCGAATCAAAAGAAAACGCAAAAGTGAAGCTCAAGCCAAGCACGATTCGCATCGGCACCCGTTACCGGGCTAACCGGCTCACGGGACCTTATGACGCCATCGTGATCGGCTCCGGCATAGGTGGGCTGACCACCGCGGCCTGCCTCGCCAAGGCCGGCAAAAAGATCCTCGTTCTGGAGCAGCATTATACGGCCGGCGGCTACACCCACAGTTATGCCCGCAATGGCTATGAGTGGGACGTGGGTGTCCACTATATCGGCGATATGGGCTCGCCCAACACCCTCGGTCGTCGGCTGTTCGACTATATCACCGAGGGCAAACTGAAATGGGCCCCCATGGACGAGAACTACGACCGGTTTTTCCTTGGCGACAAGGTCGTTAATCTTCGGGCCGGCAAAGAGGGCTTAAGGCTTTCATTGCTCAGCGCCTTCCCGGATGAACAGGAGGCCATCGACCGCTACGTCGAGCTGCTTGGAAAAGTTGCCGATGGCATGCAGTGGTACACGTTATCCAAACTCACGCCCGGAATCCTCGGCCCGGTAGTGCACAAGGGGTTAGATATTGCTCTGCCGGACTGTTTCAACAAGACCACCTGGGAGGTGTTGAGGGAATTGACCGACAACGAGGAACTGATTGGCGCCATCACCGGCCAGTGGGGCGACTGCGGTGTCACCCCGAAACAGTCCAGCTTCATGGTCCATGCCCTGATTGCCAAGCACTACCTTTACGGAGGCTTTTACCCTGTGGGCGGTGCCTCCGAGATTGCCAAAACCATCATTCCGGTGATCCAGGAACCCGACGGAGAAGTGTTCACCTACGCCGATGTCACGGACATCCTGATTGAAAAGGGCAAGGCCACCGGCGTTCGCATGGCCGACGGTGAGGAAATCCGGGCGCCACTGGTCATCAGCAACGCCGGGATCATCAATACCTTTGAAAAACTGCTGCCGGAGGATGTTGCGGAAAACGCCGGTTACCACAGCAAGCGCGAGCACATAACGCCTTCCATGCCGCACATTGGGCTGTATATCGGCCTTAAAGGCACGCCGGAACAGCTTGGCCTGCCCCGCACCAATTTCTGGATTTACCCCAGTGCTGACCACGACGGTAATGTCCAGAAATTCATCAAGAATCCCGAGCACAGCGAGTTCCCGGTGGTCTACATATCGTTCCCGGCGGCCAAAGACCCGGATTACCAGAACCGGTGGCCCGGCACCTCAACCATCGAAATTGTCGCGCCCACCACCTGGGAGATGTTCGAGCCCTGGGCTGACACCATCTGGGGCAAGCGTGGTGAAGATTATGAAGCGATGAAGGAGCGCATCACTGACCAGGTGCTGGAGGTCATGTACGCAAAACTGCCCCAGTTACGCGGCAAGGTCGACTATGTCGAAACCTCCACACCACTGTCCACAGCCTGGTTCTGCCGATACGGGCGGGGCGAACTCTACGGCCTTGACCACACCCCGGAACGGTTTGAGCAGGACTGGCTGAAGCCCAAGACCGATATCCCGGGGCTCTATCTGACCGGGCAGGATGTTCTGACCTGCGGCGTGGTGGGCGCAATGATCGGCGGCCTGGTGACAACGCTCGCCATCCGGGGTTGGCGTGGTGCGGGCCTGGCCAAACGTATTTTTGTCGGGTAGCCAACACGTCAGTTGGCGATCGACCGTTGGCAAAACCATCAGTCCTGGGCGATCATACGCCCTCACAATTCGTCAGCGTAAAGGACAATGTTTCATGGCCCTGTTCAGCCAGAAAAATGCTGAGAAGCAATTGAAATCAGAGGCAGAAAAGGTTCATCGCGAAGACCTTGAAAGCCTGCTTGAGCGCCAGCGGGCTATTGAAGAGAAGGTAAAGAACAGCGGCAAGCTCAAACGCTTCAGCGCCGACATCAAACTGATGTTCTCGATGGTCCGTGACTACTGGAACGGCAACTACCGCAGCGTACCCTGGAAAACCATCGCGGCTGTCGCCGGGGCCCTGCTGTACGTTCTCAACCCGCTGGATGTTATTCCCGATATCATTCTCGGTTTCGGTTTCCTGGACGATGCCGGGGTAGTAGCCCTGTGCCTGAAGATGGTTGAGTCGGACCTTCATCGCTATGCGGCGTGGAAGGAACACACGGAAGATCTGAGCCAATCGCCTCAATCCAATTGATTGAATAGTGAACTACCGGTAATCTCAACCCCCGACCATTAACCAAACACCTGCCTCCGGAGAAAACGTGGATTTCGCCACCCTGATCGGCCTCGTTGGGGCCATCGTTCTGATCGCATCAGCCGTTATCCTCGGAGTATCACCCGATGTTTTTCTCAACGGTCCGTCTCTTCTGATTGTTCTCGGGGGCAGCGTGCTGGTGGTGCTGGCGAAGTTCAGCTTCTCCCAGTTCTTTGGTGCCTTCGGAGCGGCCATCCGCGCCTTCAAGTTCAAACTCCCCGAAACCCGTTCCGCCATCGACGAGCTGGTGGACGTCGCCCAGGTGGCCCGCAAAGAGGGGGTACTTGGCCTTGAAGGCCGGGATGTAGAGTCGCCCTTTCTCGGGCAGGGAGTGCAGATGCTGGTGGATGGCCAGAATGGCGAAACCATCAAACAACTGCTCAGCAAAGAGCGGCTGATGACGCTCGACCACAACCGCTCCGGCGCCAAGGTTTTTACCGCCCTGGCGGATGTCGGCCCAGCCATGGGGATGATCGGAACACTGATTGGCCTGGTGCAGATGTTGTCCAACATGGAAGACCCCAAATCCATCGGGCCAGCCATGGCCGTTGCACTGCTGACCACGCTTTATGGCGCCATGCTGGCGACAATGATTGCCTCGCCCATCGCAGACAAACTGTCACTGCGGATGACCGAAGAGGCTCGCATGCAGTCGCTTTATATCGACGCGCTGGTGGCGATCCAGGAAGGCACCAACCCGAGGGTCATTGAGCAGTTGCTTTCCAGTTACCTGCCACCAAAAGAGCGCAACAAGGTCGCTGAGCCGGAAGCTGCGGGCGGATAATCCATGGACGAATTACCTGAAGAGGAAAAACCGGGAATCCCAGCCTGGGTGGTGACATTTGCGGACCTGATGTCGCTACTGATGTGTTTCTTCGTTCTCCTGTTGTCGTTTTCGGAGATTGATGCCCAGAAGTTCAAGCAGATCGCAGGTGAGCTTTCCCAGGCGTTCGGTGTTCAGCGCGAAGTACCGGCGCTCGAAATCCCGCAAGGCACCAGCCCCATTTTTGACAAGTTCTCCCCCGCACCACCAGAGCCCACCGTGGTTAATGAGGTCAAGCAGACCACAACAGACCAGCAACCCGAACTCCAGACACTGAAAAGCCCGACAGAGCAGTCGGTGGAGTCGGCCATGCAGGAAACCATGGATCAGAGCACCGAGCAGATCATGACAGTGCTTGAAGAAGCAATCCGTGATGGCCGGATCAATGTCGCACAGGACCAGCGCCGCATTGTGATCCGGGTAGAGGAAAAAGGCTCGTTTCCGTCCGGCTCCGCGGAACTGACATGGGAGTTTGAAGGGCTGCTGCTTGAGATGGCCAAAGTGCTGGCCAATATTCCCGGCGAACTGACGGTTGAAGGGCACACTGACGATGTCCCTATCCGCACCGCGCGTTTCTACAGCAATTGGGACCTGTCTGCGGCACGCTCCGCCGCTGTCGCCAATGTGCTGTTGGCCACCGGGGATGTCGCGCCCACCCGGCTGGCGGTCAAGGGGCTTGCCGATACCGAACCCCGTGTTCCAAATTCATCCGCTGAAAACCGCGCCAAGAACCGCCGGGTGGAAATTATTATTGACCTTTCCGGTCCACTGCAGGAGCAGGAAATAGAGCTGAAAGAACTGATTGAGTCTGGATCCCGGGATCAGGAGGCCGTCATCGGTATCGAGTCCGGAAGTACGCCTCCGGGTGAAATCAGCTGGTAACCATCAGAGCCTTTCATGCAGCCAATTCAGTGCATGCCTGCCAGAATTGCACCTCATTAGTGCACAAATACCCCGTCACGTCTCCCACTAGCGTCCTGGCATTCGGCCAAGCTCCTGCCCGTCATTGATTTGCATTATTTTGGAACACCAATTGCTTGTTGTGCACCTTACCAATGCACAGACAGCCCGACAGAGGCTGACAAACACAACATCAGGAGCGAAAAACCCGTGGACATCACGAGTGCAGTACACACCCTGACCGAAAGCGCCAACACACTCTTTATTCTTATCGGTGCCATCATGGTACTGGCCATGCACGCCGGCTTTGCCTTCCTGGAAGTGGGCACCGTTCGCCACAAGAACCAGGTCAACGCCCTGGTCAAAATCATGACCGATTTCGGCGTCTCTGCAGTACTCTATTTCTTCGTCGGCTACTATGTTGCCTATGGCAGCCACTTCATGACCGGAGCCGCTGAGCTGACCGCCGGCAATGGCTATGAACTGGTGAAGTTTTTCTTCCTGATGACCTTTGCTGCAGCCATTCCGGCCATCGTCTCCGGCGGTGTCGCGGAGCGCGCCAAATTCTATCCGATGCTGATCGCCTCCGGTTTGATTGTCGGGCTGGTTTATCCCTTCTTCGAAGGCCTGATCTGGAACGGTAACTTTGGCTTTCAGAGCTGGCTGGAGACCCAGTTTGGTGCAGCTTTCCATGACTTTGCCGGCTCTGTTGTAGTGCATGCTGTGGGTGGCTGGGTCGCGCTCGCCGCTATCCTGCTGCTGGGCGCCCGAAACGGCCGCTATCGGAATGGCCGTGTGGTTGCCTTCGCACCGTCAAACATTCCATTCCTGGCCCTTGGCGCCTGGATCCTGACCGTCGGCTGGTTTGGCTTTAACGTCATGTCTGCCCAGACCCTTGATGGCATTAGTGGTCTGGTCGCCGTCAACAGCCTGATGGCGATGGTCGGTGGCATTCTCGTGGCCATGGTGCTGGGCAAGAAAGACCCTGGCTTCATTCACAACGGCCCGCTGGCTGGCTTGGTCGCCGTGTGCGCTGGCTCCGATCTCATGCATCCTGTTGGTGCACTCATCACGGGCGCAGTGGCTGGCGGCGTTTTTGTCTACCTGTTCGAATGGGCCCAGGACAAGATCGAGCGCCTGGACGATGTTCTGGGTGTCTGGCCCCTGCACGGTGTCTGTGGTGTCTGGGGCGCCATTGCCTGCGGCATCTTTGGCCAGGAAGCTCTGGGTGGCCTCGGCGGAGTCAGCCTGATGTCCCAGCTCATCGGCGCGGTTGCAGGTGTCGTTGTTGCCTTTGTTGGCGGCCTGATCGTCTATGGCGCAGTCAGGGCCGTCTCCGGCCTGCGGTTGACCGAGGAAGAAGAATTCAATGGGGCGGACTTGAGCATCCACCGCATCGGCGCAACAGCCGTCGAATAAACGTCGGGTTTGCTGATGCATTTAACAGGCGGCCATCTGGCCGCCTGTTTTATTTTACATGCCCCCAATTGACAGATGTCCGGCGGTCGCCTTTCATTAAAAGGCAATAATAAGAGCAAATCCACACCGACTGGCCCGCCTTTTGCTGCCTATTGTTCCCATAGGTGCCAAACCCACTGGCACGGTCAAGGGAGACGAGCAGAATCATGCTGATTCAGACACCAGACGAAGGCCTGTATGACGAGTTGTTCGATCAAGACAACCGGGTGCGATCTCATTACAAGATGCTCGAAGAGTGGCTGGTCAACGCGGATGAAGACCTGATCGCGGAAAAGCGACGGGAAGCCGACGTACTGTTCCAGCGACTCGGTATCACCTTCAACGTCTATGGGGAGGACCAGGGGGCAGACCGCCTGATTCCGTTTGACCTCATTCCAAGGGTCATATCCGCCAGCGACTGGCAGAAACTTCAGGCCGGGCTGCGCCAGAGGGTGCAGGCACTCAATCGTTTCCTGTTCGATATCTACCACGGCTACGACATTGTCCGGGCCGGCGTCATCAGTGCCGAGCAGGTGTTTGCCAACCCCCAGTACCAGCCCGGCATGCAGGACCTGAAACTGCCGCGCAACCTGTACTCCCATATTGCCGGTATCGACCTGATCCGCCATAACGACGGCGACTTTTATGTGCTGGAGGACAACCTCCGCTGCCCCAGTGGTGTGTCCTACATGCTGGAAAACCGGCGCATGATGATGCGGCTGTTCCCGGAACTGTTTGCCCACTCTCCGGTCGCGCCCATTGACCACTACCCCAATCTGCTGGGGGAAACCCTGCGGGCGGCGTCACTAAAACCCGATCCTACCGTCGTCGTACTTACACCCGGGCGCTTCAACAGTGCCTATTTCGAGCATGCCTTTCTGGCACGTCAAATGGGTGTGGAACTGGTGGAGGGCGCGGATCTCTTCGTACACCAGAACAAGGTTTACATGAAAACCACGGTGGGCCCTCAGCAGGTGGATGTTATTTATCGCCGTGTCGATGATGACTTCCTGGATCCGCTGGCTGGCAATCCGGACTCAATGCTGGGCGTGCCCGGACTTTATGCAGCCTATCGCACGGGCAATGTTGTACTCACCAACGCCATGGGCACCGGTGTGGCAGATGACAAGTCCATTTATCCCTATGTTCCTGACATGATCCGGTTCTATCTGGACGAGGAGCCGATCCTGAAAAACGTCCCCACCTGGCAGTGTCGCAAGGAAAAAGATCTGCAATACGTGCTGGATCACCTGCCTGAGCTGGTGGTAAAAGAGGCTCAGGGCGCAGGCGGCTACGGCATGCTCATCGGCCCCAAGGCCAGCAAAAAAGAACTCTCGACTTTCCGCAGCCTGCTGAAGGCCCGGCCGCAGGATTACATTGCCCAGCCCACACTCAGCCTGTCCACCTGCCCGACCTTTGTGGATGAGGGCGTCGCGCCCCGGCACCTGGACCTGCGTCCGTTCGTGCTGTCAGGAAAGAAAATACAGATGGTGCCCGGCGGCCTCACCCGCGTCGCCCTGAAAAAAGGCTCTCTCGTGGTGAACTCGTCACAAGGCGGCGGCACCAAAGACACCTGGGTAATGGAGGATGACTTATGCTGAGCCGCGCTGCCTCCAGCCTGTTCTGGATGGCCCGTTATCTGGAGCGGGCAGAAAGCCAGGCACGACTGCTTGACGTCAGTCTCACCATGGCGTTGATTGATGTGCCGGAAGATCGGGTGGAACAGCTCTCGGTACCCTTGCTGGTGTCCGGAACCCGGGAAGTCTTCTTTGAACACTATAAAGAGATCACGCCACAGAACCTGATTGACTTCCTGCTGCTGGATGACCGCCACCCTGCAAGCGTCTACAACATCATTGGCAGTGCCCGTGACAATGCCCTGCATGTCCGCGGAAATTTGTCTGCCGATGTCTGGGAGAGCATCAACCAGGCCTGGCTCGAGCTCAAGGAACTTCGCAAGAAGGGGGTGACGGAGTCCAATGCCAGCACCGTTTTTGACTGGGTCCGTGAACGGTCCCACATGTTCCGGGGGGCGGCCTACGGCACGCTGCTACGAAACGATGCCTTCCACTTCCTGCGCCTCGGCACGTTTATTGAGCGTGCTGACACAACGGCAAGAGTGCTCGACATCCGTCATGTCATGGCCATGAGGGCTATGGAGCAGCAAGCCACCCAGGCATTCTTTGAGTGGACCGCGGTCCTGCACTCCCTGGCGGCCTTCGAGGCTTATCAGAACACCTATGGCCATAACCTGGAACCCATGAACGTTGCTGAGCTGCTTATTCTGGAGCCCGACGTACCCCGGTCCCTGCATGGCTGCCTGAAGGAAATCGCCAGCCTGCTCGAGCAGGTCGAAAGCGGAGACGCAAAGCGCTCCCGACGGCTGGCCTCCAGTTTATACGCCAACATTCATTATGGTGACCGCGACTACATCGCGGAGCGCGGCCTCAATGAGTACCTGGTGGACTTTCTTGATCGCATTCAGGGTATTGCCGGGCAAATCCAGAAAGATTACATGGGGTGGTAACAATGAGACTCAACATTCGTCACGAGACGCGATATACCTACGAAACCCCGGTTCAGAACAGCATTCAGTATATCCGGCTGACACCGCGCAACACGCCACAGCAGCGAATCCACGACTGGAAACTCCACACGCCGGGCGAAACCAGCCAGATGACGGATGGGTTCGGCAACCCGGTAACCGTAATGACCTTCGATGAAGCCGTCCCGGAAATCGTCCTGACAGCAGAGGGCGTGGTGGACCTCACCGGCAAGCCGTTGACCCGCGACGACTCCCCCTTCCCGCCCCAGGTATTTTTGCGGCACACGGTGCTGACCGAAACGGACAAGGCCCTCAAGAAGTTCGCCAGCCAATACTCCTCCAACAAGCGCAGCCTCGTGCGTCTGATGAAGCACCTTCGCGAGCACATTGCGTTCATGCCCGGTGCCACGACCGTCACCCATACCGCCTGCGAAGCCTTCAAGCTGGGCGCCGGCGTGTGTCAGGACCACACCCATATTTTCATTGCCTGCTGCCGGCATATTGGCGTTCCGGCCCGGTACGTCAGCGGCTATATACATTCGACCAGCGATGATCACGTTGCCACTCACGCCTGGGCCGAAGCCTGGATTGGCAGCAACTGGCATACCTTTGATGTGGTCAACACCCTGAATGTGGCAGAAAGTCACATCAAACTCGCCGTCGGTCTCGACTATCGGGATGCTGCCCCTGTGCGGGGAGTGCGTAGCGGTGGCGGCATGGAACACATGGAAACCAGGGCCTGGGTTACGAAAGCGACCGGCAGTCAGTAACAAAAAACCTGAAAATGCGACAATAAACCACTCACACCCGACCGGGGGTTATGATTAGACTACGCTCGTTTGAAAAAGCCTTATCAGGAGGGCTTCATGACCTATTGCGTAGCGATGCGACTGGCCGACGGGCTTGTATTCGCATCCGACTCCCGGACGAACGCCGGTTTCGACCAGATTTCCACATTTCGCAAAATGCACGTGTTCGAGCAGCCAGGGGAGCGCGAGCTGGTGCTGTTGTCAGCGGGCAATCTGGCCACCAGCCAGAGCGTCATCAGTCTGCTTGAGCGGCGGGCAGGCACCGACATAGCGAATGTTTTGAATACCGCCTCCATGTTCGAAACCGCAGAAATCGTCGGCCAGACCATGCGGGAAGTTATCAAACGGGACAATCCGGATGGCAAGCTCCACCAGGTGGATTTCAGCTGTTCGCTGATTCTTGGCGGTCAGATCAAAGGCGAATCGCACCGCCTGTTCAACATCTACCCGGAAGGTAATTTCATTGAGGCCACCGAGGAAACGCCCTATTTCCAGATCGGCGAATCAAAATACGGCAAGCCGATTATCGACCGGATCGTGAACTTCCAGACAACCCTGGACCGGGCTTACCAGTGCGCACTGATCTCCTTTGACTCGACCATGAAAAGCAATCTGTCCGTGGGCATGCCCCTGGACGTGGCAATCTATCGAAAGGATGGACTCAAGCCCTGCTTTACCGACCGGGTGGAAGAACAGTGCGACTATTTCCATACCCTCAGACAGCAGTGGCACCAGGGTATCCAGGAGCTGTTTTCAAGCCTCGAGCCACCGGGCCTCGGTTGACTGGCTATTCTTGATCATAGCCAGTCAGTTCCATATAGCCCTCGCCTGAATGGCTTCCCGACAGGCTGACCGGGCTTTCCCAGTAGGAATAAAGCCCGGTATTGCGGTAGTCTCCGGCCGGAGCCGCCACGGTAATATCGACCTGATAGTCAGGTAACTGAAGTCGCCAGCGAACCGGCGTCTGCCCACTGAACGCCAGAGGCGTCAGCACTATTTCACTGGCTGACAACGCCCTGGGGCTCCCATTTGCAGGAATCCAGGTTCCGGACTCAAACGCCTCGCCGTCATCCCGCAAACGAAACACCATGAGTTTGTCGCCGGAATCCAGGTGCAGCGCAAACCAGTCCCAACCCTGCTGGCCGGCTTTCAGGAACTGGCTGCTCCACTCGCGATCAAACCAGCCCCGGCCAGTTACCGCCAGTGTTTCCCCCTCCACCGTCACATTTCCCTCAATGGCAATATCCACCAGACTGAAGTACATGGAACCTTCACCACTGGCAGATTTAGCGCTGAAGCCATTGTCACCGTGGGCCACAGGATTACCTTCGATACGTAATTGCAGATCATAGGACCAGTCGGGGGCTCCAGCTTGCAATCGCCAATTGCCGGGCTCCCGCTGCTGATCGAGTTGCCAGTCATCCAGCCAAACCCTGAAGGGATCTGCCACCGCGCCGGCATGACCGATATCACCCCGGGCAAGCTTCTCGGCAAACAGGTGCTGGCCATCGAGACTGATGGCGGCGTGGGCCATCCATGCTGCCTGGAGCGGCCAACGGGAAGGAGAGGGCGGCAACTGGTCAGCAGGTCTGGGCTGGATGGCCTGTCGGAACTGGGTCCACTGCACTCCCAGGGGGCGCCCATCGGATGTCTCAAGATTGGCGGTCAGGTACCACCATTCAATCCGGTGCCGGGGATGGGGTCCAAAGTCCTCCGGGAAGTGCAGCCGGTCGCCCGGTCCGGGCTGCAGGAATGACGACTGTGGGCCGGCTTTGCTGCCGCTGGCAAGGCCGGCAAAGCCGGCATCCTCCGATTCACCGGAACATCCGGCAACAGCCAGAGCAACCCAGAGCAAAAGCCACCAAGGCCTCATCGTTCCCCTCCGGCCAGCCCACTGGCGGACGTTGGTATCGTTGTGGGCCGCCTTAGCTGACGCCCCATCAAGGCAGCAATGCTCAACCCGATTCCCAGGCTGAGCATTCCCAGCTCCAGCCAGAATTCAGGGTACACCGCCATTGGCAGGGACCAGCCAAACGCCAGTGGATTGATGCGATGGACCAGCACCCAGGTCAGCCAGATTCCAAGAGGGAGCGCCAGTGCAGCCGTGCCCACGGTCAGGGCTACCGCCAGTTTCACCAACTGACCGGCCAGCTCTCTTCTACGCAGGCCCCACACGGCCAACAAACGGAAATACCAGACGCGAGTAGAGAAGAACACCCACCCCATAATAAGCAGTGCGGCGGCGGCAAGGACCAGCGTCAGGAACGTGATCGCCCGGGTCAACAGGAAGGTCTGGTCAAACACGGCATCCGCCAGTGCACGCACCCGTTTGTTATCCCGAACAGTAACCTGCTCCGTATTCCAGACCTGCTTCAGGCCAACTCTGAGCGTATCAATGCTGGCCCGTCCCGGGCTGATGGAAAAACTTTCGAAGGATGGCTCAAACGACGCCGGCAATCGGGCCGCGTTAAGCAAGACCTCACCCGCCGGACGCCCGTAATCGGGATAGACACCCAGAACCGACAACGAGAGTTCTTCGCCGGCAACAACGAGCAAGACAGTATCTCCGACTGCGAGAGCGCGCCGGCGGGCCAGTTGCTCGTTAACCATAACGCCCATCCCGCCAGCGAGTGCCTGCCAGGCGTTGTCGGCGGCACTCTGCAGGGCCCAGTCCGTGAGCAGAGGTCCCACGGGAGCGATGGCAAGCACATCCACCGATTGCTCGTAATCACCGGTTTTTTCAATGATCCGCGCGTCACCCCGAAGCACCCGATGCCATTCACCGGTTTCTGAAAGCACCGTGTGCGCCTGAAGCCACTCTACCGCCGGCTGGGCATCAGCACCTGCCGGCACTTCAATGTAATAATCCGCCGCCAGGCGCTGGGACAACCACTGATCGAAGGTCTCCTCGAATACCGTCACCAGGGCCTGCACTGCCAGCACCATTGCCAGCGCAAACTGCAATGCCACCACAGGCAACATGAGCCGTCGGGCAAGAACACCCAGCTCCGAATAACGCCAGCGTTTCAGGGGGTCCTGCTGACGCCCGGCCTGCCAGCGCGCAAAACCTGCGATCGCTCTCGGTGAAAGGATTCCAGCACCCATGAAAACCAGCGCTACGGCCAGGAACACCAGGACCAGAGAATCAGCAAACAGCGCAAGCGCCAACCCCGCCAGGAGAGCCACCAGGGCCAGTAGTCGAACTCGTCCCACCGAGAGCATCAGAGAGGCCCTTGCCGGAAGTTTGAGGATGTCAGCAAGACAGACAAAGACAACCACCGCCATCATGGTCAGAACCGGGATCAACCAATTTTCCCCCTGCCCTGTATACAGGGGGATATCAAACAGACCTTCCAGCGCCTGGCCGAAGCTACTGCCCAGGACTCGGGCCAGAAGCCGGCCCAGCCAGACGCCGGGGACAACGCAGAGCAACGCAAGCAGGACAATCTCAAACACCAGCAGCCGGTTCAGCAAGGGGCGCGGCACGCCATACCGATGGAGCAGGGCAAAACTGTCACGCCGTTGCGCCATGCCCAGTTGATGAACACTGCGCAAGAGCAACGCAGTGATCAGTAATACCAGAACCCCAAGGGCATCCAGATTGAGCAGGAAACTGTCGCCCAGCTCGCCGGTATCCGGCCCCAGTGAGAAAGCGGTTTCGCGATACCCGGTAGGCAAAGCCGACGGATCGGTCCTGTCCGATACCAGCAACGACAGAACGGACCGGGCATCCTGACCGGAATCCGCCAGGTCGGCGGCCTCACTGATGTCCAGAAAGGGTTTGCCATCCAGAGGCTGACGCCCGGGGGAGACGCCTTCTCCGGTATTGCCGAAACAGGCTGCGGCCAGCGGATCAATGCCGATGACACGCCCGGCAGGCGCTGGCCGAACCACCTCAAGCCAGGGCATGACACAGAGCCCGTCGCGCCGAAGCCTGACAAAATCCTGCACGGTGAGCTTCTGGCCATCGGTGCGCTCAATCTGTCTGCGCTCCGCAACGGCCCGCTCACTCTGCCCGAGGCTTGCACGCGCCTGATCGGTAAGGTGGCTGACGCCAGTCCACAGCATGGTCGCGACCACAATCATGACAGCGAGCGCCAGCAATTGCAGAGGATGACGGCGATAGTGACTGAACAGGGCCGGGAGAAATGTCATGGCGGGCCTAAGACGATGCCCGGTGGGCAAGGTCCAGCCGTTGATCGCACCGGGCCGCCAGTTCGGCATCGTGAGTAGCCAGGATCAGGCCGCAACCAAAGTCTGACTGAAGCCGGAACAATTCGTCGGCGACCTCATCCGCTGTCAGCCGGTCAAGACTGCCGGTGGGTTCATCGGCAAGTATCAGGGCAGGCTCCATGGCAAACACCATGGCCAGAGCGGCGCGTTGGCGCTGGCCACCTGAAACCTGGTCCGGGTAACGGTCCGCAAGGCTGCCGATCGCGAGACGATCCAGCCAGGTGGCACAAGCCGACTCATCTTTCCCGGCCAGCTTTGCTCTGAGACGAACGTTGTCCAGCAACGACATGGCAGGCATCAGGTTGGCCTCCTGGAACACCACACCGAGGTGCTGCCGGCGCAAATCGGCCCAGCGCCGTTCCCCGGAATGCCCATTGCTCGTCAAACCGCTGTCAAACACGTTCCCCGCAATCGATATTGTTCCGGAATCCGGCAACTCAAGCCCGCACAACAGGTTCAGGAGCGTGCTTTTCCCGGACCCCGAACGGCCCATCAATGCCAGCGATTCACCGGCGGCCAGTGCCAGCGAGATATCTGATAACACCGGAATCTGCTCTACACCGCTTTGAAAGCTCTTGGCCAGTCTGCTAACGCTTAACAGCGCCTCGTTCATGCTTTATCCCGTGGTCAGTCCTCAGCACCCAGAAGTTGTGCGGTCGTACCGTGGCGCTCAGCCCGCCACTCCCGGAACTCCTCAAGCCAGGACAGCAGGGCCGGAATCACCAGCAGCACCAGCAATGTCGACAGTCCCAGCCCAAACGCAATCGATGTCGCCATGGGAATCAGGAACTGGGCCTGCAGCGAGGTCTCGAAAAGTAGCGGCAGCAGCCCTCCGATGGTGGTCAGGGAGGTCAGCAAAACCGCCCTGACCCGCTGGACTGTCGCTTCGTTGAGGGCATCGGTAATGCCCAGTCCTTTCTGCCGTTGCTGATTGTAGAAAGCTACGAGAATAATGGCGTTATTGACCACAATTCCCGACAGACCGAACAACCCGAACAGCGACAGAATGGTCAGCTGAAGCCCCATCAGCCAGTGTCCCAGCAGGCCACCAACAAGTGCAAAAGGAATAATGGCCATGACGATCAAAGGCAGACTCCAGGACGCGAATACCCAGACCAAGACCACATACATCAGGCCAAGACCAATCATCAGGCCGGTCTTCATGTCGTTCATGGTTTCCCGCTGGTCCGCCGCACGTCCTTCGAAGCTATAGCGCACATTGAACCGGCTGGCGATGTCCGGCAGGGCCGTTGCCTGCAAGCTGGCCAGGATCTGGTCGGTGGTGCTGACACTGGTGTTCAGCCCCGAGGTTACCTCTACCGAGAGCTTGCCATCGGCGTGACGCAGGGCCTGAAACCCCTGCCGGTGGTCGAGATTCATAACCTGGCTCAGCGGAACAAAGCGACCGTCCGGCACTCGCACGGTCATTTGAGACATCGTGGATAAACGCTCCCGCTGTGCCTGAGGCAACTGCACCCTTACTTCAACCTCATCCCGGCCGTCCTGGTAGATCTGGGCAATGCGACCGTCAAAGGCAGCCCGCAATTGCCGCCCCAGATCCGAGGTGGTCAGGCCGAGTACTTCACCGGCAGCGCTGACCTGATAAATCAACTGCTCCCGGCCCCAGGGCATATCGTCTTCCACGTCCAGCACCCCGGGCAAC